>JAKFCP010000015.1:0-472294 GCA_036676565.1 Pedobacter sp.
ACTATGGAAAAACTATTATAATAAAAATACTAAAATTGTAAACCCAGTTTAGGACAATAAGCTTCCTGTAAATCCAATTCAGGATTAAATCAAAAACTGTAAACTTTTTTTAGGACGATACAATTTCCTCCCCCTGCTTCCGCTCAGGGCTTTCGCTCCCCCCTCCAAAGGGGGACAAAATCCTGCTTCATTGTCTATTACTCTTTCAAAACTACATCCGGATAGGTTATCGGATGACTATAGAATAGACAAAAACTAAGACCGCCTAATTTATTGCTCGCAAAGACGCAGTAAATTGTGGAGGTGGCGGGTCAGGCCCGCCATGACAGTCATTTGGTGGAGCATCTCTTCAATAATAAAACGCTGATTGTCCTCGTGGCGCATGCCGCGACCTCATACTCCCAAAGACCCAAACACTCAGAAAAGTGAGTGTCATTCTGATGCAAATCATGAAACAATTTGTTAGGTTTGATAAATAATCTGAATCTTGCCAATTCCAATTAATTACAATTCATGTTTCTATCCTATTTGTTTCATGGAATATCTAATATCCTTCATAGAAGAAGAACAAATAGAATATACCTTTCATTTGGTGAAAACTGTTTAACTGATAATATTTTAAGCAGGTACGGTCTTAAGTCTTTCACAACACCATTTTCACATTGCAGATCTAATATTGAGTATATATTGGATCTGGAGAGAAACAACTATGAAAATTTTGTAAGCGGTGAATTTCTCAAGTACGGTGATTTAAATGGAAAACCTGTCCCCCGACTTAAAACTGATCTGATCCTTAAAAATAGGTATCATCATTTACATGAAAATGGCATTGAATTCCCAAGTCAGGATGTTATTAAAAATCAGAAGTACTGGCAAAAGGTAGTTGAGCGGGCACACAAATTAAAGGAATTGTTAGGTAAACGAAAATACATACTTCTGTATCACCATAGAGTTTGTGAAGACAGTGATTTGGAATTGCTCCTTATACATTTGTCAGAGTTGAAGAAGTATTATTCAACTGAAGATTATGAATGTCAGGTTGTTTTATTTAAGCAAATTATAGTCAGCAAAGAATCAGAGAAAAACCTGATCTACCGAAAAGATAAGGATGTCCATATTTTTGATTTTCATAGTCATTTTACCTGGACCGGGCGTGATCAAAGGAAATATTGGGCATTTATAGATGATTCCCTGATTAGTAAAATGCTGAAAGTAGTAAAAACAATATAATTTAGTTCGATTAATTGTCACCCTGACGAATTCAGGACCGGCTAACAGTACCATAGGACACTGAACCTGCTTTTCAAAATAGGCAATTACTCTTTTTAGTTTAATTTCATTTAATTCTCCGATTAGTTTAAATATCAGGGTTCTTATTATAGAAGTGAATTGATTCTTATGCCTTTTTTTCTTTTATCTCTATCACTAAAACACTAATTTTCCGTAATTAAATAGATAATCCTAAGAATACTTCTTTCCGAAAGGTTTTTTGTATTATTTTAGTTTGATTAGCTTGATCATAACATTAGGCACAATATTTCGTTATCTTGAACATAGAATTTTAATTTATAGAGAAAAATGAATTCATTAAATAAAATATTATATACTCTCGCGATATTCGCATTACCTCTTATCTCATTTGCCCAAAGTGCTGAGGAAGAGTCTCCTGTCGCAAACTGGCAAAACCTCGACTTAAAATCTGACGGTGTTTTTGGGATCAGTACAGAAAAGGCCTATACGGAAATTCTGAAAGGTAAAAGATCATCTCCAATTATTGTGGCAGTTATTGATGGGGGTATTGATACTGAACATGAAGACCTCAAAAAGGTATTGTGGACTAACCAGAAAGAAATTCCTGGGAATGGTATCGACGACGATAAAAATGGATATATCGATGATATACACGGCTGGAATTTTATAGGTTCTCCTAAAGCCAATATCCATTATGATAATATGGAGGTTATCCGTCTTATCAATAAACTGCAGCCGAAATATGCGTCTGCTTTGAATTCTACCCCTTTTACTGAAGAAGAAAGAAAGGAATTTCAGACCTATAAAAAATTGGTGACTGATTATATGTCAAAATTGCAATCTGCTCAAATCGGACTGCAGAACACAACTATGATCAAGAAATATCTGGATGAAATCCTTGCCAAGATGGGTAAGGATAACCCTACTGCAGATGATTTTGGAGATTATAAGACCGCAAATGATGTAGAATCACAAGTGGTTAAGTTCATTAAGCCTGAATTGAAGAAACGTGATTTCAAAAAATTCTACGATGAGCTTAAAGATGGTATTAAGTATTACGATACCCAGGTAAAATACCACCTGAATGTTGATTTTGATCCAAGGAAGGATTCAGTTGGTGATGATTATGCCAATAGCAATGAGCGATATTATGGAAATAATAATGTGAAAGGACCGGATGCTGAACATGGTACTCATGTTGCCGGGATAGTTGGGGCAATACGTAGTAATGATTTAGGTATTAAGGGAGTTGCTGATAATGTGAAAATTATGGCAATCCGTACGGTTCCAGATGGTGATGAGCGCGACAAAGATGTTGCCAATTCTATCCGTTATGCTGTTGACAATGGAGCGAAAATTCTCAATATGAGCTTCGGAAAGGCTTATGCCTGGGATAAGAAAGTAGTTGATGAGGCTGTTAGGCATGCGATCTCTAAAGGTGTACTACTGGTACATGCAGCCGGAAATGATGGTAAGAATACTGAAAAAGAAGATAATTTTCCCAACCGTTTGTTCAGCGACAGCACTGGTGTTACAATGGGTACTGCTCAGGGCTGGATAGAGGTAGGGGCATCGGGATGGAAGAATGATGAAGAACTTGTTGCTTCTTTTTCTAATTATGGTGGTAAAACAGTAGATGTGTTTGCACCGGGTGTTAAAATCAATTCTACGATGCCTGGTTCAACTTATAAAGAGAATGATGGTACCAGTATGGCTGCGCCGGTTGTTTCTGGTCTTGCTGCAATGATCTGGTCGCACTACCCACACTTTACTGCGGTGCAGATTAAGGATATTATAATGAATTCTGTTGTAAAGGTAGATCAGAAAGTTAAAATTAAAGAAGAGGGTGATAGCAAAAAAGTGTTGCTGAGTGAGATTTCTGTTTCAGGTGGAATTGTAAACGCTTATAATGCATTGCAACTAGCCGAGAAGACTAACTCTACTGCAAGGGTAAAGTCAAAATAAATTATATTAGCCTATTAATAAAAAATGCACCATTTTCATGGTGCATTTTTTATTTGACCTGGCTTAATTAGTTTAGAATGACAGGCCTGTTTTAAGTGTAAGGTAATGCCCTTCCTTTGAGAAGCCATATCCGCTTGACACCAAAATCTTATTATAGAGGTTAAGCCAAACTCCCGGGCCGTATCCTTTGTGCCAGGTGCTGCTATCAGGAAGATCGGAATATACCCTGCCTGAGTCGAAAAACCCGAACAGTCCCATATCTCCTGTAAAAACATAGTTTCTGAAATGGGCGACTTTAAACCGTACTTCGGTGTTCTGATATAGATATGACCTTCCTGAAAAGCGATTATTCCGGAAGCCTCTTAAATTTGTATTGCTGCCTAAAGAATTCGCCTGGAAGAATTTATAATCGCCGATATTTGCAGATGCACCGATTCTTATTGCTGCAGTTACCGGAAAATTAAAATTAGGTGTAGCATAAAATGACAAATCGGTTTTTAATTGCATATAACGGTTCTTAGTGTTTCCAAGTTCATTGAAAAAATTGATTTCGTTTTTCCAGCGAACACCAGAGGTAGGGAACAATTTATCATTAACGAAATCAATGTTAGCATAGCTTCGGATCGTGCCATAGCGGGAAGGCTGTTCAATGTCTAACCTATCGGGAAAAGAGAGAGTACTGACATACCGGTCGGCAGGCTTTTCAACCCTGAAGAATTCATATCCTGGACCAATCCCTACTTTGAATGCGTTTGTAAACCGGTATTGAAGAAATGCTGAAATGCTCAGATTTTTGGTTCGGATCCTGTAGTAATCGATATTATCATCAATATTTACTGTAGAATTTCCCTCTCCATAATAATTGGAAGTATATTTTGGAGCATTTAAATGAGCCTTTAAAACCACATCCATGTCTCTTGCAAACAATGAATAAAAATTTGCATCATAACGGAGGGAATAGGCTCTTGTTTTAGGTGCGTAATTTCCGGTCAGGCTCTGGTCATAGCTGTATGGAAATTTTCTGAACCCATAATGTTTCATTCCATATCCTCCGCCAAGGAAAAGTCCATCCTCAGCATTATAATCCAATGAGGGCTTTATTCCGCTTTTATCATAGTAAAAGGTGTTTTCTTTGTATTCATTTACATAAGTTTCATCAGACAGGCGTAGTGCGGTGTTTGGGCCAGTTTTTATTATGTTGTCTTCAGTCTTCAGATCATAGAAAAATGTTCTGCCACCACTTGAATTATCAATAAAGGCATCATTTTTTTCTCCTCCAACCACACGCACCTTAATACCCCCGCTTCCGGTAGAACCAGTTATCAGTATGCTGTCACGTCCGTCTAAAGCAAACAGGTTAAGCTCACTGGTTTCAGAATTCTCGAACGTTCTGAAATATAAAGGACGGCTCACATGATCATTTGAATCGATCTTGTGAATGGTAAGTCTGGTTGTTGTTTCAAACCGTTCGATCTTAAAGAACTCTTTTTTATCTGAGCCGATCACAGTAACCTCCTTAGCCAATACTTTATAATATTCATTTGCCACTGAAAGCAATTGTCCGCGCCGGGATTTAAGTTTGGCTATAATTTCTGCACCTGCTTCATTAAATACTTCTGCAGGCATTTTCTTTACCGCTCTTTCAATTATTTCATCACTAAGATCCGCTTGTAGCTGAATTGTTATCCTTTTCCAGTCTTCAAATGATAATTCATTGAGCAGATTTCGGTCGAGATTTCTGGAGGCAATGGAAAGCTTCGCGGGCTCTCCTATTTTGCTTTCAAATGATTGAATGTCAGGTAATACCTTTGTAATCAGACCAGGAATCAGTCCGTCAAATTTGGTGAAGGCCTGATCGCGGTCTCTTGGTATTGGGCGGTAAAGGACTCCATTTTCTTTTTCAAATTCACCCCATCTCCACTGATCTTCATGCCTGTCCCAATCGCCGATCAGAATGTCAAAAAGCCTGGATTTCAGGAACATGATCTGATCAATTTCATTATCGTTGTCTTTCCTAAGTTTCTCGTACAATTTTGGGGTGCCCACGGCATTTTTCGCATTCCCAAACGAGTTGAAATCAGAAAGGTCTTCATCAGGTCTTACTTCAATGATTCCCAGTTTACCCCCAACCTGTTGTATATAAGGCCCAAGTAGGGTGGAGTAGGGCATGTAAACCAATTCCGGGTTAGTATGATATATTCCAATTGCTTTGGCCATATCCGGTATCATTAAAGCGCCATATGGATGAGCTGAAGAGATCTGATCCTGTATCAGATCTTCGGCAAATGTTTTTAAAAATCCTTCAGGCAATAATGCTGCAGGATTTTTCGCTACGGTACGAAACTGATACACATTTTTGTCTGCACCCTGTAACTGAAGGCTTGTGGTTTGCTTGCCACCCCCAAGTTTAATAGGAGTTAAACCTCCACCGAATGTTTTTAAATCAAGATATTTCACATTAATTGGAATTGCCCAGGTATCCCTGTAATGTTCTCCAAAGAGATATCTTTTAAACTTGCCTGCTTTAAACGCATCGCCAGCTATAATTGTTTTGCTGCTGTCGGCATAGCTTATTATTTTTTCCTCTGCACTTTTTTCTTCTGCTTTTGCCGGTATGGCATATAGCGGAGTCCTGTAAACTATTTTACCTGTAGATCCATCTCCAACAGGTTCCCAGAATTCGAGCCATGCCTGGCCATTATTGTAATAATTTAATCTCGCAAAACCCTTCATTCCTCCTCCACCATATGAAAATAATGCATTATTCCCTTTTGTCATTGACGATGATTTTGCCCCGGCACCGCTTACAATATGATTTATATCCTTGTACTTATTAAATTGTAAGGCATGCTCATGTCCGCTGGCAATTACTATGTTTTGCTCTTCTTCCAAAATGGATAAAAGTCCCCTTTTGAGTTGCTGGTAATCTTTATTTGAAAGATCCTGCCTTGATACCCCATACTGTCGCATGAGCGGATAGATAGCACCAATTATGGGCAATGGAATGTAATAATTATCTCTTACCAGAGTAAGGGGAAACAGATAGTCTTTTAGGGTATAATAACCCCCATGCCTGCCATTACTGAACAGTGGATGATGTTGTGCAAGAATAATATTCTTTCCTTTATTGCGGAGAATTATATCCTGAATCTGCTGTATTACTTCCAGCCTGCTGGAGGTAGTGCAGCCATTGTCGGGTGCAAGTGATTTTTCATGCTTTGTGAGCCACCATTCGGAGTCGATCGCAATCACAACCAGGTCATTATTCAGCTGGATTTCAACCGGACCACCGCAGCCATTGCTGGGCATCAATACATCACCAGAATTAAGATATTGTTCAATATATTCCTCCTGCCGGTTTATTGCAGCCAGGCCGCCGGTACGGCTTTCGTTCCAGTCGTGGTTCCCTGGTACAAATATTTTACGCCCCCTGAAATCTTTTACTACGTTCATCTGCTCTTTGATCCTGCGCTCTTTTTCTTCACGATCAGGGGCATCTGTTTCAGGTAACCCGGTCTCATAAATATTATCACCAAGAAAGATGACTACATCTTCGGGATGAGAATTATTTACTATTCCTGTGTCAGAAACAAAATGGATCCTTGTAGTATCTTTATTAAATATCTGGGTTTGCAAAAGCTTTAATACCGGTTCCTGTCTGTCCTTTTCGGGAACACCACCATCCCCTATTAGGAAAACAGAATATTTTAGCTTTAAAGTATCAGGGCTGTTTGCAGTTTCCCAACCCCGCTGGGTTTTATCATAATAGGGCTTTAAGCTCGTACAGGAATTCAGCAGTATTGTGTTAACCAGGAAAAGGGTTACAATTAAATAGTTAGTTCTCATGTTGAAGCTCGATGATATTTCCGATTCCTGATTTACCTCCTTCATTGGAAATGTAAAGCTTACCCATAGGTGAAAAAGCAATCCCTTCAGGTTGCTTGTACTCAGGGCCGGAAAGTTGAATAAGCTTTTTAATGACACCTTCAGGAGTTAAAACAAGTATAAGTCCGTTAATTGCTGAAAGAATATATGTTTCTCCTGTTTTTTCATTCATAGTTAGGGCGGATGAACGAAAAACCTTGCTCATATTTTGATTACCCAGTGCTTTTAGGAATTTCTTTGAACTTTCCTCCAGAGCATCTCCCTTAAACTGTGCTTCTATTTCAGCCAGATGAATGGTATACACGGGAGCCGACTGCAGGGTCATTGTTTTGAGGTCAAAAGCGTAGATTTCCTTAGTTGTTTTGTCCTTATCCAGTCCGGCTTCCTTTGGCGCAATAAGCAAACGATGTTTTTTAACATCATAAGCAAGTCCTTCAATATCATTTTTTGCAGAAAACGCCGTCTTAAATGATTTGATGACCGGTTTTGCTGATTCGAAATCTTTGATCTGATGAATAAGTCCTTTGCTGGTAATAGTATAGATATCATTACCTGCTATTACCAGGTCTTCATAATCATCATTATCTGCAAAGCTTTGTTTTTTTATGATTTTGTTCTGGTTTATATTATAATAGAAAAGTATTCCTTCTTCATCCTGTATTGCTAGCAATACAGAATCGTTTAGAAATGTAATCCCCGAAATTTCATTCAGATCTTTAGGTAAATCATGAACTGTACTTTCTTCAGGACTTACAACTTTTTCATTAGATTTTTCTCCATCAGTTATTTTATCCTTAATGGGGTTATTGCATGAGGTAAGTGCTAATGCTAGTAAAAAAGTAAAAGGTTTGATCATTTTTAATAAGTTTGGTATTCATTATTTGCTATAATCATACCAAACTGAGCAGAAAAAAATATTATTAACACATGATGGCATAGTTTTTTCTTACTAGATAA
The DNA here is from genome assembly GCA_036676565.1 of Pedobacter sp. Taxonomy (GTDB): domain Bacteria; phylum Bacteroidota; class Bacteroidia; order Sphingobacteriales; family Sphingobacteriaceae; genus Daejeonella. The sequence goes on from JAKFCP010000015.1 coordinate 8,059, forward strand.
TTATTTATCTGAATTATTTAGAACCTGCATGACCTTGATACAATACAAAATATCAGTATAAGCCCTTGCAGGCTTTATTATGAAAAAAAATAAACTACAACACATGAAAAACAATACAGTTGTTAAAGACGCTGAAGAGTATGTTTTCAACCTGTTCAGGGATAAACTTCCGGGCGATTATGTTTATCATAATTTTAATCATACAATTACGACCGTAAAGGCATGTAAAAAGCTTTCAAAGTCATATAATATGACAAGTCGTGATTATGAGGTACTCCTGCTTGCGGCCTGGTTTCATGATACCGGATACATAAATGCCTACCTGGGGCATGAAGAAGAAAGTGTGAAATTAATGAAGGCTTATCTGAGTGGGAACTATCCGGATGAAAGTATCAAAGAGATAGAGACATTGATTTTATCTACTAAATTCCAGACTGTTCCTGACGGTTCTATGCAGGAAATTCTTCATGATGCTGATTATATTAGTTTAGGCAGCAAGGATTTTAACCTTCGTGCCGAACTGTTGCAGATAGAGTGGGAACGTATTCTCGATAAGACCTATACAGAAGATGAATGGGCGCAAATCCAGCTCAAATTTCTTATTGATACTAATTTTAAAACGGAGGAGGCTGTATTAAAATACAATGAACAGAGATTAGAGAATATCATAGAGCAGCGAAGGAAAATAGAAGAGAAACAAGCCAGGTTGCTTAAAGAAGCAGAAAAGACTCAGTCAAAGCCGGTAAAAGAAGGGAGAGGTATTGAAACCCTTTACCGTTCTGTTTATGATTACCATATTAATCTGACATCAATAGCGGATAATAAGGCGAATATGATGATCAGTATTAATACGATCATTATGTCAATTGTAATCACACTCTTTGGTACAGGATTTACTTTTTCAACACAGAGTGAGTTCAATAGTGTAAGATTTGTTTTCCCAATGGCATTCCTGCTTTTAACCAGTTTACTTACAGTGGTTTTTGCCATTTTATCGGCCAGGCCAAATGTTACCAATAAAGAAAAATATGAACTAAGCAAAAAAGATAGCAGTATCTTATTCTTTGGAAATTTTGCTCAGCTACAGTTGAAGGAATTCGTTGACCGTATAGAAGAGCTCAAGAAAGAGAAGAACGAATTATATAACAGCATGTCTGTAGATATATACTATCTGGGTAGTGTTCTGGTGAAGAAGTACAGATACTTAAGCTGGTCTTATAACATCTTTATGTTTGGGATGGTCTTATGCGCCGTAGGATTTGTCGTTATTATGTTGTTTTCTTATTAGATCTTAATGCCGGAGAAAGTTTGACATCAAGCATAAAGGTTATTTCATCAAGAGTGATATAGCGATATCCTACTTCGCCCATAAATTCATAAACCTCCATACCGGTGCGAAGTTTCTCCCAATCGAACCATTGTTCAAGATTTTGCCTGTCCTTTATTTTGGACAGGTATTTGTCTGTTAAAAGAATATAGTTGTAGTCTGCGATCGCATTCTTAAGAAGTTTGTGCGCAATAATTACATCTGTTCCAAGCAGTTTAATACGACCTTTAATATTGGCAGTACTGATATGGCCATGATGGATTATTATTTTAAGTCCCAGCTGGCTATCTGCGAGGTATAAATTATAATTATCCGGATCCGATTGTTCCACTGAACTTATAAAATCAGAAAATGTCTGATAAATAACCTTGCATTGCTCTGCAACTTTGCCTACAGAAGGCAATCTGCCGGTTTTATAGAAAAATATCGCATCCCCTTCTATTTCCCCAATCTTCATTTTCAGAATATTTGCATCTATGAGTTTGCGGAGTAGTGCCGGGATGATGTTTTTAGTAAAGTTTATATCGGCAGTAGCGATGAATTTTGTAAAACCTGTAATATCCGGCACACAAAAGAATGCTGGTTCAAGTCCGTTTTTATCTTCCATATCGGGTTTTTGTCGAAATGGTAGTACAATTTATATACCAATAAAATCAATTGTTTTTGCGAACAGCTAAAAGAAAGAAGTACTGAATCCCCGGATAAGCTATAACATGTACTCGATCTGATTTCAAATTGGAACAAATTTCTGGTAATCCCTCTTGCATTTTATAGCTAGATACATATTACAATAAACTGTTTATCAATGCATTAAAATTAAAAGCACAGCAAACATTATTGTTTACTGTGCTTTTAATTCACTCATTTAGATTTGTGCGAGGGCCAATAAGCATAAAGCCTCTCTCTTCTTATAAAACTCCTTATTGAAGCTTAGTTAGCACCATCAGCCAGTGCTCGCTGAATCGCATAGTTTCCTACTTTTTTACCCATCTCTAAACCAACCTCAATATCGCTTCTGTAATGGATTGCTCCATAAAGCCGGGAATTAGAAGCTTCCAAAGCCATTTCATTAAACTTAATCGCCTTTTCCGGTATCAGATGAGCCAAAATTGTCGCTGCAGCACCACTGAATGTTGAATGCCCTGAAACATAGGATGGGAAGTTTGGAAGTCCGGTAAGGGTCTTGATTTCCGGATTTACCTGAGAGGGTCTTGGATTGAAATAGGTGAATTTTGCATCCCAGCAAACGATCGCAGCGTCCATTAGCGACATATTTAAAAGTGCCATATTTCTTGCCCAACGCACTTCACTCAGATTTAGAGGGATCATATTCTCTGCTGCAATGGCATTCCAATGCCCTGGTGGGGTGTAGGTTCCGACACCATCTCCCCATACATGAACAATTCTCACCCGTTCTCTGCTTGGATTTTGACTGTAATACAAAACTTCATCAAGTTCTTTTTTAAAAGCTTCCGATTTTGTGGATGGTGGAGCTGCCGGTCTGATCTTTGTCACTACTGTGAGTGAGTCGAATAGAAAGGGACGAACCTTTCCAAAATAAGGGAGCATTGGAGGACGTTTTGGAATTTCCTGACTTATCCAGGGAGTTTCGCCTTTTTGCATAGCCGCCTGTTCATACTCCTTCCAAAGGTCAACACCATTGGATATTCCAACTGCCGCCCCCGTTCTGTCAGTTCGTGCACGCTGCACAAATTTTAAGGCGACAGCCTTTCCCAGAGTTTCACCCGCTTCAAGTTCATCCCGAACATTTGCTCCTGCCATAAGTCGTGCCCTGCGATGTTCCTCTGCCTTTGACTGGATAAAATCCTGCTCTCCGGGGAATAATAGCTTCAATAGTTCAACCGTGGCTCCAATCACCACCGCGTCTTCTGAGGGGTATGAGAAAAGGTTACTTTTATTAACTAATGGAGTAATTTTCTGATCAACACTATAGACTGGCTGACGCTTATATCTGTCTTTATAGTAATGAGCTGCAATCAAGCCATCGAACTGTGCTGCACTGACATAGGCATAAGCTCTGGCTGCATATGGTGGATTTGAGAATGGAAAGAATGGATATGCCAGTGGATTATTGGCACTTGGAATCGGGTAGCTTCCATCTGCATTTTGATACGGAGGTAAATTATATTTTGCTACCAGTTCCCTCATGATCTCATTCCAACGCAGAACGGCACCGGCGCTCCAGTAAGTTACCAGTTTCCGGTCCGCATCGGTCATTTTATCCTGCCATGCCTTAACTTCATTAATCTGAGCAATGTAGTCAGGTGTGCTGGTTCCTATCGGTACAGGAACAGAAATCTCACTTGCCGAACTCAAAAGAATTGGTTTCCAGGTGCCTGCATTCGCATCAGGCTGTGCCGGATTGAGTGCCGGGCTGAGAAGATTATTTTCTTCAATATCTTTGCTGCAGGCTGCCAGAAGCAGTATATATACGGCAAAGCTTAAATTTATCAGTAACTTCTTCATCTTATTTCTTGTTAGATTCCTCAGATTTCTTTGACTTCAAATTGAAAATGTAAAATAATCCAGCCTGAATATTGGTCGACTTTCCTGCATTACGGCCTGCGATCGTAGTATTAGCCCCGCCTATCAAAGTGAGGCCTTTGGGATAAGCAGGTTCGTATTTCATGCTGATTCCTGTACGGGTCATATTCATGCGGTTCGATGGGAATGGCATATTATTACGTGTGATATCGAAACCTCCAAGTGTAGTCCAGTTATCAGCTACAGCTTCTATCACCCAGGTTTTACCTCTGTAACCCATGCGGGCATTGAACTGAGCTGCATCCGGCATATATACTTCATTAGAAAAATGCATCTCTGTTGTATAATAGGATGTTCGATCAATCTCAATATTGCTGCGGCGTACATAAGTTCCGCTGACAGTTGCAGTCCAGACACCCACCTGATAATCGGCCATTCCACGGAGTGAAATATTGCGACTTCTCACTCCAATAGAAAGAGGCAGGTAATCGGCTACATAATCAGTTACAGGTGATGAAAATCCTCCGATAGTGAAGAGTGAGAGAGTACCTTTTCCCACTTCTTTCTTTAATGGTTTCCATTTAAGCCATAAAGAAAGATCCTGTAAACCATTGAAACCCTTTAATTGCCCGGCAGATGCCTTTGTTTTAATATAGGGTAAATTAAAAATAACATTGAGTTTAGAACTGATTCCTAAACTGCCCATTGGTCCGATCATATTGGTGCTAACTGTCCCAAGATTGGCATTTTCCCTTTTTAGGGTACCTTCCCAGTATTGGTTCCAGCTGCTTCCATTGTACATAAGCCCTGTGCAAAATAAATTTTTACCCATCATGATGGCATCAATGTCGGTTTGTGCGGTCGAGGGTAATGTGTTGATCAAAAGCAGAAAGAGAATTACTTTAAGCTTAGGGCCATAAGCCAAATGCTTATGCCCTAAAGCCTGTTTTAATTGTAAAAACATAGCATAAATTTGAATGAAAAAACGTTTAAACCTGTTCTTCTGGCTGTTATAGAATTGACCGACATTCAAAGCAACATTTTTCGGTTTAATGCTGAAATGAATCATACAATCCGCGATCGTATTGAATTACGATTAATTCTATAAAACAGAATGGAAGAAATGAATTTGCGGTCCTCTGTAATGAGTTTTCCGCTTTATTTAGGTATTATACGTATTCAGGAGGGGGCGAATTTATGCCTGAAGATGGATTTGTGGTATTTGGAGAGCGTGTAAAGTATCCGCCAGTGAATAAGTCACAAACACTGTAATTTAGTTCTGCACATTGCAGTAGTTCATATTCTGAAAGTGTTTTTTTGGCGGTAAGCGGATTGACCGGATGCTTTGAATGATTGGATGAATCCTGAATTTCATTCATCAACTGATAAAATGCTGACCGTGCATTGTATAATCTGATCTTTTCTGTATTGGGAATGCAGCGATAAATAATCCGGCCATTTTCATATTTGCGTTCAACAAATTTATAGTGTACTCCGTCAATCAATACCTCACCATCTACACGTTCAAAATCGCTCATGTCAGCTACGTAAGGCAGTACAACTTTTGAATCCAGTTCTACAATTTGGGAAGTATCGTAGTTATTATTGTCGAGGGCAATTTCTAATTGCTCATCATAATGAGTCTCCAGAATTTTTACCAATAGGTCATAGCCATACCAGTTGAAACTGAGTACACATATCATGAAAGCGACTGCCAGACATTTTAGCATTTGCCTTAATTTAGTTATTCCTGGATTTTGGAATAACTAAAATATGATATATATCACATTTTTTCTAATAATATTTATGTAATGTTCGCTGAGATTTATTTAAGAGGGCGGGAGGGCATTAGAATATTTAGTGAAATTCATACCCGAATTTAATCAAGGTAATGCTCTGTTATCCTAAGCTAGCTATTGTGGAGTATCAAGATATATTAATTCAGACCTAATAGGTTCATAGAGGGATGCCCAATTTAAGACATCCCTTTTTTGAATTATTAAACAACACTTAACCAACGATCTTCTTTCATGAGGGGTTCCTCATTCCTGATAGAGAGTTTATCTTCAATTTCATAAATGGCCTGAACAGTTTTGAAAAAGGAATCAGGTGTAACCGATATCGTGTCAATGCCTTCTTCAACCAGAAATTTTGCAAAATCGGGAAAGTCAGAAGGTCCTTGTCCACAGATACCAACTTTGACACCCATTCTTTTTGCTGTCCGTATCACTGAACTGATCATAGATTTTACTGCTTCATTCCGTTCATCATATAAATGGGCAACCAGTGAAGAATCCCTGTCGAGTCCGAGTACCAGTTGTGTAAGATCGTTCGAGCCTATAGAAAATCCATCGATATGGGCTGCAAATTGTTCTGCAAGAATAATGTTTGAAGGAAGTTCGGCCATAAGGTAGACTTCAAGGCCATTTTTTCCCCTTTTCAATCCATATTCTTCCATCACTTCGTACACCCTTTCTAATTCCTTTGGTGTTCTGCAGAATGGGATCATAACAATGATATTATCGAGACCCATTTCTTCACGTACCTTTTTAATTGCCTTACATTCAAGTCCGAAGGCCTCTTTATATTCTGCCGAATAATACCTGGATGCACCCCGCCATCCGATCATCGGATTCTCTTCCGTAGGTTCAAAATACTTGCCCCCAAGAAGGTTCATGTATTCATTGCTTTTGAAATCTGAGAACCGTACGATTACTTTGTTTGGATAAAATGCTGCACCGATACGAGCAATGCCATAAGAGAGTTTGTCGATAAAGAAGGCTTCCTCATTCTTAAATCCTCTGATCAGTGAATTGATTTTGTTGCTCAGTTCAGAATCATTCAATTGCCGGTGCCTCAATAATGCCATTGGATGCACATTGATATAATTATTGATAATGAACTCTTCACGTGCAAGCCCAACTCCTTTGTTCGGGAAATGGGAGTAATGAAATGCGGTATCAGGTGAGGCAACATTGAGCATAAGTGGCGTCATCGTTTCGGGTAACTCCGATAAATCAAATTCTTGTTTTTCAAAGGGTATCAATCCCTCGTAAACTATACCGGCATCTCCTTCGGCACAGGATGCCGTAATCAGCTGCCCGTTCTGAAGAATAGCAGTTGCATTGCCACATCCTACTATTGCTGGTACGCCCATCTCGCGGGCTACTATAGCTGCATGGCATGTCCGGCCTCCTTTATTCGTAATAATTGCTGCAGAATGTTTCATAATCGGCTCCCAATCGGGATCGGTCATATCGGTAACCAGGATATCTCCTTTACGGAAATCAGCCAGGTGAATTTCTCCAGCCTTCAGATCTTTAAGAATATGAACTTTTCCTCCTGCAATTTTATCACCAACAGCTATTCCTTTCAGAATTACCTTTTCTTCGCGGCACTTGTCTGAAATGCTGTATTCAGTAATCATTCCTGTTTTCTTACGGGAGTGTACAGTTTCGGGTCTGGCCTGAACGATAAATAACTCTCCGCTGATACCATCAACAGCCCATTCTATATCCATAGGGCACCATGCTCCTTTTTTTGCTGAGTAATGATCTTCAATTAAAAGAATCCATTTCGAGAGTTGCAGAGCCATCTCGTCGCTTATGCAGAAGATTTCCTGTGCTGCGGGTTCTACTGTAATGGTTTTAACACGCTCCTCTTTGGTCTTGCCATAAACCATTTTTCTGTTTTTATTGCCCAGTTTTTTTTCAATCAGGGCATGGAATCCTTTTTTCAGAGCTGGCTTAAATACGATGAATTCATCAGGAGATACTGCTCCCTGTACAATTAATTCCCCCAGTCCGTAGGATGCATTGATAATAATAGCCTCCCTGAAGCCACTTTCGGTATCAAGAGAAAATGCGACACCTGAAGCCGCCAGATCGGAGCGTACCATTTTCTGGATACAAACAGACAGGCCAATCTGAAAATGATCAAAGTTCAGGTTTTCGCGGTAGCTCAAAGCCCTGTCGGTGAAAAGGGAAGCAAAGCAATTACGAATTGCAACAAGTAATGCCGCCTCACCACAAATATTGAGATAGGTTTCCTGCTGGCCGGCGAATGAAGCATCAGGCAGGTCTTCTGCTGTGGCAGAAGAACGTACAGCAACGTCGACATTAAATTGACCGTGATGATCGGAAAGTGCCTGATAAGCATGAGCAATCTGTTGAGATAATTCAGCAGGGAAAGAACCATTCTCAATCAGAGTTCTGATTTTTTTTCCTGTCAGTCCGAGCGATTCTATGTCATCCTCTTTCATTTCTGCAATAAGCTCCGGAATTATCTGATCCAGCTTATTATAACTAATAAAATCCCTGTAAGCTTTAACAGTAATAATAAAGCCCCCGGGTATGGCTATACCCAGTTTTGAAAGGTTTTGGATCATTTCACCAAGAGAGGCGTTTTTGCCGCCAACAATTTCAAGATCCTGCATTCCTACCTCGTTTAAATTGAGGATCAGACTAGTTGATTTCATGTGATTATTGAATTATGTCAGCAAATCTATAGTGAATCTTCTAGGATACTTAGCTTATAATTAGCAATTTTTGATACTATCTTAACCAAATTATACTATTTTTGATATTTAATATGCTATTTTAGTATTAATGGATCCGCACCTACTTGCAATACCACTCAGCAGCCAGGAATCTTTCAGCGTTAAACTTGAGATTGGATGGAATTTCTATAAGCAATGGCATTATCATAGGGAAATTGAAATTATTTATATAATTAAGGGCTCTGGTACGCGGTTCATAGGTGATAGGATCGATAATTTCAAGGAAGACGAATTAATGCTGATTGGTTCAAATTTGCCCCATATGTTTCGGACTCAGGGTGACCTGAGTATAGAGAATCCGGATACAGAGGCTATTGTTGTTCATTTTTTGCCGGATATTCTGAGTTCTTTTCTGAATTTGCCCGAAAATGCAGCGATTGCTGATTTATTGAGGAAGGCAGGACATGGCTTAGAAATCACCGGTGACACTCTGCAATCAGCGAAGCGCATTCTGCATTCCATAAGGTATGCTCGGAATACCGAGAAGGTAATTCTATTAATTCAGCTATTGCATCTGATAGCTTCTTCAAGAGAGAAGGAAGCCTTATCTCAGTTCATGTTTAAAAATGCTTTCAACAAATCGGACGATGAGCGCTTGAACAGGATCTATAATTATACTATGAATAATTTTCTGAGGCAAATCACACTGCAGGAAATTGCTGATGTCGTTCACATGAGTCCGAATTCTTTCTGCCGCTATTTCAAGTCAAGAACAAAGAAGCGATACTCTTCTTTTCTGCTTGAAATCCGGGTAAGCCATGCCTGTAAATTGCTTTCTGAGTCTACTTATAGTATGGCGGTTATTGCTTATGAAAGTGGTTTTATGAATGTGTCCAATTTTAACAGACATTTTAAGCTGATTACTGATAAAACACCTTTTCAATACAGGGCTCAGGTTCGGGCAATGAAAATGTCGCATAGGTAGAATCTTAAACCCTGAGTTTTTCAGAATATTAGCGGTGGGTTCTGATGATATATAAAAACAGCAAAATTCAATTTGGTGTTAAAATTAAAGATCAAACTAGTAAATTCATTTCCACATTTCGTGCTGAACTGGATTATAGAAATCATATTCCTGCCGGATGAAAAACAAAAAATAAACAGATGAACAATAAGCGAAGAGATTTTCTAAAGTTGGCAGGGATAGCCGGAATTGGTTTAACAGGTGTGGGTAATTTGCCAGCTATTGCCGCAGATACTCAATCTTCAGGCGAAGCTGCACAGGCGGCTGTGCTGCAGACATATAATCGCTTCCCGCGGATGATGCAGGATTATTTTTTAAATCGAGTTGGCGAATCCCTTGCCAAATCCCGCAAACGCCGCGCGTCACTGAAAACTAAACAGGATGCAGAAGCTTATGTGAAGGATGTGCGTGCAAAGATTGCCCAATGTTTTGGTCCATGGCCGGAGAAGACTCCTTTAAATTCACGTATAACAGGAACAATTGAACGCGATACTTATAAAATTGAGAAAGTAATTTTCGACAGCCGCCCCGGCTTTCCGGTTACGGCCAATCTATATCTTCCAAAGGGAAAAAACCGTCCCTTACCTGCTGTGATCGGTACCTGCGGGCATGGTGACCCTGCGAAAGCCACCCCTATTTATCAGTCATTTGCCCAGGGTCTAGCCCGGCAGGGCTATGTGGTATTGATCTTCGATCCAATTGGACAGGGGGAACGGGTGCAGATGCTCAGCAAAGACTTAAAACCACTCCATGGAATTGGGGTGCCTGAACATAATTATACCGGAAAGCAAATGTTGCTGAATGGGGAGCATTTGAGTTCCTGGTTTACCTGGGACTGTATCCGCTGTATGGATTATCTGCTGAGCAGGCCCGAAGTAGATCCTAAACATATTGGGGTTACCGGAAATTCGGGCGGAGGTACTCAGGCTACCTGGTTTTGTGGGGTTGAATCGCGTTTGACGATGGCTGCTCCGAGTTGTTTTGTAGTAGGTTTTGAAACAAATCTGAAGAATGAGCTTCCTGCTGATATTGAGCAATGTCCTCCGGGGGCAATAAGCCTCGGACTTGACCATCTTGATTTTATAGCCGCCATGGCTCCGAAACCGGTCATTTTAATGGGCCAGGAAAAGGATTTTTTTGATGTCCGGGGAACCGATCATGCAGTTAAAGAACTTAAAAAGATCTATAAATTGCTTGGTGCAGAGCAAAATATTCAGTTTTTTGCCGGACCAGAGTATCATGGTTTTTCGAAACATAACCGTGAGGCAATGTATTCCTGGTTCAATAAAGTGACTAAGATTTCAGATGCCAAATCAGAACCTGCACTAAGTCTTGAAGAAATTGAATTGTTATCCTGTACGCCGAATGGACAGATTGGAGAAAGCGATCCACGCACCCTGACAGCATATACCCGGGAGTATTCTCAAAACTTTAAGTCCCAAAGAGGATTACCTTCTGGCGAAGATCTGAAAAAGAGAATCAGAAGCGTTCTTAAACTGCCAGAAGTCTCCGGAATTCCTGAATACCGTATTTTAAGACCTTTACCCGGAAGGCAGTTTCCTAAAAAATTCTCGGCATGTTATGCTGTTGAAACAGAAGCCGGAATCACAATACCAGTTTATCGCTTGTCAGATACTGAATTATTATCCCGTCCGCCTGCGGGAGTGAAACGAGCCATATTGTATGTTTCGCATCTATCAGCAGATGAGGAATTGAGGAAAGAAATATTAATCAAAGATCTGATCATTACTGAACCAGAATCTGCAGTATATGCATGTGATGTTAGAGGGGTAGGTGAATCTAAGCCCAATACCTGTGCGGATGATTTCTTCGGTGCATACGGAAATGATTATTTCTATTCAGCACATAGTATCATGCTGAACTCGACCTATACCGGACAAAAAACATACGATCTTTTGCGAATTATTGACTGGCTGAGATCATGCGGGCATGAAGAAATTCATGTAGTCGGAAAAGGCTGGGGGGCTATTCCGGCAACATTTGCCGGAGTACTTTCAGATAAGGTTACACAAGTGACGCTTAAACAGGCATTGACAAGCTATGCAGATATTGCTGAAAATGCTGAATTCAACTGGCCTTTATCAACCCTGGTGCCCGGAGTATTAAAGCATTTTGATCTTCCGGATTGCTACCGGGAGCTTGCTTCCAAAAAGTTGCTGCAAATTGAATCCAGGGGAGCAGAAGGAGTGTCTTAATCATTTTGCTATTCCCTTCAGGACATTTTTAAAGCACTTCCTGTAAGCATATAAGCTAAGATAAAACTTAGATCATTCTTTGGATATTATGATTTTTTAAAGCTTTTAATTCCCTGGAATCTAATTACTATTAAGTATATTAAATAAAACTTTTGTTAATTTTAAAAATACCGTGTTTCTTTAGAAATTGAATATTTGTTAAATTTTGAATTTATGAAACATCTATACTTTATTCTTCTATTGCTTTTTTTTACCGGTGAAGTCCGGGCAGACAAAAGTCTCACAATCATTTGCAGCCCTAGTGAGGCAACTATTTATAAAGTAGGTCCTGATAAAAAGGAAATAAATATAGGAACTGGAAGTGCGATGATTAAGATTGATAAAGACGAACCGATTACCATTGTGGTTCGTTTGGATGGATATAAGCCCTTTTCCAAGACTTATGTAAACTCTAAAAGTGTCGATCTGCCGAAGGAAGACCGCATTGTTCTGGATACCAGGCTCGTGCGGGTCAATGCACAGCCTTATGATGCTAAGATATATATCGAGGGGGCTGTTCAGTCGGCCAGTACAGCCTGGGTTGAGGTTAGAAAAGATGCTACAGTAACTGTAGAAGTGAAGAAGCCAGGTTTTTTTACCAAACATAAGACATACCATAACAGACAGGGTATGGATGTGCCACCGATAGATGAAGTAATTGTACTGACAGACAGGTCTATGTTTGTCAAGACTGTTCCGTCTGATGTTCAGGTAATTGTGAATGGCAAAGCAATTGGGGATGGTAATGCTGAAGTTGTTATTCCGGTACAGACCTGTATAACAGTGCAATATGTAAAGGAAGGGTTCGTCACTGTTGAGAAACAATATTGTGCCAAGGATGGACAGCCATTACCGCCATTAACGGAGAATATAATCCTTAAAGAGCGTCTTGTTGCCGTTAGAACAACACCTGAAGATGCTTCCATAAAAATAGATGGTCGTGTGATGGGTAACGGAGAATATAAAGTTAGGATACCTTTCGGGCAGTGTGTGGAGGTAATTGTTGAAAAAGCGGGATTTGTTCCATCAAAAAAGAACTACTGTAACGAGGATGGAGTTCAGCCTCCTCCCGTTTCAGAACATTTGATTCTGGCTGTTGATGAGGCATTTACCAGCTCAGTCCAAAGCGACCAGGCAAATATTAACTTTACAATTGAAACCGGCAGACCGGAAGAAGAAGCCTGGAAGATCCTAAGCCAGATTACCATGAACTATTTTGATAATATTGAACTGGCTGACAGAGAGACAGGGTATGTTCGCACCAGTTGGAATGTGAAGAATTTCCAGAACAATACGATCAGAACCAGAATAATAGTTAAGCAGGCTGATATATTACCATTAAAATACACGATTAAGTTAGTTAGTGAATACAGTGGGGAAGCAAAAACAAGCGTGAAACAAGATGAATCTTTTGTGCCTTGGGACAGAATCCTGAATACATATAAAGATGTAATTTCTGAATATCAGTCGAGACTAAAGTAATTGAATTTATCTATTGCAAAATGAAATTATTTTGATGGCACGGGCAGCAAACTCGTGCCATTATTGTGTTATCTGTATTGTAGAAAATGTAGGGGTTATAGACTTCATTAGTTAGAGTCCCCGAAATAATTCTCATTGAATAATGATTAGCAGGTTAAAAATCTAAGAGAAGGGGTCGGTATATAGAATATTTTAATCTTACTGTATGTTGGCTTCTTAAAAACTGCATCATATTACTGATTTAGATGCAGAAGGATTGTGAGGGCGGGATTTAATATGTGTTTTAAAATTCTATAAAACCTAATGGCAATTTCTAAAACAATTAATAACCCATTTAATTTATGTAAAAATGCAAAAGTGTTATGTTCAGAATAAGGGCTTAAGAAAAGTATTCAAACTTCCCCGAAGTGTATTTCAAATCCTGATCGGGAGCTTCTTCATTCTGTTTTTTCTTCTCCCAAATCTTTCAAAAGCCCAGAACAGGGTTACAGTTGGAAAATTTATTATTGAACCACCCACGCTAGAAAATCTGGGATTCGAATGGTATATTGAAGGTGATCTAAATCGTAATGCCACGGTAAAGGTCGAGTATCGAATCACATCAGCTAAGGAATGGAAAAAGGGAATGCCTCTGCTTAGAATTGGGGGCGAACATATTACAAGAGCAGGAATCGATTACACAACTCCCCACATGTTTGCCGGAAGTATTTTGGATCTTAATTCCAATACCAGTTATGAGGCCCGCTTTACATTAGAAGACCCTGATGGTGTTGAAGGGGAAGCAGTTAAGGTAGTTAAAGTCTCCACACGTGCTGAGCCTAAGGCTGCGAACGGAGGAAGAGTAAGACATGTATATTCTCAATATTATACAGGCGAGAAATTAGAGCCGAATTACCCGGGTTTAGTATCGGCCTATAACGGTTCAAAAGACACAAAGGGTGATTGGTATGTAGTAAGTGAAGATAAAGTTCAACCAGGAGATATTATTAAAATACATGGCGGACTTTATCAGGGAGTTCTTCTTAATTATCCTGACTGGAACAATATTCCATTCGACGGGACTTATTTTTTCACCGCAAAAGGGACTGCAGAGCGCCCAATTGTAATCGAGGCAGCGGGGGATGGAGAGGTTATCTTTGATGGAGCGGGAGCCGCCAACCTGTTTAATGTAATGGCAACCGATCATCACATTTTTCAGGGGCTTACATTTAGGAATGTGGGCAGAGTTTTTGATGCGGGCCGTAAACATTTGGCGGGTGCCAGCAACCTGACCATACGAAATTGTCGTTTCGAGGATGTTGGTGAAGGTATTCGGACAGAATATGCCGGTTCAAAAAACTTTCTTATTCAGGATAATGTGATGATTGGCCGCGATGATCGTTATCGGATGTACGGTTGGGCCGCTCACCGTGAAGGTTTGATTCCTTATGGAACCCATCTTATGGATTCTTACTATGGGATCATGATATATGGACCCGGGCATGTAATTGCTAACAATTCTATTGCCTTCTTCCACGATGCAATTGGTGTATCGACTTATGGTACCCCTGAGAAAGAGCAGGACTTAAAAGCAGTTTCGATTGATATTTATAACAATGATCTACACCTGATGGTCGATGACTTTATTGAAGCGGATGGTGGTGTGCACAATATTCGCGTCATGAGGAATCGGGGAATAAATGCTGCAGAGAGTGGAATCAGTGCGCAGCCTGTATTTGGAGGCCCTGCCTATTACATCAGAAATGTAATGTATAATATAGGGCAGGGAGGTGCGCTTAAAATTCACGGTGGGGTACCGGGTCTTATCGCTTATCATAATACCTTCATTGCAGAGAACAACGCCGGAGGCGGACATCCCAATTCGAATTACCGGAATAATTTGTTTCTTGGCTCAGATGGGCCAACAATTGTTGCTGCTTTTCCTTATACAACTCCTTATTCGATAGCGGATTATAATGGCTACCGGCCAAATCGTGGTGCTGAAAGCCCTGAAAATCAATATGTATGGTTATCTCCTAAAGGGGAGCGGGAAGGATTTAAGACATTGAATAGCCTTAACCAGGCAAGTGGTCTTGAAACTCATGGTATAACAATTGATTATGATGTTTTTGAGAACCTTCAGAAACCGGTTCAGGCAGCTAAATCAGATAAGCCCAGCCCTGTTTATTTTGGAGTAGATCTTAATTTTAAACTTAATCCTAATGGGAAGGCAGTAGATGCCGGTGTTATTATTCCAAACATAAATGATAATTTCAGTCGAAAAGCACCGGATTTGGGGGCACTGGAACTGGGAAGTCCTGCAGTGATTTATGGAGTGCGTGGTCTTAAACAGGATCAGGAGTTCTGGCGATGATCAGGGGATTTGCATGCTTCTTGTTTATGACTAGAGGTTAAACCTTCTGTTCATAGTTTATTAAAGTTTTTTTTTTCGACTAAGGGCCTGGTTATTCCGACATGCTCATAAAGATTAATGAAATCAAATAATCGTTATTTCATTAAGTCAAATGACTCTTCTGGATTAAATATAGGGATGCCCAACGGATAACTTTATAACAGCTAATTACTAGTGCATTTTGATTCATTTCGTGAATGATGGAAAATCTATGTATAGAGGATTGATGAAATCTAATGGCGCCGAAAAAACATATAGAAAGCTAAGTTCGAAATTTACCTGGCGGTATAATAAATGGTAAAATTGATGTAGTAATGCTTACACCAGTTAATGGAATTATTAGTAATGAAAATATTTTATTAGTTTCAGTTTTATCCAAAGAATTGTTTCAATGAAAACTATTTTATCTATTGATGGCGGTGGTATAAAAGGGATTATCCCCGGAATGGTTTTGGTTGAACTTGAAGAGCGTCTGAAGCAAAAAACGGGTAATCCAAAAGCGTTTTTGGCTGATTATTTCGATTTGTTTGCAGGAACAAGTACTGGAGGCATTTTAATCTGTTTGCTACTTTGCCCATCAAAAGATGATCCCAATTATCCTCGCTACTCTGCCCGCGAAGCTTTGGATTTATACATTAAACACGGTTCAGAGATATTTGAAATTACAGGCTTAAAAAGAATCTTATCAAAGTTTGGATGGGTGAAGGAACGGTATGACGGGAAGGTTTTAGAAGGGATTTTACTAAACTATTTTGAGGATGTTAAACTGAGTGAACTCATTAAGCCTTGTATATTAACCGCTTATAATATCGAGCTGAGAAAGGCCCATTTATTCAGACAGAAGGTTGCCAAAATACGGGGAAACAGCAGAGACTTTTATATCAGAGATGTTTGCCGGGCGACTTCAGCGGCACCAACATTTTTCAGCGTTGCCGAAATCTATTCCCTGGCGGGAATAAGATATCCTCTCCTGGATGGGGGCATCTTTGCCACTAACCCATCCCTAAGTGCTTTTGTTGAGATTAAAAAGGAGCCGGAAGAGTTGATTCCTAAAGATATCTACATCATGTCTCTGGGAACGGGAAATTCTAAAAAATCGTATGACAGTGATGTATTGAGAGATACCAAGGCCCTGTTTGTTGTCCCTGCATTGCTGGATATGATTATGAGTGGTGCAACAGAAACATCCCACTTTTACATGAAGCAGATATTCAATTTTTTGGGTCTACCCGATCATTATGTCAGATTAGAACCTTACGATTTGCAAAGTATTGATGAGGAGATGGATGCTGCAAGTCCCAAGAATATTAAAAAAATAATTGCTTTAGCCGACCGAATGATTAGCCAAAGAGGTAAGTTAATTGATGTTTTGGTTGATAATTTAATTAAGCTTAAAGAATCAGGAAGCATTTAAGCGGATTCATTCAGAATTCCCTTACTTAATCCACTTGATAAATTTCTCTCAGTAATGGTTTATGCTAGACATATCTATATCAATACCTATTATTCGACGTCTGTTAGTCGTCTATTCGTCGTATATTGGTCGTCTCTATGACAATTAAAAACGACTAATAGTTGTTTAAAAGATGTCTGACAGATGAGAAATTTATGTTTTGTTTTAGGACTTGGTATTAATTATATTTATATAATTCATTAACAACTCGTTATGGCAATACTATCAGGAGGGCCCAATAGCGGCTTCAGCGGAAAGGCAGGTAGTGTGGTAGGTTATTATCGTATGGGTAAGTGGGTGATCAGAGGACTTCCGCGACTTTCCACGAAAAATAAGAAAGGATCAGCACTGCAGAATGTGCATCGCAATCGCTTTATTCAGGTGCAGCAGTTTCTGAAGCCCATTTCCGGTTTTATCCGCATAGGTTTTAATCTGGAAGCGAAACAACGCGGTAATACGCCATACAATTCTGCGAATTCTTATCATTTGCTCCAAGCCTTTGATGAAAACGGGCTATTGGACTATTCCAAAGCAAAAGTGACTTCAGGTCTTTTGCCGGGTGCTGAGGATGCGGCAGTTTTTTATCAGGATGGAGAATTCATATTTACCTGGAGCGACCATTCGCTGAATCCTCCATACTCGCGGGCTATTCAGCCAAAGAAAGATGATCAGGTGATGCTGCTCATTTATAATATTAAAGACAAGCAGATCGATGGTATTTCAAGCGGTGCAAGGAGATCAGAATGCCGTGAGGTTTTGAAACTTCAGGCCAAGTTACCTGAAGAAGAATGGCATGCCTGGATCGCATTTATTTCCGATGATCGGGAGAGGATATCAAACAGTGAGTATTTGGGTATTGTGCAGGGAAATTCTGAGGAGGGAGCTTAAAGGGATGAAGAGGTCTTTTACAAATCCAGTATAAAATTTCTGCTCAAAAAAAAGCCGCTAAAATTAATTTTAGCGGCCTTTTTTCATTAGGTAGATTACTATTTCTTAGCCCACCACAGTGGAGTAAGTACACCATCTTCTCCCCCCAAAAATCCAACTGCCTGGCTATATCCTGCCGCATTACTGTCTTTCAAACCAGAAGGATATCTCAAACGTTGCGGGAAATTTTTCACGCTATTGGTCATAAAGTTACCTGATGTTAAATTAGGTAAGTTGACCAATGGATTTTCAACAGCCGGGTTCTCAAAGAACGGAAGCCCAAGTCTGCGGTGATCACTCCAGGTTTCTAAAGGTAACCATGGTGTTTGCGCAATAAATTTCTGTGTAATGATCTTAGTTAACAGATCATTCTTTACCGCACCGGCTTTATAGATTGTATTGTCAGGATATTTAATCTGAACCGTACCGGCAGCATCAGTATAACCGTCTTTATAACTCATCGTATGCGTTGCCGGTGGCTCAGCTACATGATCCCAGCTTACCGAAGTACCATTGTTGTTATAGGCTGTAGAAGCTAGATAAGCTGTACTTTGGGCACCAACTCCCCAATGATCTAAATTGGCTTTTACACCAGCCTCATAAGCAGCTTTTGCCGACATGGGTGTGGCCCAGCCTCTCACTGCACCTTCAGCCAAAAGGAAATAAGTTTCCCAGTTGGCAAAGAATATTCTTGAACTTGCACTTGTCCTGAATTCGTTTGAAGTACGTGGCATAGTACCATTAAAAGCCCTCACGTTATTTTTGGATCCCGGAACTCCCCAATCTCCGCTTGTAAACGCATTCCAGGTATATTTCGCATCGATCGTTTTTATAACAGTCGTTCCATTCGTAAGGGTGTTGGTAGTAGTTTTTGCAGAATTATCCCAGGATGGGTAAGAGTTAAAATTTGGATTGGTTACATCACCAGGAATAATATATGCTTTAAATGCTCTTGGATCTATTTTGTTTGGCAAGCCATCTAACCAATATCCTGCAAGAGGATCGTTAGTCTTCATTGTAAAATGATCCTGAAGGCGCAGGCCGATATAATCATCTGGTTTTACAGATGCTTGCAAAGCGGTACTAACCTGATTAGCAGTTGGTATACCGCCCAAATTCATAGTTAAGTTGCGATAAGTTGCACTCATAATCTGAGCATTCCATTCTCTGCTCATCACGCCTGTTAATGCATCCCATCCACCTTTCTCTGCAACCTTAAAGGTCTGGTCGGCAGTTAATAATAATTCTCCACTGGCAGCCTCTTCAAAAGCAGCTTTAGCTTTCGCAGCATCCACTTCTGATAAGCGCATGGCTAACCTCAAACGCAGGGAGTTTGCGTATCTTTTCCATTTATTGTAATCATACTGATATGCAGGGTCTTGTTTTTTAACAATATCCGGATTGACAACTGCCATATCTAATTTCGAACTGGCGTCTTTCAATTCATCAAGCAAATGATAGTACACATCTTTCACACTGGCAAATTCAGGATTGGTGCCCTGAAAGCTATTGATTGGAATAGGTCCGAAATTATCAGACAGCTCACTCATCAAATAGGCACGCCATATCCTTGCAACCTGGATTAAGTTTTTTGTATAAAGCTTATTAGTACCTTTTGCGATTTGATCATTCCCAACTTGTATGGCCGAATTGGCAGCGTTTAACCAACCAGACATATAACTGCTGTAATAATCAGATGACCAGCCATCGTTGTAGCCTCCGCTCGAAATACCTCCACCCATTTGCTGGCGACCTGCTGTTTTCCAGTAAAGTATAAAAACACGTTCCGCAATGTGTGGATCCATTTGTGCACTTATAATACTGTTATTGATGAAATAATCTACCTGCACCTGATCGGCACTTGCTGCCAGTGGGTTGGTATTTATTTCATCGAATTTTTTACATGATGTGGCCATTACTAATACTGTGATCAGCAGGCTCATTCCTTTATATCTTGTTTTCATGTTCTTGTTTTTGAATGTTAAAATCCTAATGCCAGGTTAATTAAGATAGTACGCATAGTTGGTAAACCTGCATTTTCGAACCCGGTCGCATTGCTGTTGGTGGCGTAAACCGACTCGGGGTCGATACCATTCATATGGCTTTTAATTAACCATACATTGTTGGCTGAAACACCAAACTTGGCACTTTTAATCGGAGAATTAGCCAAAAGCTTACGGGATAGCGAATAACTTAATTGAACATTTCTCAGGCGCACATTACTTGCGTCATAAATATTCGCTTCTGTTATCCCTAAGTTATTAGCAGTAGCAACAGCTAACCAGTATTCCTGCGGAGTAACAGATTTGGTGTTTACTGTATAGCCACCAGTACCATTGCTTACAACCCCTTGCGGGACAAAACTCTCTCTCAAGCCATTTGGAGCAGTAACTTTTCCTGCACCGCTGGCCTGCAGGGCAACATGTGTAGCAGAGAATATTTCTCCACCAATTCTGGCATCAACCAGGAAAGACAGTCCAACACCTTTATACTCAAAACTGTTTGTAAAGCCAATTAGTGCCTTCGCCTGTTGGTTTCCAAGTCTTACAATTTCCGGATCGCGGGTTGGTACTCCATTTGCATTTAACAGTACCTGACCAAAAAACGGACTAGACTGATCTTTTACTCTCGAGTATCTTGTGCCATATATTTCGCCATACTTCTGACCAACTACAGCCAAAACAGCCACATCGTCGAAGCCACCAAGGTTGTATCTGGTTACACCTGCTGATAGTTCTTCTACTGTATTGTTGTTAAAGGAGTAGTTAAATGATGTATTCCAATTTAAGCCGCCCGGTTTGCCAAATACCCTGCCATCAACCACCAACTCAAAACCTGTGTTTTGAATATCGCCTGCATTTACTTTCCTCGCGGTATAACCACTCAAGGCATCCATAGGCAGATCGATCAACTGTCGGGTAGCATTCGTTTTATAATAAGAGAAGTCTAATCCAATACGACCCTGCATAAACCTCATTTCGGTTCCGAGTTCAAGTGATTTGATGAGCTCACTTCGTACGTTTGGATCTAAAAGCACACTGTTTCTTCCTGCGGTTGTGTTCCCGTTAGGATCTTTACCAATGTTAAATGTATTGTACAATTGATAAGGAGCAAGGTCATTTCCAACCTGTGCATAGGATGCCCTTAACTTACCGAAACTGAACCAGTTTGGCAATTGCGCACCCATAGTAGTTAACATATCAGTGAATACATAGGATAAACTAACTGAAGGGTAGAAAAAGGAACGGTTTTCAGGGCTCAATGTCGACGACCAATCGTTTCTGAATGTAGCATCCAGGAAAAGATAATCATCATAACTGATTTGGGCACTACTGTATATCGAATTAATCCTGCGTCTTGAAACACCTTCACTTACTCCGGCAGGACTTACGCCATTATTAAGTGAAAAGAGGTTTGGCACAACCAATAAACCTACACTAGAACTTAAAGAAGTAAAATCCGATTGCATTAAGTTACCTCCCACAGAAAGCATACCGCCGAATTTACCAATAAGATTATCTTTTCTAGCTGAGATCAATGTGCTAAAGTTTGTTTCCGAAAAAGTTTGTTTCCCCATTCCGTAACGGCCTGTAGCTGCAATTGGACTCCCCGCATATACATTGGATTGGGTATTTGTTGTATATAAATCGGCACCACCCTTAACCTCTGCATTTAGCCAGCTATTGAAATTATATTTCACTGAACCATTTACAATGAACCTGTCTCTTGAATCTTGATTTAAATTATAACGGTTGCTCCAATAGGGATTAACCTGGCTTCCGGCTCCCTGAAACCACAGCATATTGCCTGCATTATTGGTTGCATTCTGGAACTCAGTAATATTCATCGAGCGGGGCAGCATATAAAGTGTATAAGCGCTGCTATTATCCCTGCCTCCGATTGGTCTGTTATTAGCTTTGGTGTTACTATACTGAATTTTGGTATCCGTTACCCAACGATCATTTGAACCAAATTTACTGATTGCCCTGGCAGTTAAATTATTACGCAAAAGCTTGGTTCCCGGCACAATACCTTCATCTTCCAGGCGGTTATATGAAGTATAAATTGACGCACCTTTGTACATCTGCTGGAAGGAAATGCTATTATTGATATTGGTACCTTGCTGCATGTAATTATCGACATTGTCATAAGTTGATAAACCAACTTGCTGACCATTCCAATTGGTTACCATCTGCCCCTCAGCTTTGGGACCCCAGCTTTGTGTAGAGGTAGCGTTGTAAACACCCGTATTACCCTGTCCAAATGTGTTCTGGAGCTCCGGATTGGTGAAAATATTTGACATACCATAAGAGCTTGATGTCGTGATGCCTAATCCGTCTTGTGCACGCCCTGATTTGGTCGTGATCAGTATTACACCGTTACCAGCTCTCGAGCCGTATAGTGCCGCAGCCGAAGGGCCCTTTAGAACAGAAAGTGTCTCAATATCATCAGGATTAATATCTGCTATCCCGTTTCCCATATCCAGGGATCTGTTCCAATAGCCGTTATCCGGCGCACCGGTAAAGTTGTCAATCGGTACACCGTCCACAACAATTAATGGCTGGTTACTTCCTGTAAGTGAATTACTTCCACGAAGTAGTATTTTAGACGAACCTGCTGGCCCATCACTGGATCTGATAACCTGAAGTCCGGCAACTTTTCCTGTAAGCGTATTAGCCAAATTAGGCTCTTTTGCTGAAACTAAAGTCTCTCCTTTAACTTCCTGTACCCCATAACCCAGAGATTTTTTCTCCCGTTTAATACCGAGGGCAGTAATAACTACTTCTCCCAGTTCACTTTCATCTGCAGTGAGTGTCACGTCGATCGTTTGCTGGTTTCCCACTGTGATCTCCTGTCTCGCAGATCCTATCATAGTAAATACAAGAATATCAGTTGGGCTCGCCGAAATCGAAAATTTTCCTGCTGCATCCGTCTGGGTTGCTCTTGTTGTGCCTTTTACAGTAACGCTTACACCTGGCACTGGCTCCGAATTTTCCCTTACCGTTCCGGTAATGGTTTTTTGTGCAAATGCACTAATGCTCAACAAAGTGAACATTAGTACACTTAGACACCTTAAGTAGTTGTTTTTCATAGTGTTGTTTTTTGGTTTTTGTTGTTTTTGGTTAGATGGTTCATTTTTGATTTTTGGTTTGTTTTTGGTTAGTTGTTTGTTTTTGGTTAGTGGTTGTTTTTGGTTTTAGGTTTGTTTTTGGTTAGTGCTAGTTTTTTTGAGAATCTTTAAATCAGTATGGCGAATGGTTTAAATTTTTTACCGGGATTTTATTTAAACTGGCTGTTTTCTACCACTAAACTGGCAGCAGCTAATAACTCTGCATTATCTGCCAGAGTTGATAATGCAATAGTTGTTTGGTCTGAAATACGGGGTATACAAAATTCATTAATGGCCTGTTGTATTGACGGAAGTAACATTTTCCCAGCCCTGGCTCCGCGGCCACTAAGTACGATACATTGCGGATTGAGAATATGAATTAGGGTGGACAAGCCTTTTCCTAATTGGAAGCAGCCGTTAGACAAAATTGAAATTGCCAAAGGATCCTGTTGAATAACTGCATCTAAAAAATGATCGCCGTAGTGTTTTGATTTATCTTCAAAAAGCTTTCTCATGCTCGATTCGGCTCCCTCTGCCAATGCTGCTTTTGCTTTTTCAACCATCACCCATAGTGAAGTGTCTACTTCCAGACAACCTTTTTTACCGCATGAGCATAGATTATCGGTTTTCGAAAGCGGAATATGACTAAATTCACCTGCATAGCCGGTACTGCCGCGGTATAAGCTCCCTTTCAAAATTATTCCCAAACCTGTTCCCCATCCCACATTCACCACTAAGGCATCCTGCATTCCTTGGGCTTTCCCAAAATGAAGCTCGGCCAGGGTGATTAAACTTGAATCGTTATCGATATACACAGGCAGGGATAATTCCTGTTTGAGGTAAGCGCCCAAATTGCTCCCATTGGGTGTAGGTAAATGAGAATTGTTTATTCCTTTTTCTGCGTTTACGAGTCCGGGCATGCCAATTCCGATTCCCATTAAAGATTTCCTATCTAAACCGGATTTTTGAATACTGGAATTTATAAAAGTGACGAGTTTACCAACGGCCTGTTCATCTTCACTGATATTCAAATCAAGAAACTGAAGCGGCAGTACAATTTCATTAGCCAGATTGAAAATCACCAGTCGGGTGATCAACTGGTCCATTGCCACAGCCACAATATATTTTTGCTTTGCAGGATTGATTAAAAACATCAAGGGTCTGCGTCCGCCAGTTGAAGGGGCTAGGCCTTTTTTTGTGATGTATTTATCTGCAATTAATGAATTTACTGTAGAGGTAACCAGTGGCAAACTCCGTTGAGTAAGCTTACTCAAATCGGGCAAAGAAAGTGTCTTTTTGTAATAAAGATATTTAATTATATCAGCTCTTAGCCGCTGATTATTTTCAATTTTTACTGACATTTTACGTTCCTCTTAAACAAACTTAATAAAATAAAATTAAAGAAAACAAATCTTTATAAAATTTTTATAAAGTGAATTTAAGCGTATTGAACGCATAAAAAGCAATATAAATTTTGTTTAAACGTGTAGTTTTAGAATAATGGAGAGGTTTTTTATGCCGATATGGCCTTAGTAGTTTTAAATCTGTTTGCGATCTAATCTTAAAGCCAAATTCAACAGCGGGCTTTAAGCATTTAAATAAATTAGCAAATTCGGATGAATATTTATGATGTAATGAATGTTCGTTTTTGAACAAGTACCGTCCGTTTGCGAACAGTTGCGCTACGCTATTTAATACGTATTTCCCTTATTTTCAGCTAAGTATAACTATGGCATGTACTATGTATTGCATAGTATTATATAATGTTCATATATTGTAAATATTAACCGGGCCTATTTCAGAGGAATTAAGCCCACCTAAACAATTTAAAAAATGAAAAGAATTATAATCTCTTTATTTATTTCCCTTGCAGGGACATTAAGCACTTTCGCGCAATGCGAAGAGGACGCAGTGCTAAATACATCAAAAACGAATCTGGCCGATCCATCCGGCAATCCGGTCGGGGTAAAGGATGAAAAGACCGTGCTTAGATTTTCCAAGACAGCTATTCTGCTCAATATCGATGATAAGGATAGGGGTGAACTGAAGATCGTTTCTCAGATCTGCAACTGGACGATACCTTATAAAGAAGGTAAAAGTGTCATTAAGGCAAAATTGAACGATTGGGATTACACACTTACTATTGAGGGAAAGGAAGGCAAGGTGAGCCTGCATGTTGTAAAAAATGAGTCGGATGACAGTATTCTTACGATGGTGGCGGATAAATTTGAGAAAATAGAATGAGGATTTTGTCTAAATACACGATGTCTTAATTACAGGGAAGCTTACAGTTACAGGGAAGCTTACAATTTGGAATCTAAAGAATTGATTTTAATGAATGGCAATTAATAGATGAGTTTTACACATCGATTGGTATTGTTATTTTTAACTTGTAGTATTGATTTATTGGTCTAAAATCGAGCCATTTAACATCTTCCTTTAACACTAAACCTATGAAAATAAGAAAACTGGCAATTCCCTCTTTAGTTATCATTGCTTTTTCATTTATATGTATTCAATCAGTTTCGTCGCAGGCTAAATTTGATTATTCCCAAAACGGGGATATTCATAAACAGGTAATCGATTCATGGAATACCCACTATCGTGATTATTTTGCTTCAGAAATTAAGAGGAGGTTATTTCAGGAAAATGATGTCTATCTTTTATATGACATTCAGAATGGAGGCTTACAATCCTTTGTAGAGATGACCCGCAGATGTAAGGATACCCGGCAAACTGGCGAGATTGTCGATTTGCTAAGTCCCATCCTTACCGCATTAAAACCTATCCCAAACACGAATAATAGTACCGGCTGGATCTGTTCCGGCGGGAATATATGTACAGCCTATGGTCTTCTTGGAAAGGAAGTTCCTCTTTGCAGTCTGCAGTTTTTGGGTCTGGTAGGGGCGGTTTCCACTAGTATAACACAAAATATTCCCAATAAAAAACAGTCGGTGGCAGAGAAGGAATTTCTTGCTAATACTTTCAATACGATGGCTATTCAGTTAAATCGCTGGTTTACGGCAGACTATTTCAAAGCTGTCAATAATAGACTTAGTATGACTACTGCTGATATCAAAGATGCGACTTCAAGATATTTTTTTTCTGACAGAGACCTCTGGCATTTGACAGTTCTTTCTGATTTGTCAGAATTACACAGATCCGGTATCCGGCCTGCGACAGAGGATGGGAAAAAAGCTTTTGAGGATTTGCAAAATAAGAAAGAGGGGATAAAAAAAATATTTGATTTATTTCTGGCCAGGACTATACTCTCCAAATCTACTAATGGAGTAAGGGCTGAAATAGACAGAGGATTCTGGAAGAATTTTTATGATAACAGATATGCCAGATATACAGGCTCTCAGAGTCCCGTCACCTGGGAAAAAGGTAGCGACGGAGAATGGAAAATGATTACACATGTTAAATTGGATAGTTCCTATATCTCTAACGATGTAGCATGGGATATCAGTCATTCAAGAAGATTGGTTCCTGCTTTTGAAACTTTTGTAAGAAACAAGCGAAATATTAAAGCACTTTGGGGCTATGACAATCCGGCTTTTGACCCAATTGCTCTTCGCAAAGCCTATGCCAACCAGATTGCTGAAAAAATATGGAATGGTGATGTTAATTATCCATTATTTTCGAATTTTTGGAGTGGGGATAATGGTTGGTACAGAGTAGCATACGTACACCAGACCGGCAGGAGATTCATTGGTTATCCTCCTCACGGACTGAGCTCATCTATCCCAATTGGCGGTTACCCGGTTTGGGGAGCTTTTCATCCAACCTTAAAAATCATTTTCAGGAATATTTTTGAATTGGCACAAAGCAATGACTCAAAGGCAAAGTCTTTTGTTTCAGATTATTATCAGGGCTTATTGGTTAAAGGTTCAAATAATACTTCAACAAAACCAATTCAAAATCTTGCCTTTTTATCGGATTTAGTAGAATGAAATACAGGAGAAATTGTTCCTTAAATATTGAATATAAACTGAATTAAAAGATTACATACCAGACTTCTGCCGATAGTCACCCATTTGGCGCGAATCCATTGTGACACTATCCAGCAAAGAAGCCGGCCTTATGCATTGTAAAGCGGGTTTTGTAGCGGGAATCAGTCCCGATTTTATCGGGAGAAAGCCATCCGCTCTTGATATGAATCCTGTGCGACCAATATTTTAATAATAAAAAAGCCACCCGAAGCTAGCTTTCCAGGTAGCCCGCACTGGACAAGTTCCGAACTGTTTTGTGGATCATTTGCGTGCATTGGCGTTCGTAGTTTGAATTCCTGTGCAGGGCGAATCGCGAAATTTTTCCGCTTATCCTGATTCGACATTACATTAGTATTTTTCCGATCTCGTTTTTTTCTTAATTTGCTGTATAAATCCCAATCTATGAACAAACGTCGAATTTTCATGTTCTGCCTGTTGGGGATAATGGCGTTAACGGCCTTCGGCACACAGGCCCAGACCACCGTGTGGATCGTGCGTCACGCAGAGAAAGATCTGAAGAATTCTTCTGACCCCGATCCTCCGCTGTCGCTTGACGGGCAGGACCGGGCGAAAGATCTGGCCACTTTGCTTTTACCGCAACGGATACTTGCCGTTTATTCTACTCCGTTCAAACGTAGCAGGCAAACCGCAGAACCTACGGCTTATGGGCATGGTGTCACTGTTCAAATGTATGACCCGGCCGATCCTGAGGCTTTGGTGGCATCGGTGCTCCGGCAACATAAGGGAGGATCGGTAGTGATCGTTGCACATTCGAATACTGTCCTGGAACTTGTTGAGGCCTTTGGGATCAAACGCCCGATGCCGGTATTGAGTGAGGATCGTTATGATTATGTATTCACTGTGATCGTTCAGGGTAATTCCCTACAGCTACTCACGTCGCAATACGGAAAATTGCCTCGGGCCACCATACCTAAGTAATGTGAAGGAAGGAGTTTTCTTGCTGGCGGGAGCTTCAGTTGGTGCCCTGAAATAAAAGAAGCCAATCTTTTGATTGAATTTTTAGCGGGGAGCAGGATCGATCCCGATAGCTATCGGGAGCCGACCTCAGGGTTATGAATGGTGAGATATACGCCATTCAAGCTCTCTACTAATGTTTTTAAGCCTCCTATGTGCTGGTTTATACTCTAATTTGGCGCACGAATTGGCGCACGTAAATCTAACAATTCTATGGTAAAATTGCTCACATCAACCCTTCATCTGCAAAGCTTAAATATCCATCCTTCGTTAAAATGATGTGTTCAATTATAGGTAAGTCTATAAATTGTCCTGCTGCTTTTAATTTCCTTGTAAGCTCTATATCAGCCTGACTAGGCTTTAGATTTCCTGAAGGATGGTTGTGACAGAGGACAACACTTGAAGCGTTACATTTAAGTGCTGAGACAAAGATGACTTTAGGATCTGATATAGTACCAGCAGTTCCACCTACTGATATAAGTACAATCCCTAATACCCTGTTAGCTCGATTGAGAAGGATAATCTTAAACTCTTCAATAAACTCAATGATTTCGAAGTTCCAATTCTCTTTAAGAACCTTGTACACTTCAATTGATGAGTTAATCTGTGGTCTATCAGACGCTTTTACCTTTGTCTTGTAAGTGAGTTGCACTTCAGCAACTTTTGTGTTTTGTGTTTCCATATCTAATTTTGATTAATATGGAACTCAGTCATGCTTTAAGATCAACTAAGCAAAGGAGGAGAGGAATAAATGGACTGTGTATGGTTATGTGAGTTTATGCCTAGCTCCTTTAAGCGTGTTGAGATTGAAGCATATATTTGAGACATACTTAATGAAAAAATAAATAGTTCAATCTGTGTCTTTAGACTAATGGAGAAGTAAATGGAAGTTAGAAGGATTAGAAGGGTGGAATGAAATGTTTTTATTACCTACACTTCAGTCAATTTTTAAGGTTTATACACCCTATGAAGGCAAGTGTAGGTAACGATTACTTCTTAAGAACTAGGCTGTCTTCTACAGCATTTACCATCTGCCATTCATCTCTATCATTCTTAATAACATCACAGGTGAGATAAAGTGATCCTGAAGATCCATTTAATGCTATTTTAACTATTGCAGGATTATCAGATTCTGAAGGTAGGTCTTTATCATTATAGGAGAAGGACTCATAATCGCCAACCTTACTTTTTAAAAGGGAATTGTTCTCTAATGAATCGACAACTGCTTTGAAGGAGTCAGGTGTATCACTGTCAATGATGTAATCTGTAGCTACATAAGCGAGTAGACTTATCAATATAAAGATAACTGCATATCTCAGAAAAGGCTTTGTTTGCATGTTTCGCGTTGTATTCGGTAATACAATTATATCAACTCCAAGCTACGAAAATGAAGTGACATCAGAATAATTTAGGCAATGTTGAAACCTACCTACACTTCAGTTGATTTTTCAGGTTTTAACCCCCCATGAAGGCAAGTGTAGGTTTTTGAGAGGTATAGTCAGTAATATTTTAAGACACTGGAACGGATGAGATTTGGGGTTGTATCTCAACCTCATTCCTTTATAAGGGACTTAGTGCGTGTAGCCTTATAAAAAGATAGCTTAAAATCTAGCTTTTACCAATGTAGATTTCTTGATTACATGGTATATCTATATACATACTGATTTAGTTCTGTACATCATCGATTTGCTAACCTGCCACTGCTATGATGATTTATAATAAGGGAAACTATAGTTTGTGATCAACTAAGTAAAAAATGACGAATACAAAGGTGGCAATTGTTCCCAATAGATAAATCCAATAGTTAATTCTCCCCTTTTTCTGCCTATTCACCGAATAGTTCTCTATTGTGTTTGCCTTTTCCTTCCTATCTAGATAGACGGTGAAGTACAAAATTGCCAAAACCGTTAAATAACTAACAAAACCAATAAAGATGACTGCATCTTTTGTATAGGAGAGCTTACAACAGTAATTGATAATTGCAAAGAGAGAAAATATATTCAGACAACAAGTAAGGGTCAGAACCAGAAAGGCATTAAAACTAGGGTCATCATTGTTTTTAGACTTTTGAAAGTCTTTAATCAGCCAGTATAATAACTCATTCATACTTGATTTGTCAATTCGTGCTCCTGCACACTTTAACTTTCCAACCAGAATTAAAGATATTAATTCAAATGAATTCAACCATGCCTTCCGTATTTTATTGCTATGAGGAAAGATTATGATAACTAAACAGATACTTTACTCACAAATGAAGCTAAACAAGTGTTTTTGCATTAAATTAAGCTAAACCATGCTTTTTGTCAAGTTTGATGCAAATGTCCTTTTTTAAAGCAGGTTACTTTGGTTTACCTATAGTAGAGGTATTGGATGATATTTTAGGACAACTGACATTAGCCGTCATGCCATCTCTTACGAAGCATATTTACTAACAGTAACAGTGCAATTAGCACTATGAACACGATGGCAATAGTAAGATTAGTCTTCATGGGTATCTTATGACCGCTTGCATAGGCTAACACTAAGAAAAAACCATTCAGTGCCATTAGGACTATCAGCAATACTTTTACACTTCTAAATACATTATTCATAAGACATTAATCTGCTTTAAGTGTCTCAAGTACTTTGTTAAATACATAGATTATCTACAATAATTCATTCTGGCATGTACTCGATCAATCCGAAGTGTCGACAGTTCTATAAGGTGGCATTGGTATCTCTTTTAATGGAGAGAAGTCACTTTTGAAGACATCCAATTCAAAGAGAATACCTTCCTGATCAACATTTAAGGCAAAGCTTACAGGGACTCCATCTACGTCTAACACGGATATTTCTGCTATCTGCCCACCGAATCGACGTTTATCCACCTCCCCAAACCGGATACTCCCCATACCTCCATCGCTAAGATCAACGACGTTATTCAGTTGACGGATTTGCGATTCATACTGCGGATTTCCCTGTACTAGTGCAGTTAT
This sequence comes from Pedobacter sp., assembly GCA_036676565.1. Taxonomy (GTDB): domain Bacteria; phylum Bacteroidota; class Bacteroidia; order Sphingobacteriales; family Sphingobacteriaceae; genus Daejeonella. The sequence goes on from JAKFCP010000015.1 coordinate 38,974, forward strand.
CAGTTCAACCTCTGCCTGTGATATTCGCCTCATATAAAAACGTTGTAAATACTAAGATGCTCATTACGACCGTGAAATACAAGCAATTGGGTTGTCCTAAAATTTGTCAAGTGACTTCAACTTACCTATAGTAGCAGTATCAATGAATATTTTAGGACAGATTTACTTACTAGTTCACCTACACTTCAGTTGATTTTTCAGGTTTTAACACCCCATGAAGGCAAGTGTAGGTTTTTGAGAATATGGTTTGGTAATTTTTGGAGAGTGGTATGGGAGTGGTGAGTTTGACATCATTCTTTTACAAGGTTTGCCTTTTAAATAAGCTGTTAAATCCTTTGAAAAAGGTTACTCAGCCTGTTGTGATTTAAACTGTTCCTGATGAACTTCAATGAAAGTGTTACCTTACTCAGTAAATGATAAGAAGAAAAAGATTACTGACATCAATGAAAATATTACTACGAGACCCCAGCCTCGATAGTGATTCATAGGTGAATCACCTTTCCAGTTTGTTTCTTCAGAAGCCATGGGATAGCGTTTAATGCTGTAATAAATAATTGCAGAGAGTAATAAACAAACAACGCTTCCAACTATAAACTTCCAATTCATTTCATTCTGTTATACTTCTGATCTAGATTAAGTGTATCGTGGATTACTATAACTAAGATAATGGTTCTGGATAAAAAATGTTGCACTAGATAGAGTGAGATAGTTTCAACATTATTTTTTTACAAGGCTAAATGGTTTTATTTGATATCCTAATAAACTCTACTATTAGATTGTTAACAACTTGATCAGTACCATCAAACGATGCTCTGTAACTTGTAATTGGCTCTTTGATACAGTTTATCAATAGTTGATCGTCTGAGATTCTCAAAGTAAGAATTTTAGGTATGCTAGAAAAGCTAAATCGACCAGTTAAGTTATATCCTTCTGCAACTACCTGATTGCTTTCATCAATCTTTATTATCCAGTTATGTTTTAATAATACTTCAGACAATTGTTGAATGGCTACATGACCATCGTAACCATTCAAATCTACTACATGAAACTCTAAGGCTAAGTAATCTCGTCTTGCAAAATACAATCCTACACCTAGAAAGATAGTTCCGGAACATATAAGGTTAGTGCGTTGCCACTCTAGCCACGGTGGAAAGAACTCGCTATATAGCTTATAAAAGATCACCAAAGCCATAGAAAAAAATAGAATTGACCTGCTGTGATGTAGTATTAAGTTGATAATGCTAAGCTTCAATCTCATTTGTGACATATCGAATTAGTGGTTAGCTTACAAGTTATTGAAGGTAGTTGGCTTCTAATATGAGGATTAAGGTTTATTATCTGTTAAATAGTAGTTTATTAGTCTGTAGGTCGCAGTACGTTTTAATACCATTATTTGACCTATCTGGACACTAGTGAAATAATCATCCTTCGCTCTTATTGAGAACAGCCTCCAGCCATTCATTATTAGGATCTTAAAAAAGCCTAAGTTTATTACATCTGTTACATGAAAGTTTGCGACACGTTTGACTGAGCTCTTAAGGTCAATATATGTCCTTATGCCGTTGAGAATGATTGCCAGTAACAGGGCGCATGGAAGACCTATAAGTATTAACTGCATTCTATGAAGATACTCATCTGTGGTAGTAGTTGGTTTCCAGGAACCAGCATATTTAGGAGGAAGAATAGGGCCAAAAACTGAAGCGACAACAATCACAATCACTAATAATAAAACAGAAAGTCGCCAATCCGTAACGATAGAATGAATGATAGACTTCTCCTTAATATTCTGGAGTTCCCAATCATCGAACTTTTCTACTCTGTAGCTTTTATCTATTTCCACTATTGATTTATATACCGAGTTAGATGTTTGTTTTAGTTTACAAGTTACTGAAGATAGTTGGCTTTTTAACGGTGTATTAACTGGGTTTAGTAGATCTTCTTTATCTCATTAATCAGAATCAGAATACCGAACAATGTCAACACGGCTGCTGCCATAAATGCCCTTAATGATGCTGCAAATTGCATATCCTTTGATTTGTACCTATAAAACTTGTATTTAACCATTAAGAATACTCCTATTGCCGTTGAAGAGATTCCGATCATCATATAAAGAACATTCATGATACTTCGCTAATTACGATCTTGTTAATTCGTGTTGTATAAAGATATAAGTTCTAATAAATATATGGATCGATGCTGTTGGTGTTGATCCAGCCTCATTTCTTTAACAAGCTACCTAACTTTTATATCACGCAATAGCTTGTGCGCCAACTTATAGCTTGGGATGATTAGGATTATAGCTACCATTATATCAAACCACATAATAAACGCGCTCTCTGAAGATCCACCGGGATTAATAGTCTCGTGGATTGCAAATGGTAGGAAATTGAAGACACTATCATTACTGTAGATCGTAATCCATAGAAATAAGCTTGATAACATCAAAGCTATTATGATAGCACCAGCTTTTGGATACAAGGAGTTACTCATGTCATGTTTAAAGATAATAGTTCTGACTAAGAAATGTGCACTGGATGAAGATCGTAGTTTGACCTCATTCATTTACAAGGTTTCCTTTTAAAGGAGTAGCTCAAATCAATCCTTAACAGGTATTAGTTTTAACAATCTAGTTGGATCGTAGAGTTCATAGGGATCGTATATCAGAGCAATGTGCTTGATATCGTCTTTAAAGATAACGTCACATATTATTAAGTTGTCGGAGGTAGTAGATTCAATTTTAATGGAGTTAATGAAGGTGTTCAAACTATTATTGTACACAGCCTTTTCTATTTGCTCAAGAAGAGCTTCTGAATAACCTACAGCCGTAAGAATTTTAACATCCACAATCTTTCTCTTACTATCGTATGATTTTTCAATGATCTGGATTATATATTCTCTCAGATCTGGATTCCGTGTACTTTGGAGAAATAATACCACTCCCGATATTAAACTTCCAATACCAACGAGAAGACAAGCAGTGTTCAGTCCATCTAATTTGATACTATATCCAATTCCGCACAGTAGCCATCCAGCTATTAAAAGACAAGTAGCTAATAAGTTTCTTCGTGTCTTAGATAATTTATTGATTTTCATCTAATTTACAAGTTACAGAAGATCCTAACCAAAAAGGCTAAAAGTCTCAAAGTCCGTTAAGAACCAATAAAAGAAGCTTACCAAAGTGATAGTTCCAAGGATCATCAAGAAGACCTTAAAGTAATTCCAAAGTAGCTGAAGATTGCTAAATGGCTTTTTAATAACAGGTGATTCGCTATAGGCCATCGTTTTTTGATCGACATCAACAGGTAACCCCATCTCAAGTAAAATCGCCTTGGCTTTCTGCGATGACGTTTTAAAGTACTGATAATCGGATTCGATTTCACTAACATGTTTATTGAGGATGTTACGTCTGTTGGTTGAGTCCAATAGTTGACTAGCTCTGATTATTGTATCTACTCGAGATTTAACGTTGATGAAGTTGTTGGTATAAGTAGACTTGACGGCATCAAGTAGCTCTGCCCTATATTCTTTGCCCTCTTGCTGTTCTTCAAGATATAATCTGAGTGAAGCTGCACTAACTTCATCATTGTATTCTGAGAAAAGAGCAATTTGTATTAAGTCGTTGGTTGTCAATACTGGAGTGATTCGCATCAGATTGTAATGATAACCCCGATCTGGATCAACATTGTATTGAAGCCAATGATTACCGTTTGGATCAACGTATTTCTTTGTCCAGCCACCATCTAGCACTTCAATTTCCTCCAGGCTTTTTACCTGCTCATCAACAAGATTATTTGTGCCATAGAACCTTCTATCTGTCATAAGAAATTTAGTCTACAAGTTACTAAAGATAGTATGTATTTGAAAGATATTTAAGGCATGAGCCAGATCATTTAGCTTATGGAAATAAGATATATTAACACGGGGATTGCAAGATAAAAACCAATAAAAAAGAGTTTTCTATATCTAAATTCTGCTTCTGTTCTTTTTGATTCCAACTTTTTATAAGAGTCTGTTGCAAACCATAGGATCAAGACTATAATTCCCATAACTCCGAACAAAACTAACTTTAGCTCAGCAGTACTGATAATCTGTTCAGTATTAATATTGACCTCAAAGATTGCGGTTAAAAAAAAGCAGATTATAGCACATATCATAAGAGATAGTAAGCCTATTAGAGCTTTAGAATGAAATGTTGAAGTGAAGGAATCATTACTTCGTCTATAGTAGTCATACAGAGAAAGCAGGATCTTATTAATCATTTTGATTTAATGAAATAAGTAAGTTTTAGCATTGTTTATTTCCATATTGATTCTTTACCATTGGACTGTACCATTATAAATATTGTTAGTCAACAAATTACTGAAGATAGTTTGCGTTTTAAAACAACAACTGGTGACGATTATTAACTGCTATGATAAGTAGCAGAACTGAAAATACAATATAACCAAATAATAACCAGCTATTAAGTTTATGTCTGTTACCTAACAACCCAAAAGTTATCACTTTATCTTTAGGACAAGCACGCTCAATAACGAAATATCCAAGGATAACTATAACAAAGACTGTCAGATATTTAGTGCTTCTAGTTTGTGTACTAAACCAGGAATGGTTAGGTATTAAACTAAGGAAATTGCCAAGAGCTGTAATATTTAAAAATAATAATGCTAGAGTAGAGAATATCGCTTTCTCATAAGCTATTTGCCTGGTACTTCCTTTATCGTAGTATTTGTAGAACAGGTAAAGTACATACTTCATAACTTAGTAAATGTTGGTTACTTACATTCCCAACTGGGAGTCTTTAAAGATAATCGATCTGAATGAGTAATGTACATTACAAAGGGTAAGATAGTTTCAACCTCATTCTTTACAAGGTTTACCTTTTAAAGAAGTAGCTTAATAATACCTTTAGGCACTTCCATTGGTCTTGAAATAGATAATTTTATTAGTAGTTAAGTCAAGTAGCATATTAAAGTAACATTTGCCACCATCGTGGGTCACAATTTCATTCGTCTTCCAGTAATCGGTATCCCAAGAATGGCAAAATGCGTTTACACGAACTAACTTATGACCTTGCTTACCCATGCTAATTATATATTGTCTGCGATAATATCTGAGATCAATTAAAAGGTCTGCCAAGTTTGTGGAGTTTAGAGAATCTTTAAGTTTTAATTGAGTAACATAATCCTTTCGATCTTGATTGTAAACTCCTACTGTATATTTAAGCACCTTGTCGATATGTTGAATTTCACGCTTGGATAACATGAGATTTTCTGGCTGACCTTCATCGATAATGACCGTTACGTATTGTTTACCGTCGGTAGTGTCCATAGCTACTTGAGGCGGAGGAGCCTGTATATCTTCATTCCCCATTCTCTTATCAGAGTTCCGGCAGGCAGTTAGAATAATCAATAGAAATAATGTAATATATCTGATCATAATACCATTAAGATGCCCCAAAGTTTATGAATCCATAAAGATATATAGGATTGAAGCATTGGAGTTAGTTTCAACATCATTCTTTTACAAGGTTTACCTTTTAAAAGAGTAGCTCCTGGACTTCAATTATCATCCAACTTCCACAGAGCAGCTCTTCCAGTATATACCCATTTAACCTCGGTCATCCATTGCACCTTTAGCTAATTGAAGCTGGGGTGAGTGAAGGACGGTAGTATCAACATTGGCTAGAAAATCTATTAATGAGTGTAGCTCAGGATCGATAAATTTTATTAAGAGGTCGCCCCAACAAGCATAGGCTGACAGCATCCATTTAAATTCCTTATCTAACCCATTCTTCATCATAAGGTCGTTAAGTCTAGAATATGATTGTGATACTGTAGCCAGGTCTAATGTGCCAACTCCTGTAAGGTAGCCAGGCTCAACAAGCGAGTACCAGTTCAAGAATATCAATCGCTTTAGAGCTTCTAACTTGACTTCAGAGTCTGAAGAATTATCATAGAGTTCGAGATATTGTAAATGGAGGTTACTATAATTATCCATTACTTTACCTAGCTCTTCTTCACTGATACGAGATATCACCTCTTTATAAAGGGCATGTTCGGCATCAGAAAGTTTACTAAGTGAGTAGTCTGTCATTCTAGTTTACAAGTTACTGAAGATAACTGCCTTTTCACAACATTCTAATATCTAGAACACTATAGTCACAGTATTCACCTCGGTCATATACTGCTAGTTTCAATTTATAGTCGGTCTGCTCTGAATGGGACCACAGATCAAAGTCCACACACCACATCTGGTCATCTTCAGTTTCATATATGTAAAGATTATTATAGGCATGCTCTGGTGGCATAGTTAAATTTAATTTATATTCTTTCAGACCGTCCTCTACGTTGTAAGGTGTGAGTATCTTGTCCACATCATTGCGATACAATGAGTCATAATCGCGTTCAACAAGCATTCTTAACACTCTTTCTGTTACCTCTTTGGCTTTATGAAATTCTAACATAGTTAGATCGAATATAATGCTTTAGCAAATGATCTCTAGTCCACTTTAGCTTCATTCTTTTACAAGGTTTTACCTTTTAAACAAGTAGTTGATGAACATCAAAAGCTAAGATCTTTCAGTTATCCGTAACCCATACAAGAGTTTTATTACCTGATGTAGTCCTCCAATTAGCCAAATCATTTCCCAGTTGATTCAGTGATGCTGGGGTAGCTGTAATAAAGAAGTGAGTTTTATTTCTGTAAGGAGTTATTCCATGATCATCCATAATTATTTCTATTGCTGATACTCCGTTCGCTTGAAAACAGTACACTTTAAGCAGCAAATAGTAGGCAAAATCCTCTGTGTCTTCACCAATTTGAAAGCTAATCACATCAGATATGCTCTTTGGAAAAGAAATTAAATCTTTTGCAAGGTCAGAAAAAGTTTCATCGTCACCATAAAACTGAATGCCAGTTGAAGTTATCCCGTTTGTGAACGCAACAGAGTATCTCACATCATAGTCGTCGACTTCAATTGCTTTTATGGTTATGCCTGGTTTCAATTGTGATATATATAGTTTACAAGTTACTGAAGATAGTTTGCGTTTTAAAAAGTACCTAGCATACTTTAATGATTAAACCATTTAGAATATTCCACCCAATCTTCGACGTAGATCTGTGTCATATCTCGTTCTTCCATTTCGTCAAAATCAAGCTCTGAACACCTTGGGTACTCTGCCTGAGAAATGACATCTCGAGTATCAACTTTAGCTAATTTTATATAGTGGTCAACCTTGTCAATATTTTTATTTGACAGTTTGAGAATTGCTGCAGAGATTCTGTTGTGGCTTGCAATGTTATCACCTATGTCAGCCAACTTTTTAGTTACCTCATTTGCATCACTCCCGAAGTCGCGTTCGATTAAACGTTCAAGATGACTGTCAGTAACAATTGCAGCAGGTTGAATACCTGTTGATCGTATTTGATTCTCATCTAGCATACGGCAGAGTGATTAAGTGAAATTAAAGATATACCCTTTTCATCTTGTTTACAAGGTTTCCTTTTAAAGAAATGACTCATTTATGTCTTTAAATAGGTTTTTTTGAATTCTTGTATCTCATCATAGTCGTTAATGTTTAATAGGTTGATGCCACGTAAAAACGATATATGGCCTAGCTGCATAGCCTTTATAATAAACGGTTCCAACTCTTGAGTCTGGTTCTGGTGTGAGAGCTTAAAATATATTTGCGTCTTGCTACCATCTGACTCTGTCAAGATTACATAGTTATCGACACCTGTAGATAACTTTGGATTGAAATCGTTGTGCGTTGAGCCTACAAACTTCCCAGAATAGTCACCAAGCGACAGATCAATTTGCTTGAGAGTTTGCAATGGAAGTTCTATGCCATTAACTATTATCGATGTATCAGAGAACTCGATTTCTCCTACAAATTCACCGTTTAGCTCTCTATAGGTCCACATGGACGTGAAACCCCAATATAATGTAAGCAATACTATCACTACGTAATATGCCACGAGTATGTTCGCTGTCAAGCTATCATCCACATTTTGAATAGCAAATACGAGTAAGAATCCTATAAGCCAACCTAAAAGTAAAATTTGATTGTTTGATGGTTTATTCTTAGGATTCGAAGCTTTAAATATTGAGTATGATGCTCTTTGCATTAACAACAGTTTAGTTTACAAGTTACTGAAGATAGTTAGTACATAATGCAGATTTGATTGTTAATAAAGTTCCTGTATCCGTGCCTCACAAGCTTTCCAAATGCTCATCAAATTATTACTCTTGGTACTCGTTACAAATTCTTCTTTTCCCTTTGACGTCAATTTGTATCGATTTCCAATCTTTTCGATAAGACCACGGTTCGTTAACCATGTGATAGATGATTGTAATTCCTTATGGGTAGGCACAGCATGGTTAATGCCGTCTGCTACCGAAGAAATGCCGTCAAAGCTAGCAGGTTCCTTCTGTGAGGCTAATGCTATCGAAACAAAGATCCAAGATATTGTTTGGCTGTTGGTCATAATAAGCACTAGTAGTTTAGTTTACAAGTTACTGAAAGATAGTTATAGCATTAATATACCACTGCACCATCCTTTAGGTTTAATCTTTCTTTTATATCGAGGATAATGTTTACGGATGTGCTGTCTACAAACCTGCGCTTGAATGATCCTAACAAATAATAAAAACGTGCCTTCTTGCCATCGACGAACTCAATGTAAAACGTGAAGGGCAGAGAGCTTTCTTTGATTGATTTAACCGCACCTTTTGATCTCGTTTGCAAAGAAAATAGATTTTCAACCTGGATTACATCTTCATTGAAAGATACATTCGTATAAAGAAAGCACAACCAAATGTGACCAGCACAGAATACCTCAATGGCAGTAAAGAATATCAAAGCATCAAGTTCAAAGTTTCCGAAGTAATAGAATATAGCCATTATCATGTTCATCATAAAACAAAACAAAATGCTTATGCCTTGATAGATTATTGCGTTGAGATCATTCAATCTTTTCATCGATCGATTTGGTTTTGTAGTTTACAAGTTACTGAAGATAGTTAGGAAAGCATCGAATACACCATAGCAATTATGGAAACTACAAAATACAATGCTATCCCAATCGTGCCTAATTGCAAGGCTTGCTTAGAAGGTTGTTGGTCTAGTATATCATCTTTCCTAAAGATCATTCCTAATATAAAATAACCAGGAACAAAGTACAATCCTCCTAGGATTAAGAACTTTGCGAAATAATTATCAGAATGATATGGCGTAACGTTAAACCCGGCTAGCTTACCAATTGTCATTAAGTTTATAAACACCATAAGTAGAATAGCTCCTAAACTGCTACTATAGGCAATACCTTTCGTCCCACCTCGGTCATAGAATTTATATAAAAGATAGATTACTAGCCGCAATATGTTGTGTTTAGTTGTTATCTGAAGATAGGATTTTAAGCATTTCTTTTACAAGGTTCACCTTTTAAAGAAGTAGCTTAAGATCGCCTGTAAATTAGGACTAATATTATTGAACATAAACTTCCTAATGCAAAAATGCACACACCAATACCTCTCCAAACAAGCTGTCTAGAACTTTCTTTATCAAACTTATCGTTCAGCGTCAAGTACCTTCCACTCTTTTCAAAGTGCATGTAATTTAAAGCATATAATGCAATTGCGATTGTTAAGACAACTGCTTGCGTTTGCCCTTTACTAGTTCCAAGTTTATAGTTTAATAAAAAGAGAATAATGGTAATTATTGATAATATGTAAAACAACAAAATTGTTGATAGTAGAGCTGATGAACCAGTTTCAGCAGTTGACTTCCCGGGAGTACGAAGCATAAACCTATATAACCTGTAGTAAATATATTCGATCATAGTCATTGAGCAAATGCAATCGCTGAGAAGTTTTCCTTTATTCGCATCCTATCATTGTAATTGTCAAAATCTGAAATGTCTAAACGGTATGAACTACCATTAATGATAAAGATCTCGATCTCATCAAGTCCAACCGAAACCCTTGAAATATCTGTAATAAAAATCTCTATTTGATTCAAATTTGGTTTAATTTTAAACACAATCTTATCTGCTAACCATTCAATATATTGTCCTTTCCTTGCTTTAAGAAGTTTCTGTCTTTGAATAAGCATATAACCTGAAAGAATTAATACAAGGACTATGTCAAACCAAAATCCAGCGGAAGATTGAGTTTGAAGGAATATCTTCAACACTAAGAGAATCAGTGATCCTATGCCACAAATTAGAAGGATTTTACTAGTTCCTTCAACCTTATTACTTTCAACACGTTCAAGGTGAGGTTCTATCATCATTTAAATCTTTTTTATTTCCAAGTTACTGAAGATAGTTAGCATCATTTAATATTGTTTAAACATTAGCATACCAATACCAATCCAGAACATAGGAAGAAGAAACAGTACCATTTGTAAGAAGTACTCAAACCAGGTTGCAGTTGCTGATTCTTCATCCGATATGTAACTCCCATGCATCATGGTAAAATAGAAATTCCTTCCGTACTTACTAAGGCAAATAGTATCAAATTCGTTGTATAGGATAAGAAATGTTATTGGACTCAGTGACACCAAACAATTGATTTTTTGTGTTTCTGTAAGAGTAGAGTCAAAGAGAAATCCTGTAGTAATTGCAATTAACATTGCTAGTATTACCATGAACATAAAAATTGCCTTATCCCTTAATATTTTGTGAGATGGTGGATATATCATTGTGGGAATGAATGTGAAGAATACCGACACAAATAATAACAGAGCTAACATTATGAAATACTTATAAACGAATTTAATTTCAAGTTACTGAAGATAGTCAAACAGCCTATTTTGATTTAAAACTCAGATAGATAACATAAATACCAAATATCATTAGTACTGCGCTAGAGATGAATTTAAAAGTTATATTTTCGTCAGGAAGCACAATTTCATCATATCCTTCTAAATACTTGACTTCGACAGCATCACCAATTGAATGGCTTTCGCAATAGCTTGATGATATCTGCTTACTAAAGATAAGATCTCCATACTTGACCTTCATCATCCACTTGGCTCTAGTGCCGACACAGAAGTTGGGCTTGTCTACGATCTCCATTAAAACCGATCTCCCTTCTGTTTGAATCTTTAGATTTACTAAATCATTCCTTATAAACAGAATAGGTCCAAGAAAAATGATTAGTCCGATGAGCATGTAAGATCCCTTCATAGATCTAATAGTTGTCAGTCATGGTTTAATTTACAAGTTACTGAAGATAGTTGGCCTATTGTTGCTTCAAAACTTTTCGATGCAGAAGCAATAGATAAATATTGCCCAGCAGCATTACAGTGATACTACTTACCCAAATCCAGTAGCCTGCCTCGTAGCTAACAATCCTGTTGTACACACCTCCTTCATTGTCTGCAATTTTATCGAACATCAAAAAGGAAATCGCAGTTAGAAATGAAATGGCACTAGCGATTAAAGATGCCTTTACGTTCCTTATTGAGAACCATGAAATCAAAATTAGTGGGTTAGCCATCCAAATTAAAGATGCACCTCCGGTAATCATTCCGATTCCACCGAAGATAACAACCAACACTGAATCACCACAGTTCGACTCGGTACAAAACGCCTTCTGGGTTAAAGAGGCTATATACAATGCGATGCTTATCAATCTAACTAACCTCTTAGCAGATCTTTCAGTTGTAACGTTGTTCATGGACAGGTAATCTTTTCAGCATTGAATATAGCAGACTGGCTGCGGGTATTTACAGGTTACTGTATGTCTTTAAATTTTCAAAAGGATAAGTAAACCAACGTAAGTAAACCAATTACCATGTAAGTTATGAATACAAAATAATATTTATTAAACCCATTAGTTTCATAGTGCTCTACAGCATCAACTATATGTTTATTGAATGCAATTGCGATAATGATATGAAATGCAATTAGAATCCCCAGCATCATCCTCCAACTTAAGCCAGCACTCTCGGATAAAAATATGGCTATTGACGCATGGATGATTAATAGGAAGCTCAGGCTTGTTGATTGCTTACCGTCTGCTGACAAGGCAGTGTTACCCCAATATTTGTTGATGAAATAGAGGGAATGGACGTTGAGAGATATTAGGAAATTAATTAGCATTCATTTAAAAGTTTAGCGAACTATCTTATTGATTGAAGCTTCATCCACCTGCAACAGTTCAAGAATCCTTCTTGCCTTCTCCTTGTCAGCTATCATACATCTATCAAACTCATTTATGAGACCTGAGATATATAACCTTTCATTAACAGTCATACCTCCCAAACCATCTACTTCGCTTGCCTTATTAATTATTTGTTCGTCAGTCAGGTTTGCACTTTCAGCAACCTTGTTTATCCTTGGTTGCAAGAACCATATTCCAAATGGCAATAAGGCCACTAAGAAGAAATCACCTAAGTACTCACCCGTTGATGCCTTTTTGTTTTTCTCAATTGAATTTAGTGCTCTTGCTGGGAATGCAAATGAATTGATAATAGCAAACAAAATGTAAAGTGCTGGGAGAACTTCGATTCCGGTGAATGTCATTCCTTTACCATCAGAGATTATCATTACGATTGTATAAAGCGTGAGGACTAAAACAATGTTTATAATAAATAAAGTGTAGTTCATTTCGACTTTCTTCGGTAACAGTCTGTAAAGCTCATTCCCAACCATGAGTGGCCATAGTAACCATATAATCGTTCCTGATATGTTTAGAATCATAGTTACATTCTTATTGCCCTCAATGGTGAAGCTTTGTAATACAATACCTGCCAGAAGTATCAGGAAAATTTGCCAGTGCTTGAGTTTAAGGATTAAAGCCATTTATTCTAGTGGGGAATTAAGATTCTACTTTATAATTTATTGAGGATAGTTTGCTTCAAAAAGGATAATTGACTTACCGATTCACTCCTAATCCTCATCAATTTTCAACAGTTCAGACCTTAAGTCGATTTTCGCTTGCAACCCATCCAATAGATAGATAACTACTAATGGAACGATATTAATCATTACGGAAAAGTTACTCTCATTTGGAGTGTAATGGAATGCGAAGCCAGATAGAGAAATTAGGAAGTCAGGGGTCATTTTATCTGTAAGCACAAGACCCAGTGAAAAGTTAATTCCGGAATAATAGGCAAAGGCTACTGCTGAGATGTTAAACTGAATAACTTGGAGTATCTGGTTCCATTTAGATAACTCAATTGCCTTAATATCACCTTTTCTTAGCTGGTTGCCACAATAAATAGACAACACAAAGAAGCTGGTTATGAGCAAGTATATTAGAAGCTTCAGACCACTAAGCACTGGCTCATTTGCAAACCATTTTATAATCACGTATAAACCAATCAGGCCGCCTATAAGTTGATAATAACCTAAGAGCTTCATTCGCTCTTCAATTTCAAAGGATATCAATCTCATAAAAGATGTCTAAATAGAATTATATCAGCTATATTAATGCTTTTTAAATATGCTGATAGTGGTTGGAAATTCCAAATTCAATCGATGAAGCGTCTACACTCTGTAATGGCACGTGATGTTTAGGATGTTTTGGTTTCAACCTCATTCTTGTACAAGGCAAAGTAGTTTTATTTCTAGCCTAGTTTACACCTAAAGTGATCCACAATGTCCGATGAGTAAATGGTAGCAATATCTTTCAAAGAACCTATATTAAAGTGGATAGGTTCTAATAGATCATGATTAAAGAACAAGCGAAACTCTTGTTGGTAACCAAATCTTTTATCCTTCTGAAAGACATTTCGCTCTCCATTGAAGTTCGACATATCATGGTAGGTAACGAAGTCTCTTAGTCCATTGAGATTTAAAAGACTCATTGCTGAGTCTAATCTCACCAAGAACTCATTAACATCCAAGATAAACAGACAGCTCGCACCAAACTCTGAGCATCTGGAATTGATAGTGAATTCATGACCAATCGGTTTATCTGTTAATCTTATACTATAAAAGCAAAATAGATTACCCCAAGCACTGTCAGCATACTGCTTTAAAGTGCCTTTATTGAGTCGAATGGGTATTGACTTACCTTTGTATTCTCCTTCAATAGGAGTGATAGTTAATATAGACCCAGGTGTTGACTGCGTATATTTGAATGCATGCTCATCTGGATCACCTCTCAGGTCGTTATCCTCAATCTTCGCGAAGTACTGGATTGTATTACAATGTAGAGTTCCTTCTTCATAGAGCTGATCTATATGTTCAGTTGCTCCGAACCTAAATAGTAAGAATGAATGGCGCAGTGTTTTGAGCTCACTATAGTCCATAAATAACTGAGTTTTTGGTTCCTAAATATATGGATAATCAAACGATTAGCGACCTTTTTGCGACTGAACGAAGGTCACTGGAGTAAAACTCGCAGAGTGATCCAGTGATATGTTTTCCCTTCAGAAAACACGAAGCTTAGCGGAATTATTGATTCAAATGGAAGTGTGATGGGTAATTCAATAATTGTAACAAGCTGAAGCCTCAACGATATCGTAGGTCGCCAAACAGGATAAGCAGGAAGACAGGATCTTCCTTCTACTACTTTGATTTCGATTTCAGGATGCACATTGACTTATTTGCTGACTCAGGAGATATGCTTAAACCAAAAAAGGCCCTAAAAGGGCCTTTCTACGTAGCGGGGAGCAGGATCGATCCCGATAACTATCGGGAGCCGACCTCTGGATATAAATTTTAATCCATAAAAAAAGCCACCAAAAGGTGGCTTAATCAGTAGCGGGGAGCAGGATCGATCCCGATAGCCATCGGGAGCCGACCTCAGGTTATAAATTTTAATCCATAAAAAAAGCCACCAAAAGGTGGCTTAATCAGTAGCGGGGAGCAGGATCGATCCCGATAGCAATCGGGAGCCGACCTCATGATTGTAAATTTTAATCCATAAAAAAAGCCACCTTTCGGTAGCTTTCTATGTAGCGGGGAGCAGGATCGATCCCGATAGCTATCGGGAGCCGACCTCAGGTTATAAAATTTAACTCATAAGAAAAGCCCACATTTCTGTGAGCTTCTACGTAGTGGGGAGCAGGATCGATCCCGATAGCAATCGGGAGCCGACCTAAGGATAATAAAACTTAATCCATAAAAAAAGCCCACATTTCTGTGAGCTTCTACGTAGCGGGGAGCAGGATCGATCCCGATAGCAATCGGGAGCCGACCTCTGGATATAAATTTTAATCCATAAAAAAAGCCACCAAAAGGTGGCTTTACCAGTAGCGGGGAGCAGGATCGAACTGCCGACCTCAGGGTTATGAATCCTGCGCTCTAACCATCTGAGCTACCCCGCCGAATCTCCCTTTTAAAATGAGAGTTGCAAATATAGAGGAAATTACTTTCCTTTAGAAAAATTGGTGAAAATAATTCACTGAAATATTAATAAAGAAGAGGAATGGCAGAAAAGATAAAGTTTAATGTAGAGTATGAAGTAAAATCATCTCCCAAAATATTGTTCGGATTTCTGAACGAACCCAATGGCCTCGCACAGTGGTTCGCAGATGATGTAACTTACAGAGATCAGGTCTATACCTTTACCTGGGATGGCGAACAGCAAAAAGCAAAATTGCTTTCCATTAAAGAAAATAAACTGGTGAAATTTAAGTGGATAGACGATGAGCCTCATTGTTATTTCGAAATGGAAATTGTTCAGGATGAATTAACCAATGACGTTGCTTTAGCCATAACCGACTTTGCCACAGAAGATACCATTCAGGATCGCAAACTGATATGGGATAATCAGATACAATATTTGATTAGTGTATTGGGTGCATAGAGATTAATTTTCTCTATTTTTACAATGTGAAGAAAGTACACTTATTGGTATTGAAGGCCTTTTTAAGGCCTTTTATCGTTACCTTTTTCATTGTTATGTTCATTTTGTTGATGTTATTTTTATTCAAATACATCGATGATCTGATTGGGAAAGGGTTTGAATGGTATGTAATCCTGGAATTGCTGGTATATGCATCAGCAACCAATGTAGCTATGGCTCTGCCCCTGGCTATCCTCCTTTCTTCTATTATGACCTTCGGCAGCCTGGGCGAGAACTATGAACTGGTTGCGATCAAGTCTGCCGGAATTTCACTCCAAAAAGCCATGATGCCCCTGATCATTGTGGTAGGTATGCTTAGCCTCGCCGCTTTCCTTTTTTCAGATTACTGGCTTCCTAAAGCGAATTTGAAGATGGGTTCCTTATTGTATGATGTACGGAATCAAAAGGCAGCATTCCTTATCAATGAAGGCATTTTTAATACCAGTATCCCCGGCTATGCAATCAGGGTTCAGAAAAAAGATCCCGACCAAACCCTTCATGACGTACTCATCTATGAACGAAATACAAGTAGTGGTAACATCAATGTGCTGATGGCCCAGGAGGGCCATATGTTTACAACTGACGATGACCAGCTCCTTGTTTTGAAACTGAAGAATGGTAAGCGCTACGAAGAAACTCCCGGCTCAGCCGGAACCTACAATCCACGTCAACGCTTTATGCGAACAGAATTCAAAGAAACTGAGCAGCGCTTCGATCTTTCCGGATTTCAGATGAAACGTACTGATGAAGAGTTGTTTAAGTCGAACTATGCGATGATGAATATCAGGCAGCTTAAGTTTTATCTCGACTCCTTTAATGTGAAGGGCGACAGTAATCTTCGCTCTGCCTATACCGATCTTGCACAAATTGCAAAGGTTTATCGTTTGGATACGATTAACAAAAAGAGCCCGGTTAAACCCATGAAAGCCTATAAGGATGTTCTGGACCTTATTCCTAAGGACAGGAAAGTTCAGTCACTCCAAACTGCAAAGGATCAGATCAGGTCGGTAAAGGATGTATTAAACCGTAAACAGTTATTTGAAATGGACAATGAGGTCAGGCTAAGGGGCTTCCTGATCGAATTGAACAGAAAGTTTACGATGGCGGTGTCATGTCTGGTTCTCTTCTTCATTGGTGCTCCTTTGGGGGCAATTATCAGAAAAGGCGGTCTGGGATTGCCTGTTGTCATGTCCGTTTTGTTCTTCCTGATATACCATATTATTTCAACAATTGGCGAGAAATCGGTCAAAGAGGGCTCACTTTCGCCTTTTTTGGGAATGTGGGTGGCCATTATTTGCCTCTCACCCCTCGGGATATTCTTAACGTATAAAGCAACCGTAGACTCAGTTCTTTTCGATCTGGATATTTACAAGCGCTGGTTTAAACGGGTATTCTCAAAGAAGGATGATCAGCCTGCCTGAATAAGCTTTTGAATTATTGCACTGTGCTGACCTATAAAGAATTGTTCAAAATTTCTGCTGCCAAAAAAATACCTAAATTTGCATTTATTATAAACGGGGTCATTGATCATATTTAATATCTAATCCTTTCTGAAACCGTTTTCCAAACAATTTTAAAATTATGTTTAATACGATTGAAGAAGCCATAAACGATATAAAAGAGGGCAAGGTTATTATTGTTGTTGATGATGAGGATCGCGAAAATGAAGGTGATTTTCTCACTGCTGCATCCAATGCTACTCCCGAAATAATCAATTTTATGGCTACTCATGGCCGCGGACTGATTTGCGCTCCTTTAACCGAAGAGCGCTGTAAAGAGTTGAGGCTTGAACTGATGGTTGGGAATAATACCGCTGCTTTTGAAACCAATTTTACAGTTTCTGTAGACCTTATCGGCCATGGTTGCACAACAGGTATTTCAGCATCCGATCGTTCAAAAACGATACTGGCACTGATTGATCCAAATACCAAAGCCGAGGAATTAGGCCGTCCGGGTCATATTTTCCCGCTTATTGCGAAACATGGAGGTGTTTTACGCAGGGCCGGGCATACCGAAGCTGCTGTTGATCTGGCTACTATGGCCGGATTAGAACCTGCCGGGGTATTGGTTGAAATCCTGAAAGAGGACGGTGAAATGGCCCGTTTACCTGATCTTTTAATCATCGCAAAACAGTTTGATCTGAAAATCATCAGCATCAAGGATCTGATATCATACAGACTCAAAACAGAATCTTTGATTAAAAAGGAAGTGTCTGTAAAATTACCTACACAATGGGGTGATTTTGAGATGGTTGCTTATACACAAATTACTTCCGGAGATCAGCATCTGGCACTAATCAAAGGCAGCTGGGAGGAGGATGAGCCAATTCTTGTAAGGGTTCATAGTTCCTGCATCACCGGAGATATCTTCGGTTCATGCCGATGTGATTGCGGTCCGCAGCTACACAAAGCGATGGAGATGATCGAAAAGGAAGGCAAAGGGGTTATCATTTATATGAATCAGGAGGGCCGGGGTATCGGACTTATCAATAAACTGCATGCCTATAATCTTCAGGAAAACGGACTTGATACGGTGGATGCCAATTTGCAATTAGGCTTTCCAATGGACCAAAGGGATTATGGGATTGGGGCACAGATATTAAGGAGCCTGGGGATTAAGAAAATGAAGCTGATGTCTAATAATCCTACCAAACGTTCAGGACTCATCGGATATGGTCTGGAGGTTATCTCGAATGTTCCTATTGAGATAAAATCCAATATTCATAATGAATTGTATTTGAAAACCAAACGTGATAAGATGGGTCATACCATCATGAAAAATAGCTGATTCTCTATTCACTAGTTTCCGGTAATAGTTTTTGTACTACGACCCTGAAGGGGTCGTATGTTTATAGAAATACCATATACCCCCGTTTCCCGACCCTGAAGGGGTCGTATGTGATATTCAAATACATTCGACCCCTTCAGGGTCGTAACTCCTTATAAATATAGTTCTATAAACATTTGACCCCTTCAGGGTCATTAAAAAAAATTCCAACCTGGATTTTAATCATTTGGATTGAATAAACCCTCAAATCATGGCAATGCTTCGGGATCAAGCTTGTCGGCCATTAAAGATTTAGCTTTCTTTTGATAATCGGTCAAAAACACTTCAATGAGAGACATTGAAACATATTTTATTAATAAATAATTGTAGTCGGACACTAGTAATCACCTATTTAATTTCCGGTTCTTTTGGTTTCAGAGCCGCGGTGCTATCCCGTGGGCTGGTCTCCTTTTCCTTATTTCGATCTTGCTTTCTTTGTTTACCCACAAGAATACCTAAAAGTTCATTAAAAGTGTCGAAGTCTTTCCTGTAAACCAATCCAATGGCGCTTACATATTCACTATTACCCAGGTTGTTATTCAGGAAGCTGCGGCTATTGATCTTGTTTGAGGCCCTGAGAACAAGGTCGCCGTTCTTTTTAATCAGGTAAAGGGCTTCTACATCTCTTGCTACAGCGGTGCCGCCCCCAATTACATTGAATTCAGAGAAATTACGGCTGCTATTTGCACGATCGGTAATACCACCGGTTAGGATAAGTCTGTCGTTCAAAAAGCGGAATGAGGCACTTGCATCATTTAAGGAACGAATGTTCAGATCCACAAAATTCAGGTTTAGCGATTGAGTTAATATCGTATTTAACTGATTAAAGAATAATTCTGTTCCGGCGCTGATGAATGTAGAGGTAGCAAAGCCAAGATCTGCAGCTTTGCCTGCAGCAAACGAACGCCTCACAATCAAACTTAAAGCTTGCTGATTGGTATTGTTCACATCACTCAAATAAGATTGCAGCTCATCCTTGATATATGCATCTGCAGGAAAATTAATATCAAATGAAATATTTGGAGTTAAAAGTGGCCCGCTCAGGTTCATCACTGCTTCTGCCAGAACACGCTGATCTATAGAAGGTCTGCCTGCAGCTGCATAAAGCGGACCCAGACTGGTCCTTACTTCATAGAGTGCTTTCAGGTTGATTGCCGCCTGAACCGGATTTCCTGTCCAGCGAATTGAACCTCCCTCACTGATCTTAAAGATCTTATTAATAAAATCCTGAGCTGTAAATGCAAACTTCCCGCTGTTAATATTGTAATCCCCATACATCTCGAAATCCCCAAGACTGTTAATATTCAAACTTAACTGAGAATCACCACGACCTGTTAACTTGCCAAGCTCGGTGAAGATATTAACCTCGGTATTTTGATCGATCTGTAATTCAAAATCCATGGTAAGCCCTTTGAATGAGGTTATTTTTGGCTTATTAAGAGAGGTGTCTCTGGAAATAAAAGTGATGAAGTCGGTTTTACTTACAGTTGCAGATGAATTCAGGGGGATATTAAATACGGTACCAGCCTCTGTTTTTGCATCGATAATAATGCGCATATCATTGGTAGGCCCGTTAAAACTGAAAACACCAGTACCGTAGGCAAGACCAAAATAAAGCGGATTATCTTTGGCTGTAGTATTTAATGCCATGAAGTTATTGGCGACAATATTGATGTGGATCTCCGGATTATTGACATTAGCCATATCTACTGTGCCATTTGCGATCGCTATATTTTCCCGATTGTCCCTGATTTTAAGATTGTTAAGCTTAATCACAGTGTTCTCAATCTCGATTTTGTCTGTAATGCGGTAAGGAGTTTTTAAATAATTGACAGTCATACCACCATCTGTCAAATTAAGGTTTCCATTAATTTGAGGTTTGTTCAGCTTCCCGGTTACAGTCAGATCGGCAGAAACTTTACCATTCATGTTCGATACCAGATTTTTTAAGAAGGGCTGGAAAAGCGCCACTTCATTATCTTTCATAATGAGCGTCATGTCCAGATTATTCTGATCGTCACTGGCATTATAAGTTCCGGCAATATCCATCGTAGTTTCACCATTATTCTCAACATTCATTTTAACATTGATCAGTTTGGTCGAATTGTCGAGTCCGGCACTTAGTGTCATATTTCCGACAGCCAGTTTATTATAAATCAGGCTGTCTATTTTAATCTCTGCTTCAACATTCGGACTCGGTCCCAGGCCGGCAAGTTTGGCATTCCCGTTAAGTGTACCATTTAAGGTAATTCCGAGAGGACTTGTCAATGGATTAAATGTAGTTAGCTTAAAGTTATTGAAGCCAATCAGGAGCTCATCGGCAGGATCTTTTGAGATATAACCATCGATAGTTAACATCTGATTATCCCTGAATAGTTCGAAACCTGTAATTTTTGTACGTCGCAGAAGACTGAATTCCTGATCCTTAGTTCGGCCATCATCAAAGCTAAAGCTAACCTTCTCCTGAATTTTCCAGGTCTGGTTATTGATAATCACATCTGATGGAAGAATACTCAGCTGAATTCGCTGATCTCCATTGGAAGTAAATTCTACAAGGGAGTTTAAATCGAGTTGGTTAATCGCATCCTTATCCGACAATTTAACGTTCAGACTCAGGCTGTCGTTCTTTAAGATATTGGCAATGTTGACATTCTTGATGTACAGACTATCCGTAATGTCAACCCTGTCGGATGTAATGAATATGTTCATTGCCTCCGCTGAGGTACTTTCGTCAATAATCAGGTTGTTGACCTTGATTTTATTGTATTGAATCAGCTTGATGAATCCATTCAGGTTCGCAGTATTTGAGTCTGAAACAAATTTCCCGTTAAAGTTTGCCTGCTCCGGGATTTTCAATTGTGGAGCAAAAAGGATACTGAGAGGCTCAAAATATTTGATCTTCAGGTTAAATTCAAAATTCTGTTTTCCGGGTTGAACATAAGCCAGTCCGAGAGAAGGAATATACTTGCTGGCAACAGATTTAAAGTAAGAGGGCAATGTTTTCAGATCATATTGACCCTTGATGCTTGCGTCAAATATATCAGATTCAATATTCAGCGAACGGGTAAGTCCGGTTCCAATTGCTTTCAGATTCACCGAATCAATGTCAAAAGAGTTTTGAGCATTGGTCAGGTGAATTTTTGTAAGCTCAACCATTCCTTCAATATTTTCGAGATTCGAGCCTTTAAAATTGGTTTTTACATCGGCATCAAACTGAACACTGTCTTTGATCAGCTTAAGATTATGGAGGTTGGCTCCTTTTATGTTGGCATTGAAATTGAATTCAGGAAGGCTATTGTTCAGATCTACTTTGCCATCGAAATCCAGTTTCACATTAGAATCGTCTATAATGATCTTACCATTGAACACTTTGTTTACAAAACGGCTATCGACTTTTATGTTATTATATCTGTAATCCTTAAAATCAAAATATTTTATGTTAGCCTTAATTTGTTCCTGTAAACTATTTAGTTTAAAGCCTTTGCCCTTGATGTCGGCTGTTAAAGTGGTTCTTCCCAGATTTTTTTGGTCCAGCAAATCGCCCAGATTGAAGTCGTAAGCCTTAATATTTCCACTGTAAGTCGGTACTGAAGCATTATTGATCTTCATGTTCAAATCAGTCACCACACGCCCAATACGGGTTTTAAATTCACCATAGGCTATAAAATCATTGAGAAATCCTGTAAATCTGCCTTTGAAATTAACAGTTCCGAATTTTTCAATCATTTGAGGAATCATTGAATTCTTTTTGCCTGTAGCCCTGGAAATAATGAGATCAAGATCCTTTTTATTTGTTGACACCTGATCAAAGTCCAGATCCAGCATCATTTGCTTTATGCTTGGAAGTCCGGTAATTCTGAAATCACCTTTAACATAAGTAGCCTGTCCGCTTTGTATGATCAGGCTTTTTGCTTTCAGATCGTTTACGTAACCTGTAACCTGTCCGTTAACTTGCAGGATAATAGATGATTTGGCCAGACTTGGAGAAAAATACGCAATGTCTGAGCTATTAATCTTTGCGTTCCGGAGGTTTGAATTGAGAAATACTTTACTGGTAAAATTATTGAAATCTTTAAAGTTTGAATATTTCAATAATAGATAATCACTAATTCTGCTATCTGAAGTTTCGAGCAAAAGTTTTTTGAACTCCATCTGAGCCGTGTCGATTGCCGCATCCGCTGTGAGATTCTTCAAATAAAAGCCGCTTTTCTCCCTGAAAGTCATATTTCGTATTCCGGCTTTCATCAGATATGATTTTGTATCGAGATCCAGAATCGTTGTACTCAGTCCGCTTAGCAGAATATCATTGAAGTTTATCCCTTTTACAGGATTGACATTATTGAAGTTTTTATACTTAAATGCGACATTATTTAAAACAATTTTAGCAAGTGTAATATCATATGGCTTTGAGACCTTTTTTTTCGTGGTTTTGCCACTGCTGAAATAGTTCAGGATAAAAGTCAGGTTTGTCGATTGATCTTTATATTTCTTTAAAAAGAACTTTCCGTTTTCAATTTGTAAAAGTTTTACACTGACCTTTCGTTCTCTCAGGGAAAAATAGTCTAGATCTACAGTGAATTTAGGTGAAAATAGTAGCGTGTCTTTTTCAAGATCCTGTATATACAAGCTGTCGAGCACCACTGATTTAAAGGGCTTGATGTATAGAGACCCAAACTCAACGCGGGTGTTCAGCTCCTTTGACAGATAGTTAGCAGCTTTTTTAGCGACATAAGTTTGTACTGTCTTAAACTGAAGAGAAAAAACCAATAGCGTAAGCAACATTATAAATGTTGCCAGTATCCAAAGGGTTATTTTTAGCGCTTTTTTGATAAATTTGTATTTTAATTATTCAATTCAATTTTAATATACGTTTTGGCAATCATCCTCGGCATAGAATCATCCTGCGACGACACATCAGCATCAATCTGTATTGATGGCAAAATCTGTTCCAATATCATAGCCGGACAACTTGTTCACCAAAATTACGGAGGTGTGATCCCCGAACTGGCTTCAAGAGTTCATCAGCAAAATATAATTCCCGCTGTTCATGAGGCCATTTCTGTCGCAAAAATACATAAAAATGATATTGATGCTGTAGCTTTTACCCGCGGACCGGGATTATTAGGCTCACTTTTGGTTGGTACTTCTTTTGCAAAAGCCTTTGCACTGGCAAATGATCTGCCCCTGATTGAAGTAAATCATATGCAGGCACATATTCTGGCTCATTTTATTGAGGAGAATAAACCTGAATTTCCGTTTTTATGCCTGACGGTTTCGGGTGGACATACGCAAATTGTGTTGGTCAGGGACTATTTTGATATGGAAATTGTTGGGCAGACCACAGATGACGCTGCTGGTGAAGCTTTTGATAAAACCGCTAAATTGCTGGGTTTACCCTATCCCGGCGGTCCGCTTATTGATAAATATGCCAAACTGGGGAATAAGGATGCGTTCAAATTTCCGGAACCTCAAATTCCAGGACTTGATTTCAGTTTCAGCGGACTGAAAACTTCGATCATGTATTTTGTGCGCGACAGGTTAAAAGAAAACCCTGAGTTTTTACAGGAAAACCTGAATGATGTTTGTGCTTCAGTTCAGGATAGAATTATTTCGATCCTGCTGAATAAAATGAAGAAGGCAGCAGCGCAATATCAGATCAAAACAATCGCCATTGCCGGTGGTGTTTCGGCTAATTCCGGATTGAGGGGAGCATTGACCGAGACAGCAGCTTTATTGAACTGGGACATTTACATTCCAAAGTTTGAATATTGTACAGACAATGCCGCGATGATTGCTATTGCTGGTTATCATAAGTATCTGAACAATGATTTCGTTGGTCAGGATATCTCACCATTGGCCAGATTGCAATTTTGATCATTTTGTTAGCTGGTTTATAAATATTAAACACGAGATTTACCTATAAGTTTATGAGCGCATCAAGTATAATTTTCTTTTTGATTTTTTTAATTCCGCTAACCGGATTCCTGGTCTGGGTTATGCGTCAGGATAAGCGCAAGGGTAAAGTTGGTATGTTTATACTTGGCTTTATTGTCCTGGTAGGAGTGTGGTTCATGTACCTCATGACCAAAGGAAAATAATCTTTCCCTTTTTGATTTCATTTGCGTTTAATATTGACCGGCTTTAGGCTTGGTTTTATTGTGGCTTCCAACAATTTTTCAGGGCAAAAAAAATTTGGTTTAGACTCTATTATTGCCGAATTTGACTAAAATATTTTCTAACAAACCAGATAAAATAAAGCGTTCAGGAGTTGAAGCTTTGACGCAACTTATTGCCATTAATCAGCTAAAAACAAATTATACACTAATGAAAAATTCAAAACCAGCTTTCTTTCTTCTATTTCTTATGCTTTTTGCAGGAGCTGCGATGGCACAGCCTGTTGAGCAGAATGTAAAAGTTATTATTGGTCCTGATCATCCGAACTGGGTTTACAAAGTTGGGGAAATGGTAAAGTTCAATGTCTCTGTACTCCAATATGGAAATCCTTTGAAAAATGTAAAGGTAGTTTATGAACTTGGGCCTGAAAAAATGAATCCTGAGAAGCGTGATTCAATGCAGCTATCAAACGGAGTTACAACGATTGATGCAGGAACAATGAGAACCCCGGGATTTTATCGCTGTGTGGTCACTGCTGAAGTAAATGGCAAAAAGTATAGCAGTCTTGCAACAGTTGGTTTTGACCCTGGGCAAATTAAGCCGGCTGCAGTAAGCCCGGATGATTTTGTTCAGTTCTGGAACAATGCCAAAGCTGATCTGGCGAAGATACCAATGGATGCCAGAATGACTTTGTTACCTGAGCGTTCTACTGAGAAAGTGAATGTTTACCATGTAAATATTCAGAATTTCAGACTTGGCAGCAGATTGTATGGAATACTTTGTGTTCCTAAAAAGCCCGGGAAATATCCGGCATTACTTCGGGTTCCGGGAGCCGGGATCAGACCCTATAACGGTGATGTGGCTACAGCAGAAAAGGGTGTGATCACACTTGAAATCGGTATTCATGGCGTTCCGGTTACAATGGATCCGAGCGTCTATGCTAATCTTGGGGTAGGTGCATTGTCAGGTTATCAGGCTTTTAATCTGGAAGATCGCGACCGATATTATTATAAGCGGGTTTATATGGGATGTGTCAGAGCGAATGATTTTTTAACTTCTTTGCCTGAGTTTGATGGCAGCACATTGGGAGTGACCGGTGGTAGCCAGGGAGGAGCATTGTCAATTGTAACCGCTGCACTTGACTCAAGAGTTAAATTTTTAGGCGCCTATTACCCTGCCCTTAGTGATCTGACAGGATTCATGATTGGCAGAGCCGGGGGATGGCCACATTTGTTCAATAAGGATAATGTAAATACCGGCAGCACTCCTGATAAAGTTAAAACTACAGGATATTATGATGTAGTGAACTTTGCAAGACTACTCAAAGTTCCGGGAATGTACAGCTGGGGTTTCAATGATGTAACTTGTCCGCCGACTTCTATGTATGCATCATACAACGTAATCACTGCGCCAAAATCATTGTTCCTTGCATTGGAAACAGGACACTGGATGTATCCTGAGCAAAGGGAAAATATGGAAAAGTGGTTGCAAAAGCAGTTGAAAGTAGATTGATTTAAGGATTAAAAAATTCTTTTTAGCAAAAAAAATCCCGCTTAAATAAAGCGGGATTTTTTATTTATGCTTTTTCCTCAAGATGGTCGGCGGTTACGGTAGCCTTGATCCTGGCTTCGAGTTCGTCCATCAGATCAGGATTGTCCAACAACAATTGCTTAACCGCATCCCGGCCCTGGCCTAGCTTGGTATCACCATAGCTGAACCATGAACCTGCCTTTTTGATGATATCGAAATCAACACCCAGGTCAATGATCTCACCTGCTTTGGAAATTCCTTCTCCAAACATGACATCAAATTCTGCAATTCGGAAAGGAGGGGCAAGTTTGTTTTTTACAACCTTAACCTTAACCCTGTTTCCTGAAACCTCATCAGTATCTTTTATCTGTGATATTCTGCGGATGTCTAAACGCACTGAAGCATAAAACTTCAGGGCATTTCCTCCTGTGGTGGTCTCCGGACTTCCAAACATAACGCCTATCTTATCCCTTAGCTGATTGATGAAGATACAGCAGCATCCAGTTTTGGAAATTGTGCCGGTTAATTTTCGAAGGGCCTGTGACATTAAACGTGCATGCAATCCCATTTTAGAATCGCCCATTTCACCTTCGATCTCAGCTTTGGGAACAAGAGCCGCAACAGAGTCAATCACGATGATATCTATTGCCCCTGAACGAATCAAATTGTCAGCGATTTCAAGTGCCTGCTCGCCATTGTCTGGTTGAGAGATCAAAAGATTTTCAATATCCACCCCCAGTTTACTCGCGTAAAATTTATCAAAAGCATGTTCAGCATCAATGAAAGCTGCTATCCCACCTTTTTTCTGAGCTTCAGCAATGGCATGAATAGCCAGGGTTGTTTTACCTGAAGATTCAGGACCGTAAATTTCTATCACGCGGCCTTTCGGTAATCCTCCAATACCCAGGGCGATATCCAGGCTGATTGAACCGGTTGAAATTGCTTCTATTGCTTCTACCGCATTATCGCCTAATTTCATGACGGTTCCTTTTCCGTATGATTTTTCAAGTTTATCCAGCGTTAGCTGTAAAGCTTTTAATTTATCTGCGTTGCTCATTATTTTAGTTTTATGTCGTCAAATTTATAGTAAATATTTCAAAATGCTAAAAATATTATCAAAATATTATTTTAGCCTCTCTCAAAAATCAAGATATTGAATTAATCTCTCAAAAAATTATAGTAAAAATTATATCGTTTTAAATTTCTTAAGGGCTTTGGCTGTCTTGTCGGCTAGTCTTTTCTTTTTCAGTTCATTTGCCTTTTTTAATTGTGCTTTCTCTGCTTTAAGCAGAGCTGTTTCAGTTTGACTTTGCTGGTAATATTTGCAAATTTCTGTCAGGGGGCAGCTCTGACATTTTGGGCTTCTTGCCAAACATATATATCGTCCGTGAAGAATGAGCCAATGGTGGGCAATATGAATTTTGTCCTGAGGCAGGTAGTTTACCAATTGTTTTTCCACTGCCAGTGGCGTCTTTGCATTTCTGGTTAATCCTATCCGGTTGGAGACCCTGAATACATGGGTATCTACGGCCATGGCTGGCGCATTGAAGATAACCGATGCAATCACATTTGCGGTTTTTCTGCCTACACCCGGCATCTTTTGAAGATCCTCAATATCTGAAGGAACGATACTGTTGAACTCGGCGACTAGCTTTTTGGCCATGCCAACAAGATGTTTTGATTTATTATTCGGATAGCTGACACTCCGGATGTAGTTGAATACTTCTTCAGGTGTAGCTTCAGATAAACTTTCAGGATTGGGATACCGCTCAAATAGTTTGGGTGTTACCTGATTGATTCGCTTATCAGTACATTGAGCAGATAATATGACTGCAACCAATAACTGATAGGGATTTTCATAATGCAGTTCAGTTTCTGCCTCCGGCTGATGAGATGAAAAATACTCTACAAAAGCTTTATATCTGTCTTTTATTAGCACAGAACAAATATAAATGGATTGACTGATCTTGCTTCATTAATGAAACAAAAAAACCGGTCCTCAGGACCGGTTTTTTCCAAATTCTTACAATGATTTTGAATAATCCAGGATACTGCTGATCGTATTTTCAGCAGGATTTCTGGCTAATGTGTTCAAATCTGACTTTATTGAGGAGTAGAACGACTGTTCATCCTCTCCAAGATCGTCAGCGATTAAGCTGCTGTCAGCTTTGGTTTTGGGTAATGAATTTGTTGCAGGGGTAGAAGTTTCTATCATAAGCGAATGTTTTTTAGAATTAAACGTAGCTGTAACAGAAATGTTTTGTCGGTCTGAAAATATTTTTAATTATTTTTCAAACTTAATTCCCTGGTTAGCATCATTTTGCGCAAATTGTTCAGCGCATACCGCATACGGCCTAAGGCAGTATTAATACTTACCCCGGTGATGTCTGAAATTTCCTTAAAACTCAAATCACCATAATGACGCATAATGAGTACTTCTTTTTGTTCTGATGGTAAATGGTGGATCAAGCCCCTCAGGTCCTGGTATGTTTGTTCACGGATGATCTTGTCTTCAGTACTTTCATCATAGAACTTAATTACCTCAAAAATATCGAAGCCTTCAACTGTGGTCACCACCGGAGCACGTTTCACTTTTCTGAAATGATCGATTACAAGGTTATGGGCAATCCTGATCACCCAGGGTAAAAATTTCCCTTCCTCATTATACCTGCCGGCTTTCAGTGTATTGATAACTTTGATGAAAGTGTCCTGAAAAATATCCTCTGCCAGATAAGAATCTTTGACGAGCAGATAAATAGATGTATATATTTTAGATTTATGTCTGCGAATAAGCTCTTCCAGACTTGGCTCATTGCCATGGATATATTGATTTACCAGCTCCTGATCGCTAATCGATTGAATATTTATAGCACTCATACTTTAAATTCTCCTTAATGTAAATTCCCAAAAGATATTGAAGTAGAGTTTATTCGATAGCAGGTCTCCTATAAATATTAAATATGTGTTGGTTAGTTTTTTCAAATGAAGCAAAAATTTTGCCAAAATCAAAGAATATTTGATCCGCCCTCGATAATAAGTACTTATAGCTGTATTTTTGCAGTCCGAATATTGAGATATTTTTAATAGATATACGAAAAAAAAGCAGTTTGGAGTTTTAGAATGAATAAAGAGGCGGAAAAAGATCCTAAAAAGTATATTATTATTAAGGGCGCACGTGTCCATAATCTGAAAAATATTGATGTGGCCATCCCTAAGAATAAATTGGTTGTAATTACCGGGATGTCAGGCTCAGGTAAATCTTCACTGGCCTTCGATACATTATATGCAGAAGGCCAGCGCCGATATGTAGAAAGTCTTTCCTCTTATGCGAGGCAGTTCATGGGACGTATGAATAAGCCCGACGTAGATTATATTAAAGGTATCGCTCCTGCAATTGCTATTGAGCAAAAGGTTATTACCAGTAATCCCCGTTCAACCGTTGGTACTTCAACAGAGATCTATGATTACCTCAAATTGCTGTTTTCCCGAATAGGGAGAACAATCTCTCCTGTTTCAGGAAAAGAAGTGAAAAAGGATACAGTTACTGATGTGATCAATTTTATTTCCGGCCTGGAGCCCGGGAGCTCAGTAACGGTTTTATGTCCTTTACATGCTCACAACAACCGTTCACTTAAAGAGGAATTAGCAGTATTATTACAGAAAGGCTTCACCCGTGTGATGATTAATGATCATTTATCTAAAATTGAAGAACTTTTGGATGATCAATCAAGCGGGAATTCTCAATCGGGCGCAGATGTGGATATAAAAATTGTTATCGACAGAGTGTCGGTCTCTGATGATGAGGAGACTTTAAGCAGATTGGCAGATTCTGTGCAGACTGCTTTTTTTGAAGGCAGGGGTGACTGTTTGCTGGAAGTAAGTGGCAAAATGCACCTGTTTTGCGATCGTTTTGAGCTCGATGGATTACGCTTTGAAGAGCCAAGCCCTAATTTTTTCAGTTTTAACAATCCTTTTGGTGCATGTAAACGTTGTGAGGGATATGGTAAGATCATCGGAATTGATGAAGATCTTGTAATTCCTGATAAAAGTAAATCTGTTTATGATGGGGCAATTGCACCCTGGAGGGGTGAAAAAATGGGGGAATGGCTTAACAAGCTGGTTAAGAATGCAATTAAGTTTGATTTTCCTATTCACCGTTCTTATAATCAATTAAGTACTGAGCAAAAGCGATTGCTATGGACGGGGAATGAATATTTCAGCGGACTTGATGATTTCTTCACTGAGCTGGAAACACAAACATATAAAATTCAATACCGGGTGATGCTTTCAAGATACAGAGGAAAGACAAATTGTCCGGAATGTATGGGAAGCCGTTTACGTCAGGATGCATCCTATGTTAAGATCGCCGGACATTCAATTACCGATATTGTATTAATGCCATTGGATAAGGCTCTCGATTTTTTTCAGAGCCTGGAGCTGGATTCAACACAATTGAAGATTGCAAAGCGATTATTAATGGAAATTACTAATCGCATCAAATTTTTGAATGATGTTGGTTTGAGTTATCTCACGCTTAACAGATTATCGAATACCTTATCCGGAGGCGAATCCCAGCGGATTAACCTCGCCACTTCTTTGGGCAGCTCACTGGTTGGTTCAGTATATGTTCTTGATGAACCGAGTATTGGCCTGCATCCCAGGGATACTCATCGTCTGATTGAAGTATTACGCTCATTAAGGGATGTCGGAAATACAGTTCTGGTGGTAGAGCATGAGGAAGAAATCATGCATGCTGCCGATCATATCATTGATATTGGCCCTGAAGCAGGAACCCATGGTGGTAACCTGGTGTTTACCGGCAGTTTTGCTGAAATTTTGAAAGATGAGCAAAGTCTGACAGGGCAATATTTGAGCGGTAGACAATCTATCGCCATACCATCACAGCGCCGCAAATGGAGTGATTTTATTGAAATTAAAGGCGCCCGTGAAAATAACCTGAGGGAGGTCGATGTCAAATTCCCTTTGAATGTACTTACCGTAGTTTCCGGGGTGTCAGGTTCAGGAAAAACCTCCCTGGTTAAAAGAATATTACAGCCTGCGGTTCAGAAAGCGATCGGAAATTATTCGGGAGAACAAACAGGAGCTTATGATGCTATCGGCGGTGATTTCAATAAGATCGAACAGGTTGAAGTTGTAGATCAGAATCCGATAGGCCGTTCTTCACGTTCTAATCCGGTAACTTATGTCAAGGCATGGGACGAGATCAGGAATTTATTTGCTTCTCAGGGTCTGGCAAAAGCCAGCGGACTCAAGCCTTCTGCGTTTTCTTTCAATGTGGAAGGAGGGCGCTGTGATGTCTGTCAGGGCGAGGGTGAAGTGAAAATTGAAATGCAGTTCATGGCAGATATTTACCTGCCATGTGAAGCCTGTGAAGGAAAGCGATTCAAGCAGCATGTGCTGGATGTGACCTATAAAGAGAAGAATGTTTTCGAAGTATTGGACATGACCATAGATGAGGCCCTTCAGTTCTTTGAGCATGAACCAAAAATTCTTGCGAAGATAAAGCCTCTGGCAGATGTGGGTTTGGGATATGTTCATCTGGGTCAATCTTCAAATACCCTCTCAGGTGGAGAAGCGCAGCGTATTAAGCTTGCATCTTTCCTTGTTAAAGGAAACAACAGCAGCAAAACCCTGTTCATTTTTGATGAACCAACAACTGGTCTCCATTTTCATGACATAAAGAAACTATTGAAATCTTTCGATGCTTTGATTGTTCAGGGCAATACTATTATTGTTATTGAGCATAATATGGATGTTATTAAATGCGCCGACTGGGTGATTGATATCGGTCCGGAAGGAGGAGATAAGGGTGGTACAGTTGTTTTTGAAGGAATTCCTGAAGATTTGATCAAAGAAAAGAACTCTTATACCGGCAAATTTTTGAAGGAGAGGTTTAAAGGGTAGGATTGAAGTTTATTGTTGTGGCTTAAGGACTTATAAAAATTTTACCAGCT
This sequence comes from Pedobacter sp., assembly GCA_036676565.1. Taxonomy (GTDB): domain Bacteria; phylum Bacteroidota; class Bacteroidia; order Sphingobacteriales; family Sphingobacteriaceae; genus Daejeonella. The sequence goes on from JAKFCP010000015.1 coordinate 71,224, forward strand.
TAAATTTTTGGAAAGGTGCTGCTTAGCTCTATTGTGAGGGCAGACCGGTGCCCGCCCGGATGAATCCGTTCGGACAGGCTCTGCTTTAGTTTTTTGCGGTCAAAAAATCGTACATGACAAAAACCCTGCCCGCAAAAAAGCTATCGCTGCCGCCCCGGTTTAGTTTATTTTGGGCAGAAGTTCTTTTGTCAGTAATTATTAAGGAATATTTCATTAATAAGGTATTTGCTAAAAATAAAAATACTTATGTCCCTTACGAGTATCGATAATTTTAGCTCCTGTAATTAGGCGTCCAACCGACCCCGAAGGTGGTCGTATGTGTCACTTTGTTACATGCGCCCGCCCAGGGCGGGCGGGATTTCTGTGCTAACCAAATGCTATAAACATTTGACCCTTTCAGGGTCATTGCAATGCTATAAAAATTAGGGTTAACAAAAATAGGTGGAAAAATGGTAACTATCTAAACGGGATCGAAGCGGCAGCGTTTTGCCGAATCAATTATGTTAACTACAACAAAATTTCATGGCAAAAGCTATAGCGAAGAGCCCGGCTAGAGGATATTGATAGCACCAGCTTTGCTTTCCAAATCAGAATAACCAATCTGGCCTTATCCTTAGTTAAATATTTCTTCTGTAAATGAAAACGCTTGTCAAAAGCTTATAATCATCTGATTGTAAGCTTATTCTCTTTGAACTTCTCAATCAGATAGTCTGCGTAACGTAAAAAACCCAGATCTGTCAGGTGGGTTCCATCAACTGTTCCCTCATAATCTGTACCTATTGAACCGGCAGCACTGATGTATATAAGATCTTTCATGCCCCCTTTTACCAATTTATCGAATTCTGTTTTCAAAGCAAGGTTTTTCTCAATCATACTATTTTTCAAAGAAGCCTGAAAAATTGCTCTTGTATATTCCACATTTTCGACAAATACAATTGGTGTTTTTGGGTTTTTAGCACGGATAGTTTTTGCTAATGGAATAACACTGTCGGTTACTTGTTTTGCTGTCATGTTTGGCAGACAGTCAATAACATAATAGGATGCCTTTATTCCTGAAATAAGTTCAGCCATCGGTGGATCCATTCTTCCATTGCCGCTAAAACCGAAGTTAATACAATCTACATTCAGCTTTCTGGAGATGATGCTTGTAAATACCATACCGGGTCTTGAAGCACAACCTCCCTGTAAAATACTGGTGCCGTAAAAAACAATTGGCAGTTTTTTATCGGCTGCTGGCTTTGTAAATGTACTGCCGCTTTCTATTCCAATTTCCACTTTGGTGGTCCCATCGTAAAGTGGCAAATAAAGTTTAAACTCCCTTTCGCCGATACCAAGACCACTGATCAGAGAAGCTTCATTTTCTTTTGCTGTTGGTCTGCCGGTATTTACATAAGTCCATACACCATTAACTTTGCAATACAAATCAACGCCTTTTATGCCCGTTTCAGCCATATGGTTCATTTTTGTATCATTCAGCAAAGCCCATTTTACTTTTACAGAACTTGAGTTGGTATTAAACCTTATGGAGATTCCGGCAGAATTTTTTGACAGATCCCAAACCGGCTTTCTGACTTTATCCTTGTAAGATGCCGGTAAACGGTCGTACGGACTTTCTTTTTCGGATTCAGCAACTCCGGTGCCCTCGATTAAGAAGGATTCTTTACCATAATAGATAGTATTATCTTTTTTGGCAGGACTTTCCTGAGAAATGGCAGAAGTGCTGATAAAGCAAAGGAGCAGAAGGCAAATGAATTTAGGCATAGGATTATTTTTTTGTAATGTGTGATTAAATATAGGATTACAATGACTAAGGAGCAAGAAGAAGTTTTAGGGATTTTTATGTGTTATGCTTACCCGGTTCAGACAATTAGCTTTGATATTTCATTCAGTTTAAATGTATAAACCATTATCTTGCGGTGCCAAATCCATTTTGGTAGAAGAGACATGATCAGTTATACAATTTCAGGATGAGTACAGAAGCTACAGACATAAAGCTGAAATTCTCATCATATGAAATTTTTGTAATCCTGATCCTTACTCTGACTCAGTTTACGGTTGTCCTCGATTTTATTGTGATTTCTCCGCTTGGAGATCTCCTGATGAAATCCATGAATCTGAGTACCACTCAGTTTGGATTATCGGTATCAGCCTACGCCTTCAGTGCCGGATTTTCGGGCCTCATGACCGCCGGCTTCGCTGATCGTTTCGACAGAAAGAAATTGCTTTTGTTTTTTTATATCGGCTTCATATTAGGCACACTTTTCTGTGGTCTGAGCCATACCTATACTATGCTTTTAGCTGCCAGGATTTTCACCGGTTTATTTGGGGGAGTGATCGGCTCAATTTCAATGGCTATTGTTTCAGACTTGTTTCCTCTCGAGAAAAGGGGCAGGGTGTTTGGATTCCTGCAAATGGGTTTTGGAGCCAGCCAGGTTCTGGGAATTCCCCTGAGTTTATATATCGCAAATATATGGGGATGGCAATCGCCTTTTCTGATGATTGTAGGTTTGTCAATCCTGGTTTGGCTCTTTATTGTTTTCAAATTGAAGCCCGTTACTGAGCACCTTGAGCAAAAAAGTGAAGAGCATGCGATTGCTCATTTATGGCAGACCCTTACTTTGCGTAAATACCGTATCGGCTTTCTAGCCACAGCATTTCTTTCTTTGGGCAGTTTTATGATGATGCCCTGGGGGAGTGCTTATGTGATCAATAATTTGAAGATTACGGCCCAGCAGCTCCCGTTTATTTATATGGCTTCAGGAGTTTGTACCCTTACCATCATGCCTATAGTTGGGAAATTAAGCGATCGTTTCGATAAATTTCATCTGTTTACCATTGCATCAATGATTCTGGTTGTTGTAATCACCATTTACGCAAATCTCGGACCTGTTTCATTCTGGATTGTACTGGTTATGAACCTTGGCCTGCAGGTGGGCTTCATGAGCCGGATGGTTCCTTCCATTGCACTTACCTCAGCCTTGCCCCAAAAAAAGGACCGGGGAGCATTTATGGGAATAAATTCATCTCTTCAGCAGATTGCCGGTGGAATTGCCGCAGCTCTGGGTGGGATGATTGTTGTTCAGAATGATAAATTAAGTCCTCTTGAACATTATGACACACTTGTTTACGTAGTTGTCCTACTTTCAATAATTTCTGTATTTTTACTTTTGAGAGTTAGTAGAATTATAAAGAATAACGATTAGTCAGAATCAAGAATCAAGAACCAAGATCATGGACTAAAGACAAGACTTTCATATCTCTGACCTCAGACCTCATTTCCCATATCTCAAATCTAATTTCGTATCTTAAACATTTTCAAACTCTAAATCATAGCATAATTTGGAGATGAATTCAAAAAGAAATTATGTTAATTTGCTTTATCATAAAACTCCGGAAATTATATGCTTTCTAAAAAGACCCGTTATGCTTTAAAAGCCCTCGTAGTTTTGGGGAAGAATTTTGGCGGTGTACCTATTCAAATTTCCAAAATCGCCTCTGAGGAGCATATTCCTAAGAAGTTTCTGGAGCAAATTCTTCTCGACCTCAGGAATGCCGGCCTCTTATACAGTAAAAAAGGTTCGGGCGGTGGATATGGACTCGTAAAAGATCCTGCGGAGATCTCAGTGGTTCAGATTCTGCGTCTTACCGGTGGACCGGTTGCCCTTCTTCCCTGCGTCAGCCTGAATTTTTACCAGAAATGTGATGAGTGCGACAATGAATTAACTTGTGGTGTGAGAGATGTTTTTGTGGATGTCAGGGATGCTACGGTCAAAATTTTAAGTGAAACAAGTATTGCTGATGTGATAAAGAGAGAGAAAAATTTAATAGAAAATTACACGCAATAATTTTTTTTCAAAAAAAGTCTACTAAATCTATATGCTTTGTATTATATTTGCCTAATGAAAAAATTTGCCCTTCATATTTTCAATGAAATAACAATGAATTGTTGTTATATGGGCATAATTAATCATTGAGGAAGACCAGACATAAAATAATTTATTATATGCATGAACCTCTTCAAACATTAGAAGAGGTTTTTTTTTGAAATATAAATGAACAGTTTCAGAACAGAATTAGAAGATCCGATTGTACAAAAGGATATCATTGATCTCGAAAAGAAGATCCGGGAATTTCGTGAAGGAAAGATCCATGATGAAAAATTTCGCAGCCTTCGTTTGGCCCGCGGTATTTATGGTCAGCGACAGCCCGGAGTACAGATGATTCGGATCAAGCTTCCTTTCGGAAAAGTTAGCTTTAAGCAAATCCTGCGTATTGCTGATATTTCGGATGAGTATGCGAGCAGCAATCTTCATTTAACCACACGTCAGGATATTCAGATTCACTATGTGAGTCTGGATCGTACACCTGAATTATGGGCAAAACTGGAACAGGATGATATCACACTCAGAGAGGCCTGTGGAAATACGGTAAGAAATGTTACTGCTTCTTCAACTGCCGGAATTGATCCGAATGAGCCATTTGATGTTTCACCTTATGCCCATGCAACCTTTAAATATTTTCTGCGGAACCCAATCTGTCAGGAAATGGGCAGAAAATTCAAGATCGCATTTTCATCCAGCGAAGCAGATTCTGCATTTACCTATATTCATGATCTGGGTTTTATTCCAAAGGTTCAGTTAAAAGAAGGAAAAGAGATCCGTGGGTTTAAAGTTTTGTTTGGAGGTGGACTTGGTGCGCAGCCTTCAATAGCCCATGCGATCAACGATTTTCTTCATGAGGATGAATTGATCCCATATATTGAGGCTACCCTTCGTGTTTTTGACAGACATGGCGAGCGCACAAACAGGAATAAAGCAAGGATGAAGTTTCTGGTCGCTAAACTAGGACTTGAAGAAGTTTTAAGACTAATTGAAGCTGAGAAAGTAGCAATCCGATTCAAGAAATTTGTTATAGATCGTGATACGATTGCCCTTCCCGAAATTCCTGAAGTAAATTCTTTACCTGAAGCTCAGATCACTGATCAGTTTCAATACCAGCGCTGGCTGGATACGAATGTATTTGAGCAGAAGCAGAAAGGATTTTATGCTGTCTACATTAAGGTTACCACCGGAGACATTCCAACAGCAAAAGCCAGAAAGTTTATTTCAGCGATCCGCGGACTGGTAGCTGATGAAATTAGAATTACTATTAATCAGGGTTTGCTTTTAAAGTTTGCGAGAAAAGAGGTCTTGCCACTTCTGTTCGAACGTCTTAAAGAGCTGGATTTTGTTAAACCCGGATTTGATAGTGTAGGGGATGTAACCACCTGTCCCGGTACTGATACCTGTAATCTTGGAATTTCAAACAGCACCGAATTAGCGCGTGTTTTGGAAGATCTTATTTCTGATGAATACGATGAATTACTTGATAATCAGGATATTAAAATAAAGATTAGCGGTTGTATGAACAGTTGTGGCCAGCATGGGCTTGCTCAGATTGGTTTTCATGGAAGCTCATTAAAAGCTGCCGGAAAAGTAGTCCCGGCTGCACAGGTTTTATTAGGTGGGGGTACTTTAGGTGATGGTCTGGGCCGTGCTGCCGATAAAGTGATCAAAGTTCCCTCTAAAAGAACCAAGGATGTTGTCAGGTTCGTGCTTGATAATTACAAGCACAATAAACAGGAAAATGAACTTTTCAACGAATATTATGACAGACTTGGGAAGGATCATTTTTATCAGCTGTTAAAACCGCTTGCCGATCTGAGTACACTTACACCTGATGAGTTTGTTGACTGGGGACATGAAGAGACTTTCGAAACAGCAATTGGTGTCGGAGAATGTGCGGGAGTGATGATCGACCTGGTTTCGACCTTATTGCTTGAGGCAGAAGAGAAACTGCAATGGTCGGTTGAATCATTAGATGCACAGGCATACTCAGATTCAATCTATCATGCCTACAGTGTATTTATCAGCAGCGCAAAAGCTATGCTGCTGGATAAAGGAATCAATAGCAGCACTCAAACCGGAATCATTCGGGATTTTGACGAGCAATACAAAGAGAGCAGTATCCTTGAAGGCCTCGGAAGCTTTAATGATCTGGTACTGCAAATAAATAAAAATGAGCCATCAGCTGAGTTTGCTCAACATTATGTGGGAACAACAGTTGATTTTATTAATAGAATTAAGAAAGAAAAGGAGGCGATTCAACCATGATACAGACTCAGGTAAAAAATATAATTAAAGAACCAAGAATTACACTGGTTGGCGCAGGTCCGGGTGATGCAGAACTGATCAGTCTGAAAGGTGTGCGTATTCTGAAATCTGCAGATGTAGTATTATATGATGCACTGGTGAATAGTGAATTGCTTGATTTTGCACCTGAAAGTGCAATAAAAGTATATGTTGGTAAACGTTCAGGCGATCATTCCTATTCACAGGAAGCAGTGAATAAGCTGATGATTGATTATGCCTTGAACTACGGTCATGTAGTTCGTCTGAAAGGCGGCGATCCATTTGTTTTCGGACGCGGTTTTGAGGAATTGGAAATGGCAGCATCCTACAGTATACAAACAGAAGTTGTACCCGGAATTTCAAGCAGTATATCGGTCCCGGCACTTCAGGGAATACCAGTTACTCATCGTGGTGCAAGTGAAAGTTTTTGGGTAGTTACCGGGACAACCAGTTCTGGAGAAATTTCCAAAGACCTTTACACCGCGGCTAAAACAGATGCAACAATTGTCGTTCTGATGGGAGTTAAAAAATTGAAGGAGATCGCTGAAATATTTATTGCCGAAGGCAAAAGCAGACTTCCTGCTGCGGTTATTCAGAACGGATCAATGGAAAATGAGAAAGTTGTTGTGGCTACAGCAGGAACAATCTTTGAAACTGCTCAGGATCATAAAATTGACTCTCCAGCTTTAATTATCTTCGGTGAAGTTGTAGGCTTGCATTCAAAATTTCAGCCAATTAAGGCATTCTATGAGCTTTCAGAGCAAGAGTAGCATTGAAGTTAAAAAGGGGGGAAATGAACTTTTTCCGGTATTCCTTAAGCTTAATCAGCTTAAGGTTTTGCTGGTTGGAGGTGGAAATATCGGACTTGAAAAATTACAGGCCGTATTATCAAACAGCCCCGAAGCTAAGATTACTATTGTTTCTGACACTTTTCTGCCAGCACTTTTGGATTTTGTTGCAGCTTATCCTGAAGTAAAACTTTTTCACAGGAAATTCGAATCAAATGACCTTCTCGGGCATGATCTTGTTATTCTTGCAACCGGGGATAATACCTTAAATGCTGAGATCAGAAGCTTGGCACGTGAGCTGAATTTACTGATTAATGTGGCGGATAAGCCTGAGCTCTGCGATTTTTATCTGGGCTCAATTGTAAAAAAAGGGGATCTCAAAATTGGGATTTCGACTAATGGAAAATCGCCAACTATTGCCAAACGACTCAAAGAACTATTTCAGGAAAACCTGCCTGAGGAGCTGGATCTTTCCCTGCAGCAGATGAATGCCTTAAGAAATACACTCAATGGTGATTTTGCACACAAGGTTAAAGAGCTGAACAAGGCAACTGCAATATTGGTCACTCCAGCAGCTGAGCAGGTGGCCAGCCGTAGAATGCGTTGGGCAATCTGGGGAGCAGGTTTTTTTAGTATTCTGTTGATTTTCGGACTATTCTGGTTTAATGATCCTGCATTCCGCAATTATGTGGAAGGGATCCATCCCACTTTTTATTATTTCCTGATTGCGGGATTCATTTTTGCAATGATCGACGGAGCAATAGGAATGTCCTATGGTGTTACTTCCACAACTTTCTCTTTGTCGATGGGTATTCCACCAGCTTCAGCAAGTACCGCGGTGCATGTTTCAGAGATCCTGAGCAATGGCATTGCCGGCTGGATGCATTTCAGGATGAAAAATGTGAATATGCGTTTATTCTGGTTATTGCTTATTCCTGGCGTGATCGGCGCAGTACTCGGCGCGGTTTTGCTTTCATCCCTTGAACATTATAGTTATATAACCAAGCCAATTGTTTCTTTATACACTTTAATTCTCGGGGTGGTAATTTTGCTTAAAGCAGTTAAGATAAATCGTAAAAGAATCGGATCTAAAATTAAGAATATTCGCTTTCTGGGTTTTGGAGGTGGTTTTATCGATGCGGTTGGTGGTGGTGGATGGGGGTCAATTGTTTTGTCTTCCTTAATTGCAGGGGGACGTAATGCCCGATATGCTCTGGGAACGGTAAAACTTTCGAGATTCTTCATCGCATTAATGAGTTCTCTGACATTCATTACGATGCTGAATAATGTATACTGGGATGCTGTTTTGGGCCTGGTTATTGGCAGTGCAATTGCATCGCCTATTGCTGCCCGTTTGTCTAATAAAATTTCGGTCAAAGCAATCATGATTGCGGTAAGTATAATTGTTATTGTAGTGAGTCTTAAAACAATTATCACCACCCTGATTAATTTTATTTAATTAAGTATTTTTGCCGAAATCCTACAGAACAATGAAAGAAAAATCCAAGCTCATACGAACCCAGGCAGCACGTACCCAAAACAAAGAACATTCAGTGCCGCTCTATCTGACCTCGAGTTTTGTGTTCGATAATGCAGAGCATGGTAGGGCAATGTTTGCTGATGAAGTAGAAGGAAATATTTATTCACGTTATTCTAACCCAAATACAACAGAATTCATAGACAAAGTGCGTGATTTTGAAGGTGCTGAGGCCGGACTGGCTTTTTCATCCGGAATGGCGGCTGTATTCGCATCGATTGCAGGTTTGCTGCGCAGCGGAGATCATATTGTCGCCTTCCGTTCCATATTTGGTTCAACCCATCAGTTATTCACTCAGTTACTGCCGCGCTGGGGCATTACCACAACGTATGTAGACGCATCAAAGCCTGAAGATTTTGAGCCTGCTCTGCGTCCTGAAACAAAAATGGTTTTTCTTGAAACACCATCTAATCCCGGACTAGAACTGGTTGATCTGGAATGGCTCGGAAAACTAAAACAAAAGCATAATTTTATTTTAAACGTAGATAATTGTTTTGCCACGCCCTACCTGCAAAAACCGATACAGTATGGTGCTGATCTGGTAAGCCATTCAGCAACCAAATATATGGATGGACAAGGGAGAGTACTTGGAGGAGTGGTAGTAGGCCGTAAAGATTTGTTGAAAGAGCTGATGTTCTTTATCCGGCATACTGGTCCTGCAATGTCGGCTTTCAATGCATGGACTATTTCAAAAAGTCTTGAAACTCTTCCGGTAAGGATGGACCGGCATTGCAGTAATGCATTGAAAGTCGCAGAAGCCCTGGAACAGCATCCTGAAGTGGAAGTGGTAAGATATCCTCACCTGCCTTCTCATCCGCAATATGAACTGGCTAAACGTCAGATGAAGCAGGGTGGTGGTATTGTTACTTTTATTGTAAAGGGAGGTTTTGAACGAGGAAAAAGGTTTATGGATGCATTAAAGATGATCCTGCTATCACCCAATCTTGGGGATACCCGTTCAATTGCAACCCATCCTGCCTCAACAACTCACTCTAAATTAAATGATGCAGAACGAGCGCAGATTGGAATTTTCCCGGGTAGTATCAGGATATCTGTTGGCCTGGAGGATATTGATGATATTCTGGAAGATCTGACTCAGGCACTTGATAACTCGAAAAATTAAAATATAATGAACAGTTCGGATAAAATACTTCAGGAGATCAAAGGTTTAGGGATTGAACAATCACTGGAATATCTGGTGAATGCTTTTCCGGGAGAAGTGATTTTTTCTACGAGTTTTGGATGGGAAGATCAGGTGATTTCGCATATAATATTTAAAAATAATCTCCCGATTAAAGTATTTACCCTCGAAACAGGAAGATTATTCCCTGAAACTTATTATGTCTGGAACCGGACACTTGAGATGTATGAGAAGCCTATTCATGCATATTATCCCGATACAGCAGCGGTTGAGAAGTTGGTCAGCTCAAAAGGTCCCAGTAGTTTTTATGAATCTGTTGAAAACCGTAAGGAATGTTGCGGGATCAGGAAGATCGAACCTTTGAAGCGTGCCCTTGCCGGAAATTCCTGCTGGATCACGGGTATACGTGCAGAGCAATCGCTGAACAGGGAGCATATGGATCCTGTTGAATGGGATGAAGCAAATCAGATTCTTAAATTTCATCCTATTTTCGATTGGACACTGGACCAGGTTAAAACATACATCCGCGAAAACAATATTCCTTATAACCCATTGCACGACAAGGGTTTCCCGAGTATTGGATGTGCACCTTGTACCAGGGCAGTTAAAGAAGGGGAAGATTTCAGGGCCGGTCGCTGGTGGTGGGAAGATCAGGATAAAAAGGAATGTGGTCTGCATTCTTCCTGAACAAGATGAATCAAATTTTTACGCATCATAATGCGATTTTATAATATAACATGAATAAACAGGACACAACTTATTTAGACCAGCTGGAAGCCGAAGCAATATATATATTGCGTGAAGTTGCCGGGCAGTTTGAAAAACCCGCTTTGTTATTTTCTGGCGGAAAGGACTCTATAACTCTTGTCAGACTTGCCGAAAAAGCATTCAGACCCGGAAAGTTCCCCTTTCCTCTGGTGCATATAGATACCGGACATAACTTCCCTGAGACAATTACTTATCGTGATAATATGATCTCAAGGATCGGAGAAAAACTGATTGTAGGTTATGTTCAGGATTCAATAGATCAGGGTAAAGTAATTGAACAGACAGGGAAAAATGCGAGCAGAAATGCCTTGCAGACAGTCACTTTACTGGACACCATTGCCGAAAATAAGTTTGATGCCTGTATAGGCGGTGCCCGTAGGGATGAGGAAAAAGCCCGTGCTAAAGAGAGAATATTTTCGGTCCGTGATGAATTCGGACAGTGGGATCCGAAACGTCAGCGGCCGGAACTATGGAACATTTATAATGGCAGAATCCATAAAGGAGAAAATGTCAGGGTATTCCCGATCAGTAACTGGACTGAACTGGATGTCTGGAATTATATCCGCAGGGAAAAAATTGAATTGCCATCAATCTATTTTGCACATGAGCGCGAGGTTATTACCCGAAATGGACAGTTAATGGCTGCTGCAGAGTTTCTGAATATGGATCATGAGGATCATATAGAGCGCAAGAATGTCCGTTTCAGAACGGTAGGGGATATGACCTGTACTGCAGCTGTTGAATCGGATGCAGATCAGATCGATGACATTATTGAAGAAATAAAGTTTTCAAAAATAAGTGAACGCGGCGCCAGAATGGATGATAAAGTATCCGAGGCTGCTATGGAAGACCGTAAGAAGGGGGGATATTTTTAATATGGATTTACTAAAATTTTTTACAGCCGGAAGTGTTGACGACGGCAAGAGTACTTTAATTGGCAGGCTTCTTTATGATAGTGAGTCAATACTCGCCGATCAGCTTGAGGCATTGCAGCAGTCGAACCGTAAGAATGATGACGGGACAATTGACCTTGCAATTTTAACAGATGGTTTAAAGGCTGAACGTGAGCAGGGGATAACTATTGATGTGGCCTATAAATATTTTCAGACTGACAGAAGGAAGTTTATCATTGCTGATACTCCCGGACATATCCAGTATACCCGTAATATGGTTACCGGAGCATCGAATTCTGATCTGGCGATTATTCTGGTGGATGCGCGTAATGGTGTCGTAGAACAAACTATAAGACATTCTTTCCTGGTTTCCCTTCTTGAGCTTAAACACGTGGTTGTCTGTATCAATAAGATGGATATGGTGGCTTACAGTGAGGATGTTTTCAATTCAATCAGGGAGGCTTATGCTGCCATTGCAGAAAAACTTAATCTGAAGGAGGTAACCTATATTCCGGTAAGCGCCCTTAAAGGGGATAATATTGTTAATGAATCTGAAAGGATATCCTGGTACCATGGAAAAAGTCTGCTCGATCATCTCGAAACCATCGAGGTAAATGAAGCAGTGCTTTCACATCAGGCTCGGATGCCTGTACAATGGGTGATCAGGCCACAAACGGATGAGCTTCATGACTATCGCGGATATGCCGGTCGTATTTTAAGCGGGAGTTTTCATGTGAATGATAAGATCACGGTTCTTCCATCCGGCATCCGTTCAGAGATCAGTAAAATTGAAACTAATTTTACTGAACAGGATGAGGCTCAGTCGGGAATGTCTGTTACACTCCACCTTAAGGATAATATTGATATTGGCCGTGGGGATATTTTGGTGAATACTTCTCATGAGCCACTGGTTTCTCAGGAGATTGAAGCTGATCTGTGCTGGATGGACACACGTCCGCTGGATCCGTCTATCATGTATCTGATTCAGCATAACAGTAAGGTTACTAAATGTAAGATCAGGGAAATCCTTCATAAGGTTAATATAAATACTCTTGAAAAGATAGAAACTGATACGTTTCAGTTAAATGATATCGGTCGTATCATACTTAAAACTGCAGAATCCCTTGCTTTTGATCTTTATCAGGATAATAAGCTGAATGGAGGTGCAATTCTGATTGATCCGCGTACAAACCTGACCGTTGGCGCTTTGATGTTCCGGGCTAACGCAGGATACTAGTGTTATATCATGAAACAAAATTGATAGAAACCCAGGGATACAAATAGCCCGGTGCTTTAGCTCCGGGTGACTGTAAAGTTGTCATGATGGCTTCAGCCCAATTTATGGGTTTCTCATTTATCCAAGATTATTGGGCTGAAGCCCGCCCGGATGAACTCCGTTCGGACTGGCCCCAAGACAAACTATTTCTATAACTCCGCTAAAGCTGGAGCCTATTGTTAAAATTTATCAGTCCATTGACCGCTGAGTTTACACTGGTTCTTTCAAATTGGATATACCTTGCAAAATCCCTAACTTTGTTAAAAATATATAGCAGTGAAAGTAGCCTTAAAAAGAGTAAATGATGCGGTTCATTTTGAAGCAACAGCCCCTTCCTCAACAGTAAAAGTACATATTGATGGTTCTCCGGATATCGGAGGCCAGGCTCTGGGTGTACGACCTATGGAAATGGTGCTCATGGCATTGGCTTCCTGCAGTTCCCTGGATCTGGTTACAATTCTTAAAAAGCAAAAACAAGTAATCGAAGATTTTTCGGTTGATGTTGAGGCAGAACGAAGGGAGCAGATCCCCAATATTTTTACTAAGATCCACTTGTTGTTTCACCTTAAAGGAGATATCGATCCTGCCAAAGCAGAAAGAGCCGCAGAGCTTGCTGTAAAAAAGTATTGTTCTGTTCATGATATGCTGGTTGCCGGGGGAGTGGAGATAAGCTATTCTCTGGAGATAAATAATTAGCAAATTAGAGAATGAGCAATCCGATAGCTATCGGATTAGCAAATTGATTTGTCGGTGAGAGACCCGATAGCTATCGGGTTGTCGATTTGTCAATGGGAATTTGCGTTGAAGAATAAACTTCTTCCCATTTCCTATTCCCTATTTCCAAAACCAATAATTAGCAAATGAATTTGTCGATGAGTTGATTTGTCTATTTGTCAATTGAATTTTAACTGGAGAATGAATTTCTTCTTTTTCCTCCTATTTCCAATTCTCCACTCTCAATTCTCCACTCTCAACTGTCAATTGTCAACTATCTTATGACGTTTAAATTACATGTTTAAACATCTAATAATTTATCTTTGCTGCATAAACTAGAAAAACTAAAAAATATATAATATGGAAGCAGCAGTAAAAACTAACTGGATAATTGATCCAACGCACTCAGAAGTGCATTTTAAGGTAAAGCATCTTGTAATTTCAACAGTTACAGGTACATTTAAATCTTTTGCAGGCAGTATGGAATCAGAAAATGAAGATTTTCAGGACGCAGCAATTGAATTTACACTGGATGTAGACAGCATTGATACCAATCAGGAGCAGCGTGACGGGCATCTTAAATCTGCAGATTTTTTTGATGCGGAGCAATTTCCAAAAATCTCATTCAAATCAACTTCATTTAAAAAAGTTGGTGATGATTATGAATTAGCTGGTGACCTGACTGTCAAAAATGTAAGCAAACCGGTAAAATTAAACGTAGAATATGGTGGCAGAGCTACTGATTTCTATGGTAATGATAAAGCAGGGTTTGAAGTTTCTGGTAAGATCAGCCGTAAAGAATTTGGATTAACATGGGATGGTATTACAGAAGCTGGAGCGATTGTTGTAGGGGATGAAATCAAGCTGCAGATTAACGTACAATTTGCAAAACAAGCTTAACCATATATATATCTGTTATAGGCTGTCCCCGTCCGGTGGACGGCCTTTTTTATTTCTTTAAAAACTCCAGATTCCAGATTTTTTCTGCTTTTCGACCGATGAGCCAGAAGGAAAGTGCCATGATTCCAAAGAATATTGTTTTATCTGTAATATCCCACAGATATTCAAAATATCGGCTATAAAGATTGATTAGCAGGAAGCTGATCCCGAATTCGCGGGCGATATGATCCCTGAAGCGAATGCCGTAAATGGTAAATCCAATGGAAAACAGTAAGGAAATTATGCCCCAGTAAAACAGTTCTATCTGTTTTATTTGCAACCAGTCCTCCAGACTTCCGAAGTTCCCAAATATGGATAGCAGCCATAGTGAAACGAAGAGGTAAAGGAGTCCGATGATATAAGTTAGTTCCCTGAATAAATTCAGCATGCTAAAGCGAAGCATCAGGAAGCTGAAAAGCACCAGTGAAATTCCAAAGAGTACAAAGCGCAAAGGATAGTTCATCCCAAGAAAATAAAAACTCCAGTCGGTTTGATATCCTGTTTCAGTCCCGAACCAACTCCCCAATGACACCAGGGCGAATGCCCAGATCAGACGAGAACTGAATTTCCATGCGAGGGCAGCATAAACGAATACAGATAAAAGAAATAAAATTGAAAAGTGCCCTTTCCCATTGTCAAAGGTTTTTCCAAGGAAAGCAATTGAACTTGCTGTTAATAGAATACCGAAAAAGATGATCGATTCATTACTGAAAATGCGCTCAGGGTATTTTTTCTTTCGTTTATTGCCTTCAAGAAAGAGCAATGAAGCCAGGATAGCAGAAATGATGCTGATTATAATATCAGGAGTATCGTAAAGTTTCTCGAGCCATTTGAGTACTGCATCATCAATGATCAATGAGGCAATTGCAACCATACCGCTGGCTAGCGCAACCCAGAAGGAATACTGGGCAAGTCGTCGCCAGTCGAATCCTTTGACCTCATAGGTGGATTGTAATTTTTCAGCAGTTTCCTTGTCAACTAAACCTTCGGCCTCCCAGTTACGTATGGTCTTCCCAAGAAATTCAGCTTCCTGTTTATCAAGATTTAATTTTGCCAATACTGTTTTTTCGACAAGATAAATTATTATTCTGGTCGCAGAAGTATTTTTCGGGCTGCTTTTTCGTCTTTTGTCAGTTGTTGTCTGAGATCTTCGAGCGAATTGAATTTCTCATCTCCCCGCAGGTAATCCAAAAAATTAACCCGAATGGTCTGTCCATAGATATCCTCATCGAAATCAAAGATGTTTACTTCGATATTGCGGCTCATTCCATTGATGGTTGGCCGGTGACCGATATAAGCCATGCCCATCGCTGTTTTTGGATTAGTTTCCTCAGTATTGAACTCAATACTCACCGCATAAATACCATCCGAAGGGATAAGTTTGTAGTTTTCTTCAATAAATAAATTTGCAGTCGGGAATCCAAGAACGCGCCCTAGCTGATCACCTTTAATTACTTTACCGGTTAGTTGAAAGGCATAACCCAGAAATTCACTTGCAGTTTTAGCGTCTCCGCTTAAAATGGCATTTCTGATTTTGGTTGAACTTACCGCGACATCATTGATGTCTTGTTCAGGAATTTCTTCAACATCAAAACCAAAGTCAGAAGCAAAGGATTGAAGCTCTTTCAGCCCTCCCTTGCGATCCTTTCCAAAATGGTGGTCGTAACCAATAATAATATGCCGGGTACCGATCTTCTCAACCAGTATTTCTTTGATATATTCCTGTGGTGTCAGGTTTGAAAAATCCCGGGTAAAAGGAGTGATGATCAGATGGTCTATTCCTAATGCTTCAAGTTTTTCAGCTTTTTCATCCAAGGTACTGATCAGTTTAATGTTAAGGTCGTCCGGATGAAGAATCATCCGAGGATGCGGAAAAAAGGTCAGAATTACTGTTTCTCCCCCACTTTTCTTTGCGACTTCCTGTAAACGGCTGATAATCTTCTGGTGCCCGATATGCACCCCGTCAAAAGTGCCGATAGTAACTACAGCATTATGGATTTGTTTGAATTCGTCAATGTGATTGTAAATCTTCATCTTTTGGGAGAGAGGGCAAAACTAAGAATAATTATTATTTTAAATTAGTCTGTTCTTTAAGCTGCCTGATATGATTAACCAGCTCCATTACTTCAAAAGAATTTTCGACATCATATTCTCCGCTTTTTGTACGGCGAAGTGATTTTAAATGAGCAGCATTATTCAGGGATCTTCCAAAATCATGCACCAGTGAACGGATATAAGTTCCTTTACTGCAAATTACCCTGAAATCGACTTCTGGGAGCTCAATTCTTGTAATCTCGAATTGGCTTATACTGACTTTTCGTGTTTTTAATTCTACAGTTTCTCCTCTTCGGGCTTTCATATAAAGCCGTTCACCATCTACCTTGACTGCCGAATGGGCTGGGGGATATTGATCCAATTCACCGGTAAATTGTTGGGTATTTGCCCTGATCTTTTCTTCATCAAGATGGCTGATATCGAAAGTCTCGTCAATCTCAGTTTCAAGGTCGTAGGAAGGAGTGTTTGCTCCGAGGATCATTGTTCCTGTATATTCCTTTTGCTGAGCCTGAAATTCGTCGATCTTCTTGGTCATCTTACCGGTACAGATGATGAGTAATCCGGTTGCAAGAGGATCAAGTGTGCCAGCATGGCCAACTTTTAACTTTAAGGGTTTAAATGAATTGCGAATCTTGCCTACGACATCAAAACTGGTCCATTTATAGGGCTTGTTAATGAGCAGTAATTCGCCTTCAGTAAAATTGAAGTCCGGGAATATTTTATCTGTTTTTTCACTCATCAGATCACTTGAAGATCATATCCTGAAAGAAGCAGAATCAAAATGATACCGCCTACAATGATGCGGTACCAACCGAAGATCCTGAATCCCCTGGTTTGCAGAAAAGTTATGAAATACCTGATAGCCAGCATGGCTACTATAAAAGCAACGATATTGCCGATAAGCAATAAGTTTATCTGTTCCTGGCTGATCACAAATCCATCCTGATAGAAATCAAACAACTTCTTTACAGTTGCACCAAACATAGTTGGTACCGCAAGAAAGAATGAAAACTCGGCAGCGGCTTTCCGGGATAATTTCTGGGTCATTCCACCTACTATCGTTGAAGCAGATCTTGAAACTCCGGGAATCATCGAAATACATTGAAATAATCCGATCTTAAATGCTGTGCCATAGCTGATATCATCTGTATTATCGATATTGCCATTTTTGAACCAATTATCTACAAAAAGCAGAACAACACCACCAACAAGCAGGGCAATAGCTACACCCAAAGGACTTTCAAGCAGTTGATCGATTTTATCACTGAGTAATAATCCAAAAAACACGGCTGGAAGGAATGCGACGAGCAGCTTCAAATAAAATCCAATGGTCTGGAAGAACCTTTTGAAATAAAGTACAATAACCGAAAGTATCGCACCCAGCTGAATAGCTACAGTAAATAACTTAACAAAATTATCTGACTGAATACCCATCAGAGAAGATCCAAGGATCATATGGCCCGTGGAGGAAACCGGTAAAAATTCTGTCAGGCCTTCAATAACAGCCAGAAGAATTGCCTGATATACGGTCATTATTTTTTAAGAATTGCAACAAAACCGATGGCAAAGCCTGCCAGTACAACAATTGGGGCAAGAACAATCTTTCTGAATTCATAAATATCGGTATCTCCGATCATAAGCATAAAGCCAAATACGACGACAATGATACTAAGTAACATCAATCTGTAATTGTTCTTCCCGAACACAAAACCCTCTTGCGGGCTTTCCTTAATGGGGGTGTTTTTCTGTGCCATTATCTATAAAGTTCGTAAATTTTTAAACGAAGAAACTTGCTCACTGCAAAGTAGGTGCTCAGTCCGGAGATCAGAATACCAATCCCGATAACAGCCAGGAAAACAATTCCAAATTCAAACCAGTTACGCAGAATAATCATTTCGGGTACCTGCTGCTGCGCTAAATAAAGCGTAAGTAACAGTAGAATTACTGCAATGAGTCCGGCGAATAATCCGTGAAGAATACCATAGGTAAGGAATGGTTTACGGATAAAGTTTTGTGTTGCTCCAACCAATTGCATACTCTTGATCAGGAATCGTTGTGAATAGATCGCTAAGCGTATCGTATTATTGATCAGTGCAACGGCTATGATCAGCAGGATGGTTGCAAACGCCAGGATTACAAGACCAATTCCCCTGATATTCTGATTGACCATATCTATCAGCGACTTCTGATAAATTACTTCCTTCACCAGTGGGTTTTTGCTCAATTGGGCTGTAAAGGCTTCAATGCTCTCATTATTCGCATAATCAGCCTTCATATACAGATCTATTGAGGATAATAGCGGATTATAGCCAAGGAAGTCGACAAAATCTTCTCCAAGATCTTTAGTTAAATTTCTTGCAGCAAGTTCTTTGCTTACATACTGGGTCTTTAAGACATAAGGATTTGCATCCAATTGTTTTTGTAATGCGGTAATGTCTACTTCTTTGGCACCATCGTTAACAATAATATTGAGTACGATATTCTCTTTGACGTATTTTGAGAGGTTTTTCGCATGTACCAGAATCAGGCCAAGCAGTCCTGTCATTAACAGAACTAAAGCAATACTGATCACAGTAGAAACATAAATAGTTTTAGTTTTTCCGGATGATGTACTTTTTTCAAATTCTTCCATGAGCGAAATGATATGATGCGAAAATAAAGAATTCAGTTCATAAACCTAAATAATAAGCGCTGAAATGCCCTGATTTGAAGTTAAACTTTGTTAAAATTTTATGAGAAGGCCTTTATGCAAGTTAATTGAGGTTTTATAGGCAGCTTCTGATTCAAAAAATCGTAGATTTTAGTATTTTCGCAGCTTATCAGTTTTACAATGGATTATCAATTCAGAGATATAGAGAAGAGGTGGCAAAAATTCTGGGCCGAAAATCAGACTTTTAAAGTCGATAATAGTTCTGCAAAGCCAAAATATTATGTTTTGGATATGTTTCCATACCCATCGGGTGCGGGGTTGCATGTAGGACACCCCCTCGGATATATTGCCTCTGATATCTTTGCGAGATATAAGCGTTTAAAAGGCTTTAATGTTTTGCACCCAATGGGATATGATTCCTTTGGTTTGCCTGCAGAGCAATATGCTATTCAAACCGGACAGCATCCTGCAATTACTACAGAAACAAACATAAACCGCTATCGGGAACAGCTCGATAATCTGGGTTTTTCTTTTGACTGGAGTCGTGAGGTGCGTACCAGCGATCCGGAATATTATAAATGGACCCAGTGGATCTTTATGCAGCTTTTTAATTCATGGTATAACCTTGAAAGTGATAAAGCAGAAAGCATTGATGAGCTGATCCGAAAATTCGAAAATTCAGGCACTGCAGGTTTAAAAGCTGTATGTGATGACGATGTCTGCACTTTTTCTGCAGAGGATTGGAATGGAATGCCTGATTCTGAAAAGCAAACTGAACTGCTGAAGTATCGTCTTACTTATCTCCGTGAAAGTACAGTGAACTGGTGCCCGGCATTGGGGACTGTTTTAGCTAATGATGAAGTGAAAGATGGTTATTCTGAACGTGGTGGGTATCCTGTTGAACAGAAAAAAATGATGCAATGGAGTATGCGTATCACTGCTTATGCTGATCGTTTGCTCCAGGGCCTGGATGGAATTGACTGGCCTGATCCTTTAAAGGAGATGCAGCGCAACTGGATTGGGAAGAGTGTGGGTGCTCTTGTGAAATTTCCGTTGAACTCAGGCAAGGCGATAGAAGTATTTACAACCCGTGTTGACACCATTTATGGAACAACCTTCCTCGTACTTGCACCTGAACATGAATACGTTGCCGGATTAACCACTCCTGAACAGGAAATGGAAATCCAAAATTATATAGATCAGACTAAAAAGAAAACCGAGCTTGATCGTATGGCCGATACAAAAACTGTATCCGGAGCTTTTACAGGAAGCTATGCCAAGCATCCGATAACAAATGAGCCAATTCCGATTTGGATCGCGGATTATGTATTGGCAGGATATGGAACCGGAGCGGTAATGGCTGTACCTTCGGGTGACCAGCGCGACTGGCTGTTTGCAACTAAATTTGGATTGCCGATCGTTGCAATATCAGATGCGCAGTCTAATCTGGACAAAGAGGCTGATCCTACTAAGGAAGGTCATTATATTAATTCAGGCATAATCAACGGATTGAAATATAAAGAGGCAACTAATACCCTGATTGCGAAGCTCGAAGAATTAGGTGCAGGTAAGGCCAAGGTTTATTACCGTCTGCGCGATGCGATATTTGGTCGCCAGCGTTATTGGGGAGAACCTGTACCCGTGTATTTCAAAGAAGGACTCCCTTACCTGATCGACAGGGAAGATCTTCCGCTGGTTTTACCGGAAGTTGATAAATACCTTCCAACAGAAAGCGGTGAACCTCCATTGGGAAGAGCAGAGAACTGGAAATACAAAGATGAGCTTGAATATGAGCTGAGCACTATGCCTGGTTGGGCAGGTTCGAGTTGGTACTGGTACCGCTATATGGCCTCGCAGGAGGATCGTAAGCAGGATGTATTTGCTCCGGTTGAAGCGATCTCCTACTGGAAGGATGTTGATTTATATATTGGCGGTTCAGAACATGCTACCGGACACTTACTTTACAGCCGCTTCTGGAATAAATTTTTGAAAGACCTTGGCTATGTGGTTGAAGAGGAGCCTTTTAAGAAGCTGATCAACCAGGGGATGATTCAGGGCAGGTCTAATTTTGTTTACCGGATTATTGATGAAGAGGGTCGCGGGACAAATAAATTCGTTTCAAACGGTTTAAAATCTCAGTACACAACCTCAGCACTTCATGTAGATGTAAATATTGTGATGAATGAGATTCTGGATCTTGAAAAATTCAAAGCATTCAGGCCGGAGTTTGCCAATGCCGAGTTCATCCTTGAGAACGGGAAGTATATCTGCGGTGTTGAGGTCGAAAAGATGTCTAAATCCAAATTCAATGTGGTTAGCCCGGATGATATCATTGAACGTTTTGGAGCTGATACCCTGAGAATGTATGAAATGTTCCTTGGTCCGCTGGAGCAAAGTAAACCATGGAACACAAACGGAATTGAAGGTGTTTTTAAATTCCTTCGTAAATTCTGGAAGCTTTTTCATGATGATGAGTTTAACTTCAATGTTTCTGAAGAGGAACCATCAAAGGCTGAATATAAGGCACTTCATAAGATCATTCGCAAGGTAGAGGAGGATATAGAACGCTTTTCATTTAATACGTCCGTATCCAGCTTCATGATCTGTGTGAATGAACTGACTGATCTGAAATGCAATAAAAGGAAGATCCTTCAGGAGCTGGTGGTCGTACTTGCTCCTTATGCACCTCATATAACTGAAGAGTTATGGAGTTTGCTGGGTAATTCCGCAGGTAAATTATCAGTAGCTGCTTACCCGCAGTTCAATCCTGAATATCTGGTTGAGAATGAATTCTCTTATCCGGTTTCAGTAAATGGTAAAACCCGAATGAACCTCAATATTTCCCTTAGCCTTTCACAGGCAGAGGTTGAAGAACTTATACTTGCGAATGAGGATTTGAAAAAATATCTTGATGGCAAGATTCCAAAGAAAATTATTTTCGTAAAAGGAAAAATAATTAACCTTGTTGTATAAATTTTAACATCCATGATAGAGATGCGGTTTTAGCCTGCTCTATCATGGTTTATTCATGAATAGCACCACTTTATAGCGGAATATTTCCGGCAGGATTATGTCATGAATTTCTTTTGTATCTCAGATTTTACTTTAGCTCAACAATTCGCACATATGTTCCTGTAACATTAGGTGTACTTTCGCGACTAATTCCAAAACCAATTTAATGAAACGTTTATTTACGATACTATTATTACTTTCCGGGATCTCCGGTGTTTATGCACAGGGAATGGGTGGGGCAGCGGCTCCTGCTGTAACTGGCAGAATTTCGGGTGTTATTCTCGACTCTGTTTCGCGTACTCCTATTGACTATGCTACTGTTTCTTTGGGACGGGCTGGTTCTACCAAAACGACCAATGGTGCATTAACTGATGAGAAAGGCTCCTTTAAAATAGAGAATATCTCTGCAGGAGTCTACCGTGTAACCATTGCTTTTCTGGGATATCAGACTAAGATTATTGATTCAGTAAAGACTACTCTGGCCAAACCGGATTTAAATCTGGGCCGTATTATGCTTGCGCCAAATAAGACCATGCTGAATGAAGTTGTGGTAACAGGCACGACACCGATTGTCGAAAATAAGATCGACAAGCTGGTTTACAATGCAGAACAGGATGTGGCCATAGCTGGGGGAAATGCAACCGATGTGCTTCGTAAAGTGCCTTTGCTTTCAGTCGATTTTGAGGGAAATGTTTCCCTGAGAGGGAGTCAGAATGTCAGGGTTCTGATTAACGGTAAACCATCGGGTTCTATGGCCAATAATATGGCTGATGCACTGAAAGCGATTCCGGCTGATCAGATAAAGAATGTTGAGGTAATTACTTCCCCATCTGCAAAATATGATGCGGAAGGAACCTCAGGGATTATCAATATCATCACAAAAAAGAATAATCTGGCCGGGGTAAGTGGCTCGGTAAACGGTGGGGTAGGAACCAGACAGAATAGTGGAAATGTTAATCTGAATGCAAAAACTGGTCGTTTAGCACTAACTGCTAATGGCGGAGGATTCTATTCATGGCCTCAGACCTCTAATATCTCATTTAACCGTACAAATACCGCAGGTACACAAATTATCAGCCAGGCGGGTCAGAGTAAAACAGACCGTTTGGCAATGAATGGTTCAATCGGAGCTGATTACGATTTCAATAGTTTCAACTCGATCAGTTCAAATGTACGTTTGAATGGATTCAGTAATAGTGCCGATGGAAGTAATCTAAACCAGAATAGTTTTAATGGGATAATGAATAATTTCACCCGTTTGAGTGATAACCAGATGAAAATGAATGGTATTGACTGGAGCAGCGACTATCTTCACAAGTTTAAGAAGAAGGATCAGCAAATCTCCTTTGCCTATCAGTTTACTAATAGTAACCAGAATAGTGATTACACCACAGATTTTTCAAATACAGTTATTGATGAATACGGTGATAATAATGCTGATAATACAGAAAATACGATTCAGCTGGATTATACCCATCCTTTTAAGAAAGTTACTTTCGAAACAGGACTGAAGGGTATTCTGAGGGATATTGTAAGTGATAACCAAACCCGCAACTTTAATTCAACAACCGGTACATTCACGCCAATCTCAGCCCGTACCTATATCTATGATTATAATCAGGATGTGTATTCGGCTTATGCAACCTTTGCATTTACCCTGGCTAAGAAATTCGGTATCAGGGCAGGTGCGCGTTATGAGGGTACTGAGATCAAGGGTGATGCAAGGTCTGTTGGTGCGGCGGCGTCTCCTTTCAGCAGCAGTTATTCTAATCTGGTTCCAAGTTTTGTGGTTTCAAGAACATTCAAGAATTTTTCAACGGTTAAATTAAGTTATAACCAGCGTTTGCAAAGGCCAAGTTTGTTTTATCTGAATCCATTCCTGAACAGTGCAGATATTTTCAATCAGTCGCAGGGAAACCCGGCACTGAAGCCTGAACTTTCACATAACATTGAGTTCAATTATTCTATGTTTGTCAAAACCTCGGTATTAAATGCTTCAGTTTATTACCGCCGTACCAATGATATCATAGAAAGCTTTGTGATACCTGTTTCAGTTACTGATCCGGCAACCGGAAACCCAGCTACCGGTTCAAGAACTACTTTCAGAAACGTTGGAAGCAATAATTCGGTTGGGTTTAATTTCTTCGGACAGATAAATCCGGTAAAACCACTGACCTTAAGAGGTAATTTCAATGTGTTTACATATGATATCAACGCCAACAGCGGGTTTACTGTGACCAATACAAATACACAATTGATTTATAATGCCTTCCTGATGGGTTCTTATGTTTTTCCAAAAGGGCTTACTTTCGAGACATTCCTGATTACCAATTCTCCACGCCGTACTTCACAGGGTAAAAATCCATCTTTCAATATGTGGAATCTCGGTTTGAAGAAAGAGATTATGAAGAAGAAGGGAAGCATCGGTTTGACAATCATTGATCCATTCAATGAGAATAAGAATTTCCGTCAGAATATTACGGGAGCAGATTTTGTTCAAAACAGTAATTTCTCTGTTCCATTCCGCTCTTTCGGAACAAGTTTCAGCTATCGGTTTGGAAAATTATCAATGCAGGCCCCACGAAAAAAACGTGGTGTAACGAATGATGATCTTAAGCAGGGAGAGCAGAATAACGGAACTCAATAATATCTTCAGATCATAGAATTATATTAATGCCCCGGTCTCAAGACCGGGGCATTTTTTTTTAATAATTGTACATTTGCCAAAAATGAAAAGAGATGCAGGATAGAAAGATTATTTCTCTGTTGCCGGCAGCCACAGAAATTATTTGTGCACTGGGTTTAGAGCAGCAGCTGATTGGCCGTTCACATGAATGTGATTATCCTGAGAGTGTTAAGCATTTGCCGGTATGTTCTTCAGCAAAATTTCTTCCGGGCTCCGACAGTGCAGAAATAGACAGGCAGGTAAAAGAAATACTCTCCGATTCACTCTCGATTTATAACATTGACAAAGAACTGATAAAAAGTCTGGCACCCGATGTCATTATTACCCAGGCCCAATGTGAAGTTTGTGCTGTGAGCCTTAAAGATGTGGAGTCAGCGATGAGTGATCTGCTTGAAAAGGGCTGTCAGGTCATTTCTCTGGAGCCACATGAATTATCTGATATTTACCGGGATATCAGAAACCTTGCAGATGAACTTGGTGCTGGAGCAGAAGCAACAGATTTACTTGAATTATCAGAAGAGCGTATTGATATTATTCGTCATAAACTCAAATTCATCACTGAGAAGCCAAAAGTAGCCTGTATAGAATGGCTTTCACCCCTGATGATCGCCGGAAACTGGACACCTGAGATCATTGAGATTGCCGGTGGCATTCCGGTGCTAACTGAGAAAGGAAAGCATTCGGGATATGTTAGTTTTAAGGATATTGAGAATCAGGATCCCGATATCATCATACTAATGCCTTGCGGGTTTTCTGTTGAAAGAACCCTGAAAGAGATCAATCTTTTACTGGAACTGCCCGGATGGAAAGAATTAAAGGCCGTTCAGGATAACAGAATTTATATAGCAGATGGCAATCAATATTTTAACAGATCGGGGCCGAGGATAACTGATAGCATTGAGATCATGGCTGAGATCATTAACCCGAAGCAGTTTGTTTTTGGGTATGAGGGAGAGGGATGGATTAGGTTCATGCAACGCTGAGAGGGTTTTGAAAAGGCTAACGCAGACAGGGTTCTAAACCCTGTCTGCGTTAGCCTTTAAAATTCTATAAATCGTTCAATCTGCTGATTGGTAAATTTCACTGTATCTTCATTAAAAAGGTTCCCGTTTTCATCAAATTCTTTCCTGATGTTAGGAATATGTATGCGTAATGGCAAGACATGCATATTGATATAATGGCAGATTCCTGTAAAATGGTCTATACCCCGAATATTACCGTATTTGCCGCTTGAGAGTCCGACAAGCGCCGCCTTTTTTCCAAAAAAGCTTTCCGGAAAAGAACAGGCATCAATAAAAGTCTTTAAAACTCCGGGGAAGCTTCCATTATACTCAGGGATCACGAAAATGAATTTGCTGCTTGCAGAAATTCTTTCCTGAATACTTTGAAAGGCTTCGCTGCGTTTCCCATAAAGGTCTGACTTGATAAGGTCGTCGGGAAGTTCATAGAGTGATAGAATTTCTGAGTCGAAACCTTTTTCTGACAATTGCCGGTGATAATATTCAGCGAGTTTCAGAGTATTGCTTCCCTCACGATTAGTGCCGGAAATTATTGTAGTCATTTTGTGGATAAGATGTGCAAAACGAAAATCGCCCCGCGGTGTAATTAGTTTTAAGTTTGTATCTTAGAATTTATTAAAAAATCCTATTTAATCAGTCAAAAGTAGTGTTTTGAACCGCTTAGAATTTATTCTTTAGACTTTTTAATATCACGTATTTGTAATTGTTTTTTTAAAATGAGCAAAATTATCGCATTAGCAAATCAAAAAGGGGGCGTTGGAAAAACTACTTCTGCCATAAATCTTGCAGCGAGTTTGGCTGTTCTTGAGTACCGTACCCTATTGGTTGATGCAGATCCACAGGCAAATTCAACATCAGGAATTGGTTTTGACCCGCGTACGATTAAGGCCAGTATATACGAGTGTATAATTAACGAGATAGATCCTTTAGAGGCTATTCAAAATACGGACACTCCAAACCTTGATCTGCTTCCTGCCCATATTGATCTGGTAGGTGCAGAAATTGAGATGATCAATTTAACAAACAGGGAATATAAGATGAAAGCGGTTCTGGATAAGATCCGTGATAATTATGATTTCATTATCATTGACTGCTCTCCCTCTTTGGGTTTGATCACAATCAATGCTCTTACGGCAGCAGATTCAGTAATTATTCCTGTTCAATGCGAGTACTTTGCACTTGAAGGTCTGGGTAAATTGCTGAACACTATAAAGATTGTTCAGAGTCGGTTAAATCCGAATCTTCAGATCGAGGGTATATTGCTGACTATGTATGATGTCAGACTGAGACTGTCAAATCAGGTTGTTGAAGAAGTGAAAACCCATTTCCAGGACCTTGTCTTTGACACGATCATTCAACGGAATACCCGCTTAAGTGAGGCTCCAAGTTATGGCATCTCGGTTATTATGCACGATGCAAATTGTAAAGGTGCGATCAATTACCTTAATTTGGCCCGGGAAATCATCCGTAAAAACGGATTGGTTTCGAATGAGGAGGCTGTAAAACAAGCTTTAGTATAATATGATCTACCAAAAGAAAACCGGATTAGGAAGGGGATTAAGAGCTCTTTTGGATGATTCGGATTTGCCGGAAAATGACAGACAACAGGTAAGTAATGAAAGTTCCTCACTAGGTTCCATCAGTTCTGTAAAGATCAGTCAGGTTCAGGTTAATCCATTTCAGCCCCGTACTGATTTTGATCCTGAAGCACTCCATGAACTTGCTGAGTCGATCAAACTGCAGGGTTTGATTCAACCAATCACTGTCAGACAGTCGGGACAGAATTCTTATCAGCTTATTTCAGGTGAACGCAGGTTAAGGGCATCCAAACTTGCCGGCTTAACCGAAATTCCTGCTTATGTTCGTACAGCAAATGACCAGCAAATGCTGGAAATGGCGCTGATTGAAAATATTCAGCGTGAAAATCTGAATGCAATAGAAGTAGCCCTTAGCTTTCAGCGGATGATTGACGAATGTAATTTGAAACAGGAGCAGCTAGGGGAGCGTGTGAGCAAGAATCGTTCTACTGTAACCAATTATCTGCGTTTATTAAAACTTCCCCCAGCTATTCAGGCTTCTATTCGTGATAAAGAGATCTCTATGGGGCATGCACGTGCTCTGATTTCGGTAGAGGATGTTGACAAACAACTCTATCTTTTTCAGGAGATTATAAATCGCGGACTTTCTGTACGGAAAGTAGAAGAATTAGTCAGACAACTACAGAACATAGGTAAAGTAAAGAAACCTGCGAAGGCATCTTCAATGTCTTTTCAATATATGAAGATTCAGGATGATCTTGCTTCTAAGTTTAGCACCAATGTTAAATTAAAGCTGGATGAAAAAGGTAAGGGCTCTATTGAAATTGGGTTCATGTCTGATGATGATCTGAACCGGATTCTGGAAATGTTAGACTGGTAATGAAATTGAAAGTCCTATTGGGTTTCATCTTAATGTGCTTTTTAACGCAAGCAGATGTATTTTCTCAGGTTAAGGGGACTACTCCTGCTAAATCAGACAGCAATAAAGTGCAGGTTAAGAAAGAGCCCGTTCTGAAAGATTCTGCCCGTCTTGCAATCGAAGCGATGCCGCGTCGTGCAGCAATGAGATCCCTGATGCTGCCGGGCCTCGGACAGATCTACAACAAGCGCTGGTGGAAAGTTCCGTTGGTTTATGGTGGTTTTATCGGAATTGGCCTCGTTTTTGAGTTTAATCAGCGGAATTATCAAGTCTTTCTGAAGGAAGCCCAGTTTCGTGAACTGAATCCGGAAAAAACAGAAAATCCCCTTTACTCAGGATATACAAATGAGGGGATTATTCAGATTAAGGATGCTTACAGAAGAGATCGGGATCTTTCAGTATTAGCCGGACTTGGATTTTATGCGATTACGATCATTGATGCTTATGTTGATGCAAAGTTTTTCAGGTTTGATATTTCTGATGAATTGTCCTTGAAAGTACAGCCATCTGTAAGTCAGATGCCCGTTCACGCTTCAGCTTTTTCTCCTGCTGTAGGGCTAAAACTGAAGTTGAGTTTATGAAGATATAATAAAAAAATAATGAAGATAGCTATTCTTGGATATGGTAAAATGGGCCGTATCATTGAACAATTTGCAATTGAAAGAGGCCATGAAGTTGTTCTCAAAGTCAATATTGATAATTTGGAGGACCTGAGTATACCTAATTTAGAAAAGGCAGATGTAGCGATAGATTTTAGTACCCCTGATTCAGCCCTGAGCAATATCGAGATTTGCTTTGCAGCTCATGTTCCGATTGTGGTAGGTACTACGGGATGGTATGGGCATTTACAGTCAGTAAAGAATAAATGTGAGGAGAGTAACAATACACTTTTATACGCATCTAATTTTAGTATTGGGGTAAATGTATTCTTTTTTGTGAATAAAGTGCTCGCTAAGATCATGAACAGGTATCCGCAATACGAAGTTCAGGTTGAAGAAATTCATCATACACAGAAACTTGATTCCCCAAGCGGTACTGCTATGACTATTGCTGAAGGTATTATTTCTGAACTTGACCGCAAGAATGAGTGGGCGAATGAGCTGATAGGTTCAGGTGAAGAATTAATACCTAAGCCTGATCAGTTACTGATTGAATCACATCGTATAGAGGATGTTCCGGGTACTCATACGGTCATTTACAGTTCGGAAGTAGACGATATTGAATTTAAGCATAAGGCTCATAGCCGTGCAGGTTTTGCCCTTGGAGCCGTAATGGCAGCAGAGTGGCTTGAAGACAAAACCGGATTTTTTAATATCGCAGATATGTTTGATTTTAGCATTTAAATTGATTACAATAGAGCATGAGTTTAACAAATAAGGGTAAATCGAAGGATAAGAAAGTTCGTGCCAAAAAAAGTGCCGGAAGAGAATGGTTTGATGCTATTTTGTTTGCAGTAGTTGCTGCTACTCTTATCAGGGGGCTTTTTATTGAGGCCTATGTTATTCCAACGGGTTCTATGGAGAAAACACTGCTTGTCGGAGATTATCTTTTCGTCAGTAAAGTGAATTATGGAGCAAGGATGCCCATGACGCCGGTATCTTTTCCTTTTGCCCATCACACCATGCCAATAACCGGAACGAAGGCTTATTGGGAAGGCATTCAGTGGGATTACCGCCGTCTGCCAGGACTGGGAGAGGTTAAACGGAATGATGTTGTTGTTTTTAACTTCCCGATGGATGCAGATGCACCCTTATCAAGACCCGTTGATAAACGCGAGAACTATATTAAACGCTGTCTGGCTATAGGGGGAGATACGATACAAATCAAAGATGCCCGTGTATATCTGAATAACAAGCCGGCTGAGGTTCCTGTTTTCGGTGAAAAATATTATTATGTAAAGTCTGATGGCACTGATTTTAATCCTCAGGCAATAGAAGATCTGAATATTGAAGCACAGCGCTCATCTGCAGATGAGTATATTTTTAATATGACTGCGGCCGATGCAGAAATTATTAAGGGCTGGGCAAATGTAAAGAGTGTGAATCCCTACATCAGGCCATTGAACGAATTTGATTCTCAGATATTTCCGCATAATCCTTCAATTAAATGGAATGCCGACAATTTCGGACCATTGATCGTACCAAAGCAAGGCTGGACAGTGAATCTGGATAACAGCAATTATTCAGTTTACGAACGTGCAATTTCAGTTTATGAAGGAAATACGATTGAAAGAGTTGGAAATGATATCCTGATCAATGGAAAAAAGACAAATAGCTATACTTTTAAAATGAATTATTACTGGATGATGGGTGATAACCGTGACAATTCTCTGGACTCGCGTTATTGGGGTTTTGTACCTGATGACCACATCGTTGGTAAGGCTTTATTTGTATGGATGAGCTGGAACACAAAAGGTACTTTCTTCGATAAAGTACGCTGGAGCAGATTGCTTGGAGGGATTCATTAGAATCTAAAATCTTTTAACAAAAAGGGGGCTGCGATTGATTGCAGGCCCTTTTTTGTTTAACGCATTTGTCATCCAGAAAGCTGCCCTTCAGCAACTGAGGGAACTCCGCGATTGCAGATTGAATTTTTGTTGCATGAGCACAAAGTTCCTTCTCCGCCTGGGGCCTACCGTATTCCCATAAATTCTATCTTGTATTATCAGGTGTCTAACCGACCCCGAAGGTGGTCGTATGTTTATAGAAACGCTATAAAATTTCATTTTTTCGACCCCGAAGGTGGTCGTATGTGTCGCTTTCTTACATGCGACCACCTTCGGGGTCGGGATTTCCGTGCTAACCAAATGCTATAAACATTTGACCCTTTCTGGGTCATGTAAATACAATTGACTAAAACTTATAATCTCAAATCAAGCCTTACTCAACCTTATACCGGTAGATAAACCTGGATAGATTCCCATCAATATCAGTGCCTTCTACGATTGCTTTGTAGGTACCTTTATTATCCCCATTATAAAACTCAACTGCCATATTCCCTGCCTTGTCTGTAAAGATTCTTGGATTCCAGTAAATGGTACTGCGAAGGTCAGATCCCGTGGTGCGGCTTTCAGGGCTCAAATATTTGGGTGAATAGAACTCCCTCTTTTTGATATATCCCTGAGGGTTGAAAGTCAAAACGTTATTCTGAGGGAATAATTTCTTCAGGTCCTCAGCACTTATTGGTTTACCAGTAGGTGTGGTTTTAGAGTTTATCACTAATACACCATTGGTATTATACATGCGGTTCACCATTCCCAGTTCATCTTTCAGGAAGATCTCGATATTGTCGACATCCGCCGGATTGATATTGTTCAGATAGTTGGCGTCAACAGGCATTCCGTTATAAAAAATCTGTACCGGCACCCTGAGCCCGGAGTTATAGACCCTGGTCACATAAAAATTATTGTCATTAAAAGTAAGTCCTGTTGCTGCTGTTTGCAGACATGTAAGTAAGATCGGACAACCTTTAAACCGCTCGCTGTCAATCAAATGATCGGGTTGGGCACCGAGGCCTGAAAGAGCCGGATGATCCAAATGACTGGCTTTTTTTATCGCTGTAGCCTTAACTACGACCTCCTGAAGCATTTGTGTTGCCAAAAAGTATTGTCTTTTACTATTATCGAGGTAAGTTGCCAAAGCACTGTCAATGTTAATTTCTTCATCCGCGACATTGACATTTTTGCTGATTGTTGGGAAGGCTGTGCCATTCAGCATGATCATCATGTTGCGTGCTGCTGTTGAACTTCTTGCGCTGATAGTAGCTTCTGCCGAATCGGTAATCATCACTTTTTCGAATTTGAACTCCCCTTTCAGATTGGTTGTGGTTTCAGCATAGAACTTACTTTCCGGAACTACCAGCTTCAAACTACCCTTGGAGACCGGCATACCGTTCGAAGTACGCAAAATCCCTGCAAATTCAATTCCCTGCTCAGGAAGAACACTGATTACAGGCTCCCTGCCTTTGATGATATCTTCATATGAGAATTTGCGGTATCCCTGAGTAAGCATCAGCAAATCAAGATCTGCGAGCTTTTTTTCATTGGTCTGATTGAAATAGTAGTTAGGTTTTTCAATAAATCCTCTTAATTCTGAGGAAATCAGAAAGGAACTTAGGATAGTTGTTTCTTCATCTTCAGGATGCGGAACTTTGGATTCATTGATAACAGACAGTGAAAAATTTCCTTCAACAGGTGCATTTCTTGTTTTAGCACTTATATTCATTTTTACCGGCTGTCTAGAGCCATAGACCTTTTTATCGGTGTTTATGCTCAGGCTTGAAACATCTGTTTGATTGACAAATATCAGACGTTCGGTTAATGGCTCACCTTTATTTGTGAACAGTGTAATTTGTACAATTCCGGTTGGAAACTTGTTTTTTGCTATAGAGGCCCCAATGTTTATAGTAGTCAAATTGGTCTGTGCCGCAAAGCAGATTACACCCTTGCTTCTTGCTATCAGGTAGAAGTTCTTATCCCTGTTTTGGGCAAAAAAGGCCGGATTACTTGAAAGCTGTAAAATGATATTCGAAGCTGTTGAGCTAACAACAGATATTGCAATTCCGGATGCTTTCGCTTGAGGCAGGGTTATAGTTTTCTTGATTCCGTTTGAAAAACTGAGGTTGGCTTTATAGGTTTTACCACTTTCGGGTAAAAGCGTAAATGATCCCATTCCCAGATGCTGTGATTGAATGCTGCTGATTACCTTTCCAGTACTATCAACGATTTCACCCTTAACATCAATCCCGAGGCCCTTTTCCTGAACGGCTTTGAATGCTACCTTAGTACTTACATTTTCAATTAAATCCCCTCCTTCAGGAAAAAACTGAAAATCGGCTTCTGAAAACGAATTTTTCAGCGGGAATTGAGAAGTAATCAATTTTCCGGTTTCTGCTTCAAGTACTGTCTCAAGTATTCCGGTATCCAAAGCTGCTTTCTGACCAGCACTTAATTTTAAAGAAACCACTCCCTCTGCATTAGTGGTTTCTCTGCCACGGGCAATGGTTTCAAATTTCGAAATAAGACTCCAGCTTATCTTTTTATTCGCAAACGGCTTTCCTTCGGGGTCTTTATATAGAATGTTTGCTGTTATTGTTGGTGAACTGTCCGGATTCTGGCCACTGAGTGAAATATTAGTAATGATATTCCTGTTAATTGCATTTCCAACTTTGATATTTTTAGTAAAGAAATATTCATCACTGAAATTCAACATCCAATAGGTATATGCTCTGATTCTATAATTGCTTGATTTGTAGACAGATGGGTCAAGTGTGATACTGCCGTATGCTGAAGTATTAACCACCGGCAGTTTCATTGATCTGACCAGGGTGTCATTTTCCGAAATAATATCCACATACAAAACTTTACTCAGGTCGGAGGGTAAATCCTGACCGGTAGCAACATAAGCTTTAAACCAGATGGTATCTCCGACAGCATAATAGGGCTTGTCGAAATGCAGATAAACTTTTTCTGAAGGATAATCCACAATCAGCTTTTGGGATCGGTCTACTATAGTCTTTAAACTTATTGTGTCCTGTGCGAACAGCTGACCGGCCTGCAAAAGAAATAACAGAGCAATAATTAATGAACGGTAAACTTTCATCTTGAATTGAATCATATATGCGAATATAGATTAAATGAACTTTTTAACCATACATCCCTGAATGTTTAACATATTTTAATGATTGAGAGGCTTGAATATAGAAATTCAAATAATGATCAGCTGAGTCTGCTGATTCCCAATTTATCTGCAAGGCCATTCAGATCATTACATACCTCATCAATCAGAGGAATACCATTGCTCTGCCGCTCTTTTTCCGCGATCAACTCAGGTTCACCGGGAATAATCACTTTCTGGTCTTCACTGATTGGTTTTGCTGAGCTGAAACGTTCTATCCAATTATCAAGATGAGTTTTGAATTCCTCAACCGGCCTGAAGCCATCAACGCGCATGGCACCTAAAAAATGACCTAATCCCAAACCAACAGGATTGTCTGATGGTTCCATGAATGCGACAAAAGGGGGTGCCCATGGGCCGTAATTGGCGCCTGAGAGCACTGCAGAGAGAATATCTACCGTTGCGCTTAGTCCGAAGCCTTTATGACTACCGTGGTCCCTGTCGCTTCCCAGAGGCAGCAGAGAGCCGCCTTTTTTTAATTCATGCGGATCTATTGACGGCTGTCCCTTTGCGTCCTGTATCCAGCCTTCAGGAACAGGTTTGCCTGTTCGCTGTGCAATTTCCAGTTTACCATTGGCGGCGGCTGAGGTTGCCATATCTACAATGACAGGGGGATATTTTCCGGCAGGAAAAGCATAGCACATCGGGTTAGTACCCAGCATTCGTTCATTGGCAAAGGTTGGTGCTACCAGCGGACTTGCATTGGTCATTGCAAATCCAATCATATCTTTTTCAACAGCCATCATGGTGTGATAAGCAGCAATTCCAAAATGATTGGAATTCCTGACAGATACCCAGCCAGATCCATATTTTTCTGCTTTGTCAATCGCCACTTTCATCGCAAAAGGAGCTACAACGAGACCCAGGCCTGCATCCCCGTCAATAGTGGCTGTAGTTGGAGTTTCATGAACTATTTTGATATCCGGTGTGGGATTGATCCGGGCTTTTTCCCAAAGACGAACATAGCCGCTTAGCCTGGCCACGCCATGTGAATCAATTCCACGAAGATCTGCTTTAATTAGTACATCAGCGGCCAGATCTGCATGTTCTGAAGAACAGCCCATTTTCAGGAAAATGGATCTTGTGAAATCCCGCAGTTTAGTTTCGGTAAAGTTATGATAGGTCATGTATCTAATCTACTCTTCTAATATCGTAAATTTCAGATCGAGAGGTTTGAAGTTCCCGATAAGGGTTTTTATGAAACCTTTACCATACTTCACATAGAACAAACCAAAGTTTTCAGACCGTTCCTGTAATCCGCCATTTGGAAAAAGCTTTGATTTGATTACATCGATCTGGGAAAGTGCATCACCAAAATTTCTTTTCTCGGCTTTAATTAGTTTGGCTTCAAGATTTTTAACAGCTCTTTGTAATCTTGACTTTACTGCATCAGAACTTGGCCCCAGACTTGGGTCGATCTTATAAATACGCAATTTTATCTTTTCAAAAATGGAACTGAGCTCCTGCCATTCATCATGTAAATTAAGGCTGTGCTCCGTATGGCTGAAGACCCATTCTTTTTTAAGTTCTTCAGAATTTTTGAAAATATCTTTTATAGAAAGATCCAGCCGGTTAAGTTTCGTTTCCAGATTCAGGGAAGCGAATATCGCAGAATTTCGAAGAAGCAAAATAGGGAAATCAACTCCATAATAGTCGAAATTTTGTTTTAGCTGCAGCCAGTAAATAATTTCTGCCCCACCTCCGATATAGGCCAGGTTCGGAAGGATTACTTCTTCATAAAGCGGGCGCATCACAACATTCGGACTAAAGCGTTCAGGAAAACTCTGGATCTCTTTTAATAATTCTTCCTCACTGAAACTGATCTCTGTATTTAATATCCGGTACAGATCTTCTTCAAATACGATTCGTTCCCTCAAACCATCCATCAGGTAGAAAAAATTGATCTCCCTCGGATTTACCTGTGCTTCTATCCCTTTTTCTGCGAGCTTTTTATTAGTCTCAGTGATGGTTCTGAAGCTGTGCTGTCCGGTGATATCCTTTGCAATTATTTCAGAAAATTCCTTCTTTAACCTTTTGTCATCTGCATCCAGAATTACCAATCCATATTCTTCAAAAAGGGAGTTGACCAGTTGTCTGCTTGCATCAGCAAGATTTTTACTGCCGGTATATGCAGAGCTGATCAGTTTGCCCAATTCATCAGCATTTTCCGAAACTCCCAGAACTGCAAGATATTCCAGAACTGCTTTTTCAATACCTTTGGTGCTTAATCTGCCGGTGGCTCCTGCGGCATCCAGTTCCCAGCTGATCTTCTTTCCCGAGATGTAAGTATGATTGATCTCCGCAAAATCATGATCTTCTGTAGCCATCCAGTACACAGGTACAAAGTTTTTATCCGGAAAGTTGGATTTTAATTCCTTTGCCAGATTTATCGCAGTGACGATCTTAAAAATGAAATATAATGGACCCGTAAAAATATTGAGCTGATGGCCTGTACAAACAGTAAAAGTATTCTTTTGAAGCAGCAGGCTGATGTTTGAGCTTACCTGCTCATTACAGGGTTGTGGTAATTTGGAATATTGCTCCCTTAAAACTTCGACCAGAACTTCTCTGTTCGGATTTTTTTTTATCGAGGCCAATAAGTCCTTGAATCCCTGAAGGTTGGGGCTATATGACTGGAAGGAACTTAAGTCCGTTTCATTGTTCAGATAGCGAATCAGGCCTTCCGAAAAGCTTCTGGTTTCACTGTAATCAATATAAGTTGCCTTCATCAGAAACGAAATTAGCGGAAATTAATGAATTCCTCTTTGCTGATCTAAATTTTGACAATCTGACCATACAGATCGAAATCTTCGGCACGGTCGATTTTTACCTGAACAAAGCTTCCAGGAGTGGCATAGCTAATTCTGGCATCAATTAAAACCTCATTATCTACTTCAGGTGAATCATATTCGGTTCTTCCTGTTAAATAATTACCCTCTTTTTTATCGATCAGCACTTTGTAAGTATGGCCAACTTTATCCTGGTTGATATCGAATGAAATTTCCTGCTGAATACCCATAATAGTTTCCACACGCTCCTGCTTTACTTCCTCAGGAACATCATCAATAAGCTCGTAGGCGTGGGTTTTTTCTTCATGCGAATAGGTGAAACATCCTAAGCGGTCGAAGCGGGTTTCAGTAACCCAGTCCCTCATTTCTTCGAAGTCTTTTTCAGTTTCTCCGGGATAGCCGCAGATCAGAGTTGTACGTAAGGCGATATCAGGCACTTTATCACGAATAGAATTAACCAGATCAATTGTTTTTTGTCTTGTAATTCCACGTCTCATGGAGCTCAGCATCGAATCGCTGATGTGCTGAAGAGGCATATCCAGGTAATTGCAGATGTTGGAACGTTCGTTCATCACATCCAGAATATCCATTGGGAAACCCGAAGGATAGGCATACTGAAGTCTGATCCATTCAATTCCATCAACATCCGACAGATTGCGGAGCAGGTCAGCAAGGTTTCGTTTGCTGTAGAGGTCAAGACCGTAATAAGTCAGATCCTGAGCGATTAAGATCAGCTCTTTGGTGCCATTCTTTGCCAGAAATTTGGCTTCTTTTACTAAATCTTCAATAGGTTTGGAAACATGTTTCCCTCTCATGAGTGGAATCGCACAAAAGGAGCAGGGTCTGTTACATCCTTCAGCAATTTTAAAATAGGCAAAATGTGATGGGGTAGTCAGCAGGCGTTCTCCTAAAAGTTCGTGCTTGTAATCTGCGCCTACTGAACTCAAAAGTTTTTGGAGATCGTTTGTTCCAAAATAGGAGTCCACATTTTTGATTTCGGCTTCAAGTTCCGGCTTATATCGCTCAGAAAGACATCCGGTTACGATAAGCTTAGAGATTTTTCCCTGGTCTTTTAACTCGCTGTATTGCAGGATAGTATCGATCGATTCCTGTTTCGCGTTATCAATAAAGCCACAGGTATTGATCACGATGATGTCATCCTGACGAAGCGAATCTGCTTCGTGAACAACATCCATCTGGTTACCTCTTAACTGGCCCATCAGGACTTCAGAATCATGAATATTTTTTGAACAACCCAGTGTTATGACATTTACCCTCGGTTTTACCGGGGCTGGTTTTGTGCTGATTTTAGTCTTCATTCTTTGCTTCTCTGATTATTTAAAAAGGGAGTCGACAAACTCTTTCTTGTTAAATAATTGCAGATGATCTATTCCTTCACCCACACCGATGTATTTCACCGGAATTTTAAACTGATCAGATATCCCGATCACGACCCCGCCTTTTGCTGTGCCGTCTAATTTGGTTAGTGCCAATGCGTTTACTTCGGTTGCCTGGGTAAACTGCTTACATTGTTCAATTGCATTTTGTCCGGTGGAGGCATCAAGTACAAGAAGGATCTCATGTGGAGCTCCAGGTACAATTTTTTGCATCACCTGTTTGATCTTGGTTAGCTCATTCATCAGGGCAACTTTATTATGCAGGCGGCCAGCTGTATCAATAATGGCTACATCATCACCATTGGCAACAGCCGATTGCAGGGTATCAAATGCAACAGAGGCGGGGTCTGAACCCATTGGCTGAGCAACGATTCGTACATTTACCCGTTCTGCCCAGAGTTTTAGCTGATCTACAGCCGCAGCCCTGAAAGTATCTGCTGCACCCAAAACCACTTTGTTGCCGGCAATTTTCAATTTATGAGCCAGCTTACCAATGGTTGTGGTCTTGCCAACACCATTTACCCCTACCACCATGATGACATAGGGTTTATGATCACCGTATTCAAAATTTCTAAAATCGTTGCTGTTGTTCTCTGATAAAAGGCTTTGGATTTCAGAACGTAAAAGTTCATTCAGCTCCGAAGTATTGATGTACTTATCCCGGGCTACACGAGCCTGGATCCGTTCAATAATCTTTAAGGTAGTTTGAACACCAACATCCGAGTTAACCAGAATTTCTTCAAGTTCATCGAGCACATCATCGTCAACGGTTGATTTCCCGACGACAGCTTTGGTAATCTTCGTAAAAAGACCTTCCTTGGTCTTCTCGAGGCTCTTGTCCAGTTCTACCTGTTCTTGTATGTTGCTTTCTTTCTTCTTGAAAAAATCGAATAATCCCATGGTGCCAAATTTAAGAAATCTGCCGGGGCGGATAACAATGATATAATGAAAAAAGCCACCCGACGATTATACGCGGGCGGCTTCTGTTAATACAATGTGAAATTTACTTAGAGGTATTAATTCCTGCAATAGCGTCTTTCACGTGATCGTTATGAACGATAATTTCTTTGAATGAGTAAGCACCGGTTTTTGGCGACTTATTCATTGTGATAACTTTTGAATATTCTTTACCAGCACCTGTCTTCAGGGTTGCAACTACTTTCTTTGCCATTTCTGTATGTTATTTGAGTTGTAGTGTAGGTTTTAAGTTGTAGATATTAAGTTTTTCAATACTTATAAATACCACTTATAACTTATTACTTAATTTCTTTGTGAACAGTTACTTTTCTTAGAACAGGATTGAATTTCTTCAATTCTAAACGCTCTGTAGTGTTCTTTTTATTCTTGGTGGTTACGTAACGAGACATTCCAGCCATGCCACTCTCCTTATGCTCGGTACATTCTAAAATAACCTGAACTCTGTTGCCTTTCTTAGCCATTGTATTATCTTTTTAGTTTTAAGTTGTAGGTTTTAAGTTGTAAGTTTTCAGTATAATTAATTACTTATAACCTATAACTTAATACTTATAACTCTCTATATGTATCCTTTTTTAAGGAATTTGTTAATTACAGCAGTGATGCCATTTTTACTGATGGTTTTGATCGCTGAAGTAGAAACTTTCAACGTGATCCATCTGTCTTCTTCTGGGATGTAAAACTTTTTTACATGCAGGTTAGGATAAAATTTACGTTTGGTTTTTACGTTTGAGTTGGAAACGTTGAAACCGTTCATCGCCATTTTTCCTGTTAAATCACAAATTCTCGACATGACTATAAGTGTATCTATTATTTAAATTCAAATCTTTAAAGAGTTTGCAAATATCGGGAGAAAAAATCAGATACGCAATACTTTATCAATAAATTTAGACTTTCCTTTTAAAAGCGTCCCGGCCTCAGGCATTAATGTAATTTTTTTGCATCTATATTAGGCTAACAGGTCTGAATATGATATAATTGTACTCTGATATTTAATTTACCGAACAACAATAAAAAAATGAATCTTCGTATTAATTCCTTTGACGATTACAAACGCGTTTATGACTACAGTGTAGCAGAACCAGAGAATTTCTGGGCTGAGGTGGCCGATACCTTTTACTGGCAGAAAAAATGGGACAGAGTTCTGGATTGGAACTTCACTGAGCCAAATGTGAAATGGTTTAGTGGTGCTAAGTTAAACATAACGGAGAATTGCCTTGATCGTCATCTTGAGAATAGTGCAGATAAAATTGCAATGCTCTGGGAGCCGAATGATCCTGAAGAACATTACAGATCATTTACATATAAAGAACTGCATTTTAAAGTAGTTCAGTTTGCAAATGCACTGAAGAATAATGGTGCAAAAAAGGGCGACCGTATTTGCATTTATATGCCTATGGTTCCTGAACTTGCAATTGCAGTGCTGGCTTGTGCACGTATTGGTGCAATTCACTCAGTAGTATTCGGAGGCTTTTCTGCTCAGTCGATTGCTGATCGTATCAATGATGCCCAGTGTAATCTGGTCATAACTGCTGATGGTGGTTTTAGAGGGAATAAAGATATTCCGCTTAAAAATATAATTGATGATGCCATTGTACAGTGCACATCGGTTAATAGAATAATCGTTTTAACCCGTACCCGTACTCCGGTATCAATGATCAAAGGACGTGATGTATGGTGGGAAGATGAGATTAAAAAAGTAGAAACTCAGGGTAATCCTGCATGTCCGGCTGAGCCGATGGATGCTGAAGATCCCCTGTTTATATTGTACACTTCCGGTTCAACTGGTAAACCTAAAGGTGTTGTTCATACCTGCGGAGGTTATATGGTTTATACCGGATATACCTTCAGAACTGTATTCCAGTACCAGCCGGGTGAAGTGCATTTCTGTACTGCAGATATTGGCTGGATTACCGGTCACTCGTATATTGTTTACGGTCCACTATCCCAGGGGGCTACAACCCTGATGTTCGAAGGTGTACCAACCTGGCCTGATGCAGGTCGTTTCTGGGAAATAGTAGATAAGTATAAGGTAAATATCCTTTACACTGCTCCAACAGCGATCCGCTCTCTGATGAGTTTTGGCGATGAACCTTTAAAAGGGAAAGATCTGAGCTCGCTTACCAAACTTGGTTCAGTGGGTGAGCCAATAAATGAGGAAGCATGGCACTGGTATAATGATAAGATCGGAAAAGGAAAATGTCCGATTGTTGATACCTGGTGGCAGACCGAAAATAGTGGTATCCTGATCTCACCAATCGCCGGTATTACCCCAACAAAGCCTGGATATGCTACACTGCCTTTACCTGGTGTTCAGCCTTGCCTTGTTGATGAGCAGGGTGTTGAATTAACAGGTAATGATGTGAGTGGAAATTTATGTATCAAGTTCCCATGGCCTGGAATTATCCGTACAACCTATGGAGATCATGAGCGTTGTCGTCTGACTTACTTCTCTACTTACAAGAATATGTACTTTACAGGTGACGGCTGTTTGAGAGATGAGGACGGATACTACCGCATTACCGGAAGGGTTGATGATGTTATTAATGTATCCGGTCACCGTATCGGTACCGCAGAGGTTGAAAATGCAATTAATATGCACGCTGACGTTGTAGAAAGCGCTGTTGTGGGTTATCCTCATGATATCAAAGGGCAGGGAATTTATGCCTATGTTATCCTAGGAACTTCTACACACGATCACGATCTGACCAGAAGGGATATTCTTCAAACTGTTGCCCGTATCATTGGCGCGATCGCTAAACCTGATAAGGTTCAGTTTGTATCAGGTCTGCCGAAAACAAGATCCGGTAAGATCATGCGAAGAATCCTTAGGAAAATTGCTGAAGGTGAAACTTCAAACCTTGGAGATACTTCAACCCTTCTTGATCCTGCTGTTGTAGAAGAAATCAAGAACGGAGCTGCTAATCTGTAAGATTCCCACTCTGCTTGGTGTTCGCACCAACCAGGTTTAGGAGATAAAGTGCTTGTTGATAAGCCCATCCAAGGGAGAGAACCTGGCACAGAAAACAATTTGGCTCCATTTTTGTTTAATCTGCTCATTACATAAACACGAAACTATGGATAAGCTAGAATTAAAAGGAAAATGGACTGAGAT
Source organism: Pedobacter sp. (assembly GCA_036676565.1). Lineage (GTDB taxonomy): Bacteria > Bacteroidota > Bacteroidia > Sphingobacteriales > Sphingobacteriaceae > Daejeonella. The sequence continues at coordinate 113,280 of JAKFCP010000015.1, forward strand.
GAAAGGTAAAGTCAAACAAGCATATGCTGACATGACCGATGATGATCTCAAATATGAAGAAGGTAAAGATGATGAACTTTACGGAAGGCTTCAGCAAAAAACAGGCAAGACACGTGAAGGCGTTATTGACTGGCTGAAAAGCTTATAATATAAAGACAAGCCCCTGTTAAAACAGGGGCTTTTTTATTTTCCCCACCTTTGCTTGCTGATATCACCAGGCATTTTTTTGGTATTGTAAGTAAGCAGACAACCATCCCGGCAAAGGAAAATTTCGTAATTTCGCTTCGATGAAAAAAACTAAACCTACCATACTTGTCGTAAACGACGACGGAATTACAGCTCCTGGTATAAAGGCTCTGATTGAAGTAATGCAGGGCATAGGAAATGTTGTTGTTGTTGCTCCTGACGGACCGCAGTCGGGTACAGGCCATGCCATAACCATAGCCAAGCCCCTGCGTTTGGATAAGGTAGAATTGTACGAAGGTGTTGAGATGTACAAATGCTCAGGGACACCGGTTGATTGTGTAAAACTTGCCGTAAATAAGGTGTTTAAAGGCAAGAAACCTGATTTATGTGTATCCGGTATAAACCATGGATTGAACAACTCAATCAATGTGCTTTATTCCGGAACTATGTCTGCAGCAGTTGAAGGTGCGATTGAAAGCATACCTTCCATCGGTTTCTCGCTTGACGATTTTGGACATGATGCTGACTTCAGCCATTGCAAAAAATATATCGAGAAGATAACTAATCAGGTTTTGAAGAATGGGCTTGGTCTAGGGACTTTACTGAATGTTAATTTCCCAAGAGGGGCGGCCATTAAAGGAATTAAAATATGCAGGCAGGCAAATGCCAAATGGGCCGAAGAGTTTGATGAGCGTACCGACCCTAACCGACGCAGTTATTACTGGCTGACCGGCGTGTTCCAGAATAATGATCATGGTGAAGATACCGATGTATGGGCACTTGACAATGGTTTCGTATCAGTTGTTCCGGTGCAGTTTGACATGACCGCACATCATGCTATTCCGATTCTGAATACCTGGGATCTGGAGATGTGAAGGGTTAGATGTGAGATATGAGAATAGAATTCGTCTTAACAGATTGGCTGGGCACAAATCAATTAGCTACATTTATCTTAAATTGATTCTGGTGAGTTTATTTTTTAATAACGATACCCATTCATGAAGTATTACCTTATAGCCGGTGAAGCCTCGGGTGATCTGCATGGATCAAACCTGATGAAAGCGCTTAAACTGAAAGATCCAAAAGCGGAATTCAGGTATTTTGGCGGCGACCTGATGATGGCTGTATCTCCCGGATTAGTCATGCATTATTCAGAAATGGCTTTTATGGGCTTCGTTGAAGTGATAGCAAACCTGAATTCAATCTTCAGAAACATAAAAACGGCAAAACAGGATATCCTTAAATTTCAGCCTGATGTTGTCATTCTGGTCGATTTTCCCGGCTTCAATATGAAGATTGCCGATTTTGCCAAGGACAAAGGATTTAAAGTCTTTTACTATATCTCACCAAAAGTCTGGGCATGGAATCAGAAGCGGGTTTTGAAAATTAAGAAATTTGTCGACCGCATGTTCTGTATTCTCCCTTTTGAGGTAGAATTCTATAAAAAATGGGGAATGGATGTCGATTATGTAGGTAATCCGATATTGGATGCAATAGTCAGCAATCCTCCTGATGAATTATTTAAGATTACCCATAATCTGGATGTCAGGCCAATTATTGCGCTCCTCCCGGGAAGCAGAAAGCAGGAACTTGAAAGGGTCTTGCCTGAGATGGTCAGAACAGCAGATCGTTTTCCTGAATACCAGTTTGTAATTGCCGGTGCACCTTCTTTTCGTGAAGAAGACTATTCAGCTTATCAGGAAGGCAGAAAAATAGCTGTAGTTTTTAATGCGACCTATAATCTGTTACTGAATTCAAAAGCAGCCATTGTAACTTCAGGTACAGCAACTCTGGAAACAGCTCTCCTGAAAATCCCGCAGGTTGTCGTTTACAAAGGTAATCCGGTCTCAATCGCAATCGCCCGTATGCTGGTTAAGATCAAATATATTTCCCTGGTCAATCTGGTTATGGATCAGACTATTGTTAAGGAACTGATTCAGGAAGATTGTACCAGCAGGATGATCGGGGATGAACTCGATCTGATTCTGAATGATCCGCTCTATCGCACCGAAATGCTGATCAATTACGATGAACTTGCGATTCGTATGGGTGAGCCGGGGGCATCTGGCAGGGCAGCAGCACTCATGTTTGCCTATTTGAATACCTGATTAATTCATATTCTTTCCTTCATTCCTGTCCCAATAAAAAAAAATATTTCCCGAACACAACCAAAGCACTCCTTTTTCAGTATGTATTATATTGATAATTAGATAGTAAAGGATAGAATAATCTTCTTAAATTAAATGTTTATTTCCGGTACATTTCCGGGAATACTTTCGTCATTTCTTTTTTAATGATTTAGTATGTTTCGGAGGCTGCTCTTGCTTTTCTTGCTTGGCTTTGCTGCAGGTCGCGGTAATGCCCAGTTGGTTACAGAATGCCCGCAGAACATCGGTTTTGAGAATGGCACCTTTCAAAATTGGGATTGTTATATCGGTGAAATTTCAGGAACTGGCGAACGATTCCCCGATGCGGTCAGACCTCCGAGGGTATCTTTAAATTTTTCAGGTCCGGTTCCGGGACAGCACTCACTATTTAGAAGGGGTTCAGGTAGAGATACTTATGGAGAGTTTTCTCTTGATGCTCCCAACGGTAGTAATTATGTGGTTCAATTAGGAAATGACCTTACCGGCAGAGGAGTAGACCGGATCAGCTATACGATCAATGTTCCGGCGAATGTAGAGTCTTATTCGATCATATTCAGCTACGCGGTGGTTTTTCAGAATCCCGGACATGAGCCCGATGAACAGCCTAAATTTACTGCAAGGGTTTTTGACCCCATGTCGGATAGTTCGACTGAATGCGGCTCTTTTGAATTTGTGTCCTCGGGTAGCCTGCCCGGATTTGAGCCTTCAAAAAGAGATTCCAGGGTATTGTATAAAGGCTGGGCACCGGTACTTGTTAATTTGTCAAGTTACCTTGGCCGTACCATTCGTCTGGAGTTTACGGCCTACGACTGCTCCAGAGGCGGTCATTTTGGATATGCTTATATCGATTTTAATGAGAATTGTTCCATTCCGGTTACGGGTAATATTACCTGTCCTGAAACTAATTCGATTACACTTAAAGCACTTCCGGGTTTTTTTGGATACCGCTGGTTTAATGCAGAAACGAAGGAAGATCTGGGTCAGAGCGATAGCCTGGTGATCTCACCTGTTCCGGCAGTAGGTACAAAAATAGGTATTGAACTTGTTCCTTACCCGGGACTGGGATGTACTCAAACCCTGTATACTGTAATCAACGGAATGGATATGAATATTCGTGATCCGGTCCCGCGATGTATCAGTGTTGACCTGACGGATATTTCATTGAAGGTCGGAAACAGTTCCGACCTGACTTATACTTACTGGAGGAATAGCCAGGCAACTATTCCATTGCCCAATCCCAGCAGGGTCGGAGTGAGTGGGGTATATTATGTCAAAGGCATGAGTTCTTCGGGTTGCATCAGAATATTACCTACCCGTGTCACCATTGTGCAGGTGCCAAAGGTTATATTAAACAGGGTATTGCAGGCAGATTATCCTGAAACAATTGATCTGACCAAAGCATACACTCCGGCACCTGATCTAACCTACAGCTATTGGATGGATAATGAAACCACAATTCCGCTGCGTGATCCGGATAGAATATTTAAAAGCGGGACCTATTATATAAAAAGCACGAGCAATGGGGGTTGTGTTAGTGTCACTCCGGCACCGGTGGAGATATTCGTGCCTGAAATGGCTATCCCCAATATTTTTACTCCGAACGGAGATAAGGTTAATGATGAACTAACTGTATTATTGAATGAAGAAATAAAAGTTAAAAGTTTCAGGATATTTAACCGCTGGGGGGATGTGGTTTTTACTACTCCGGATATCGAAAATTACTGGACCGGAATTAAAGAGAATATACAGGTTCCTACCGGAGTTTATTATTGGGTCTTTGAGGGTATCCGTAATTCAAAGCCGTATTCACGATCCGGATATGTTACTCTGGTAAGATAAAAGAGCCCTTTTTCTGAGTCTGAATAAGTTTCAGCTTCAGAAAAAGGGCGCTTTGATATTATTTTGCGTTGAAATTGATCTGATGGTCGCCCCAGATCAAAGAAACAAGACCTGATTTTGAAATCTTAAAGGTCATGCGCTCAGTAAAACTTGCAGATTTAACCGGTTTTACTGTAAAGCGCATCGCATCCTGTGCCTGATCGTATTCTGTACCCGACTGGTTCCATGACTTGTTGATCATAACTGTCCATTGGTTTTCACCAGGAATGGTGTACAGACTGTATTTTCCTGCCGGAAGAGATTTACCCTCAACCTTAACAGCTTTACTAACTTCAAAAACTGTAGCCTCATTTGCACCAGTCCGCCAAACTTTGCCATAAGGAGCTATTTCCTTACCAATGGTACGGCCTTTAACTCCAGGCTGACTGTAATCGATACTGATTTTTACTCCCGTGCTTGTAGTTTCCGAAACTTTAGCCGCCGGGCTTGGCCTTTGAGCACACGCAGTGAATCCGCTGAAAAGGCCTGTCATTAATAATAGAACAAAAAGTTTTTTCATGTTTATGGGTTTTTAACAAATATAGATAAGGTTGATTATAATAATGAAATGGAATAATATTATTACAAGAATAATTAGCTGAGCTAGGATTAATAGGATGAAAGGATTAATTGGATTAGGGCTATTATGGGTTCTGTCAGAATTAGGATTTATAGGATGAATAGGATTATAGGATTATAGGATTAGAGTTATTATGGGTACTGTCAGAGCTAGGATTTATAGGATTAAAGGATGATAGGATTAAAGAGTGCTCAATTAATAATTATATAAACGGCAAGCAACTAAGTATTTAGTTCGATTTTCAGGGAGGATGATTTAATCATACTAATCCCTTAATCCTATCATCCTTTAATCCTATCATCCTAACCCCTATCATCCTCTAATCCTATTCATCCTAATGCATTGACTTAATCTCGGTTAATATGATCTTAATATCCGTATCCCCAATATTCTCAACATAATGTTTGGCACCCTGACCCGCCCAGGATGAAGCACCTGTTTTAACCTCCGAAATTTTAGGTTCCCCGGTTTCAGTATATACCTTGACTTTTCCACCTGAAACAACATAAGATGATCTTGGAGGATGAGTATGCCAGACATCCTTTTCTCCGGGCTTTACAGCGTATTCTACAACCCTTACATGTTCATTTTCCATCAGCACTCTGGCCTGATTCGGTGAAGTTTGAACGATATCAATGTTAAGCGTGTCGCTTGCTTTCTGTGTTGAGGCAACAGTGTCTTTTGTGTTGCCTTCCATTTTGCCTGAATCGTTTGTTGTGCCCTGATTACAAGCATATAAACCAGTCCCAAGCAACAATAAAATAATTAGTCTTTTCATCTGAATATTAATCGTTTTATAATAATTAGTTAAATAATGCAATTATGCTCTTGAGAAATGAAAATAACAAATTTTCCTCCCCCCAATAGCCATCGGTTCTCTATTTCCCACCCGATAGCTGTCTGGTCCCCGTTTCCTCTCCTGAATCAAACTTTAGGAACCTGCCATCCATTGAAGTAGCGTGCTTTCATCAATTGATTAGCATCAGCATCTGTAAATTCATTTTTTGCTGCATTCCAATACACCTTTTTGCCTGTTTTATAGGCAATGTTCCCCATTTGTGCGTTGATTGCTGCAATACTTCCGGTTTGAATGCCACATTTTAAGCGTGTGACATCATTATTAGTAATGGCGTCCACAAAATTAATCGCATGTGCTTCATGTGCATTCCTTTCAGGCTTGCGATGTGCTACTTCCTCAACCTTGTTAACCCGTTGGCCATCCTTGTTTTCCGTTTCCGGAATTACTTTCCAGCCGCCACGGTTGACTACCAGGGTGGCGTTATTTCCGATGAATGCGATGCCTTCGGTTGAACCGTAATTGCCTCCATCAATACCTGTAGCATGTTCCCAGAGCATATTAAATCCATCGTACTCATATACTGTTTGAAGGGTGTCGGGAGTTTCAGAAGCGTCATCCGGATATGCAAATTTTCCACCTGAAGCCATGACCGATTTCGGAGCCTGAACTCCCATTGCAAATAAGGCAATATCGATCTCATGTACACCCCAGTCGGTCATTAAACCACCGGCATAATCCCAAAACCATCTGAAATTAAAATGAAAGCGGTTCTGATTGAATTCGCGTTTTGGTGCCGGACCCAACCACATTGTATAATCAACTCCTGCCGGTGCCTGACTGTTTGGCAATTTAGGTACAGGTTTCATCCATCCCTGGTATGCCCAGCATTTCACAAGCCTGATCTGGCCCAGCTTCCCTGATTTTACATAATCAATGGCTTCCGCATATTGTGATCCTGAACGCTGCCATTGTCCCACCTGTACGATCTTACCATAACGCTGCTGTGCTTTCACCATGATCTGGCATTCTTCAATGGTATTGGCTATTGGTTTTTCAATGTACACATGTTTGCCGGCCGAAACAGCATCGACCATGTTCAGGCAATGCCAGTGATCAGGGGTGCCGATGATGACTACATCAATGGCGGGGTCTTCCAATAATTTGCGGTAATCCCTGTATTGCTTTGGTCGTTTGCCGCGTAATTTAAATACATCTTCTGTACGCTGATCAAGTACACTTTGATCCACATCTGCGAGTGCAATACAATTCACCTGTGGGAGTTTCAGGTGTGCATTCATGTTCGACCAGCCCATACCTTTGCAGCCAATCAGCCCGAAATTGATCTGATCGGATGCTTTAGTAGTTCTGGTAAAGAGGCCGAAATCTGAAGCGCTCAGAATTTGCGGCATGCTGATCCCGGCTCCAAGGAGCATGGTATTTTGAATGAATTTTCTTCTGGAATTATACATAGCTGGTTTTTACTGTCTTGTTAATTGCTTTTGAATAATTTCTCTAATCACCTGATGATTAAAGCTATAAAAAACCAATAAGAAATATGCTGATTGTGAATAATTTATGAAACACTCGTTTCAAATGTTTGGAAGGCTATATAATGAGATAGCTTAGAGTAGTTTTATTTTATTGGAATGATTTAAAATTCATTGTATCTGTCGTCCGGTATGCCTTGCAGAATATGCCGACCAGCGGGGGTGCGATAGCGTAATTTTGGGGCCTTGATCAATCAAGTTCTCAAATGCTCTTCGACTTTACTCAGTAAAACGTCAATGTCAAAAGGTTTTGCCAGATAATCATTTGGGGCACCCGGTAGATCAAGAGCTCGTTCCAGATCATGTGCTGCGGAGATAAGTATGACAGGTAGATGCTTGTACAGAATATTTTCTTTAATTTCTCTGCAAATTGCCATTCCATCCATATGGGCAAGCCTGACATCCATTAAGATTAAGTCGGGTTTGAATTCTTCTATTTCTTCAAATATCCGGTTTCCCTGGCTTTGGCTATTTATTTCATACCCAGACTCTGTTAAAATAAGCGTTAGGATTTCAAGAATATCCTTATCGTCATCCAGAATCAGAATTTTTTCTCCCATAATTTAATTAAAAACATAACAGTTTATCATAGTTGCTATTAAAGCCCCGTATTCTTAATGGAATATGGAAAATGTCAAATTAAACTAATTTAAGCCAAATTTTCTGCTCCTGACTTTAAGTATATTTTAAAATCGGATCCGATACCTGGTTCACTTTCAACAACTATTTCCCCACCTGAAGCATTTACTATTTTCTTAGCAAGATATAAACCAATTCCATGACCTTCAACATCCAGGTTTAAGCGTCCATACATATTAAAAATCTTATCAATATCACTTTTAGGAATACCCTGACCATTATCTTTTACCGATAAAACGATGTGATTGCCCTCTTTCCGGGTAAGAATAGTGATTGCCGGAGGTACTTTTCCTTTGAATTTTATCGCATTCGAAATCAGGTTGAATAGAATGCTTCTCAGGTTCTTCTTAGAAAAAAGAATATATCTCAATCCAATGCTCCTTTCAATTACTGCACCTGATTCTTTGATCTTATCTTCCAGACTCCATTCTATATTATTGATGATTTCGTCAATGTCAACCATTTCCATTGCGGTCATTTCATTTTCTACCTTAGCGATGGTCGCTATATCGGTAATTAATTTTCTGAATTTTTTTACTGAATTATTGATGATTTTCAAAAACCCAATCAGCTTAGCATCTGTCTGGGTTATTTTATTCATCATTTTGATACTGGTTTCAATATTGCTGAGTGGTGCTAAAAGATCATGTGATGCTGCGTGAATAAAATTGTCAAGGTCTGTATTAATTCTGATCAAAGCTTTATTCTTTATATCAATTTCGACCTGTGTATTTTTTAATTCAGTAATGTCATTGAAAGTAATGATCGCTCCATTGTTCTTATTATCCGCTTGTTGTACATAAGGCATAGTCATTATTTGATACCACTTGCCATTTTGAGTTTCAATTTCTTTGGTAATGACATTCCCGTTCAGCAAAACCTGCTTAACATCATCGATTATGGTTTCAAACTTAATATTAGTGGATATGTTGCTGAGCGGCCTGCCAATATCTGATTCCTGCAGGTTTATTTGCTTTACCGTACCTGGCGAAAACCTCATTAATTCAAGGTTGTTGTTAATAAACAACTGGCCGTTTATGTTGCTTCGGAAGTAGTTGTTCAGATCGTCGTTAATTTCCAGCAGTTCTTTATTTTTTAACTGGTAATCCGAATTGATGGTATGCAATTCTTCATTAACAGATTGCATTTCTTCATTGGTACTTTGCATTTCTTCATTGGTCGAGATTAACTCCTCGTTGAAGGACTGCATATTTTCATTTGAAGCATCAAGCCTTTCGTATGAAGTATGCAGTTTGTCATTTAGGTCCCTTACTTCATCTTCCAGGCTCTTTGTATATTCGTCAAGATAGATGGCCTCATCAAATATGAGATCTTCTTTTATAGGGGCTGTATGATCTTTGCTGAAAATTATCAGTAATAATTTCTGTTTCTTGTTAAGCTCTAAGGGACTAACAGATAGGTTTACCTTTATGATTTTCAGATCTTTTTTTATCCTGATACCATAGACATTTACTTTTTTGTTCTCTTTTAATGCATTAATTTTCAGTGTTTTATAGGCAATTGCCAGAGGTTTAGGTAAAAGTTCAGTGAGGTTTGACGTAAAATGCTTTTGAAGTAGATAAGTTGAAGTATCACCATATGAACTTTGCACCTGATTATTCTCATTAACGCAAACTGTCAGGTAATCAAGGTCATTAGCTAAACTGATATGCATAGCCTCAGACAATGCGGAATTTGTGCTTTTATCTGTTTCTTCTGTTATAAAACGGGAAGGAGTACGTTTGATATCCAATAGATCAGGCAGAGAAAATGTATCAAAACTAATCGCCCGATTAACTTTTAGATTTTTATATATTTTCCACTTTTTATGAACCACCTCAAGATTTTTTAGGATAGGTATTGGATTTTCGCTGGAGCCTAAAAATAAATAGCCATCCATTTTAAGTCCGAAAAGTAGCATAGTAAATATTTTCCTTTGAAGAATAGGAGTCATGTAGATCAGCAGGTTCCGGCAACTGATAAAGTGCATATTACAGTAAGGTGGGTTTTTAACCAGATCGTGCTGCGCAAAAATTACCATCTTCCGGATTGCCTGGGCTACCCTGAATTTATTACCTTCCTTAACGAAGTATTTCTCAAGTCGTTCAGGTGATACATCTTTAGAAATGCTTTCATTATAAAGTCCTTTTCCTGCGTAAAGCAGGGCGGTACTATCAATATCCGTTGCAAATATTTTTACGACAGTATCTTCAAACTTGCCTTTAAGTAGTTCATCAACTAAAATAGCGAGGGAATACACTTCTTCTCCGGTTGCACAACCGGCAACCCAAATCTTTAATTCTTCATCAGGAAGGAGTTTCTTTAGAATATCAGGTAATACTTCTTTCTGTATAAATTCAAAAGCTTCCTTATCCCTGAAAAAGGAGGTAACGCTGATCAGAAATTCCTTTGTTAGCGATTCAACTTCTTCGGGTGTTTCTCTGAGGAAATTAAGATAGTTGCTTAAGGAAGTAAAATTGCCATAAGTAGCCCTTCTCTTTGTTCTTCTGAGTATAGTTGTTTGTTTATAATCAGAAAAATCAAGTGGTGAGGTTTCTTTAATCAGATCGATTATTGCTTTTAAATTTTTATCATCTTCATGACTATCTGTTAATAGATCAATACTATTTTTAACATAATCCTCTATCACAGCAGGCATGAGGGCAGGATCAAGAACAAAATCTACCAAACCCGTTGCAATGGCATTGGATGGCATACTGCTAAATTCAGAATTTGCCGGGCTGCGTGCAATGACCATACCTCCGGCTTTTTTAATGGCTTTGACCCCTTCGGTACCATCACTTCCTAATCCTGAAAGAATTATCCCGATCGCTTTTTTGCCACAATCTGTTGCAAGAGAATTAAAAAAAGTATTGATTGTTAAATGAGGGCCTTTTATATTTTCCTTTTTACTCAAAACCAGTATGCCATTTTTGATAGTCATGAACTTATCATGTGGAATTAAATAGACTTCGTTGCAAATAACAGCCATTCCATTTTCAGCCTCTTTAACAATGAGCTTGCTATGTCTTGATAATAATTCAACCATCCGGCTTTTAAAATCCGGAGACAAATGCTGGATAATCACGTAAGCCACACCATCCAGAGGCGTATGATCGAAGAATAAATTGATCTCTTCCATCCCGCCGGCTGATGCGCCAATGGCAATAATATGGTGTGGGACAGCTGAAAGCATAAAGTCTGAAATTTAAAACGGCAATTTTTTAATTCTTATTAAAAGGGCAGAAATGATAAGTACAGTACGCAACGGTACAAAATCGGCAGTAATTTTTAATGAAGAGCTTCTTTTTAGCTAAACAATTTAGAAACCCAGTATGAATATAAATTTAACAATAATTTCCGGTTTATTATAAGCCGATTGACGCAAAATGCAATAAAATGCTGCTCTGCTATATTTTAGGTATCACCAAATTCCTGATTAATTTTTTATTGAAAAGGGGATAAACAAATAGCATAAGCCAGAATTATCGTTAAATGATATAAATTTTACTACAGAGATATTTTTATCATTTAATTAATGTTTATATTAAGATTATGAGAATAATATACTGTTCTTGTTAAAATTGTGATTAACTTTCAATCCTGCCCATAAAAATCTCCTCTCTAATAAAAATCAGCTCTGCAATTTTAAACGAAACAGATTGTTAATACAGAATATGCCTGATAAAGAAAAATCTGATGAACTGAGCATTGCTAATAGAGAACTTGCTTTTCAAAACGAAGAGAAAGGAAAGCGTGCAGAAGAGTTAATCATTGCTAACAAAGAACTGGCTTTCCAACATCAAGAGAAAGCAAAACGGGCGAAAGAGTTAGTCGTTGCCAACAAAGAATTGGCCTTTCAAAACGGAGAAAAAGAAAATCGTGCCGCCGAGTTGATTATTGCTGGTAAGGAACTGGCTTTTCAAAATGAAGAGAAAGAAAAGCGTGCCGCAGAGTTAGTTATTGCAAACAAAGAGCTTGCTTTTCAAAATGAAGTAAAAGAAAAACGCGCTGCTGAGTTAGTCATTGCTAATAAAGAACTTGCTTTTCAGAATGAGGTAAAAGAAAAGCGTGCCGCAGAACTGGTCATTGCGAACAAGGAACTTGCTTTTCAAAATGAGGAGATAGAAAAGCTAGCTGCAGAATTAGTCATTGCAAATAAAGAACTGGCCTTTCAAAATGAAGAGAAAGAAAAACGCGCTGCAGAGCTAGTCATTGCGAATAAAGAACTGGCTTTTCAAAACGAAGAGAAGGAAAAGCGTGCGGCAGAACTAGTCATTGCGAACAGGGAAATTAAACATGCTGAAGATGATATCCGCAAACTGAACGACGAGTTAGAACAAAAGGTAATTGAACGCACGGCACAGCTGGAATCTGCCAACAAAGAACTTGGATCATTTTCCTATTCCGTTTCGCATGATTTACGAGCCCCGATCAGAGCAATTAATGGTTATGCAAAGATTTTGGAGGAGGACTATAGTGATAAACTTGATTCGGAAGGAAAAAAAGCTCTGGACTCTATCATGCACAATTCAAAGAAAATGGGCCAGCTGATCGATGATTTGCTTGCATTTTCCAAATTAGGCAGGAAACAGGTCACGGTTGCAGAAATCAATATGTCAGATCTTGTTTCAACTGTGATGGATGAATTACTATTTGAGGATGATGAAAATACTCCTGAGTATAAAATAAATGTGCTTTCGCCTGCAAAAGGAGATCAATCACTGATTAAACAAGTATGGATCAATCTTCTTTCCAATGCCATTAAATATTCAAAATATAAGCCTGAAACTTATATCGAGATAGGATCTGATGTAAAAGATAATCTGGTAATTTATTATGTAAAAGATAATGGCGCGGGTTTTGATATGGAATACTACGATAAGCTTTTCGGGGTTTTTCAGAGATTACATTCGCAGGAAGAATTTGAGGGGACAGGTATCGGACTGGCCATTGTGCAAAAAATAGTTAACCGGCATAATGGAACAGTTTGGGCAGAATCAAAACTAAACGAAGGAGCATGCTTTTATTTCAGCCTTCCTGCATGAATCAAGCTTCCCCCATAATTGTGTTTAATAAAAATATATGAATTACGATGCTGTTGAAATTTTATTTGCCGAGGATAGTATAGATGACGCTACACTCACCATTCGTGCACTAGTAAAGAGTGGTTTTACAAACAAGCTTCATCATGTTAAGGATGGGGCTGAAGCACTTGATTTTATTTACTGCAAGGGTATTTATGCTTCTCGCAGTATCAATGAGAAACCTAAACTGATTTTGCTCGACCTTAAGATGCCAAAACTTACAGGAATGGAGGTGCTGGAAAAAATAAAATCCGATCCAAATTTTAAATCTATCCCAGTAGTAATTCTTACCTCATCGAATGAAGATCCTGATGTACAAAAATGCTATGCTCTGGGTGCCAATAGTTATATCGTAAAACCTGTGGATAGCGATAATTTCTTTAATGCTATCAAAGAAATTGGAATGTATTGGGTGATAATTAATCAGCCAAACCATTGATATAAGAAGAATTATAATAGATCGTATAGAGAGGCTGTAGTGTTCAGATAATTAGGGATAATTATTGTTTTTTAATCTGAGATCTATTTTTTTTGATTGAGAATAATGCTTAAATATTAATTTTTTGATGCAGGAAAGAAAATTAAATAAGGTGTTTTGCTTTGCAGATAGTATGAAATAATGACTGCTAATCTTAAAATACTTATTCTTGAGGACAATCAGAGTGATGCTGATCTGCTTCAGCGTGAATTGAAAAAATCAGGATTAATTTTTACTGCTGAGATTGTTCAAACCCGTGTAGATTTTGAAACAGCACTAAATAACTTTAATCCTGATCTAATATTATCCGATTATTCACTGCCTTCTTTTGACGCAGTAAGTGCTTTCAACATTAAGCAAAATATATCTCCACTCATCCCCTTTATTATTGTTTCCGGTGTTATTGGTGAAGAAAATGCTGTGGAGCTTATTAAGAATGGTGTTACCGATTATACCCCAAAAGATAAACTATTTACATTATCCACAAAAATTGGCCGGGCATTAAAAGACAGGGAAGAGGCGAATGAAAAGAAAGCTATTGCCGAAAAATTAAAAATACAGACGGCAGAATTAATCATTGCGAATAAAGAACTTATTATTCAGAATCAGGAGAAAGAAAAAAGGACATTAGATTTAATTGCCTTGACCGAAGCCCTGAAGGTTCAGAAAGATGAGTTAAAGCGGGCAAATGAAGAACTTTATGAAAAGGCTCTGCTATTGAAGCGGCAGGAAGAAAAACTGATCAGGATTAATGAGGATCTTGAAGAGCGGGTTTTTGAAAGAACCTGTGAACTGGAAAACCTGAATCATGAACTTAAAGATCTGAATTTATCAAAAGATAAGTTTCTGTCTGTCATTTCCCATGATCTCCGTAACCCTTTAACAGCATTGATGATCACATCAGATAAGTTAAGCCGCGACACAGAAAATTCCAAAGTTGGTCCCCTGGCAAAGATTATCCATCGCACCTCCCATAAAATTCTTGATCAATTGAATGAACTGGTTGAATGGGCACAGATGCAGCGTGATAAAACGTCTTTTAATTCTGAAAAACTTCATTTGGCTCAGGGAGTAGATCAGAGTCTGGACTTATTAAAAGCCAATGCTCTGCAAAAGAACATTGTTCTTGAAAATAGAATTTCCAATGATCTTTACGTAAATGCGGATACATTAATGCTTCGATCGATACTTCAGAACCTGGTTACAAATGCTATAAAATATACTCCGCATGGAGGACTTGTAAAGGTAACTGCAAAGCGTATTGATACAATGGTGGAGCTTTCTATTACTGATTCCGGGATAGGTATGGAAGAAGAAATTATGGAAAATCTATTTGCTAATTCTAATTCTGCCTCTGTATCCGGTACAGATAATGAAAAAGGTTCAGGACTTGGCCTGATACTGGTGAAGGATTTTGTTACTCAGCATGGTGGTACCATTCGTGCTGAAAGCGAAATTGGAAAAGGAACAACTATTATTTTTTCTATACCCGAATATTGACTCAAAGGGAGTGTTATGGAATCTGTTTTTGATGAAACTGAATGCAGCAAGGGCAATCACAGGATTTCATCACAATTTGAGTCACAATTCAACAAAAAAGGCCTCAGAATCCTCTGAAGCCTTATCGGTGGAGAATATCGGATTCGAACCGATCACCTCTTCACTGCCAGCGAAGCGCTCTAGCCAAATGAGCTAATCCCCCTTTTTAACCATGGTCAAATTTGAGCATTTTTATTGCTTTTTGCAATAGAAGATCTGATATAATTCGTTGAGAATAGTTAATAAAGGTCTACAAATATTGTGGGCCTTAAATTTTTATTTATCAATGATAGTATTACTATCATTGATAAATCTTATTTTGAATTTTAAAATTACTACTTGTAATTTTTATCAGAATTAAGATAGGTATTCATAATTAACAGGGCAGAAATGGAAAAGGACGCGGCAAATTATAACAATCTTTTTCTTTATAGTCCTATTCCTAAGTGGGTGTATGATATCAATACTTTCGAAATTTTAGATGTAAATCAGGCTGCCATTAAGCATTATGGATATAGCAGAAAGGAATTTCTGAATATGACCATTAGGGATTTGAGACCGGAGCCTGAAATACCTAAAATGTTTGAAGCTCATCGTAAGTCAAAAGAGCGCAAGGGCAATTTCTATATAGGAAAGTTCACTCATCTAAAAAAGAATAAAGAAAAAATCCTTGTAGAAATACATGGACATAAGGTCAGTTTTAAGGGACATGACTCTATAATGGTTGTCTGTATTGATATAACTGAGAAGGATCGTCAGTGGGATGAATTAAAGAATTCGGAAATGAGACTTCAGGCAGCTTCTCAAATTGCACAACTGGGTTACTGGCGATTTGAACTGGATAGTGGTAGGTTAATCTGGTCTGATGAAATTTACAGAATATGGGGGCAGCAAAAAGATAAATTAGAGTCCAGTTTCGATTACTTTTTTTCAACGATTCATCCCGACGATCAGGAAGAATTTACACGAAAGCAGGAATCTTTATATTCAGGAACAGAGAATCTGGATTTTGTTCATCGAATTATAATGCCCGATAAATCGGTGAAATGGGTACATGAAATAGGCAGAATGGAGCGGGATGAAGCAGGAAATATGCTTGCTATTGAGGGAACTGTTCAGGATATAACAGACCAGAAGACAGAAGAGCAAAGGCTTAAACTGCTTGAAAGTGTAATTACAAATACCAATGATGCTGTATTGATTACCGAATCCGAAACGATAGACGGAATAAGGCATCGGATTGTATTTATGAATGAGGCATTCTGTAGGATGACAGGTTATACGAAAGAGGAACTGATTGGCCAATCCCCAAAAATGCTTCAGGGGCCTAAGTCAGATTTGAAGGAATTGGAACGTCTTTCCAGAGCTTTGGATAAATGGGAAACCTGCGAAATAAATACCATCAACTATAAAAAGTCCGGGGAGGAGTTCTGGGTAAATTTTACGGTGAGTCCGGTAGCTAATGAAAAGGGATGGTTTACACATTGGATAGCCATTGAGCGGGATGTGACGGAAAGAAAGAATAGAGAGATGGAGCAAAATTTATTGAGTCAGATCAGCCGAATATTCAATGAGGAAAAGGGTTTGGTAGGTGCCGCTCAAAAATTATGTGCCGCTTTTGCAGATTTTGGAGAATTTGATTTTGTAGAGGTTTGGATTCCCAACCTTGAAAATACACACATTCAATTAATCAGCTACAATGATTATACAGATGTAGCAACCGAGTTTTACCGTCTGGCAAATCAATTTAAACGGTTTGAATTTGGGGAAGGAATGCCAGGATTGGTATGGAAAACAAAGCAAACCATGACCTGGAATGCCAATGAAATAGCAGATGCGATTATCAGGAAACAAGCCGCCCAAGAGGCAGGTATATCCTCTATTATAGGGGTGCCTTTATTATTTAAAGAAACTTTAACTGGCGTTTTGGTATTCGGATCTCAAAAGGGTACAAATCACTTGACCCAATATCTGAAGATTTTACCAAGGTTAGAGTCATTCATTGGTTCAGAAATTAATAGGAAATCTCTTGAAAACAACCTTAGTCATTTGCTTGAAGCCATTCCGGATATTGTTTGTCTGGCAGACTTTCACGGCAGATTTCTCAGGATGAATAAATCAGGTTATGAATTACTGGGCTACTCAGAGGAGGAAATCCTGCTCCATAATTTTGATGAGTTCGTTCACTCTGAGGACAAAGATATCTTTACTAATGAAGTGAAAAAGTTGGCAGAAGGTGAAACCTTTTTCAAGTTTGAAAATCGATACATTACCAGGAAAGGAGAAATTGTCTGGCTGAGTTGGATGTGTAACGCTGATGTAAAAGAGGGGGTGATTTATGCTTCTGCCAAAAATATTACAAAAGAAAGAAAGCTGAGCGAACTAAATAGGCAAGCCTCCTCGCTTGCCAGAATCGGAAGCTGGGAAATTGATGTGGTTAATAATAAGTTGTTTTGGTCAGATATGCTTCATAATATCCATGAAACTGATCAAGCCTCATTTGTGCCCAATCAGGAAAACGGAATCAATTTTTACCGGAAGGACTTTCAGGAAATAGTTCGAAAAAGCATAAATTCCTGCATTTCTGATGGAACATCCTTTAATTATGAAGCTGCAATCATCACAGCTAAAAATAAAGAGCGTTGGATTCACGCTATAGGATATTCAGAGTTTGTTGATGGGAAATGTGTTCGTCTATTTGGGAGCTTTCAAGACATCAGCCAGTTTAAGGAAACAGAAGCAAAGCTTAAATACATAACAGATGATTTACCGGGAGTGGTTTTTCAATATATGATCTACCCGGACGGTACCGATGCACTTCACACAGTCAGTAAAGCCTGTGAAAAGATATGGATGTTGACCCAAGAGCAATGTTATCAGGATAATAATCTGATTTGGAACCAAATAAGGGCAGGGGGAGATTTTGACAGGGTAATAGCAGACATTCAAAAGTCAGTAAAAACAAAAAGCCAATGGCATAGCCGTTGGCGAAATATTTTGCCGGATGGTGGTGTTCGATGGCACGAAGGTTATGGTACACCTTATGTTTTGCCTGATCAAACCATTGTATTTAATTCGATGATATTTGATATCACAGATGAGGAGAATGCCAAAATTTTATATGAAGAAACCTCACAAATGGCTCTTGTGGGTAGTTGGGAATTAAGCCTTAAAAATAGTTCACCTGATTCTATGTACTGGTCGCCGATGGTAAAACAAATATTGGAAGTGGCCTCTGATTACAATCCAGGTAAAACTGGTGGTTTTGAGTTTTATGTTCCCGAGAGTCGGGATCGAATACAACAGGCTTTTGAAAATCTAATCCATCAAAATGAGCCTTTTGATGAAGAACTTTTAATTAGGACGGCAAAGAATAATCTTATTTGGGTCAGGTGTATAGGTAAAGGCGAATTTATTGGGAATGAATGTGTCCGGATTTTCGGTTCTTACCAGAATATAAATCAAAGAAAAGTCGCAGAACTGGAATTTAAAAAGTTATTTCAAGAAAAGGCCAATATTATTGAAAGTATTGCAGATGCGTTTTTTACTCTGGATCGCAATTTTATTGTTACCTATTGGAATAGGGCTGCAGAAGATTTAATTGGGGTAAAACGTGAGAGTCTGGTAGGAAATTGTCTTTGGGAGGTGTTTCCAGATGCTGTAAATCTGCCTTCATACAGAAATTATTATAAAGTTCTGGAAACGGGGCAGCCGCTAAGTTTCGAGGATTATTACGGCATCTGGCTCGAGGTAAATGCCTACCCTAGTGAAGAAGGTTTGACGGTATTTTTCAGGGATATCTCATTTAGAAAAGAAGCTGAAGAGCAATTGAAACTTGCCTATGAAGAGCGTAATCAGATTCTTGAAAGCATTGGGGATGCTTTCTTTGCGGTTGATCGCGAATGGAAGGTGACTTACTGGAACCGGATGGCTGAAGAAGTATTAATGAAACCCAAAGAGGAAATTTTAGGAAAATATTTGTGGGCGGAATATGCAGATGCCATTGATACCGAATTTTACAGAATGTACCATAAGGCCGCAGAAACCGGTCAGTCCATTGCTTTTGAAGAGTATTATGCAACACATGGAAAGTGGTTTGAGGTGACCGTTTACCCATCAGCCAATGGGCTATCTGTTTATTTCAAGGATATTACTTTCCGAAAGGAGATTGATTCCCGCATACTGGAGGCAAATGAGCGTTTTGAGAAAGTCGCTGAGGCTACCAATGAAGCAATTTGGGACTGGAATATAGTAGACAATACAATTTTCAGGGGTAAAGGATTCTGGACATTATTCGGTTTGGATAGTACCGGAACAAATCTTGATTTGAAAGCATGGTCTGATCATATAATTTCAGAAGATCGGGACCGTGTACTCTCCACAATTAATGCTGCCATTAATGATCCGGATATTAGAATTTGGGAGGAAGAGTATCGCTATGAAATGGGAAATGGTAACTATGCTTATGTACTCGACAGGGGAATTGTGATTCGTGATAAGCAGGGTAAACCAATCAGAATGGTGGGTGCGATGCAGGATATATCTTATCGCAAGGAACATGAACAGCATCTCAAAACCTTAAATGAAGCATTAAGCAAGAATATTGCAGAACTGGAAATTGCCAATGAGGAACTTGAACAGTTTGCATTTATCACTTCGCATGATTTACAGGAGCCATTACGCATGATCACGAGTTTTCTGAATCAATTAGAGCGTAAGTATTCAGATAAATTAGATAATAAGGCAAGACAATATATTGGTTTTGCTACAGATGGTGCTGTTAGGATGAAGCAAATTATATTGGACCTTCTGGAATTTTCGCGGGCCGGTAAATTGAATGAGAATAAGAAACAGGTTAATCTGGAGGAACTCATGGATCAATATAAATTATTACGCTCAAGACTTATTCATGAGAAATCTGTGAAACTGACCCATGATAAACTCCCGGTTATTTCAGCTTTTTCAGTGCCACTAACTCAAACAATTCATTGCCTGTTGGACAATGCCATTAAGTATTCTAAAGAATCAGAGAAACCAATTATTTGTATGAGGGTATCAGATGAGAGGAAACACTGGATTTTCTCAGTAAAAGATAATGGAATTGGAATTGAGGAAGAGTATTTCGAGAAAATTTTCGTTATCTTCCAGAGACTGCACAACAGAAGTGAATATAGTGGAACAGGAATGGGGCTTGCAATCGTAAAGAAAAATGTAGAAAGCTGGGGAGGAAAAGTTTGGTTGGAATCAGAAAAGGAAGTGGGTAGCACTTTTTATTTTACTGTACCTAAATAAAAATCTGAAAGAAAATGAAGCCGATTCACATACTATTAGTTGAAGATAATGAAGGAGATATCCTTTTAACTTTAGATGCATTTGAAGAGGGAAAGATTGCTAACCAGACTACGGTTATTAAGGACGGAAAATCTGCAATTGATTTTCTCGAGGAGCATGCAGGTACAGAGAAGCTACCTGATTTGATTTTGCTGGATGTCAACCTTCCTAAAAAAAACGGACATGAAGTACTCAATTATATTAAAACTAGCGAACAATTAAAAAGTTTGCCGGTAATTATGCTTACAACATCGTCCTCTAGCAGGGATATTAAGCTTTCCTATCAAAATCATGCTAATTGTTATATCACAAAACCGGTTGGAGCAGCCGAATTTATGGATGCCATAAATAAGATTGAGGAATTCTGGATCAACATTGTTCAATTACCAAAACGTTGATTATGCCTTTCTTAAAAGATATAAAGCCCTATCGGATTTTAGTTGTTGAGGATAATCCGGGTGATTTTACGTTGGTAGAGGATTATATCCTGGAGTATCTAACCAGCCCAGAAATTGTTAATTCCCGTGATTTTAATCAGACAAAAGAACTTTTGACTGGTAAAGATTCAAATCCTTTTGATATTATTTTTTTAGATCTCAGCCTCCCTGATAAAGATGGAGCAGATTTAATCAGAGAAATGCTCCGTATTTGCGGGGGCTGTCCAATAGTGGTACTGACCGGCTTTTCTGATGTGAATTTTAGTGTGAAGTCCCTTGCAATGGGTATATCCGATTATCTGTTAAAAGATGATTTGAATCCAATGTCTGTTTATAAAAGTATCATATATAATATTGAGAGAAAGAAGACTTTATTGGATATGCAGGAATCAGAGAAAAGGTATAGTGATCTTTTCCATCTCAATCCTGAACCAATGTGGGTATTTGATTCTGAAACACTTCAGTTTTTGGATGTCAATAATGCAGCAATAGAAAGTTATGGCTACAGTTTCGATGAGTTTATGTCTATGACTCTTAAAGATATAAGGCCTCCCGAGGATATTCCAACTCTAAACAAAGTTATTGAGTGGGTCAATAATAAACATAATACCGGGTGGTTAATTAATAAATTCAGACACCGAAAAAAAAATGGTGAGATCATTATTGTTGAAATAAATAATAATTCTATCAGGTTTAAAGGCAGGGAAGCTAATCTGATTTTAGCTCATAATGTTACCGAAAGGGTTAATTATATCAGAGCAATAGAAGAACAAAACCAGAAGCTCAGTGAGATTACATGGATTCAATCGCATGTTGTAAGAGCTCCAATCGCCAGGCTGATGGGTCTGATAGATCTGATAAAACACCCAAATAGTTCAGAAGAACTAAAAGAGGAGCTTTTAGGATACATCCTAAGCTCTGCACACGAGTTGGATCAGATAGTACGGGATATTACAAGAAAAGCTGAAGAAATAGGCCCTTATCTGAATAATTTAAGGGATGAGTCATTAAACTGAAAAAAAATTAAGAATTTATCTCTTCTAAACTGTTCGGCATATTTCCTAAGCTCAATCCAATCATCAAATGATGTGGGATTCAACCTGCTTTAATATATTCTGTATCATTCGATTAATGGCAAAGGCCATTAAAGTCAATCACCTTCATCTGATTTTCTATTTGACTCTTACAATTGAAATGTTCCAGTAGATTTTTAATTAAACTTTTATGTCACATTAATTTAACCTGAAATAAAATCAGTTTTGTTAGTTTGTTTAAATAATGGGTTTATAACAAATTGATTAACAATTATATAAAAATAATTTTTGGTGAATTTTGCAGGATCTCCCAACCTATTATAAGATCTTTTTATTCTTCAAAATACAATATTCTCATGATGCAGGCTTAATATCCCGACTTGACTTTTGTGGCGTAATTATTTAACCCTCAAAATTCAAAACTGATTATGAAAAGACAATACCTGCTCTTTTTTAGTAAAATCCTTATTTTATTAATTACGTTCTCATTCCTGGACTTCCGCGGGAAGGTGTTTGCTCAAACACAGATCTCCGGAAAAGTTAAAGATGCAAAGGATGAGCCTGTTCCCGGGGTTAGTGTTTTATTAAAAGGCACTAAAATTGGTACTACAACTGACCTTAACGGAGATTTTAAACTGAGAACAGATTCCAAACAGGGTGTTCTTGTCATATCTTCAATTGGTTATACCTCTCAGGAGATAAACATTAATGGTCAGACGGAGTTTATTGTAAAGATAATCGAAGACAATAAATTTCTTAATGAGGTAGTTGTCACAGCATTGGGTATTAAACGGGAAGAAAAGTCGCTTGGTTTTGCTGCCCAGACCATAGGGGCCAATGCTATTGTCGATGCAAAAACCAATAACTGGGTAAATTCCTTATCCGGCAAGGTGGCCGGGTTGAATATACAGGGTACTGGTTCCGGACCGATGGGTTCTTCCAGAATTACACTCAGGGGTGAGTCTTCCTTAAATCTGGATAATAATCAGGCGCTAATTGTAGTAGATGGTGTTCCTTTGAGCAGTAAAATTACCGGTACAGGTTTCTCATCCCATCTCTCTGCTGATAGTCCGGTAGATTATGGTTCTTCTGTTTCTGATTTGAATCCTGATGATATCGATAATGTCACTGTTTTAAAAGGTCCGGGCGCGACAGCATTATACGGTAGCCGTGCGGCAGGCGGGGTAATTATTATCACAACCAAATCAGGTGAGCGTAAGGACGGAAGTTTGGGGATCACCTTCAATTCCAACTTTAACATAGAGCAGGTTAACCGCTGGCCGGATTATCAGTTTGAATATGGAGAAGGAAGAACAAGCGATTATTACTCTTACCTGGATAGTCCGGATGGAATTAACACCAGCACAACAGCAGCTGCAGGTCGTGCATGGGGCCCGAAATTTGCAGGACAAAGTTATTTTCAGTACGATCCAAATACACCGGATAATAAACCAACTGCCCGGACTCCATGGGTAGCCAATAAAAATTATATTTCCGATTTTTTCCAAACCGGTCATACGATATCCAACAGTCTGTCGCTTGATGGAGGAAATGAAAAGGGATCAGCCAGAGTATCGGTAACCCAAATGAAAAATAAATGGATCATCCCAAATACCGGTTTCGAAAGATTGAATGCCTCACTTTCAGTTAATCAAAAGCTGTCTCCGAAACTGAAGATCAGCGGGAGAGCAAATTATTCGAATAAGAAAAGTGATAACCTGCCAATGGCCGGATACAATAATCAGACCTTAATGTACTTTTTGATTATTGGCCCAAGTCCAAACCTGCAGGCCTCGTGGTATAAACCTTACTGGAAACCGGGATTAGAAAATGTGGAACAAAAAAATCCATTCAATCCCGGACCGGATAATCCATATCTGGCAATGTACGAAATGCTGAATACCATGAATAAGAATGGTCTTGTTGGTTCGGTGTCGGCTAATTATGAAATTTCTAAAAAGCTTGACCTGATGTTAAGGACAGGTCTTGATATGTCGAATGAGTTTCGTTCACAACAAAGACCGTTCAGCATGACCAGGTACCCGCGTGGGATGTATCGTGAACAAAATGTATTCAGTTATGAGTCAAATACCGACGTATTGTTATCCTACAAAGAGAAAATCTCATCCAAAATCAATTTAAATGCTTCTGCAGGAGCAAACTCAATGAATCAGAACTATGATTTTGCGGGTATGTACGCAGATCAGCTTGCACAACCGGGTATTTATCAGATATCCAATAGTTTAGATCAGGCGGTTGCAGATCCGCTTAAGACCAGTAAATCAATCCAGAGTGTTTACGGATCAGCTCAGGTAGCTTTTGATGAGAAAATATTTTTTGATGTAACTGGTAGAAACGATTGGTCGAGTACCTTACCGTTCAAGAATAATTCTTTCTTCTATCCTTCATTCAGCTCAAGTTTTATACTGGATGAGATATTCAATTTACCTGCTTCTATTACTTTTGCCAAAGCAAGGGCATCATGGGCTCAGGTAGGTAATGATACCCGTCCTTATCAAACTGCAAGGTATTATGACCGGATCTACAGCAATAGCTTTACGAATCCAGCCCAGCTTTTTAACGCAGAGTTAAAGCCTGAAATCACTTCCAGTTATGAGTTTGGTTTGGATCTGCGCATGTTAAAGAACAGGCTTGGCTTTGATGTGGCGTACTACAATAATCAGAGCAGGAATCAGATCTTATCTATTCCCTTAGATCCGGTTACAGGCTTTTCAACTGCCCTGATCAATGCCGGCTTAATTAACAGTAAAGGCTGGGAAGTGAAATTATCTGGTAAGCCAATTTCGAATAACAAATTTACCTGGAATACTACATTGCTTTGGAGCAGGAACAGGAGTTATGTAAAAGAACTTGCCGAAGGGATTACCAATCAAATCATTTATCAGCATAATACCAATGTTTTGATAGAGGCACGCGTAGGTGGTTTAATGGGGGATATGTATGGAAGAGGATTTCAGAGATCACCTGACGGACAAATTATCTATAATTCCTCAAATGGATTGCCTGCACCTCTTGATCCGGTTGCAAAAAAATGGGGAAATGCTTTTGCCGATTGGAAGGGCAGTATAAGTAACGAATTGAGCTATAAAAACATCAGATTCAGCGCTTTAATTGATGGACAGAAAGGTGGATCGATGTACTCTCAAACCAGTCATAAAAACAATACTTTGGGTAAGACCAGAGTAACCTTGCCGGGCAGGGAAGGTGGTATCATCGGACCGGGTGTTGTGAAGAAAGCAGATGGTACTTTCGTGCCAAATACTGTAAAGGCCGCTGCAAGTGCATATTATGATAATTATTATCAGATAAGCAATGCCGAGACCAATATTTTTGATGCCTCATTTTTAAAAATAAGAGAGCTAAGGCTTGAGTTTTCTCTTCCTTCAAACCTGTTGAAAAAGTTTGGTGTTCAAAGAACCAGTGTTGCAGTATGGGGAAGGGACCTGTTTAATTTCACCAAATTCCCGGGCTTTGATCCTGAAGGTGGTAACCTGAATAATGGTACCCTTACCCCCGGTGTAGAGCTGGCCCAGTTCCCTTCAAACAGGACTATGGGCACTAACCTGACCTTTAAATTCTAATCTGATTTATTATTTCTTAACAAGAAAACAATGAAATTGACATCCAAAATAGTTCTTGCATTAAGTATGCTTATAACTTCAATTATATCTTGTACAGATAAATTTGAGGAATTAAATACAGATCCCAACCGCCCGAAAGATGTTACTCCCGGAGTATTACTGGGGCAAATGCAGTACAGATTAATTAATAATAATGTAACAGCCTCAAGAAATTTTACAAATGAGCTGATGCAGGTCGATGCTCCACGTTCCAGCACCAGCGGACAGGGCCTGCACCGCTATGTAGTGCAGCCCGGACAGGCAGTCTGGACCGGTTATTATGACAGACTTACTGATGTTGAAGACATTTACAAAGTGTCGGATAAGCTGAAGGAAAAAAACTACATGGCAATTGCACTTGTTTACAAAAGCTGGGTCTATTCTATATTAACCGACTTATACGGCGATGTTCCTTATTCACAGGCAATAAAAGCACAGGAGGGTAATTTTCAGCCGGCATTTGATAAGCAGAAGGATATCTATGTACAGATCCTTAAAGATCTGGAAACAGCAAACGGTCTTTTTGATGATACTAAAGCTCTGACATACGGTGGAGACATGGTATATAATGCCAATGCATTAAGCGGCAGTAAAAATCCGGGTATTCAGAAGTGGAAGAAATTTGCAAATTCGTTACGATTGAGGCTGCTGCTAAGAATATCAAAACGTAATGGAGAAATTGATGTTAATCAGCAGATTAATACAATATTAGCTAATCCGACAACTTATCCCGTATTTTCTTCGGTTGCGGATGATGCAATTTTCAGATATCCGGGTACATTTCCCTATTTCAATCCCTACTATAATGCGAGGTTATCTGATTGGAATGCAGGTAATTATTTTACTAAATTCTTTCTGAGCAAACTAAATAGCACAAATGATCCTAGGAGAACCGTTTGGATGACCACTGTCAATGTGGGTGGTGTACCGGTTTATCAGGGCATAGAAAGTGGCTATCCAACAACTTTAGAATATGTAGTGGATAGGAATTCAAGTTATAACGATATCCTCAAAACACTTCCTCAACTGGGATTAATGATGACCTATTCGGAGGTTGAGTTTATTAAAGCCGAACTGGCATTGAAAGGGTTTATAACAGGAAAAACACCTGCTGCTCATTATGATTCGGGAATTAGTGCATCCATGACACAATGGGGAGTTGTTTTACCTGCAGGCTTTTTATCTAATCCCGGGATTGCTTATAATTCTAATGTTTCTACTGAACAACAACTGGAGCAGATCATGCTGCAAAAATATTATGCTTTCTTTTTTGTAGACTATCAATCATGGTTTGAAAAACGCCGTACAGGATATCCGGTTTTACCAAGAGGTACTGGTATTCCGGCTGAAAATATATTCCCTTCACGAGTGCCTTATCCTACCTATTTACAATCACTGAATTCCGGTAATTTGCAGTCGGCAGTTACATCTATGGGTGGTGATAATAGTAATGTAAAGGTTTGGTGGGAGAAATAGTATATTGATTGGGAAATAGGAAATAGAAAATAGGGAATTGGAAATGGGTGCCAGATAATTATTGGGTGGGAAATTGATAAATTCGTTTAAGTTAAAATTTCAAGAATATAAATACTCCAGAATAGATAGATTAATATCAGTCTTGCACATGCGGGAATTAAATTAAAAGAATGAAAAAATTACTTTTTCTAAGCTTAGTGTTTCTGGCCTTTGGTTCAAACGCACAGAATTTGAATGATCAGTTGAATGCAAAACGTATTATGCTGCCTAATGGCTGGTCATTGTCTTCGGCTGGACGGTCAATTGAATTGGGTGATTTACCGCTCAATATTGCAGTTTCAGGAACCGAAAAGTTTATGGCGGTTAGCAATAATGGGCAGAGCATTCAAACCATACAATTAATTGATCCGAAAACTGAAAAAGTATTAGACAAGGTTGAAATTCCCAAATCTTTTTACGGACTGAAATTCAGCAAGGATGACCGGTTTTTATACGCCTCCGGAGGGAATGATAACTGGATTCTGAAATATGAAATATCCAATTCAAAATTGCTGATCAGGGATACCCTGAAGTTAGGTAAGCCCTGGCCTGAGAAAATATCGCCTGTTGGTTTGGAGATCGATGATGCAAAAAATCTTTTATATGTAGTAACAAAGGAGAATAACTTCCTCTATATTTTTGATTTGCTGACTAACAAAATTGTTCATCAGCAAAGCATTGGAAGTGAAGGGTATACCTGTATTTTATCCCCGGACAGGAAGACACTTTATATCTCCTTATGGGGAGGAAAGAAGGTCGCATTTTTTGATACAAATCTTAGAAAAATTACTGCTTCTGTTGACGTATCCTATAATCCGAACGAGTTAATCCTGAATAAAGCCGGTAACATACTTTATGTAGCTAATTCGCAGGATAACAGTGTTTCTGTAATTGATGTTCAGGCCAAAAAGGTTGTTGAAATCCTGAATGCTGCTTTATTCCCAAACTCACTGACAGGATCTACAACAAATGGTCTGGCTTTATCGAAGGATGAGCGTAGTTTATACATCGCAAATGCTGACAATAATTGTCTGGCAGTTTTCAATGTAAGTCAGAAAGGTAAAAGTGTATCCAAAGGCTTCATTCCGGTTGGATGGTACCCAACGAATGTAAGAGTAATCGGAAGTAAAATATTTGTCAGTAATGGAAAAGGATTTTCTTCATTCGCAAATCCTTTAGGTCCGCAGCCAGTAAGAGCCGATGTTAAATCAGAATCACATAGAGGAGAACTTCCTCAGGCAAACAACAGATTGCAGTATATCGGTAGTCTGATGAAGGGAACAATGAGTGTGATCGATGAACCTACGGCGGCAGATCTGGAAGTATATTCCAAAAATGTCTTCATGAACACTCCATACAATAAGGATAAGGAATTGATTGCCGATGGTGAAGCCGGTAATCCTATTCCAAAAAAGGTTGGTGATCCTTCTCCCATCAAGTATGTTTTCTATATAATTAAAGAAAACCGGACTTATGATCAGGTATTTGGAGATATCAAAGAAGGGAATGGAGACTCTACTCTGACTCTTTTTGGAGAGAAATATACACCCAATCAGCATAAGCTTGCAAGGGAATATGTATTGCTGGATAACTTTTATGTTGATGCTGAGGTTAGTGCCGATGGTCATAACTGGTCGCTTGGTGCTTATGCAACTGATTTTCTCGAAAAGACCTGGCCAACTTCTTATGGCCGTAGGGGAGGGCAAAATGATGGATTAGGCCGCCGGACAGTTGCAAACAATAAGGATGGATTTATTTGGGATATGTGCAAAAGACATGGGGTTTCATTCAGAACTTATGGTGTTTTTGCAGATAAGGATAAAGGAAATATTCCTGTTTTGGATGAAGCACATGTTTGTTCTTCATTTACCGGTTATTACGATCAGACAGTGAAAGATGTTGATCGTTTTGAACAATGGAAAACAGATTTTGATGTTTTATTATCCAAAAATGCAGTTCCGTCTTTAAGTACAATCCGTCTGGGAGCCGATCACACCCAGGGACTTGGAGTCGGCAAACCTACTCCATACGCCTGTGTTGCAGACAATGATCTGGCAGTGGGTAAATTGGTCGAACATATCAGTAACAGTTCGATCTGGGCTCAGTCGGCAATATTTATTCTTGAAGATGATGCTCAAAATGGTCCCGATCATGTTGATGCGCATCGTTCAATTGCAATGGTAGTGAGTCCATACACCAAGAGGAATTATCTGGATAACACGATGTATTCCACTTCAGGGATGTTAAGGACCATGGAGTTAATACTGGGCTTGCCTCCGATGAGTCAGTATGATGCTGCCGCGATGCCAATGTTCAGGAGCTTTACCAGTAAACCTGATTTTACTAAATTTAAAGCTGTGCCAAACAGGGTTAGTCTGGATGATATAAATAAGATTGCCTCAAAATGGTCGAAAATATCCGATGGCTTTGATTTTGCCGAAGTAGATAAGAATGACGACAGATTATTTAATGAGGTACTTTGGAAAGGATTAAAAGGAGATGATTTCGAAATGCCTGCACCCAGAAGAAGTGCATTTTTAAGACTGGAGCAAAAGATTCAGAATGATTAATCTTCAGAATTGATACTGATATAATTTAAAAATTTCCCGCACTGCTTTTGTCAGATTTATGGAAGGCTGACAGGGTTACAAACCCTGTCAGCCTTATTTGTAAAGGGGAGATTAATTCTCTTGTAATCATTCGGTTAATTTCGGTACATTTAATAATTGAAGCTCAGTTATATGAAATTAATCAAGTATATCTTCCTATTAATCATGTTATTATCTGCAGGTCCACTGATGTCACAGTCCAGGGAAAAGGTTGAAAAGCCCTATCATATCTACGAAAAGGGCCAGTCAATGAATAAGGTTATAGTAAGAAAAGAACTCAGAGGTACAGAGAATATTGTTCAGATTGAGGTTCTGAATGCAAGTGGTGGAACCGCTTTGGTAAGAGGCCCAATTCTTGCCGGTGCAGAAATTAATGAAGTAATACCTACCCAGGGAAGTTTTAATTTGATACGTCAGATTTCTAAATCAGGGAGAGGGGAAACCATTCAATTACTGGATGTTGTTTTTCCGGCAAGGTTTCGTATTAATATTTCAGGGCAGTTTCTTGAGGTTGAAATTAAGGAGGCAGGTTTCTGGAAGATAGCAGTTGGATTGACACAGTAGAGGCTGAGATATTGGGTTTAGGGCACTGCAAGGGCTCTTTTTATGTTTAAATTTTATAATTAACCAATTTATCTAACTAATAAAATCAGAAAAATGAAGAATTTCAAAATTATGATGATTGCTATTATTGCATTAGTGGTTTTTTCTGTAAATGCACAATCAGATCCAAAGCCTGAAAGTCCTTATACAATTCTTGAAAGGGGGCAGTATATGACTAAAGTTAATATTATCAAGAACTTAAGAGGTAAGGGGAATACTGTTCAGATCGATGCTAATAATTTGACCGGAGGAACTACCAGACTGGTTGGCACTGGGGTTGGAGGTAGTGATTATGAGGTTGGTCACGCTGAGGAGATGCCGGGTGCAGATATTACAGAGGTTGTAGCCTATCTGGGTAGTTATAATGCTCTCCGGGAGGTTTCTAAATCTGGGAGAGGAGAAACTATTCAGCTTACTCAAGCTGCATTTCCCTTAAAGCTTCGCATTACTATTTCAAATCAGGTTCTTGAAGTTTTAATCAAAGAACAAGGTAACTGGAAGATTTCAGTAGGGATGACAAAATAATCTGTATTAGTTTTAACTAACGTCTAATTTCCGGTAAAAAAATTTTGTACTTCGACCCCTAAGATGGTCGAATATTTATAAATTGTCATAAACCCTGTTCGCCGGCTGCCCCGGGCGTCTGGCATTGCCTTACTAATAAATATTGCACTTTAAAGTTTTTCGCAAAATAATTTGTCCTTAATAGAAATCAGGAATAATGAAAAATCTCAGGATTATGTTGATCGCTCTTTTTGCATTAGCGGTTATTTCCGTAAATGCACAACCTAAGCCAAAGGCAGAGAGGCCCTATAACATCCTTGAAAGAGGGCAGCACATGACCCGCCTGAGCATTATAAAAGACATCAGGGCTAAGGAGAATACTGTTCAGATTGAGGCAGTTAACGCAAGCGGGGGTACTCCGCGCATCGATGGTCCTGACATGGTTGGTGCAGACATTACGAATATACTGGCTACAGTTGGAAGCTATAATAAAATTCAGGAAATATCTAAAACCGGAAGAGGACATACTCTTCAGCTCCAGCAGGTCGTGTTCCCATTAAAGGTTCGCATCACTATTTCAAATCAAGTCCTGGAAGTTATGTTCAAAGAGGAAGGTTTCTGGAAAATTACGGTTGGGATGAACCAGTAATCTGATATTGCTTATTTAACTAATCATTGTTGTCGGGTTAAAATAAAATTTCAGGAATAATAGTCAATATATGCTATTTAGTACGTTTTTAGTTATCAAACAAAAAGCGAGTTACCCTCCTTCATTACGATATTAATTCTAATATTTTCCCTGGCTTAAAACCTGCAGTATTTTTACCTATAGTGATAGTACTGTTCATAAGCTTTGGCCTAAGCACAAAATCTCCGTTAACGTTTTTTTCCGCCTCAGCTGGTGCGGTAGGCACAGACCAAGCCAAAGCATTAACTTAAATAGCATCAGGTGCAGCGGCGGCATTTTGTTTCTTTTCTGCTGCAGGAAAAGAAAAGAGAATAGTTATGAGTTGAGAATAAGATAATTATTCTTATAATCTCAATTTTCCCTGAAACTACTCTTTATCTAATCATCAAATTGCATATATCAGCCTTTAGAATTATTATTGCAGGATATGGACAAAGTATTGCAGAAGGAACAGTTATTTAAGAAAGTACAGGAGGTTTTAGAGGCTCAGGGTTTTGAAATTTTACAAATGGATTTGCAGAGGCCCTGGGGTGGCTTCTTCGTAATAAATGAGGATCAGGCTCAGAAATTTTCTGATACCTTTTTTAGTGGAATCGCTGTCGACCAGCTTAAGATCTCCGGAAAACTCAGTCCGAAAGTACTAGTTGTAGCCCCTCAAACCCGGCTTTCATGGCAGTATCATCACCGCAGGGCAGAGATCTGGCAGGTAATAAGTGGTACAGTCGGAGTTATTTCCAGCTTTACAGACCAGGAGACTGAACTTAAAAAATATCATCCCGGGGATCAGATCGTGTTAAAGCAGGGAGAACGTCACAGGCTTGTCGGACTTGATGACTGGGGTGTAATTGCAGAAATCTGGCAACATACCGATGCCTCAAATCCTTCTGATGAATCTGATATCGTCAGAGTTCAGGATGATTTTGGACGATAGTGCCTATGTTATCGTGACATTTTGGGTATAATTAACCATAGAAATTTGTTTATTTTCGCAGGCTTTCAATCCAAAGCCTTTTTTGATATATGATAATTCTTATTTTCTTTCTCTGCCATTGGTTTTTGTCCCTGTTCTTTCAAACATTCTTCCTGCATCGTTACTCCTCTCATAAAATGTTTAAAATGAGCCCTTTCTGGGAGAAATTTTTCTATTTATCTACTTTTTTGGCTCAGGGATCTTCATTCCTGAATCCTCGTGCTTATGCTATCATGCATCGTATGCATCATGCCTACAGTGATACCGAAAAAGATCCTCATTCTCCGCATTTCTTTAAAGATGTGATTGGGATGATGGTTCAGACAAAAAATATTTACCTCGATTACGTAAGGTTTAAGATTGAACCAGAACCGGCTTTCCGCGATAATTATCCAACCTGGCCCTTAATCGACAAAATTGGGGACCTTTGGATCACCCGACTGACTTTTATTGCATTGTATATAACTTTCTATGTATATTTTGCAGAATACTGGTGGATGTTCTTACTCCTTCCTATTCATTTTCTGATGGGGCCAATTCACGGTGCTGTGGTTAACTGGTGTGGTCATAAGTATGGGTACTCTAATTATGATAATGATGATCACAGTAAGAATTCACTGCCACTAGACTTTTTGATGCTTGGAGAGTTATTTCAGAATAATCATCATAAAAAACCCAATAATGTGAATTTCGCATTGAAATGGTATGAATTTGATCCTTCTTATCCTATAATTAAGCTGATGCATCACCTTCATATTATCAGGTTAAGGAAGGTATAGACTCAATAAATTATATTTGATGAGGGTTCCTAAATGGGAGCCCTTTTTTTTGTTCCATATTTTTGGGCCTTGCAGGAATCAAAGGATGCGGAATTAGATTTTATTTCGACCCCGAAGGTGGTCGAATGTTTATAGAAACCTTATTAAACCGGCTTCTCCGACCCTGAAGGGGCCGAATGTATTGGAAGCTCTTACATACGCCTGCCCAGAGCGGACGGGATTTCCATATTAACCCAACACTATAAACATTTGACGTCCCTGGGCGGTCAGGTAGAAAAACTCCAATCAATTTCAGGACACAACCATCAAGGTACCAACATCATACCATGTTCGTACCTTGTTCGCAGAACATAGCCTCCAGGGCATCAAAAAGGGGCTTTGCACGAACAAGTTACGAAGGAGGTACGAACAATACCTAATTTTTAGACCATTTTCAATTTTGGTTCAAAAACCTGTATTATACTATCAATATTCACTATTGATCAAAATATTAGGCCCTTTCTTATGAAACTGGGCCAAATGCATTCATTGAAATCGTAACAAACCAGCAACTCAGCAATTCTATAATTCCCTTGTTTAAATGTGGAAATCTAAGCAGGTACTATGCCGATCTAAATTTTAAATTTGTAATTGTACAGGTATTATTAATAGATAAGGATGGCTGAAATAGATTATAGTGATGATAGTATTCGATCGCTCGACTGGAAAGAACATATTCGCTTACGTCCGGGGATGTACATCGGGAAACTGGGTGATGGGTCGGCATACGATGATGGAATTTACGTTTTACTAAAAGAAATTCTGGATAACTCGATTGACGAGTTTGTGATGGGCTCCGGCCGTACTATTGAGGTTACCGTGAGTGATAAAAAGGTATCTATTCGCGATTACGGTCGGGGAATTCCTTTGGGAAAAGTAATCGATTGTGTGTCCAAGATCAATACCGGCGGTAAGTATGACTCCAAAGCCTTTCAGAAGTCGGTAGGTTTAAATGGAGTAGGTACCAAGGCGGTAAATGCCCTTTCCTCCAGCTTTACTGTTCAGTCCTATCGTGATGGCCGTACAAAAAAGGCTGAATTTGAGCAGGGTGTATTGGTAAACGACTTACCTGAATCTGAAACTACTCAGCGTAATGGAACTTCTGTCGTTTTTTATGCTGATGAAACTATTTTCAGGAACTATCATTATATCCCTGAATTTGTGGAGAGCATGATCTGGAATTATGTATTCCTGAATTCCGGGCTGACAATCAATTTCAACGGCACCAAGTTCTTCTCAGAAAGGGGTTTGTATGATCTGCTTACCAGGAATACTGAGGCAGAGACCCTTCGATATCCGATCATTCACCTCAAGGGAGAGGATATAGAGGTGGCTATGACCCACGGTCAGCAATATGGTGAGGAATATTATTCATTCGTTAACGGACAGCATACCACACAGGGAGGAACACATCAGGCAGCTTTCAGGGAGGCGGTTGTTAAAACCATCCGTGAATTTTATAAAAAAGAGTTTGATGCCTCAGATGTCAGGGCCTCTATTGTCTCTGCGATTTCAATCAGGGTACAGGAACCGGTATTTGAATCGCAAACCAAGACCAAACTCGGATCGCAGAATATAGCTCCGGATGGACCCTCGGTTAGAACATTCATCAATGATTTCATCAAGAAGGAGCTGGATGATTATCTCCATAAACACCCGGCTGATGCGGATGCACTTCTCAAGCGTATACTTCAGTCGGAACGTGAGCGAAAAGACATTGCCGGCATCAAAAAACTGGCGAATGAGCGTGCAAAAAAGGCCTCTTTACACAATAAGAAATTAAGGGATTGTAAGATCCATTTCGATGATAACCATGAACGTAAACAGGATACCACACTGTTTATAACTGAGGGGGATTCTGCAAGTGGTTCTATTACCAAATCAAGGGATGTGATGACTCAGGCGGTATTCAGTCTGAAGGGTAAGCCCCTCAATTGTTTTGGTCTGACAAAAAAGGTTGTGTATGAAAACGAGGAATTTAACCTTCTGCAGCATGCACTGAACATTGAAGATGGATTAGATAATCTTCGTTACAATAATATTGTTTTTGCAACGGATGCGGATGTGGATGGAATGCACATCCGTTTATTACTAATGACATTTTTCCTTCAATTCTTCCCGGATCTGGTTAAGGCAGGGCATGTATCTATTCTTCAAACCCCGCTTTTCAGGGTTAGAAATAAGAAGGAAACAATCTATTGCTACAGTGATGAGGAACGGCAGCGGGCGATTCATAAACTCGGGAATAAACCGGAGATAACCAGGTTCAAGGGTCTGGGAGAGATCTCTCCGGAAGAATTCGGTTTGTTCATTGGCGCAGACATAAGGCTTGATCCTGTGATCTTATCAAAAGAACAGGGGATTAAGAGTCTTCTGGAATACTATATGGGTAAAAATACTCCCGACAGGCAACAGCACATCATACAGAACCTGCGTGTTGAAGTGGATGTTATTGCTGAGGAGCAGGAAGCAGCAGCATTGTTAGCCGAAGTATCATGATAGAAAAAAAGAACCTTTCCATATCTTTTGAGGAGTATTCTTCGGTAGATGAATTAAGTAAATCAGATAAGAATCTTTGTCTGGAGTCAGAAAAAGCAATGTCAAGTTCACATTCACCTTATTCAGGATTCAGGGTAGGGGTGGCTGTGCAGCTTGAAAGCGGAAAGGTAGTTTATGGCAGTAATCAGGAAAACGTCGCCTATCCATCCGGATTATGTGCCGA
The DNA here is from genome assembly GCA_036676565.1 of Pedobacter sp. Classification (GTDB taxonomy): domain Bacteria; phylum Bacteroidota; class Bacteroidia; order Sphingobacteriales; family Sphingobacteriaceae; genus Daejeonella. The sequence continues at coordinate 149,032 of JAKFCP010000015.1, forward strand.
AAGGGTCGCTCTTTTCACTATCGGCTCCACTTATCCGAACGATAAGATTGTCAGCATGGCGATAACCGCTCAAACTGATCATTTTGAGATAAAGGAACCGGTCACTTCCTGCGGTGCCTGTTTACAGGTTATGGCAGAATACGAAAAAAAACAGTCCAGCCCAATCAATGTTCTCTTTTATTGCCGCAAGGGTTCAATTATCCGAACAGAAGGAATAAAAAGTTTGCTTCCTTTTGCTTTTGCAGAAACAAGACTTCAAAAATAATCGTAAATTGTATTATGTGCAGGTGTCCAATCAACTACACCCGCAATTGAACAGGATTTTTCAATAGATCTTTATTGAAAGCCTCTTTTAATTCTAATATCGATCAATGATGAAGAAATATCTATTTCTGCTTTTTGCAGTATTATTTTCAGCTGCTGATAGTTTTACCCAGATCAGATTATCGTCTATTAAGGTGGATGAATGGGTAAAAAAGAATTTCAGCGGACAAGGCGTTATAATCGGAAATATTAAATTTAAGGGTTATCCGCTATCCACCCTGTCTTATACCAGCAGCGGTAATATTCTACAGGTACAAAAGGGATTAATTCTATCAACAGGAAACTCATTCAATGTTGCAGGATATAATAATTCGCATAATCAAAGTTCAACTTTCGGAGATATTTTATCCCCTCAAACCGATCCGGATCTATCGGCGATAGTAAGCGGTAAGTTATTTGATATCTGCAGTATTGAATTTGATTTTGTACCGATGGATAACAGTATACAGTTTAATTATCAGTTTGGTTCTGATGAATATCCTGAGTATGTAGATTCACCTTATAATGATGTTTTTGCTTTTATTGTTTCTGATGAAAGCAGTACTAAGAATATCGCTTTGATACCCGGTTCCGGTGTGCCCGTCAGTATAAATACAATAAATTTTAAGTTAAATCAGGATCATTTTATTGATAATAATTTATACAAGCAGGTTACAATCAAAAGACAGGAGCCATTAAAATCAACCTATAGGGGAACATTACCGGGCAGAGTATTAAGAGGTATTGGTTCGATCTTTACAATGAGCGGCCCTGTACCAGGCGATCAGACAGTAATTCAGGCAGACCCTGAACTATTGAAGACTCTCGATGCTAATCTTTACCGTAATCTTCGTTACGATGGAATCACTAAAAAGCTTGTTGCACAAAGCTATGTTACACCCTACAAGAAGTATCATCTTAAGATCGTGATCGCTGATGTTGCTGATAATATCTATGATTCAGGGGTGTTTATAGAAGATCGCAGTTTGACCTCGAAAAAGGATATTCAACAGCCAGGCTTTGTCGATTATCCTGATCTGAGTAAAGTGATTGATCCCAATTTGATCTTACAGGGAAAAACGCTTGAAGAGATCCTGCCTGCAAATTATAAGAAGGAAATTACTAAGCCGGCTGAGCAGACAGTTGCCGCAGTACAGCAAACACCTGTACCTGTTTCTCAAGCCGCACCTGCCGCTGCTCCGCCTGTTCAACCTAAGCAAAGATCATTGCCGGCTCCGAAGCCTGTTGATGTAGCCTCACCTGCTCAAAAGAAAGTGGTACTAACAGAACAGGAATTTGAAATGCCCAATGTTGTGATCCTGTTTGATTTTGATAAATCGGATATTACAGAGGCAGAAATGGGCAAGCTCCGGACTGCCATCAATAAGTACAAACAGGTAAAAAATCAGTATTCAATTAATATCTCTGGTCACACGGATAACTACGGAAGTCTGGAATACAATTATGCACTTTCGGATCGTAGAAATAAAGCTGTTATTAATGCTGTTAGTGAAATGCTTGGAGAGAAAATCAGTATACCTGCTCTCAGTAAATCATATACATTGCCGGTTGCCGATAACAGTACCGATAGTGGCCGTCAGTTAAATCGTCGTGTAGAGTTGGTGTTTATAAAGAAGAAATAATTATTCAGATTACCTGTTGAAGAATTTATTCTTCTTCTTCATCGAATAATTCAGCTGGAATCCAATTCCAAAAGATTTCAATTCAGTTTCACCCTGTCCGATTCCTGACAAGGGCAGTTTAGCATAAGGCTGAATCACTATGCTGCTTTGATTGTCAATAGGCTTTTCAATACCTATAGAAAGATTGACAATACTCATAATGTGTTGGTTTGCATTATTGATTTTGTATTTCCTTCCGGCAGAAGGGTAAGACGGGGTAGCATTGTAGATAAAATTATATTTCTCAGACAACATAATGTAGGAGGATAAGCCCGCAGATGCTATAATTCCTGTCTTTTTAGTTTTACTGATCAATACATTCATGTTTAGCGGAATGTCAATCACTTTACAATCTGCATCGATTTGTCTTGAATAACTCGCCCAGGTTGAGAATGGCTTTTCTGTTGTGTAATATGAATCTTTATCGGAAGAATAGTTCTTTTGCGAATAGTAAATGCCGGTACCGGCAGATATACCTTTCGAAATTCTATAGCTTATTCCAAAGCCGCTACTAATTCCGGCTTTGCTGTTGCCAATCCCATTTACAGAATTCATATCGGTGGTAAAAGCCATGCTCAGAGTGAGTCTGCCCGTTTGGTTTTCATTACTGCGTTCCAGTTTCCTGGTGATACTGTCAATGGCAGGACTTTTGTCAGATTTTAATGAAAATGTATTGACTGCTTTAAAATCGCCGGATGGGAGAGGGCTTATATTTCTGAGCTCCTGATAAAGAGCCTTATTTAAAGGCTGGAATTGATTTCTGACTTCTGAACTAATATTTGTAAATAAGGCAGGTTCTATAAAATCTTCTACTGGTTTTCTGCTTTCCTGTTTCACAATGTCTGTGTTCAGGCCGGAAGTCTTTCTTTCATCAGGAATTACAGGATCAGGCAGAAAGGTCCCGGGACTGCTAGTTTCATTTTCAGTATTCTGAGTTGTGTTCTCTTTATTTTGGGTTTCAATCTGGTTGTTTTTGGCCTTTCCATCATCAGCTAATCGGATTTCAGGTTCAGGGGAAAGCCATACTGACAGGAAAATAAGTAATCCTGCAGCTATTCCAGCCGGCCAGTAAAACCAGCCAATGACAGGCCGCTTATTGGGCTTGCCTTTCAGAAGACGCTCCATTTCTTTCCAGTCTTTCTCTGCAGGAGAAAGCTCCGGAGTTGATTTAAGCGCCTGCCTGAAAAATTTGTCTGTCTTGTTTGGGCTCAAATTGCTCATTGAAAATTATTGCTGTATTCTGTCCTGTGTTTATTTGTGTTGTATTTATTTCTGTTGTTTTATCATTTGCTTCAAGCATTGCTCTTAGCTTTTGCCTTGCTTTAAATAAATTTGATTTGGATGTTCCTACCGAAATACCAAGCTGTTCAGCTATTTCTTCATGTGTATAACCATCAATCGCAAATAAGTTGAACACTGTCCGGTAACCCGGAGGTAAGGTTTGTACTAATTTGATCAGATCATCATAATTAAGCTTACTTTGGATATCAGTCTCTTTACCCTGAATTTCCAGCTCGGCAAGGTCACTGGTAATGGGATGCTTCAGCTCAGCACGGTAATGGTCGATCGCCGTATTGGTCATTATACGGGAAAGCCATGGTAAAAATGGCTTCGACGGATCATACCGGTCGAGACGAGTTAAAACTTTATAAAAACCATCATTCAATATTTGAACCGCTTCATCTCTGTCGCGGGCATATCTCAAACAAATCCCCATAGCAAAGCCATAAAAATTGTAATACAATTTTTTCTGACTACCTGCTATTCCGCGTATGCAATCTTCGCGAAGCTGATGAGGTAATTGTTCGATCGAATTACTCAATTTAATAGCTATTTGTGATATACACGGTGAAAGGATTCAAATGGTTGCTTTTCCTAGTGAATTTAAATGTAAAATATTGAATGTCAATGAAATAAATCTAATTAATTACTGGATTGCTATTAAAACCGTTTGCAGAAGCATTAATTTAATTATTCATCGATTATTAAATTTAACTAAGAGCTGTTTAAAACTTAGCGCTTGCAATTTCATCCGATAACTTATATTTACCACAATAGAATTTCATATTTAAGGATGAGTGAAGAAATAGAAAACACAGACAGCGAAAACAACAATACGGCAGGCGAAGAAAAAGCTTTACATAATGTAACATCGCTTTCCGGTTTATATGAAAATTGGTTTTTAGATTATGCATCCTATGTTATTCTGGATCGCGCAGTACCTCATATTCATGATGGTTTAAAGCCTGTTCAGCGTCGTATTTTACATTCTCTTAAGGAGATGGACGACGGACGCTTTAATAAGGCTGCCAACGTAATCGGTAATACGATGAAGTATCATCCGCATGGAGATGCTTCAATCGGAGATGCAATGGTTCAGATCGGCCAAAAGAACTTGCTGATTGATACTCAGGGTAACTGGGGAGATCCTATAACAGGCGACTCAGCAGCTGCACCACGTTATATCGAAGCCCGGCTTTCTAAATTTGCAAATGAGGTAGTATTCAATCCCGATACCACTGAATGGCAAAGCAGTTATGATGGGCGTAACCGGGAACCGGTTACTCTTCCTGTAAAATTTCCTTTGCTTCTTGCTCAGGGGGCAGATGGTATAGCAGTTGGTCTCGCAACTAAAATAATGCCTCATAATTTTGTGGAACTGATCGACGCTTCGATTGAGGTTCTGAAAGGTAATCGTCCTGATCTTCTTCCTGATTTTCAGATGGGGGGAATGGCTGATTTCAGTAATTACAATGAAGGGATGCGGGGTGGCAGAATCAGGGTCAGGGCTAAAATTATTGAAAGGGATAAGAAGACGCTGGCTATTACCGAGATTCCTTATACTACAACTACCGGCGGACTGATTGACAGTGTGATCTCGGCCAATGATAAGGGCAAAATCAAGATTAAAAAGATCGAGGATAATACAGCCAAAGATGTTGAGATCATTATCCATCTCGCACCGGGGATCTCTCCTGATGTGACGATCGATGCACTTTATGCTTTTACAGATTGTGAGGTTTCTATCTCTCCCAATACCTGTATCATTAAGGGTGATAAGCCCTATTTCATGAGTGTGAATGATATTCTCGTTGAGAGTACCCAGCACACCAAAGGTCTGCTTAAACTGGAGCTTGAAATTAAACTTGCAGAACTCAAAGAAAAGATCTTTTTCAGTTCATTACTCAAAATATTTATTCAGGAAGGAATGTACAAGAACCCTGAATACGAAGGGTCCGGTAATTTTGAAGCTGTAGTTGAAGTTTTAAATAAATTATTCAGTCCGTTTTTCTCCCAGTTATACAGGGAGATTCTTCCTGAAGATTATAAAAAGCTGATCGATAAGCCGATGAGCAGTATTACCCGCTTTGACCTTAAGAAATCTGACGAGCAGTTATTGGCTTTGGAAAGTGATATTAAGGAAGTTAATAAGCATCTCAAACATCTGACTGATTATGCCATTGCCTGGTTTGAGAAATTAAAAAGTAAATATGGTGCTGGCAGAGAGCGCAAGACAGAGATCAGGGCTTTCGATCGGGTGGAGGCTTCCAAAGTGGCCTTAGCCAATGTTAAATTATATATGAACCGCGAAGATGGTTTCATCGGAACCGGACTTCGTAAAGATGAATTTGTTTGTGATTGCTCTGATCTGGATGAGGTAATCGTTTTCAGAGAGGATGGAAAGTTCATTGTTTCAAAGGTCGCCGAAAAAACCTTTGCAGGGAAGGGGATAGTCCACGCCCAGGTGTTTAAAAAGAACGATGAGCGTACGGTATACAACCTGATTTACAGGGATGGGGAAAGTGGTACATCCTATATAAAACGGTTCTCTGTACTGGGTGTTACCCGTGATAAGGAGTACGACCTGACCAAGGGAAGCAAGGGATCAAAAGTGTTATATTTTACAGCAAACCCTAACGGTGAGGCTGAAATAATTAATGTTCAGCTTAAACCTCATTCCAAACTAAAGAAACTGCAGTTCGATATTGACTTTGCTGATCAGGTGATTAAAGGCAGAAGCTCCATGGGCAATATCGTCACAAAGTACCCTGTGAAGAAAGTTGTGCTGAAGAGCAAGGGTATCTCCACTTTATCAGGACGTAAGATATGGTATGATGAAATTCTGAAACGTCTGAATGCAGATGGGCGGGGCAAATATCTTGGAGAATTTGATGGAGATGATAGAATTCTGACGCTAAATCCCCAGGGTGTTTATGAGCTGAGTAGTTTTGATCTGAGTAATCACTTTGATGATCGTCTGCTCTTGATTGAGAAGTTTAATCCGGAGAAAGTATTCACTCTGATCTATCTTGAAGGTAAATCTGGTGCACATTATCTCAAGCGATTTGTTTTTGAAAACGCTACTATCGGCAAGAAGACCAGTGTGATCAGCGAAGAACCGGGATCAAAGCTGATTCTTATCTCGGGACATGTGAGACCAAAGATCAAACTTGAAGTGTTGAAGGGTAAAACCAAAATAGCAGAGGAGTCTGAGATTGATCTGAGTGAGGCAATTGAAGTTAAGGGAATGAAGGCTATGGGGAACAGGCTCAGCCCTCATGAAGTGAAGGAGATCCAGCTTATCCATTCAATTGTTGAGGAAGAGGAGGAAGAGATCCTGACCCCGGACTCTGAACCTGATGAAAATGAAAGTGATGAACCGGGAGTTCATACAGCCACTCCTGTTTCTTCCCAGGCAAGAGATATTGATGAAGAAAAAATTAATGATGCTGAAACTTTTGTTGAAGACCTAAGCCCGGAAACTGAATCATTGCCGGAAGCTGAAAGTAATGAAGAGATCAGCGGGGATGTTTCTGTAGAAGAAGAGGTTGAAATACAAGAGATTCCAACCCTACCTGAAGAACCTCCAAAGGAAGAAATAAAACCTGTAAAGAAAATCGATTTTGAGATCACCAATCCCGATGATCTGGATATTGATGATAAGGGGCAGTTGGGATTATTCTAAAGGCTGACAGGGTTCCAAACCCTGTCAGCCTTAATATTATTTTAATTTTTCCCTGAACTCCCTGATAAACTTATGCAGCTTCGGTTGAATTACATGGACGCAATAGGCCTTATTCGCATTATGGTTATAATAGTCCTGGTGATAATCTTCTGCAGAATAAAATATTGAAACCGGTGTTACCTCGGTAACGATTGGCCGTTCAAACACCATGTCTTTTTCCAGCTGATCGATCATTTTTTCAGCGGCAAGTTTCTGTTCCTGATTTTCATAGAATACAACTGAACGATATTGATTGCCAACATCATTTCCCTGCATATTCAGGGTAGTAGGATCATGGGTCTTGAAAAATACGAGCAAAAGATCCTCAAAAGAGATCTCTTCCGGGTTAAATTCAATGCGGATGATCTCTGCATGTCCCGTATCCCCCTTACAGATATCCTCATAGCTGGGGTTTGGTTTATGCCCTCCCATATAACCCGAGACTACCTTTGTAACTCCTTTTAAATTCTGAAAGATGGCTTCTGTGCACCAAAAGCATCCACCGCCAAAAATTGCCTGTTCCATATCACTAAATGTGAGAATTTATTATGAGAAAATTATAATCGCCCTGTAAAGAATAAAAGAGGGCTAAACCCTCTTTTATCCATTTTTATTGATACTGAATATAGCTTGGCTGTGGTTTAAGCTTCATCAGCTCTTGAGGAGTCATTAAACGGTTTGGCGCTTTTTTAAGGTCATTTTTATAAAATAACTTAAATCCGGTGAACTGTACCGGTTCAGAATAGATAAAGTGGCGATGGGTCCCCATTTTTAGTTCTGGCTCACCCCATCCATCCATGTGCATAACGATCTGTGTTTCAGGTCTAAGCTTGATGTTCTGATAATTGGTGACCATTTTTTTGGTGAAGCGGTGAATGACAAAGATTTTAGGAGGCAGATTATGGGTTCTCACCAATTTTGCAAGATAATCTGATACATAATTGATCTCTGAAGCATCATAAGTACCGATCTTTTTGCCCGGCAGAACTCCACCTTTCATCGAGAATTCAGGATCAATTCCCAGGTGTACATTTGGCATTTTTAAATATTTTTCAAGACGAGGAAGTTCTTCCCTGATAGTACTTAAGGCTACCTGTATATCAAGGAATACAATCATGTCTTTCTTCATTCTGGAAATAGTTAACACTGAATCGATCTGCTTATCAGGCATACGGTTCCTGTATTTACCATCTTTCCCGGGATCACCGGCAGCAACTACCGCAATATAATGCAGGGCTGGTTGTACGGGTGTTTTAGGGTCAATTTTCTCCCATTTTGCAACCTCTGCATAAAGCATTCTCAACATCTCTTTTGGAGCATATTCGCCCAAAGCACCCATCTTTTTGGAGTAGAGATTTCCATAATAGGTTACTACTCTTTTAAAAGGCAGTATTGCACCCGGAAGCGGATAAGGCTGCTTTTTAACCGGCCATTTTCCGGTAGTATCGCCATTCGCGAGTTCTTTAAGCTTTTTGTTGTAAAGTGCAGTGTCAACCGGCTCATATTCAATATTTTCTGCTGTTGATTCTTCTTCATCTGCTTCTGTACCTTCAGACTTAGCGCCTGACTCAGTTTTTAGCCCAGATTTAGTATCTGTCTTACTTTTTGATTCACTGCAGTTTGTGAAAAAAATAATGAGGAATAAAATTGAAAGACTGCTTATGCTTAGTTTTCCGGTTTTCATAGATTGGTTTTATATGCTGTATTTGTGAGGTTATTATAAAGATGCTTAATTTATATGTTGAAAGTATTTTGAATTTTAAAAGAGTTCCGGAGAATCAAATTAATGGATGTCTGTATCATACACAAATAAATTTTACTAAAATTTACAGAATTTTCCGAATACCCCCAATGGTAATTTATAACCTGAACTTGCCTGAAGGTAAAGCTCTCCTGTTTCCAGGTTTTGAACTTCGGGGAAAGAAGATAGAATCAGATTTTCGACAATTACAGATGAAAAGCCAAGAGAATAGGTATTCAGAATTAAGAAATGTTCATCCTCATCCAGTAATTTCACCACATCATCCATCATTTCTCTGATATTATCTTCCAGCTTCCATTTTTCTCCATTCGGCCCGTGTCCGTAGGCAGGTGGATCAAGAATGATTCCGTTATATTTGCGCCCTCTCTTAACTTCACGTTTTACAAATTTCAATGCATCTTCAACTGTCCAGCGTATGTTTTCAAGTCCGGATAGAGTTTGATTTTCATTTGCCCAGCTTACTACCTGTTTGATTGAATCAACATGTGTCGTTTCGGCACCTGCGGCTCTGGCAGCGAGAGAGGCACCTCCAGTATAAGCGAAAAGGTTTAATACTTTTGGCTGCGAAGTTTTGAATTTTTTGACGTTTTTAATGATGTAATCCCAGTTAACAGCCTGTTCAGGGAATATACCCAGATGCTTAAAGGAGGTTAGGGCCAATCTGAACTGCAGTTTTATATCCTCATTTTTATAGCTAATGTGCCATCGGTCGGGTGTTTTCTGATCTTTTTTAATCCACTCCCCTGAAGTTGCTGAACGACCCTTAAAGCGAATGTGATGTTGTTTGGTCCACTCACTTTCAGGATACTTTTTCCCCCAGACAGCCTGTGGTTCGGGACGGATCAGGATCACATTTCCGAAGCGCTCCAGTTTTTCAAAATTACCACAATCGATCAGTTCGTAATCTTTCCAGTTTTGCGGACTTAACAGTTGAATCATTCTTATGCTATTTTACTCACTCAATTGGGAGTAATGTATTCTTTATTTTTTCTGTAATGCCTGCATGAATTTGCTGGCAAAGACAAAGTCATTCAATTCTTTGTTATCGGTCGATGAAATCTCCTTATTTGTTCCTTCCCACCATTTTTTTCCTTCATGAAGGAAGATGATATTCTCTCCGATACCCATTACCGAATTCATATCATGGGTAACCACAACGGTTGTTGTGTTATATTCTGTTGTAAGTTCCTGAATAAGATCATCAATTACGATGGCTGTTTTGGGATCAAGTCCGGAGTTAGGTTCATCTACAAACAGATATTTGGGATTCATTGCTATCGCTCTGGCAATACCTACTCTTTTTTTCATCCCTCCGGAAAGTTCAGCAGGGAATAATTTATTCTTTCCTGCAAGATTTACTCTTTCCAGACAGAAATTGGCACGCTCAAGTTTTTCTTTATGGCTTTGATTCGTGAACATGTTGATTGGGAAAATGATATTATCTTCTACATTCATGGAATCAAACAGTGCAGAACCCTGAAAAAGCATCCCGATTTCGGTGCGGATTTCAATTCTTGTAGCGAAGTTCATACGCGTAAAATCGCGCCCATCATAGATTACAGAACCCTCTTCAGGCTCATGCAGACCTACCATACATTTCAATAAAGTGGTTTTACCTGAGCCGGATCCACCAATAATCAAATTACATTTTCCTTCAGCAAACTCTGCTGAAATGCCCTGCAGAACGTGGTTCTCACCAAATGTTTTATGTATGTTTTTAATCTCTATCATAACAATAACTGGGCGATAACATAATCGGAAAACAGAATGGCAATACAGCTGATCACTACTGCTTTGGTACTTGACTGCCCAACCTCAAGAGCACCGCCACTGGTGTAAAATCCCTGGTAGGCTGATACTGAAGTGATTATGAATGCAAAGATTACCGCCTTAACCATACACACAGTAAGCGTAAAGGGGTTGAAATCAGTGGTAAGTCCGGTTATAAAATCCTGTTGGGTAACGGCTCCTGATGCTGTGCCTGCAAAAAAGCCTCCTGTTATACTTAAACCAATTGAAATGATTACAAGTAAGGGAATGGTGGTAATTGCAGCAATGATTTTAGGCAGAATCAGGTAACCAGGTGAATTTATTCCCATGATTTCAAGTGCATCGATCTGCTCGGTTACGCGCATAGTTCCGATTTGAGAGGCAACGCTTGATCCGACCTTACCTGCCAGAACTACGGCAGAAATGGTTGGACTTAATTCCAGAATGGATGAATCCCGAAGGATCATACCAATCACCGATTTCGGAATGAAATCACTGACAAGCTGGAATGCAGTCTGAACAGTTGTTACAGCACCCAAAAATACAGAAATGATGGCGATGATACCCAAAGAGCCAACACCAATAGATACCATTTCGTGGAAAATTTCCTTCCGGTAAATATTCCATTTTTCCGGTCGGCGGAATACTGCTTTTAACAATAATATATATTTACCTAAGGGGTGAAATATCATTTGAAAATTGTTTGTTTTACTTATTATACAATATTAATATAAAATTATCACTGCCGGAGACAGAAGTATAATTAAACAAAGGTAATCAAATGAGATTATGCCTTAAATTAAATACTGCTCCATCATTGATTTTGTTAATTTTAATCCATGAATGCAATTGTAACCGGTGCAACAAAGGGAATGGGCAGGGCCATTGTTATGGAACTCGCGGCAAATAATTATAATATCACATTTTGTGCCAGAGATGAAAAGGAGGTTCAGGCCCTTCTGGAAGAACTCAGGAAAAACTATCCCCGTCTGCAGTTTTTTGGGATGCGGGCAGATATGGAAGAAAGCTCAGATGTGAGGGGATTCGCTGAATTTGCCGAAAAGAGTTTAGGCCATGTGGATGTTCTGATAAATAATGCTGGTCTGTATATTCCATCCGGACTCATGGATGAGGATGAAAGATGTCTGGAACGGCAAATGCAGGTCAACGTTTTTGCCCCTCACTTTTTAAGCAAGTTCTTTGCCGCCAAAATGATTGGCCAGGGAAAGGGAAATATCATAAATATCTGCTCAATTGCAAGTTTAGAGCCTGTTACCAGAGCCGGTTCGTACAGTATCAGTAAAACGGCACTCCTTGGACTTACAAAGGCTTTGAGGGAAGAGCTGAGACCTGCAGGAGTAAAGGTGACTGCGGTTCTGCCGGGATCTACGCTAACAGATTCATGGTCGGGGACAAGCCTGCCTTCCGATTGGTTCATATTATCCGAGGATATCGCGAAGTCAATAATGAACTGTCTTCAAATGAGCTCAGGAGCCAATATTGATGAGATTATAATCAGACCTGTATATGGTAAAGTTTGATTTTATATTTTTTTGTCTTCATTTACCGATAATTTAATGCGCTTTACCGAGAACTTAGGATAACCTACCTATTTGGTATTTAGAACCCGGGAATCAAGGCTTAGTTTTGATCTATCAATTAAAGAAAAAAGAATAATTGACATTAAACTAGCTGAATTAAAAAATTAAAGAAATGGAAAAGAAACTTCAACGCATCGAGCAGGAAAAAATGATTGCAGGTGTATGTACCGGTCTCGCAGAATACTTCGATGTTGATGTAACCTGGATCAGGATCGCCTTTGTAGTAGCCGTAATGGCAGGAGCTTCGGGTATTCTGGCCTATATTGTACTTTGGATTGCCGTTCCCAAAAGACCTTACCTGCCTGATTACAGTCAGTTTAATGTTGACTATAAAGTGTCTGAGCCGGTGAATCTTTCAAATCCTGCTTTTCCACAAAAGAAAAAAGGAAACGGTAACGGACGTCTGATTGCAGGTTCAATCTTTATATTTTTCGGATCATTTTTCCTCCTTAATGAATTTGACCTGATTCCTCACTGGGTGGAGTTTCATAACCTTTGGCCACTGATATTAATTGCAATGGGGCTTTATACCCTGGCAGGTGCAAAGAAAAAGGAACCATGGAAAGGGGACTGGGCTCAGACAGAAGACTTTACCCAAAGTACAGCCCCAAATACAGAGCAGGCTGTTAGCACGACCGAATCAACTGAATCTGCTGAGTCTTCAGAAGATCTAAATACAAATACTGACCCAAAGCAAAACTAAGCTATCATGAAAACCGAAAAAATAGTATGGGGTTTGATCCTCATCTTTACAGGAAGTATTTTTCTTCTTGAGAACTTTAACCTGATTGAGTTTTACTGGAGTTCAGTATGGAGATTCTGGCCGGTAATATTTATCCTGATTGGTGCGAATATGCTCCTTAGCAGGTTTGGAAATAAATCTGCAGCTCCCTACATGATTGGTGCAATTACAATTCTTACTCTTGGTTTGATTGCCTATCAGGGCACACGACCTGATAGAGGAAGGGGTTGGTTGAACTTTAAACATGAAAATGATCAGGATGAGGACTACAGGTCTAATGGTGCCAACACTACCTTTACCGAAACTTATGACGGTTCTAAAAATGCCCGTCTGAATATTCAGGGTGGTGCTACCAGTTTCAGACTTACTGATACTACTTCAAATTTGTTTGAAGCAAGTTTAAAGCAGCGATTTGGAAAGTTTACCCTAAACAAGACTGTGATTGATTCTACTGAAGTCCTGAACTTCAGGATGCGTGAGGGAAAGCAAAACTGGAACCTGGATAAAATGGAGAACAACAAGACTCTTATTCAATTGAATAATACACCTGTTTGGGATATTAAAATTGAGATGGGAGCCGGCGAGGCAATTTTTGATCTGAGTAATTACAAGGTTAAAAAACTGGTATTTGAAGGAGGGGCTGCTTCCTTTGAGGCAAAACTTGGTTCCGGATTACCATTGACTGAGGTTGAAGTTGAAACGGGGGTGGCAAATGTGGAGATAGAAGTCCCGGATAGTTCAGGCTGCCGGATCGATGTAGACAGTGGTTTATCTTCTAAAGATTTTATTGGTTTCATAAAGCAAGCAGACGGAACCTATGAAACCAGTAATTATGGTACTGCGCCAAATAAGATTAATATCAGTTTGAAAGGCGGCTTATCCTCATTCGAAGTTAAAAAGTATTAAATATATTTGATGGAATATAGACTGTCATCCTGAAATAAATTCAGGATGGCAGTTTTTTCCATATAAGAAATGAAGGATTATATTGTTGTTGTTGATGGGAAACCTACCGGGCCTCATTCACCTGATGAGTTAAAGGGGCTGAAGATTAAACCAGGAACCTTTGTGAAAACAGAGGATATGGATGACTATAAAGAAGCACATGATGTTCCTGAATTATGTGAATTTCTGGGTATCAAAACTCATATCAGGGAACCCCAGTATTTTGCTTCCCTTGATGTTCGCCTTCTCGCTGTAATCATTGACTACTTTATTATTTTTGCCATTTACTGTGTTATCGCTACGATTGTGGTGCTTTTTATTGATGAGAAGCAATTGCGTATCATTGTTTCTCTTGCCGGACTGGCAGTCATCCCGATTTCAAAAATTATTTATAGTACCATAATGGAGGCCTCGGCCAGACAAGGAACCTGGGGTAAAGTATTAATGGGACTTAAAGTATCCGATGAGAAGGGAGCTCCCATTGCTTTCAGTCGCTCAGTGATCAGAAATTTATCCAAAATTATCAGTACTGCTACCCTGGGATTGGGTTATATGATGGGTTTTTTCGACAAGAAACAGCAATGCCTGCATGATAAGATTGCCGGGACGCTGGTGATTAAGGATAGGTTGATTTGAGGAGGAGGGAATAGGAAATTGGAAATAGGGAATGGGAAATAGGAAATAGGAATATGATGACATCCATTTCCTATTTCCAGTTCCCATATTAACTTGCAATTTGTGTTAGTTTGTTTTTTCCTCAGGAGCATTTGATGCGAGCTGAAAAAATATCGGCATGGTATAGGCGACATTTACCGGTTCTCCCTTTAATATGCCAGGTTTCCATTTCGGACTTTCTTTTACTACTCTTACCGCTTCCTCATCAGCACCACCACCAATGCCCCTTAAAACTTTGACATCTGTTATACTACCGTTTTTTAGTACAATAAAACTTAGTATTACTCTACCTGTTATCTTGTTTTTTCTTAATTCATCGGGATATTTAAGACTTGATTGGAGGTAATCTCCCCAGCCTTTCATGCCACCCGGAAACTCTGGCAGAACGTCTACAGAAGCAAAATCCTTAATTGCCTCTTGTGAAAATGCAAATCCCTTTGTTTCTTTTATTTGTGATATTCCCATTGCCGAAACAGAAATGGAACCTATGAAATAGTTTTTACCAGTTGACGGCAATGTCAGAGAATTATTTTCAATGCCTGTTAAATGGAAAGCGATAGCCATTGCATAATCGTTGTCCTCTGCTTCAATAGTCTCTTTGAATAAATCGAAAGTTCTAAGCACTTCATTATTTATGTCATTCTGTAAGCCTTTTGCTATTTTTATATCGGTGATCTTCCTATTCCGAATTTTGAAATATACGACCTCATAGCCGGTAATCTTTTCCTGCCTGGCAGATGCAGGATATCGCATGTTTCTAGTTAGATGCTTAAATAATTTGCTAAAATCTTCCTGTGTACTTTTGGTGGAAGAATTGATATGTTTCACTTTATTTCCCGGAGAGGATTTTTTATCTATGGTTTTATCTACGGGTATAGTTACAGCAGGTATATATTTATCAGCAATTGTTGGACTAATAAGCTTCTCAGCTCCTGCAATCAGATTTGTGTTCTCGGTGGCTACACTTGCAGCAGAGAAGATCAGCATTATAGCAAAGAGGGGTGCAGAAAAACCATATTTCCATAATCCGGTTCTCCGTGATTTATTTTTATTTAGCATGATTATACGTCTTTTTAAGAGTGAGTTATTAAAAAAGTTATTACTTAACTGATCGGGCTGAACTCCAAGGGTGTTACTGAACAGCAATAGGGCATAATCTGATTTGCTGGGCATGCCAGATGCGGCCTCTTCATCAGCAATGAATTCATGGATATGCCTGATCTCCTTTTTGTACAGATAAACCACCGGGTTGAACCAGTTGATAATCGAGGCAAGTTCAATGAACAGAACATCGGCTGAATGCCATTCCCTCATGTGCACTTTTTCATGATCGATGATGATTCCCGATTCAGGCAGTTCCCTGTCTACAACCATCGTATTGAAGAAGGAATAGGCAGCCCCTTTTTTGGGTTGAAGTTTAGAGTTCAACAGTACCAGTCGGAACAGGAATCTCAACAATAGTATGGCCATCACACCTGTATAAACCGATAGAATTACATCTCCGATAGCCCACTTACTTGTTCCCTCATCCGCTGCTACTACAACAGTTTCATAAATCATTTGAGTCGGAACGATACTTTCCCTAAGTTTTTGGGTAATAAAAAGCTCCTGAAACCAGTTGGAATTGAGGAATGGAATTATAAATGAAAGGAGTGTACTTGTATTCAGATAAATACGGTTCTGTCTGAAGAAAGTCTCGTTCTTCAGAACCAATGTATAGAATCCCATGAACAGGATCAGATACAGGTTTGTCTGTAAAAGATAATTCAGGATGTTCATTTTACTTGTTTTTTAGTTTTTCAATCAGTTTCATGATCTCATCTGCTTCCTTCAGGTCGAGTTTCTTCTCCTTAACGAAGAAGGAGAACATATTCTCTACCGAATTGTCGAAATATCCGCTCAGCAGTTTTTCGGTCGCAAAGCTTTTATATTCCTCAATTCCTATTATGGGGAAGTACCTGTGGCTTTTCCCGAAAGCCTCATGATCTATGAAGCCCTTGGTTTCCAGAATTCGGATGATCGTTGAAACGGTGTTATAGGCCGGCTTCGGTTCGGGAAGCTGATCTACCACATCTTTTACGAATCCTTTTTTCAGATCCCATAAAACCTGCATGATCTGCTCTTCTGCTTTTGTTAATTCCTTTATCTCCATATAATTTCCTTTAATGTCTGATATAATTATTTATACCTGATTCGAATCGGTAATATAAAACTATAACTAAATATTTAGTTATACAACTAATTTATTAGTTTTAATTTATAAAATAATTATAAGTTTCTGTCAGTCAATTAGATAAATTCATTCAATGGTATAATAAGAAGATATTTAATGCTTCTTTGATTGGTGTTTCCAATTAATTTATCACCAAACTGTTTTTGCAAATGAGGAGATTCATTATTGAGATCGAATTGCTTTAAGCTTTCTGCTTTTACCTTTCTGTTGTTATTCTCTGAAAATTAGATGAAATTGCTATCAGGGAAACCTGTATAAACATGTCATCTATGAAAAGAAGAGAATTAATCAAAGGACTTACTTTTCTGCCCCTGGCAGGAGCTATCGCCGGATCATCTGAATCAGCTCTGGGGGCTGTTAATGAGTTCATTGCACCTGTATTACCTGATGGTCCGCTTACACCCGGGCCGCAAATATTCCAGTCGATTGGTGTTGAGCCGGTTATTAACTGCCGGGGTACCTTTACCATTATCGGCGGCTCAATTGAATTGCCTGAAGTCAGAGCGGCAATGGATTCTGCATCGAGACATTTTGTTCAGATGGATGAACTGGCTGATGCGGTAGGGAAGAGGCTTGCTGAGTTAACCGGTGCACAGTGGGGAATGGTGACGGCTGGTTGCGCCGCTGCTCTCAAGATGGCAACTGCAGCTTGTGTTGCTGGTGGTAATCCTGAGAAACTGCATCAGATCCCAGATCTGAGCGGATTGGATAAAACAGAGGTGATCATACCTGCGGGATCATTCAGTGCTTATGATTTTGCAATTCAGAATATTGGGGTAAAGATCATCCGGGTTGAAACTATTGAAGAACTAAAAGATGCCTTGGGGCCTAAGACTGCAATGATCAAACTTAGTGGCGGGAATCTAGTTCCAGGACCGATGAGCCTGGAGGTAATTGCCGCAATTGCTAAACCATTAAATATTCCGATTCTTGCTGATGCCGCAGCCGAAATTCTGACTATTCCGAATGTTCATTTGAAGAACGGGGCAACAATGGTTGCTTACAGTGGTGGAAAAGCAATTTGCGGTCCGCAATGTGCCGGACTCCTGCTCGGCCCTAAAAATATTCTGATGTCGGCCTGGCAGGCCAGCTCACCGCATCATGGTCCGGGACGTGATAATAAGGTAGGTCGGGAGGAAACTCTTGGTATGCTTGCAGCAGTAGAAACCTGGGTGAAGATGGATCATGCAGCACGTGAGAAGAACTGGATGAATTGGGTGAATGCTATTGCCAAAAGAGTTTCCGGAATAGAGAGCGTAAAAACTACGATCCGTGAGCCCGAGGGAATTAATAACCGCAGTGCTTCTTTAAGCATTTCATGGGATCCCGAGAAATTGCATGTGAGCAGTGCCGAACTTATTCAGGAGCTGATCAGTTCTAAGCCCAGAATTACTGTAGGTGGAGGAAGAAGTGCAGAACCAGGAATGGCCTCCTTATCAATTAATGCATCACAGATGCAAGCGGGGCAGGATAAGATTGTCGGGGATAAGGTTTTTGAATTGCTGTCTAAGAAGCGAAGTCCGAAGGCTGAAACAGTGATGAAGGCGCCAGGTTCAAAAATAAGTGGCCGCTGGGATCTGGAAATAGATTATTTCAGCAGCAAAAGTGATCATATCCTTTACCTTGAACAGGATGGAAACTGGCTTAAAGGGATCCATAAAACCGACTTCTCAGTGCGTGAAGTTTCCGGAAGTATCGAAGGGAATGAAGTGAAATTCCTGAGTCCGGGACGCAGGCCGGCAGTTAGCTATACTTTTGCAGGCACGATCAGCGGGGATACTATTTCAGGAAAAATTGATATGGGAGAATTCCTGACAGCAAATTTTTCAGGTAAGAAAAACACGAAAGATCCGGATAGAATACCAATTGTTTTTCCTGAAGGTAGGCCGATGGGGAATTGAGGATATCTGTTGTCAGTTGTCTGTTATCTGTTGCCTGAAGTAATACACCTATTACCTTGTTATCAAAATCGATGAAATATCTATTTATTATTATTTATTTTCTCCTACTAATTCCTGTTGGATGTTCTAATTCTTTCAATACTGAGAATGAAATTAAAGGCATACAAGAAGTAGCAGATTTTTATGGTGGGCAATGTCAATCTTTTATAGGAATAAAGGCATCAAGCGGGGATGAGACAGAAAGACATATCGAGTTAGTTTTAAGTGAAAGCGAAGGTTTAGAAAGTTACAAGAAGCACCCAGACTATGCAGCTGGCAATATAGCTTATAGACTCTTTAATAATCTAAAAGGTGAAGAAGAAAACTATGATACTATTAAAAGCACATTACTCTTTAAGGACAAAACTAAAAGGACTTTTGATTATTCTGTGGAAGAGCTTAAGCTAATTAGGAATAAATTGACAGTTCTAACAAGTATCATTGAGCTTATTAAAACTAAGGATTATTTTGGCATTGATAAGTTTTTACATGAAGAGTCAATCCCAGAAGATCAAAAAATTAAAATGTATAAAGATTTTGATGAAATAGAATCCGAATGGGGAAAGCTTAAAGACTTTACTCTGTATGGATTTAAAATGGAGACTGTAGATGGATACAATGTTCTAAAATGTATGGGTGTAATGAGTCGCGCAAAAAAAGATTTAAAATTTAGTGTTAATATTGATATGAAAATATCGGAAGATCGTATTCACTTTTTAGGATATGGCTATTTCTTGTAATAATAAAATTAACAAACAGCAGATTTTCCTTCTTGTTGGTATTTCCACCGACAAGCACTATTGCAACAAACCTTTAAGCTTCTTCTCCAGTTTTGCAGGATCATTCATGTATTTTGCCAGATTGAATAATTTCACGTTTCTGAATTCAACCGGGTGACTTTCGCTTTGAAGGGAGATGTAGCCTTCTTTCAAAGCTTTTCCATCTATTTTAATCGCCGGATCGAAATTGGAAACACTTCCTCCGCCAATTTGTGGTTTGGTGTATTTGAATACCTCTTTCCCTTCGAGACGATGACTTACCAGTGAGTCGCCCAGGACAACAATCTCTGCCCTTACCCACTGGTCGCCATGATATGTTTTTGAGGATGAACTAACGCAATGTGTAGTGAACAGTTTCCCATCAAGAAATACATTCGTTCCGGGAGTACATAAATTCAGCGTACTTCTTTCATCTTTACCGTTCCCGCCTAAAAACTGGGTTTCGAGTGAGATCGGGAAATCCTGGTTCAAACCCATACTTTCCGGCGACTGACCATGCAGCATTACTCCGCTATTGCGGATCGCCCATCCGGGTCCGCCGGGAATCTGATCCCCGGTGAAGCGGTATTCAACCACCAGCACATAGGCTGAAAAAGGTTTTTTATAAAATATATGTCCGTAACGATCCTTCCATTCAGAATAGTCATCGTATGAAACCTTCATTACTCCGTTTTCAACACGAAAGGTATTGGCATAATTATCATTCAGCGGGTGACCATTGATCTTCACTTTCCAGTCTTTGAGGTCTTTGCCATTGAATAGACTGGTCCAGCCTTTTTGAGCAAAACCTGAATTAGTGATAATTGTGAGGAAAAGGAATAAAACTATTTTTTTCATCTGTCTATTTATTGTTTTTTAATGGTGATGAAGCGATCATGATTTAATAATCATACCCCTGCGGATTTTGGCTAAATCATGATGGTTTCATAAAAAATGTATTACCTGTGGTTCAACGGGGCCCTGTGCTTGCCCTTTGGTTGGTGTTATTATCAAGCATCTTTTAATAAGCACCTGAGAGCTAAGATAGTGAAATTAGGGTAGTCGTGGCAAGGATTTAAGTGGTCGGTGAGAACGCCGACCACAGGAAAATTGGGCTATCTTGTATCTATAACGATTTCAGCATAAACTCCGCGACAGTCCATTTCAAACTCTAAATCCTGGACTGGAGGCCGGTTGTAATGCCAGTCAATACCGCTTAATGCTGCGCCACGCTTTACAATTTCGTTCACCATTACGTGGTGAATGTTATGGATAGTGTACAACTGGGTTGCCGTAGAATCTGCCCAGGTAAAGCCAAGACCAGCCATCCGGCGTTCCATCTCATTAAGCACCCAGCGTCCTTTTTTCATTAAGCCCTCCTGGGATATGTCACCCAGGCTAATACTGTGAGTACGATAATCACTCATGCCCTCTGGAGCTTCAGCACTACCAGCGATTACAAAAGAGGGTTTTGCATTAGCATCAGGCATTGTGTAAGTAAATGCATGAATACTCGGACTCAATGGTTTATTCAACTCTGGAATGACATTTGAGCGGGCTATGGGATTGTCACCCCCCTCTTCGTAGATACCCCACTCTTTTAAAGTACCTATATAAAGGTTATTAAAGTCTACAAAGCCTTGTTCGGTAAATGGCTCGGGTGAACGTAATTCGCAGGCTCCAAATGCAGCGAGCGGACGGCCTAAAGTGTTGAGATGTTGTTGGATGCGTAAGAAGCCCTCTTTTAGTGGCAGCGGCCGACTGAATCGTACACGTTCTAATCGATAACCATCCAGTGCCGTTATACCTGCAGAATACTGCCTTACACCCCGAAGATAACGATAAGATCCAGGTTCAAAAATTTTTGTATCAGACATATTTATTTACGTATTTTTTTACTAAAATACTGCAAAAAATATTGGAAATTCAATATGGGAAAATGCTGATTACCCTGTGGTTGGTGTTATCACCAACCACTCTCTCACCAATTATCTGTAAGCCAAGGTAGTTGCGGTAAGGATTTATGTGGTCGGTGATAACACCGACCACAGGAGCGACCACAGGACCTGGAACATAGAATCTTATCGCAGGTATTAGTTATACTGCATCAGAGAGGGATGAGAACGTAAAGTCCCGGATCTTCATCGGCGGAATCAATGCATTGGTATTCGATTCACCACTCACTGTCCGCTCAGGTTTACCTAAAGCTTCCAGGTTATTGAGCATGATGATCGGACTTTCATTGAATCTGAAGTTCTTCACCGGGAATTTGATCTCTCCATTCTCGATGTAAAAAGTACCATCACGTGTTAATCCGGTAAGAAGAACTGTTTGAGGATCCACACTGCGGATATACCATAAACGCGTAACCAAAATACCCTTTTCTGTGCCCTTGATCAGATCTTCCAGAGATTGATCTGTCCCTGCCATGATCACAGCATCGGGTGCCGGAATGGCTTTTATACCTTTCTTCTGTGCCCAGTAACGCGAATAGAAGAGGTTTTTTATTACACCATTCTCGATCCAGTTTATTTTTTCCTGCGGTCTTCCATCACCGCTCCAGGTACTGGTTGGCATTTCAGGATGGAAAGGATCTGAATAAATATTTACGCGCTCATCCAGCAATTTCTCACCCAGTTTGGTCATTCCGCCGGGTTTACTCATAAAACTTCTTCCTTCATCCGCCTGACGGCCATCCATGCCAAAAAACAGATTTTCCAGCAAGACCAGGGCCGCTGCAGGTTCAAGAATGACAGTGTATTTACCCGGTTCAAGTGCTCTGGCAGATGCAGAACTGGCAGCTTTCATAGCTGCTGAGGCAGTTGCCTTTTTTACATCCAGTTTGCTGAAATCATTGTATGATTTCGTGGCATAGCCTGAACCCTTTCCATCTTCTGTGCGCAAGGTCACATTAAAACTGACCCCGGTGGATGTATTGTAGGCAAACAAACCTTTTGAATTCATCATCGCCGCATAGGAGGTATTGTTCTCCAGGAATCCTGCAGCATTGAGTTTATTATCCTTTGAGATCTGCAAACTTGCTGCGACAGCATCTGCACGTTCTTTAGGGCCCATATTTGCGGTTGCCTGTACAAATGTTGGAGAAGTGGGGTAGGTTTGCGGGCCCAGAAATGATACAAATTCCGGATTTTCGGGTGCAAGCATCGCTGTTTCTTCAGCCCTTTGAACTACTTTTTTAAGAGATTCTTCATCAAATTCATTGATGGTGGCTACACCCAGTTTTTTCCCGAAGGCTGAGGATACGACCAGGGTATTCTGGCTGATTCCTCCGCTTGTAGAAACCGAATTGCGGGCATAACGTATATTTCCGGCATCAGAACCATTGAGGTTAACCTCACATTCATCTGCTTTGGAATAGCTGAGCACTTTCTTTAATAAAGCCTGTGCCTCTTCTTTACTTAGTATTGACATGATCTTATCCTCAGATTTTTCTAGCTGTATTAATTACATTAACTCCATTAAAGCGTGTGGTAGCACAACCGTGCGATACTGCACTGGTTTGCATTGGCTGTCCTTTACCATCAAAGAATGAACCACCAAGGCGATAATCGCTTTCATCGCACATATCACTGCAGGCATTCCAGAATTCCTGGGTATTGGCCTGGTAGGCAACATCCTTGAGCATTCCGGCAATTTTGCCTTCCTTAATTTCGTAATAAAGCTGTCCGCCAAACTGGAAATTATAACGCTGCTGGTCGATGGAGAATGATCCATCACCAATGATGTAAATCCCTTTTTCGACGTTTTTGATCAGATCATCAATGCTTTTCTTCTGTTTGCCCGGCATCAGGGATACATTGGGCATACGCTGAAACTGAACACTGCTCCAGTTATCTGCATAGCAACATCCCTGTGATTCATTAAGGCCTACAATATGAGCCTGATCGCGGATCGCCTGGTAATTTACCAGTACTCCATCTTTAATGATATCCCATTTTTTGGTACCTACCCCTTCATCGTCATAACCTACAGCGCCCAGAGATCCCGGCTGGGTTTTATCTCCCTGGATATTGACCAGCTCACTGCCGTATTTGAAATTCTTCGACTGCCATTTATCGAGGGTAAGGAAACTGGTTCCTGCGAAATTTGCTTCGTAACCCAGTACGCGATCCAGTTCTGTTGGGTGCCCTGAAGATTCATGAATTGTTAACCAAAGGTGTGATGGATCCAGAACCAGGTCGTATTTACCGGCTTCAACAGATTTGGCTGTGATTTTCTGTCCCACCTGCTCTGCTGCAGATTTAGCATCTTCCAGCATATCATAGCGGCCTTTGTACAGGGTGGTAATCCCCTTTATTTTATGCTCCGGACCAGCCTGTAGGTATTCATAACCCATTCCCATTGGTGCACTTAATGCATTACGGGTTTCGAATTTGCCTGATTTAGCATCGATCTTGGTCAGGAAGAATGTTGGCCAGATCCGGTGTACATCCTGATCGATATAGGAACCATCAGTAGAGGCAAAATATTTTTGTTCGTTTACTAAAAAGAGGATTGAATTGGCATAATTCGCTCCGCCTTTCAAAGCAGCATCGTTCACTGAGAGTAAAAGATCCACCTTTTCCTTCATCGGCACTTCAAAAGCATTCTTTTCTATTGGTGCTTTCCAGCTTACTTCACCATAGCCCTTTTGAGGAGCCAATTGAACAGGTTCTGTCAGCAAACGTGAGTTTTCTTTGGCAATGGCGACAGCAAGTTCTGCTGCTTTGGCAATGCTGTCGGTGTCCATTTTATCGGTAGCTGCAAAACCCCAGCTGCCATTGGCAATTACTCTAACACCCATACCATAGCTTTCGGTATTGACAATGTTCTGAACTTTATCTTCCCGGGTTACTACAAACTGATTTAGATATCTCCCGATGCGGACATCAGTATAGGTAGCACCGCGCGATCTTGCGGCGTTCAGTGCCACATCTGCCATACGCTTTTTCAATGCCGGATCGATCCGGTCCAATGCGGCATCCAGTGGGACATCGTTGCCCCATACCGGAATTGAGGGCATCATGGCTGCAGAAGCACCCATGCCCGTCAGGTAAATAAAATCTCTTCTTTTCATCTAATTGGTTAGTTTAGGAATACCGCTTTGAGAGTAAAGACACCATCAGATGCGGATTGGCTTAGAATAAATATATAAATAATTTATGCTAGGGTTTATATTAAGATCAGACATAAATTAGTGTAAAAAGTTACATATCTGAGATCCGGTTCTTTTTAAGAATTTGTACTCTTCATTTGAAAAAGCTATTCAAAAAAAATCGCATCCTGATTTTTAATATCCGATGCGATCTTATTTGTAATTCCAAATAATAGTTATCTGTTGTCAGTTATCTGTTGTCAGTTATCTGTGATATAGTACTAAATGTCAAATTTAGCAGTCATATTAATTTTCAACCCGATAGCTATCGGGTGTCAATTATCAACTATCAACTGTCAACTGATTTAAATTTTCCTCCCAGTATTAATCACATTCACCCCCTTAAACAAGGTTGTTGAACAGCCGTGCGATACCGCACTAACCTGACTTGGCTGTCCTTTTCCGTCAAAAAAGGATCCGCCGGTGCGGTAATCTTTTTCGTCGCAAATGGCTGAACAGGCATTCCAGAATTCCTGAGTATTCGCCTGATAAGCAACATCCTTCAATAATCCGCCGATCTTGCCGTCTTTGATCTCGAAGCAAAGTTGTCCGCTGAACTGGAAGTTATATCGCTGCTGATCGATTGAGTAGGAGTTTCGTCCGAAAATGTAAATCCCTTTCTCAACATTTTTTATCATATCTGCCGGACTGAGAGCTGCTTTTCCTGGTTTCAAGGAAACATTAGGCATGCGCTGGAACTGTACGCTGCTCCAACTGTCTGCATAGCAACAACCCTGTGACTCGGGCAGGCCTAAAATATGTGCCTGATCACGAATAGTCTGATAATTGACCAGTATCCCATCCTTAATAATGTCCCAGTTCTTGCATTTTACACCCTCATCATCGTAGCCAACAGCCGCCAGTGAACCTTTCTGAGTTTTATCAGCTTCAAAATTGACAATATCGCTTCCAAACTTGAATTTCTTACTTTCCCATTTATCCAGAGTGAGGAAACTTGTTCCGGCATAATTGGCTTCATAACCAAGCACACGGTCGAGTTCTGAAGGATGACCTACTGATTCGTGTATGGTCAGGAACAAATTAGTGGGATCGATCACCAGATCATATTTTCCGGCTTCTATTGGTTTAGATCTCAGCTTTTCATCAACATGCCGGGTTGCGGTAGTCACATCCTCCAGCATATTGTAGCGATTCTTGTAAATCGTAAATAATCCATCGATCTCTTCCTCTTTCTTTGGGATCAGGTATTCATAACCCATACCCATTGGAGAACTGAGCGAATTCCGGGTTTCAAATTTCCCGGATTTCGGATCGATTTTAGTCACCGTGAAGGTTGGCCAGAGCCGGTGTACATCCTGATCAATATAGGAACCCTCAGTAGAAGCAAAGTACTTCTGCTCATTGACCAGGAAGAGAGATGAATTGATGTAATTGGCACCGCCTTTCATAGCCGCATCATTAACTGCAAGCAAAAGTTCAGTTTTTTCTTTGATCGGGATCTCAAAGGCATTCTTTTCAATTGGAGTTTTCCAGCTGACCTCACCATAACCTCTTTGAGGGGCAAGCTTTACCGGCTCGGTTAGCAGTTTGGAATTGACTTTTGCAATCTGAACAGCAGTAGCTGCAGCCCGGGCAATATTGTCTTCGGTTAACTGATCAATTGAGGCAAAACCCCAGCTGCCATTCGCAATAACACGGATCCCCATGCCATAAGATTCGGTATTACTGATGTTCTCAACCCGGTTTTCCCTGGTGGTTAAGAACTGATTCAGGTACCTTCCAATCCGGACATCTGCATAGGTTGCCCCTCTCGATCTTGCAGCATTCAAGGCTATATCAGCAAGCCGCTTTTTCAGGGCTGTTTCAACTGGAATCAATGCATCTTCAATCGCGATATCCCGGCCAATGACAGGTATAGACTGAAGCATGGATGCAACAACTCCAATTCCAGATACATATAGAAAATCTCTTCTTCTCATAACGATAATTTTTTAATCATGGGTTAAATATTATTATGATTAAACTGCGTCAGAAAGAGAAGAGAACGTAAAGTCCCTGATCTTCATTGGCGGAACGATCATGTTGCCATTTCGTTCCGCTTTCCCCAGAGACTCCACATTATTCAACATAATGATCGGACTTTCATTGAATCTGAAATTTTTGATCGGGAACATAATTTTTCCGTTTTCGATATAGAATGTACCGTCTCGGGTCAGTCCGGTTAAAAGTAATGTTTGAGGATCTACACTTCGGATATACCAGAAACGGGTTACCAGAATTCCTTTCTCAGTACCTTTAATCAGCTCTTCCAATGATGCGGAACCACCCTCCATGATAATTCTGCCGGCACCGGGAAGTGGTTTTACACCTTTTTTTTGCGCCCAGAAACGTGAATAACTCAGATTTTTTACGACACCTTTTTCTACCCAGCTGGTTCTCTCAACGGGAAGCCCGTCACCATTCCAGGTTGCTCCCGGAAGTTCAGGATTAAAGGGATCAGAATAAATATTGACCTGTTCATTGAACAATTGCTCACCCAGGCGGGTTCCGCCCCCTTTTTTGCTCATAAAACTTCGGCCTTCTTCGGCCGATCGGGCATCAAAGCCCCTGACGAGGTTAGAAAGCATGTCACTGGCCGCCAAGGGTTCCAGAATGACTGTATATTTTCCGGGTTCTATGGCTCTTGCACCTGCCGAGCCATTGGCTTTGCCTGCAGCAATTTTGGTCAGTGCCAGCGTATCTAGTTTTGAGATATCATTAAAACTATTGCTAACATAGCCTGAGCCGGTACCTGCCTGATTTCTGGTGGTTACAGAAAATGATACATCCGTATCCTTATTATAAGCATAAAGCCCTTTTGAATTCATGATCGCACGGAAGCTGGTCGTATTTTCAAGAAATCCGGCAGCTTCAAGATTTGCAGCTTTGGCTACTTCAAGACTTTTTCTGACAGCCTCAGCTCTGATGTCAGGATTGACCGCAGCAGTTGCCGGATTAAAAGTGATTGATTCGGCAAAGGTTTTTGGTCCTTCGAGTGAAACGTATTCAGGGTTTGCCGGTGCCAGCTGAGCCAGCTCTTCAGATCTTCTGACAACCTTCTCAAGTGAGGCATCATCAAATTCATTGATCGTTGCTGAACCGGTCTTTTTGCCGAAGGTAGAACTGATTGCCAGTCCCATAGAACTCATATCGCCTGCAGTTGAAACCGCATTACGTGCATAGCGGATGTTACCACCTTCGCTACCGTTCAGGCTAACTTCACACTCATCTGCTTTTGAAAAGCTTAATGCTTTTTTCAGAATTGCCTGAGCTTCTTCTTTACTTAATATGCCCATATCTTATATTTTTCTTGCTGTATTTATAACATTAACTCCATTAAACCGTGTGGTTGAACAACCGTGTGAGACGGCATTCGACTGGCTGGGCTGACCCTTGCCATCATTGAAAGCACCCCCTAAACGGTAGTCGCTTTCATCGCAAACTGCTCCGCAAGCATTCCAGAATTCTTGAGTATTCGACTGATAAGCTACATCTTTGAGCATTCCCACAATTTTGCCTTCTTTGATCTCGTAAAACATCTGTCCGCCGAACTGGAAATTATAGCGCTGCTGATCAATAGAGAAAGATCCATCACCGATGATATAAACACCCTTTTCTACATTTTTGATCATATCGTCTACACTCAGCTTGGCTTTTCCGGGTTGTAAAGAGATATTCGGCATTCTTTGGAACTGTACATCCTGCCAGCTTTGGGCATAGGAGCAGCCTTGTGATTCATTTAAACCGATCATGTGTGCCTGATCACGGGTAGCCTGGAAGTTGACCAGAATGCCATCTTTCACAATATCCCATTTTTTACATGCTACACCTTCGTCATCATAGCCAACAGCACCCAAAGAACCTTTTTGAGTCTTATCAGCCACGACATTGACCAGTTTATTTCCGAAGTTGAATTTTTTGGAATTCATTCTTTCCAGGCTTAAGAAGCTGGTTCCGGCATAATTGGCTTCATATCCAAGTACACGGTCAAGCTCGGTAGGATGACCGACAGATTCATGTATGGTTAGCCAGAGGTGGGATGGATCGAGAACCATGTCGTACTTACCAGGTTCAACTGATTTGGCCTTCATTTTCTCATCTACATTGGTTGTAGCCGCTTTCACATCTTCAAGTATGTCGTATCGATCTTTATATCGGGTTACAATTCCTTTGACTTTACTGCTTTCTTTAGGTTCAAGATACTCATAACCCATACCCATTGGGGTACTTAAGGAACGAATAGTATCGAATTTACCACTGCTGCGGTCGATCTTGGTCACCGTGAAGTTCGGATAGATCCGGTGGATATCCTGATCAATATAGGAACCATCCGTTGAGGCAAAATATTTTTGTTCATTTACTGCAAAAATCACCGAGTTGACAAAATTTGCACCGCCCTGCATCGCAATTGCATTGGTGCTAAGAAGCAGGTCTACTTTTTCCTTGACCGGAACTTCAAATGCATTCCGCTCTATCGGAGATTTCCAGCTGACCTCACCATAACCCTTTTGAGGGGCAAGTCTCACAGGTTCTCCCTGAATTTTGGCGTTTGCCTTTGCAACAGCCACAGCCCTTTCGGCAAGTTTGGCTATATCCTCCTTTTCAACATTGTTTGAGGAGGCAAAGCCCCAGCAGCCATCAGCAATTACGCGTATTCCTACTCCGTAGGACTCGGTATTTGCCACTCCCTGCACCCGGTTTTCGCGGGTAGCAACAGACTGGTTCAAATACCTTCCAATTCGGATATCAGCATAGCTGGCACCTTTTGAACGTGCAGCATTCAATGCTACATCAGCCAATGCTTTTTTAATCCTGACATCCATGCCATCCAAAGCCTGAGCCGGATCAATGGGATTACCCATTAGCGATAGACCGGGAAGCATGAATGCACCCGCTCCCATACCACTCAGGTAGAGAAATTCACTTCTTTTCAATACGTTATCCTCCTGTTATTTGGTTAGTAGAGTTGCCCCGAACCAGGTCCGGGATTTTTAATTAGTTGAAGTTAAAACTTTTTTGCTTCAAGCCATAAATATGTACAAGAAAGTAGAAATAATATGAAGAAATATACTGGCGGGACTTGCTCAGGGTAATATCTTTCTGAAATACCTTGTTCATTGCTTTCTTTAAAGAATTCTTCTGAGAATTTTCTATTATTCTTTATTTTTTCTACAGCATTTACGGAAGCCCAGTCATTTTTATTGTATACATAAAACCAGCTTTGAATTGAGTTAGCAGAATTTCCGGTCGCAAGTAAATGCCAGCCTGTTTTCCTGGGCCAGAAAGGGGCAGTCCATTGGAACCCCAGAACCGGATCCTGGACAAATTTTAATAAATCACCTTCTGAACTAACGACAGGAATGGAATCGGATCCTGTTTCAATAATGATTGCTGTTTCCTGATTGAGCACTGGTAAAGGCTCTTTTAATGACCAAACTGAATTTAATTCTTTATTCCTGGCAATATCTCCGATGAGTTTTGACCAGTAGGAAGAGTAGGATTTGAGATCATCACCTAGTATCCAGGTATAGCTATCATTTATGCTGCTGAGCAGGATTCTGCCTCTTCCATATAATTTGCTGCTTACCATAATGTTAGCTTTATTATCCTTTACCAATGCCTGATTTCCTTCTTTTGGAAGTATTCTGAACGAGCCTGAAGAGCCCGGAGTCATTTTTTTTGTATTGTAATCATCCCAGTTCAGACTGATCATTTTTTCATTTTCCCGGGCTAAAGATCTGGTGTCGAAAATTCCATTGAAAAATCCCTCAGCTTTAGGGATGCTGTCAGCAATCATGATGAGACCCATTCCATTGCTCAGTTGATTTTGTATGGCCTGATTTTCCGCCCGGCTCAGCGCCGATAATTCATCCGGATCACTGATCAGCACATCGAAATTTTCAAGAACAGAGGGCGTTATGCGATCCAGATTGATCCTTGTACTATTTAAAAATTCGGTACTGAATTTATTTTTGCTGATTGCTGAACGAACAGCGATAGAATATTGATTTTCAAATAACCAGTTTTTCAGGAATTTATTTTCAAAATCTGGAGAGGATGATAGAATAAGAACCTTCAATGGATCCTGAGCTTGTACGAATACTGGTACTTTTTCATTCAGGATGGTGTCTTTTTCAGCAATGCCAATCAGTGAATAAACTGATTTATCCAGATGTTTTGGAATAGTTTTTATCTGAAAATTCTCTGACCTGCCGGCAGGAATATTAACTGAATCCAGATTTGTTCCCAGGCCATTTAGTATCAGCTTTACCGGTTTATCACGCTTGTTCAGGTAATTCCCGCTAAGAACAAGCTGCTCTCCTGATTTAACAGACTTGTTCCAATGAACAGATTGTATTCCTGAAGGCAGGGGCGAAGGATGGAAAACCAGATTCTTATCCTGTATTATTTCCAATTCCTGAGCCTCAAGTCCGTAACCCAATACGTGAAATTTAGAAAACTGCTGATTCATAGCCAGGAAACCAGCCAGATCAGGTATCAGTTTCACAGTTCTGATATCCTTAGCCAGCACTGAATTTGTAGTAAATACCGGTATATTTTTAAATTTTGAAAGACTGTCTTTTTGAAATCCTTCAGTGATTAAAACGACGGTATTTTCATCCTTTGGCTCTGCTTTCTTCTGATAAGTAATCGGTATTATAATGAAGATCAGGGCAATAGCAGCAAGACAACTGGCAGTAATCCTGAGAATCAGATTGGCCTTATTCTTACGCTGTATTTCTTTCAGCAGCAGAAATCCAAGCAGAACAAGTGTTGATATGATGATGTGGCTATTCTCCATATTAAGGCCTGTTCCGATTTAAATTATTGAAATACTCCTTAGAAAGGGCCGATCCGGGTCCGGTACTCTTAGCCTGCGGTACTTTCATCTCTTCCCTGATCATTTTCTGATAGGCAGCTTCAACGCTAAGAATATCTGCAAGCTTAGCTTTACTGCCGGTATTCATGATTCTCCTCAAGGCGGTCAGTGCGGTCAGAAATTGTGCAGGTTGTGCAGAAGCCTTTTCAGCAAGTAAAGTTGCTGACTCCTGAAGGATTGTACTTTCCTGTGGACTCAATCTGTAGTCATTTTTCAAACTTGCAAGTACTGAAGTAGCTCTTTTCAGTATGATTTGACCATCCAGAGTCTTTGCAGAATTCCGTAAAGCTAAAGGCTGGATAATTTTATCAAGTTCGCCGCTGAGCCTTTTTTCTGCCTTAATTTGAGGAGCTTTGAATGCTGTTTTAGCGACATAGACCCTTGATTTTTGCTGCAGATCTTTCAGCAGGCGAAGGGCTTTATATTCAAAAGGCAAAGCCTCTTCCGGTTTATAAGTACGCAATCGTAATTCTGCACTCCAAATCTCAGCCAGAGTAGCTTTGAGCTGTGCTTTAAGTTCAGGTTCAAAGAAGGTGGCATCCTCAGCGATATCATGTTTATGTGCATAAGCGTCCAGCATTTTTTCAGCATTGCCAAAATCAGCTGCTTCATTCTCAGCATGATCTTCATGTTCTTCTCCAATCTCTTCATCTGTTTCTTCGCCCAGAAATTTCCCATAACGCAGACGCAAGAGTTTTTGGTCAATACCCAGGTTATTGCTGCGGTTCTTAAACTCTGTTTCAGTGGTCTGGTTCCTTTCTTTGATCAGTTTTTCAGTATCAATGATGATCTGCCGCTGGCTTCTGAAATATTCCGGAACCAGATTTACTCCGGAAAGCATACCATCCATACTCATCAGTTGAGCCGTATCCTGAATGGTGACGATGTAAACATCTGATCGGCTTTCCTGATTCCGGCTGTCTCTTGCATTGATGAAAAAATATAATTCATCCCCCGGAGCCATTCCCATTGCCTCAAGATCCAGCGTTTTCCTGAACTGATACTGCCGCCCGCCGCCAAATGATGCGGCAAGGCTGATCTTTTGATCTTTAAACTGTACACCTTCGCCTTTTCCCCTGCTGGTGGTTGCTGAAATGAATGCATCGATAATCCCATAATCATCATTGATCTGCACATTTAATGCAGTCTTTTTGGGTTCACCAATGTCGATGCTGCTGTATTGTGCCGGACTGATCATTCTGATCACAGCAGGCTGATCTTTTATCACTTCAAGTTTGTAGAGTTCTGAAAGCTTATCATCCATTTTAAGCTGGTAAAATCCGGAGCTGTCTATTTTTTTATTTAAGCCCCATTTTGTTTTTTCTTTGTTCATGGCACGTAAGCTCATGTTTTGCTTATCATTGAAAATGAATTCCAGGCTTTTAACCGGCAGATTGGTCTCGATTTCCCAGCCAAGAAGCGAGCCTTCTTCAAGCCTGGCTGAAAATTGCTTTTGTGTTCTTGATGAAACTTTAGTGTATGCCGGTGGACTAATTTTCAGGTTCAGGGATTCTATGCCGGGGAGTTGGGTTTCTTTTAACTCAGGCAGATCTGAACTTTTCCCTGCTATCTGATTGACTTCCATACTGTTAAGCAGGTCAAACCTGCTCAACAGCAATGATATAATAAGGGAAATGAAAAAGATCAGAGCAGAGATCTTCAGCCGACGATAAATCGAAGCCGGGGCTTCAATAGTACTTAATTCGGGTTCAATTTTCCTGATTTGAAGTTTCTCAAGCGTGTTGAGGGAATTTTCTTCTTTTAGAAACAGATCTGAACTTTCTTCAAGCTGAGGATAACTTTGGTTCAGCAGCCGGCTAACTTCATTCAGGCTAAGATTCAAAATTCCTGATCTCAGGACCAATCCAATCAGCAGGGGAATAAAAATTCCAGGAATCCACCAAAAAGAAACCTGCGCAAATTCAGACCAGACGAAGAAGTTCAGCACAGCGATCGATGCGGCAATTAGAATCGCAGAAAACAGCCATGAACTGATCCATAGTTTCCTGATTTTATCGATATACCGTTTTCCCGCCATATTCCTCATCTCAGTTTAAATTTTTTCTGAATGATAGCCAGCGTTCACCAAAAAATAAGAGTATCAGGCTTATCCAGAAGACATGTTTAAGATCTGATTCAGTATTTTTTTGTGCGGTTCCCGATTTAATTTCTGCCCTTGCAGGGATGATCCATGATTCTGCTATAGATCGGCGGTCATACTGATCGGTAACCGGATTCTGGAGTTCTGGAATTATCAGTGGTACCAGAATTTTTGCAAAGTCTTCATTCCAGACCAATCCGTTCCATTCCGGGTTGAACCGGGAATAAAAATGGTAAAGCTTTAGCTTATTTGTGATTTCAAGATCGAGTAATGGCTGCCCGAATCCGTCCTCCCAGACAGTGTAATTATTTTTTGAACCTTGAGTCAGAGGAATCCTTTTTCGCAGTTCGATCGCTTCTTTTTGCAGTGAGTGTTCAGGCAAGACGATCAGGCTGTTTACTTCCTCCGCTTTACCCTTCTCATAAATAAACAGGGAGGTACCTGCCCTGAGGTTCCTGATCTGAGATTCAGCTGGCATTTTTTCAGAAAGCCAGAATACTATATTTTGAGCACCGTTTATTAATCCCGATTTGACCGAACTTAATTCGATCTTTCTTTGCGTATATTTTTGGATTGCTCTGATCGCTGCATTCAGGTATTCTGCATCTTTTTTGAAATTACCGGCATAAACTGTAATCCGGATTGTGGAAGTATCGATGCGCACAGGGTTTTGCTCCAATGCAGAAGCATTTTTAAAGCTGAGACTGGTATTTCCATCCTGAATATCTATAGTAAATCCTGATTTTCTGTTAGATGGATCAATGTTTACAGGACTCTTTTTGATACCCTTTGGTTCAGATTGTGCAATCACTGCCCTGATGGAGTCATTGGTAAACCAGGCATTTTCTATCCATTTGGTACTGGAATCCTTAGGGGTATAAGTTTTCCACCTGAGTTTTGTGACAATTTCAGGGCGCTCAGCTTTGAAGCGATTAAGCCGGTTTGGCGTGAAAATATAGGCCTCTTTGCCTGCCGGGATTTCCTGATCCAGCATTCTGAGAAGCGACCAGTAGGAAAGCTGAACTTGAGTGCTGTCATTTATGATTTCGGAATCCTTCAGTTTATTAAGATCCTCAGCTTTAAATCCCTGTTCAAATAAATGGAGATCATAACCAGCCCTGTCCAGAGAGTCTATTTCTTTTTGAAACCTGGAATAGGTTTCTGAAAAATTATCCTTTTCGATCAGGATCCAGCCCCCTTTCCGGGCCTGGCTATTTGAACTTATCCACACAGGTTCTGCCAGTAATATTGAAACAATTATTATCAGAAGGCAGCGTAATAGTAAAAGAAGTAAATCCAGCAGGCGCAGACTTCGGGCATTCTGCCTGGAACTTTCTCCGAGCAGGCTCACACTGCCGATTTTTAGTGTTTTTCCCTTTTTAACATTCCATAAATGGATCAGAATTGGAATGATTATTCCACCCATTCCAAAAAGCCATATAGGGTTAAGGAGCTGGAACATTTAGGTTCTTAATTTATTTCGTTGATTTAAAAAATCACGCAGGGCCTGATCCAGAGGCTGGTCCATACTGATCATTCTGTAATTGATCTTTCTGTCGAGCAAGTCCATTCTTAAACGGGAAAGGTGTTTTTCCAGGTTTTCCTGATAGGTGTTTTTAGAGGTTCTATCGTCAATTTTAACGGTCTCGCCGGTTTCGAGATCCTCAACAGCCGTATAACCCTTATAATCCAGATCGAGTTCATTTTTTCCCATCAGATGGAATACAATAAGTTCGTTTTTCAATGCCGAAAGAGTATCAAGCAGTTTGAAAATTTCTCTGTTTTGTTCGTATAGATCAGTAATAAAGATCAGTAATTCCCTTTTTCTGGATCCGGAATAAATGTCTTTATAATGGATTGGTTTGGTGAATTTTCCTCCGGCTTTAATCCCTTCAAGTTGATGAAACATTCTGGCCAGGTGCTGAAAATCCTGGCGGGAAGCCAGCGAAAATAAGCCATCCTCATTGAATACATACAGGCCGATAGCATCTCCTTGTGAATTTGCAAGATAGGCGAGTGAAGCCGCCAGATAGCGGGCATAGTCGATTTTTCTGATACCTCCGTCTTCATGGTTCATTGATCCACTGGCATCGATCAGAAACCTGACCGAAATACTGGTTTCCACCTCTGATTCCCGGATATAATAACGATCAGAACGCCCATACATTTTCCAGTCGAGCCAGCGCAGATCATCGCCCGGCTGATAACTTCGGTACTGACTGAATTCGAGTCCGGGACCTTTAATTGAGCTTTTATTAATACCCGTCATGAATCCATCGACAACAGTTTTTGCTGCCAGCGACAGATCTTTAATAGCCATTAAGACTTTCGGGTCTAATAATTTACTCATGTGAGATGGGAGATATGAGATTTAAGACCCGATAGCTATCGGGTTGAGACATGAGATATTTGATGCGAGATTTCATTCGAATTTTAGAACTTCTCTAAACACTGATCTTTGGTCTTTCGATCGTCCTGATCAGTTCGGCAGTTACGAGGTCAGTACTCACATTTTCGGCTTCGGCTTTAAAATTCACGAGGATACGATGTCTTAAAACAGGGTAGGCCATGCTGTGAAGGTCTTCCATGATCACGGCATAACGACCTTTTAAAAGGGCTCTGGCTTTTGCGGTCAGGATCAGTGCCTGCCCGGCACGCGGACCTGCACCCCATCTTACCCATTCCTTAACATAATCTGATGTCGTTGTATCCGGACGGCTTGTACGAATCAGTTTTCCA
Source organism: Pedobacter sp. (assembly GCA_036676565.1). Taxonomy (GTDB): domain Bacteria; phylum Bacteroidota; class Bacteroidia; order Sphingobacteriales; family Sphingobacteriaceae; genus Daejeonella. The sequence goes on from JAKFCP010000015.1 coordinate 185,323, forward strand.
ACATAGTTTATCAGGTCATCACTGATACTTACATCCCGCACCAGGGATTGAATCTGCCGGATCTCTTCTCCGCTTAAAACCGGTTCTACTGTTTGTGTTTTTGAACCTGTGGTGCTGCTCAGAATTCCATATTCTTCCTGTTCGCTTGGATAACCGATCTTCACAAAGAGAAGAAAACGGTCTAACTGTGCCTCAGGCAATGGATAAGTCCCAGCCTGCTCAATTGGATTTTGAGTAGCCAGAATAAAGAAAGGACGATCCAGAGGATAAGTTTGTCCGCCGTAGGTTACCTCAAATTCCTGCATGGCTTCTAGCAATGCCGATTGGGTTTTGGGAGGTGTCCGGTTGATCTCATCGGCAAGGATAATATTTGCGAAAAGGGGGCCTTTGTTAAACTTAAAGAAGCGTTTTCCGGTCGCATGGTCTTCTTCCAGGATCTCGGTGCCTATTATATCGGTCGGCATCAGATCGGGTGTAAATTGTATTCTGCGGAATGATAAATCGAGCGCCTGAGAAAGTGTTTTAACCATCAATGTTTTCGCAAGGCCGGGAACTCCTTCCAATAAACAATGACCACCTGCCATTAAAGTAATGATCAGTTCCTCCAATACCTGGTCCTGGCCTACGATTACTTTTTGAACCTCTTTTTTTAATCCAGGAAGTTTAGCCAGGATTGTTTTAATATTGTTCTCTGAAATTTCCAAAACTATAAGATAATTGCTGGTTAGCGGATTGTAATAATTGGGAAAATTAAAAATAAATTGGTTGAAACGAGGAGAATTTATGCCGGGATATCAGCTAATTTACATAAAATAGCCCCGAAAACTCTTTTCGGAATAATTATAGCAATAATTTAGCTGAATGTTTAGCTCCAGGTTCACATTTGCAAGAATAAAATATCGCTCAGGTAACTGGGATACCGATCAGCGTATGCCTGCAAACCTGTTGAACTCGCTGGTTGAATATACCACTGTTCCAATAAATCAGGAAGAAAAAATCGTGGATCTGGCTGATAATGAACTGTTTTTATATCCGTTTACTTATCTCAGCGGACATAAACTGGTTCAATTTAATCAGCAGGAGAGGGCGAACTTTAAGAAATATGTAGAGAATGGGGGTTTCGTTTTTGTGGATGATTGTAACCACGATATTGATGGTCTTTTTGCAAAATCATTCGAAGCGCAGATGAGTTCATTGTTCGGTCCTGCGGCTTTGAAGAAAATACCTAATAGCCATGAGATCTACAGATCCTTTTTCAAATTTGAAAAGGGGCCTCCAACTACTTCCTTTGAGCTGAATGGCTGGGGTGATGATCTGGTTCATGACTACCTGAAAGCTATTGAAATAAACGGGCGCATTGGTGTGCTTTACAGCAACAAGGATTATGGATGCGAATGGGATTATGATTTCAGGAATAAGCGCTTTTACGCAGAAGACAATACCAAATTTGGGGTGAATATCATTTTGTATGCGATGGGGGTTTAATTAGCAAATAAGAGAGTGATTTGTCAATGAGATAATTTGTCGATTTGTCGATTGGATGTATGTCTTCGCAGTTCAGGGCTGCCCGTCCCTATGAAAAACAGCTCAGAGTAAAATAAACCTTGCCGGAGGAGGTAGCCTCCGGCTATTCGTAATTTGATATAGAATGCAATTTCATGCCGGAAATACCCCGGAGGAAAGGGCTGAACTGGCCTATAACACACAGGTATTGGTTTCAAAAATCAAAATATTTTTGCTTCATACCCTTGGCCATTTATAAGCCTATTATTTAACCCTTCTTCTATTTAAACAGGCCAAATATTGTAATACAGAATAATCAATAAAAGAAAATTCTTTACCCTTTAAGATGTTTTTCCAGCCAAATGATTGAATCCTTATTGGAATTTTTCTACTGACCCTGAAGGGGTCAAATGTTTATAGAATTATTTAAAACGGAAATCCCGACCCTGAAGGGGTCGCATGTGAGAATTTCAAATACATTCGACCCCTTCAGGGTCGGAAAGCGGAGATCTTTGATTTTTCTATAAACATACGACCCCATTGGGGGTCGAAGAACAAAAGCTTTAGCCGGACACTATTGATTAGCAACCCGATAGCTATCAGATGGGAACCCTGATTTGTCAATGTTTAATTGGTCTATTTGTCGCTTGAGGGCATGCCTTGTATTTATCATGCTCTACACTACATAGAATATCCACTCATTTTATCTATAAAATGGATTCCTGCACCATTATAAATTTTCAATAAAAGAAAATTCTTTAACCTTTAAGATGTTTTTCCAGCCATGCATACGCTTTTTCCTGAATATCCCGGTTGTAATTATGCACTGTTTTAGGAGAATAAAATGAAGTTTTATCGCCTTTTCCTGCCCAGTCGAAAGCGGACTGGATTTCTGCTTTGGCCTTCATTTTTCCTTCTTCCGGAAAGAGTGGATCTTCTTCACCCACAACGATCATACAGGCATTAGGGGCACTCATAGCTGCAAGATCCGGAATATCCATCCTGTTCAGCACGCCTGGCAATAAACAAAAACTTCCAACAGCGCCGCTTAGGTTATAATGCTGCTGTGTGTCGCCGGTAGTCATCCATCCAACGCTTACTGATGCCTTTATCCGTGTATCGAGTGCCGCAAGGATATTGGTTCTCCATCCGCCACCAGATAAGCCTGTCACACCGATTCTTTTCATGTCCACTTCCGGGCGGGTAGCTAAATAATCGATACATCTTGAATCGTCAAAGTAGTTAATGCCGGCCCAGGTTGTCCCTGCCCAATTTAACTGCCTGACACCATAATATAGCAGATCACGCATCCTGGTATCAAACTGTTTGTATTCTTCTGCTGATAATGAAAAAGGATCTAAGTTAGCAGGTATGCCATTAATGCCTTTGGGAACGCGGTTCCCAAAATGATGCGCGTCTATAACAATGACTGCATAACCTCTGTTGACCAGCTCTTCTGTTAAATAGGCGCCTTCATAGTATTCCTTACGATGCGCCACCAATAACTCATGGTCTTTTCCGCCATTTGCGATCCGGTCTTTGCCAAAGCCCATTGGGCCTCCCCATTCATGCAGCGCAACGATACCCGGAACCGGTTTTTTAATTCCTTTTGGCAATAGGAGGTAAGCCTCCAGCCGATGCCATGGAGTAGTATTAAAAAGTATTTTTTCGAAAGTGTGAGTACCCCTGTCCTCCTTTTGAATCACCTCTGGTGTCAGGTTCAATGGTCCGGGGTTATAGTGCAATCCATCCAGCAGACATTTTCTGGCTGCAGCCTGCCACTTTTTATAGCTTCCCTTTGGATTCTTTTTTCTCCAGTTTGCAACAGTCAGATCCATAGGATTGTTTGCACGAATCCCCTCAAGAACCGGTTCTAAGGAACCATAAAGGTTTAATGGATTTTTGATAGAGGGAATTCCAGGTGCTATTTTAGCCACTCCCGGCTGAAAGGATAATAAGCCCGAAGAAGCTATAACAGCAGAGCCGATAGCAGATGTTTTTAGAAATTTTCTTCTTTCCAATTTGAATAAGTTTTAATTTGAATATAATACTTTTCTGGCAGATACCTGTGGTTGGTGTTTTCACCAACCACCTGCATCACTAACCACAGGAAATTTCCGTTAGTCCCAATCCAACATTCCCCCGATAATTTGTATTTTTGTAAAATTTTGATTTCGCTGGATGACTAAAAACACTTTTCCTGCCCTTGATGGCAAGTATTGTAATTCTTTAAATACCTATTCCAGATTTTTAACCCGTGAGGTAACGATCGGTCATATTCCGATGGGTGCTCATAATCCGATACGGATCCAGAGTATGACCACTACAGATACCATGGATACCATGGGTACAGTTGAGCAATCAATTCGTATGGTTGATGCGGGCTGCGAATACGTGCGTATCACCGCTCCAAGCGTAAAAGAAGCTAAAAATCTGGCGAACATAAAAAAGGAATTAAAGGCAAGGGGTTATGACGTACCTCTGATTGCTGATATACATTTTACCCCCAATGCCGCCGAAGAAGCGGCCCGGATCGTTGAGAAGGTGCGTATCAATCCGGGTAATTATGCAGATAAAAAACGTTTTGAAAATTTTGAATACACCAGCGCTGAATATCAGGCTGAACTTGAAAGGATATACAAGAAATTTGCCCCTCTGGTAAAGGTCTGCAAGGAATACGGGACTGCTATGAGGATAGGAACCAATCATGGCTCTCTCTCAGACCGTATCATGAGCCATTATGGGGATACTCCCCGTGGCATGGTCGAGTCGGCAATGGAATTTATGCGGATGTGCGAGGATTTGAATTATTATAACCTCGTTATTTCGATGAAATCCAGCAATCCTCAGGTCATGGTGCAGGCCTATCGCCTGCTTGTAGAAACCATGGTGAAAGAGGGAATGAATTATCCCCTGCACCTTGGTGTAACCGAAGCGGGTGATGGCGAAGATGGCAGAATCAAATCTGCTGTGGGAATTGGTGCTTTACTTGAGGACGGACTTGGGGATACAGTTCGTGTATCTCTGACCGAAGATCCTGAGTTTGAAGCTCCGGTGGCAATTGCCTTAGCTGATAGGTATAAATGGAGAGAGGTATCAGTTAACAGTTATCAGTTATCAGTTATCAGTAATCAGTTATCAGGGGAATCCAGCCCGGCAACAGACAACAGACAACAGGCAACAGATAACAGGCAACCGGTAACTCATAATCCATACGAATACCAGAAGCGACATACGTCTGAACTCAATACCTTCATTGGCGGCCACCAGGTTCCAAGGGTAGTAATCGATATTTCGAAGAAGAATCTTAAAGATCCGGCAATTTTATCGGAAGTGGGATACCTCTATTCTGCCCTGCTTGATAAGTATAATATGGCGGAGCAATCCACTGATTTTGTTTATCTGGCTGATGAACTTCCATCTTTTAACTTCCCGGGGAATCTGAAGCAGCTTTACAATTATTCAACCTGGAAAGGGCTTCAAAATAAGAGCAATTGCCATCCTTACTATTCTCTGAAAGAATATGTTGCGGCAGATGTACGTGATACTTCACTGAACCTGGTTGCAATCTCCGGTTCAGATATCGGATCTGATATTTTCAATGAGATCCCTCTGGATAATACCCTTGTTTTTGTACTTGAAACTCAGTCAATTTGCGGATTGCAGGATCAGCGTCAGGCCTTTTTCAAACTGGTGGAACTGGGGCTTGAAATGCCTGTGATAATTAAGCGGTCTTATGGGTTACCAGTTACCGGTTATCAGTTACCCGGCAAATCGGATTTACAGATCGATGAATCCAGCCTGACAACAGACAACAGACAACAGACAACAAACAACGACTATTTTCAATTGTATGCTGCAACTGACCTGGGAGGATTAATGCTGGATGGTTTTGGTGATGGAATTTGGGCAGATGCTCCCGATATTTCTGCTAAAACGATACTTTCAACATCTTTCGGAATCCTGCAGGCTACCCGTTCCAGGATTTCCAAGACCGAATATATTTCATGCCCAAGTTGCGGAAGAACCCTTTTCGATCTGCAGATCACCACCCAAATGATACGAAGCCGTACAGATCATCTTAAAGGACTTAAAATAGGGATCATGGGATGTATTGTTAACGGTCCGGGTGAAATGGCTGATGCCGATTATGGCTACGTGGGCACCGGTCCGGGTAAGATTACACTTTACCGGGGGAAAGAAGTTGTCAAAAAAAATGTCAACACAGAAAATGCACTCGATGAACTGATTGGGATCATTCGGGATGATGGTAACTGGCTGGAGCCTGAGCATGAATAAAATAAGTAATGCGATAATCATTTTGATTATCATGCTGAACCTTGGCTTTGATCAGGTCTCAAAAATAATAGTCAGAAATGAAGTAGGCCACAACGAGCTGATTAGCATTTTCGGGAATTGGTTCACACTTACTAAAGTCGAGAATACAGGGGCATTTTTAAGTGCAGGAAGTGCTCTTCCTGACTTCATTCGTATCATTCTGCTTTCAGTTTTCCCCCTTATTTTTCTTGCCTATGGATTATACATGGTTCTGGTCAAAAGAAATATGTCCAATCTGCAGATTGCAGGATGGTGTTTCGTCATAGGTGGCGGAACCGGTAATCTTTATGATCGGATAGTACATGGTTCAGTTACTGATTTCTTACACCTTGATCTGGGACTGTTTCAGACCGGAATTTTTAACCTGGCCGATGTTTCAATTATGATCGGGATGTTTATAATTCTAAGCGGACAATTCTCCAATAAAAAGGAGGAATCCCTGACATTACAATAAGTTTAATTCTTTAGCTTCGGCCCTTATTTCCTCGGTTTTTATGCATGGGTGCGTTATTTATAATCTTTCTAAACGTATGTGTTTACAAAGGCGTGACAGAATGAAAATCGCTTAAAGGTTACATTTGTATTGGTTTTTTAATTAGGATTAGCAACTTGAAGTATTTAAAAGTTATTGCCTTTACTCATAAGTACGTCGACCTCAAAGATTTAGGTAAGTTTGTTATCTGTAATGAGTGTTTGGAAAGTAGTCTCGAAAGTGTCAAAGCAAAGTTTGATATACCTGAAATATTTTATCTGGGTACCTGTAATCGCGTAGAATTTGTATTTACTGCTGATCAAAATCTTGATTCTTCTTTTGTCAAGGACTTTATTCAGACACTTAACCTTCCGGTTTCCGAAGATCAGGTGGATACCTTTGTCAATCAGGTAGTAGTTTATGAAGATGTAGAAGCACTCAATCACCTGCTTCGTATTTCATGTTCACTTGAGAGTTTGGTTGTTGGTGAAAAAGAGATTCTTGCTCAGGTTCGCAAAGCTTATGAAACCTGTCGTGTTTCCGGGTTTACCGGTGATTATTTACGATTGATCATGAGCCGGGTCGTGAAAACAGCAAAGGAAGTATATACCCATACCGGAATTGCACGCAAGCCAATTTCAGTTGTTTCCCTGGCTTATCGCAAACTCCGTGAGTTGAAAATGTGTACCAACGCAAGAATTCTGATCGTTGGGGCAGGGGAAACCAATCGTAACATTGCCAAATACCTTAAAAAACATAAGTATTCAAATTTTGCGGTATTTAACCGCAGTATTGAGAATGCTGAAATACTTGCTTCAGAATTGGGAGGTAAAGCTTATGGCCTCGAAGACTTAAAAACCTATAAAGGGGGCTTCGATGCGATAATTACCTGTACCAGTGCTACCGAACCAATCATTACCAATGAAATTTACCAATCGCTTTTAAATGGAGATACTTCCAGAAAAGTAATAGTTGATCTGGCTGTTCCAAATGATACCTGTCCTGAAGTTCTTGAAAAAAATCCGGTTACCTTTATCGAGGTTCACAGTCTGCAGGAAATTGCAAACAGTAATTTAAAGGAAAGATATGATGAGCTTGTCAATGCAGAACGAATAATTGACCAGAACATTGAAGAGTTCAAGCCTGTTTTAAAACAGCGTCGGGTGGAGATTGCGATGCAGGAAGTTCCACAGCGAATCAAAGAGATTAAGGAAAATGCATTGAACAAGATCTTTGCTAGTGAGATCGAAGGGATGGATGATAATTCCCGTGAGGTATTAGCCCGCGTAATGAATTATATGGAGAAAAAATACATCAGTGTTCCTATGGTTATGGCCAAGGATATTCTGATAAAAAATAGCTGATTTTCAGTTGATCCCAATCATTTTGGCTATTTTTAGCATTCAAAAAAATAATCCGGAATAAATTTATAATCATGTCTGATCATTTGCCCGAGGATAATAAAAAATCAAAAATTGTTATTGGAACGCGAGGAAGTGAGCTTGCATTATGGCAGGCAAATTTTATTAAGGATCGCCTGGCGGAAATTGGGCATGACTCAGAGCTTAAAATTATTAAGACTCAAGGTGATAAAATATTGAATCTCAGTTTTGATAAGCTGGAAGGTAAAGGTTTCTTCACCAAGGAACTTGAAGAAGAATTACTGAACGGAACCATTGATCTTGCGGTTCACTCACATAAAGATCTTCCTACTACACATCCTGAAGGTCTGATCATTGCTGCTGTTTCTGAGCGCGAAGATCCGGCAGAGTTATTGGTTATTTTAAAGGATTGCGTTGATATTCAGCAAAAATTGGCTGTTAAGTTCGGGGGCATGGTGGGAACCTCATCAAACCGCCGCAAATCCCAGTTACTGGCTGTACGGCCTGATTTTGAGATTGAAGAACTCAGGGGTAATGTTCAAACCCGCCTGCAAAAATTACGCGATGAGAATTATGATGCGATCATGCTTGCCAAAGCCGGTGTGGTCAGGCTGGGTTATGATCTCAGTGAAGAATTTCATGTAGAAGAACTTGAGCCAACGGAATTGATCCCGGCACCGGCACAGGGGGTTTTAGCTGTACAGATCCGTGAAAGTGATACAGCCCTTTTTGATTTATTGCAGCCCCTTAATAATCCGGATGTTGCAGAACAGATTGCAGTAGAACGTAAGGTTCTGAATATGTTTGATGGAGGATGCCAATTGCCTCTGGGATGTTATTGCCGCAAAGATGGCTCCTTATTTCAGGTATGGACAGCCAAGGCATCAGACGGAACAGATTTCCCAGACCGGCTCTTTATGCAATCTAAAACCACCAAAGGACTCGCAGAAAAGATTGTATCTAAATTTGCTCCCGACCGCAAATTTCCGGCTAATGTATTTATCAGTCGTGAACTTTCTGAAAGCAGCTATTTGAGAAAGGCTCTCAGTAAACATCAGATTGAAATTGAAGACCGTTCTTTAATCAGAACCTTTCCATCGATCCATCATCTCGATCCCTTTATCCTGAGAAATATTGACTGGGTCTTCTTCAGTAGTAAGAATGCCATTGAATATTTCTTTAAACTGGATCCACAGCTACCCAAAAAAGTCAAATTCGGGGTACTGGGTAGAGGATCTGAAGATGCGCTCAGGCTGCATGGAAAAGTTGCTGATTTTAATGGTGAGGAAGAAGGGATTGATACCAAAGATATTGCGATAGAATTTGCAAAGCTGGCAAACGGAACTAATGTTCTGTTCCCGAGTGCAAAGGGCTCACTGAAGACTATACAAAAAGCATTGTCTGACGATACTAAAATAGTTGAACTAACGGTATATGAAACAGTTAGTGAGGATAATGTAGCCCAATCCTTTGCCGAAGTGCTGATTTTTACAAGTCCATCGAATGTGGATTCTTATTTTGCAGAGAATTTACTGGAGCCGGATCAGCAGGTTATTTGTATTGGAAAAACAACCGGTCAGAAATTTGATGAAATGGGAGTAAAGTACACCCTGCCTTTTTCGCCGGATGAAATGGGCTTAGCTGAAGCTGTATTTGCACTGGATTATTAAATCCGGTTGAACAAATTTTATAAATCAAAGGATCATATGTTAATCCGTCCAAGAAGATTAAGGAAATCACCCATTTTGCGTGAAATGGTAGCTGAAACCAGGCTGTCAAAGGATATGTTTATCTATCCTTATTTTGTGGTGCCGGGTAAAAATATAGTGCATGGTATCGATGCTATGCCCGGAGTGAGTCACTTTTCTGTTGATACGCTTCTGAAAGACGTCGAAAAATCGCTTTCACTTGGAATTAATAAGGTATTGCTTTTCGGAGTAGGGGAAGAGAAAACTGAGGACGCAAGTTCATCCTATGATAAACATTCGGTGGTTGCAAATGCGGTCAGGGAATTAAAAAAGGAGTTTGCTGATGATCTTTATGTGATCACCGATGTATGTACCTGCGCTTATACTACTCACGGACATTGCGGGATTCTGCAGCATGATTATGTTCAGAATGATAAGACCGTTGATGTATTGGCAAAAATGGCTCTGAGCCATGCACAGGCCGGTGCTGATATGATCGCACCTAGTGATATGATGGATGGCAGGATATTGGGTATCCGCGAAAAGCTGGATCAGCACAACCTGGAAAATACGGCAATAATGAGCTACAGTATAAAATTTGCTTCAGCTTATTACGGGCCATTCAGAGAGGCCGCCGATTCGGCACCAGGAAAAGGCGACAGAAAGGCCTATCAGATGGATTTTCGTAACCCCCGCGAAACGATGCGGGAATCTGCTCTGGATGAGCAGGAAGGTGCGGATATTCTGATGGTTAAGCCTGCATTGGCTTACCTTGATGTAATTAAGAGCCTGAGAGAGAGTACTGACCTTCCGGTGGCATGTTATAATGTTTCAGGAGAATACTCCATGGTGAAGGCCGCAGGGGCCAAAGGCTGGATCGATGAGCAGAAAGTGATCATGGAAAATATGTATGCATTCAGCAGAGCCGGAGCAAACATTATTATTACGTATCATGCGAGGGAGATTGTGGAGAAGAACTGGATGTAATCAATTGACAGTTGACAATTGATAGTTGACAGTGGACACCCGATAGCTATCGGGTTGACATTTAGTATTACATCACAGATAACAGGCAACAGATAACAGACTACTAAAAATCAAGGCATGATTTTGGTTGATTTGAAAATAAATTAAAGAATAAAGAATAAGAAATACAGAATTGATCTATTTAGGTTGACATTTAGTACTAAGTACTAATATTCACAACTCTCAATTCTCAACTCTCAATTAATAAAGGATGTTAGGATCACTAAAAAAGATGTTTTCAGGTTCGGATGAAGAGAGTCCGGTAAATACAGTAGGAAAGCCTGATATTTCAAGGGAGAAGTCCGCCGAATTGTATGAAAAATCAAAAAACTATTTCCCGGGAGGGGTAAACTCTCCGGTAAGGGCTTTTAAATCTGTACATGGAACACCGTTATTTATTCAAAAAGGCGATGGTTGTAATATATGGGATGCCGACGGGAATCAGTTCATTGATTTTTGCGCTTCCTGGGGACCGCTGATCCTTGGGCATAATCATCCGGTGGTTCGCGAGAAAGTGATCGAGGCAATGCAGAACGGGATGAGTTTTGGCGCACCTACAGCGCTTGAAAATCAATTGGCCGAGCTCATTCTGAAGAATAATAAATACATCCGTAAAATTCGCTTTACCAGTTCAGGAACAGAAGCAGTGATGTCGGCGATCCGTCTTGCCCGCGGCTATACCAAACGTGATAAGATCATCAAATTTGAGGGATGTTATCATGGTCATTCTGATTCATTGCTGGTTAAGGCAGGCTCCGGATTAGTAACATTTGGTGAAACCTCATCCGCAGGGATCCCGAAGGCTTTTGCAGATGAAACCATAGTTGTTCCATTGAATAATGAACAGGCTGTTAATGAGGCTTTTGAGCAGTTTGAAGGGCAGATCGCAGCGGTGATCATTGAACCTGTTCCTGCCAACAATGGCTTGTTGCTTCAGACCAAAGAATTCCTGGAATTTTTGCGAAGGATATGTTCAAAGAATAAATCACTGCTGATCTTTGATGAGGTTATTTCCGGATTCCGGATCGGTTTTGAAGGAGCTGCAGGTTTTTATGGCATCCAGCCGGATATCATTACCTATGGTAAAATAATTGGTGGTGGTTTACCGGTAGGTATGTACGGTTCATCAGTAGAAATTATGGAGATGATATCACCGGATGGTCCTGTATATCAGGCAGGTACGCTCTCCGGAAATCCTGTCGCAATGGCTGCAGGAATTGCCCAGCTGACAGAACTTTCAAAGTCGGGTTTTTATAAAGATTTGAATAATAAGACCCTGGATTTTACAGAGTCGATCCAGCGTTTTGCGACAGCAAGAAATTATAAATTCAAAGTGTTTACAATTGGTTCGATTTTCTGGTTCGCATTTACAGATCAGGAAAAGATCAGTGCTGCAGAGGAAATTGATGCTTCAAGCATGGAGAAATTCAAGATCATGCACCGGGAACTGCTGAACCGTGGTATTTATTTCGGACCATCGGGCTATGAAGTTGGATTTGTATCATCTGTCCACAGCAAAGTAGATCTCGAAAAGGCAAAAAGGGCTATTTTTGAGAGTCTCGACATCGTTTTCAGAGGAGCAAGAGCATAGGACTATGAGAAGGCCAATGGTGATATTTTATTGTCTGATCATTTATGCCATCTTTCAGTTAATATGGTGGGGCAGATTATTACTCATCGCCAATCCCAACAGTAAGGGAATGGTGCTTGGTGAAACTGCCGTTTTCCTTTTCATCTTTTTTGTAGGAGCATACTATTTGCAAAAGGCAATAGATCAGGAAAGAAAGCTGCACCATCAGCAAAAGAACTTCCTCTTATCGGTTACTCATGAACTGAAATCACCACTGGCATCTATAAAGCTGTACCTTCAGACTATCCTGAAACGGGAACTCGATCCGGCTCAGCAAAAGTCGTTCATAACCAATTCATTAAAGGATATTGAGCGATTGGATGATCTTGTGGAGAATATGCTTTTGGCAACCAAGATCGAGAGCAACTCCTACACATTCCCCAAAGAGAGTTTCAATCTTTCTGAGCTGGTTAATTCTGTAGCCGGCAGACTTCAGATCCATACCTGCAGTTCACAAATTATCAGGCTTTCTGTACAGCAGGGAATTTCTATTGTAGGGGATAAGTTTGCCTTAACTTCTGTAGTTACAAACCTGATCGAGAATGCAGTGAAATATTCGCCGCCATGTGCCGAAGTGCATGTTAGTCTGAGACGCAGTAACGGGCATATTCAATTTATTGTGGCCGATTCAGGCATAGGCATTAATGATCAGGAAAAATCACGTATTTTTGATAAGTTTTACAGGGTAGGAAGCGAAGATACTCGCAAAACAAAGGGTACGGGGCTTGGATTATTCATTGTAAAACAGGTTCTTGATAAGCATCAGGCCTCAATAAAAGTAAAAAATAACCAGCCTTCGGGAACAATTTTCGAAGTAACATTCAACGCAAATGCTAACTAAACAAAGAATTCTACTCGTAGAAGACGAAGAGCATCTTCTGGAAGCCATCAAATTAAATCTGGAGATGGAAGGGTATAAAGTATCCACTGCAACAGATGGTAAAAAGGCACTCAAGATTTTCAAGGAAGAACGTTTCAATCTGATCATTCTTGATGTAATGATTCCGGAGATCGACGGATTTCAGGTTGCTGAGACGATCAGGCTTGAGAATACCGAGGTTCCAATAATGTTCCTGACTGCCAAGAATACCAGTGAGGATCGTGTACTGGGATTGAAAAAGGGAGCAGATGACTATCTGACCAAGCCTTTCAACCTAGAGGAACTGATTCTGAGAGTAGGAATACTGGTAAAGCGTAGTCTGAAAGGTGATGAGCTTAAGGAATTGAATTCCTATAAGATCGGGGATAAAACGATTTACTTTAACTCCTTTGAATTAAAGACTGACGATGGTACAGTAACCCCTCTTACCAAGAAGGAAACCATGCTGCTGAAACTTTTGATTGAGCGTCGTAATGAGGCTGTGTCGAGAGAGCAGATCCTGGAAACCGTTTGGAATTACGATGTTTATCCATCCACAAGGACGATCGACAATTTTATCCTGACTTTCCGTAAATATTTCGAACCTGATCAGAAAAATCCAACCTATTTTCATTCAATCAGGGGTGTTGGATATAAATTTACTGATAAGCATTAAGAAATGTTAACTAAGAAGGCCCGTTTATGGGTTATTGGGATCGCTGTGATCCTGTTGGGCTGGACAATCAGCAAACAGGTTTATGAGATAGCTGCTGTTATCGGCCTCGGAATTGGCCTCCTGATTTGGGGTTATTTCCGCGAAGGTACCGTCGTGATGGCAGCCCGTGAATTCCACGCAAAAAATTATGATGGTGCAGAGGAATTGCTCAAAGAAATTGAGGATCCTGATCGCCTGGGAAGGCATCGCCGGGGCTTTTACGAGTTCATATATGGAAATGTAGAGCTGCACAGGCATAATTATGAGGAAGCTGAGAAGCATTTTCAAATTGCGACCAGGTTTCCTTTACGCAACCAGAATGATAAGGCAATTGTGCTCGTTCATCTGGCTAATATCAATCTTCGTAAAAAAGATTATGAACGTGCAGCGGCTTATGTTGAGCGGGCTAAAACATTTAAGATCAGTTCCCGGGTAAAAAATATTGTAGAAAAAATAGAATCAGAAATTAAAAAAGCATAGTGAGCGAGAAAAATATCCAAGATAGTCTGTTCCTGAGGGCAGCATTTTCAAAAAGTACAGAACGGCCTCCGGTATGGATGATGCGTCAGGCCGGTCGATTCATGCCCGAATACTGGGAAATAAAAAATAAATACTCCTTCCTGGAGATGTGTAAAACCCCCGAAATCGCTGCAGATGTAACCATGCTGCCTGTTGATCTTTTGGGTATTGATGCGGCTATCCTGTTCTCAGATATTCTGGTAACAGGCGAGGCAATGGGTGGAGACCTTAGTTTTACGCAAGGTGTTGGTCCTAAATTTGCAAATCCGGTTCGTAATCAGGCTGATGTCGACAAACTGCTTACGGATGTTGATGATAAGCTGCAGTATGTGGCGGATGCAATTAAAGTTATTCAGCAAAGACTGGACGGAAAGATTCCCCTGATCGGTTTTGCCGGAGCACCATTTACTGTAATGAGCTATCTGGTAGAAGGCGGATCATCAAAGGATTTCAAGCTGACCAAGCTGATGCTGCACAACCATCCTGATCTTGCCCATCAATTGCTAGCGAAGATTGCGAAAGTGACTGTTGATTACCTGAATCTTCAGATCGCTGCCGGTGTAAATTCAGTTCAGTTGTTTGACAGCTGGGCTTTGGCATTATCATGGGATGATTATCATGAATTTTCACATCAATACAATAAACAAATCATAGCAGGACTGAACAGAAAGGATATTCCTGTGATATCTTTTTGTAAAGGCAGTTCTGTTTTTGCACCAATTATGGCAGAAGCAAAACCGGATGTGGTTTCGATCGACTGGAATGCCGACCTGCTGGATATCAAAAAGAAACTTCCTGCCGGGATGGCTGTACAGGGTAATCTTGACCCGCATATTCTGTATGCCGAAAAGCATGTAATCAAAGAACGCATCCATCGTTTATTCGAGCGGATGCGGGGTGAGGATGGTTTTATTTTCAACCTTGGTCATGGTATTATGCCGGATATTCCTTTTGATAATGTGAAGTATGCGGTGGAGGTAGTTAAGGAGTTTAGGTATTAGGATTGAGGTACGTGGTCTGAGGTCTGAGGTCGGAGGTATGAGGTCGGAGGTCTGAGGTCAGAAGTCTGAGGTCAGAAGTGCTGGTATCCTAATACTACTATGGTTAATAAGGATTTTAGTTTTAAGTTTATGTATTATATAATTAATATCTGTAGTTCAGCTCATACTTCATACTTCGTACATCAGACCTCAGACCTCAGACCTCAATGATTTACCTCTACCTCAAGTCTATTCATATCATCTTCGTGGTCAGCTGGATGGCGGGGCTCTTTTACATTGTACGTCTGTTTATTTACCATGTTGAGGCTAATGAAAGGCCTGAGCAGGAACGCATAACACTTCAGAAACAGTTTGTGATCATGCAGCATAAGTTGTGGTATATCATTACCACCCCTGCAATGGTGCTTTCGGTGCTGGCCGGGATAGGTATGATCTGGCTAAATCCTGCATTATTGAGCATGAACTGGATGCTGGTTAAACTGGCTTTTGTGCTGGGCCTGCTGATCTATCATTTTATCTGTCAGAACATAATAAACCAGTTAAAACGTGGTGTTTTCAGCTGGACTTCCACCCAGTTGAGGTTCTGGAATGAACTCGCAACGATCTTCCTGGTTGCCATTGTCTTTACGGTAATATTGAAAAGTGCTGTTGACTGGATCTATGGCTTAAGCGGACTGGTAATCTTCAGCGCGGTTATCATGGCAGCAGTGAAGATCTATAAGTATTACCGATTGAAGGGTAAATAGGTTCTCCGCGATTAGCCCTCTCCTTCAATTTTGAAAACAATGGAAATGGATGTGTAGCACATTGTTCCTTTCCTACGTCTTATTTGAAATCTATGTGTATGAAAACCTCCCTGAAAATTGCATTGATCTTAATGGTATTCACATCTGTAAGCTGTGATAAAGAAGAAAGACTACAGTCAAAGCTGGAGGGCACCTGGGAATTAAGGCATATTGAGGGTGGTTACCGACCGGCAAATTCCCCTTCTGATTATGAACCCGGAAATGGTAATATCCTGAAATTTGATGGGAATAAGTTTCAGTATAAATACGGAACTAACCCTGCTATAAATGGCACCTATACCATTATTGAAGAAGAAACTAATGTAAACGGGGATAATCTGTCTCATAAGATAGATTTTCAGAGTGATCAAAATATAGGTGATCCATTCTTTAAAATTTCAGGAGGTAAATTAAGCCTGTATTATGGGCATATTGCGGCGGATGGGTTTGTAAGTACTTATGAGAAGGAATAGGGGTGAAGGGTATCATATGATTTTAATGGGAGTCTGATACAACGTTTTGGCGCTTGGCGACGTTGGTGATATTAACCCAAAATGTTGATGTGGAGAACTAAGTTTGATTAACGACAAAACTGTCCGCGAAGCACGAATCCCGCCTTTTGGGTAGCTGCTGTTATATGCCTTTTTTCTTTTTTCCACTTTGAAAATCAATGTTTCCATTCGTCTGTCCATTTATAATTTCTTCAATTACTGTTCCTTTCCACACAATACCAAGTTGTGCGTGAATTTCATCCTTACCAATTCGTCCTGAATAAACTCCTAAAAATCCCCTAATTCTTCCAATTAAAGAGTCATCTGAGAATTTTCCATCTTTTACATTGTGAATTCCCGTACGTTGATATATTACTGGCGAGCCTGAAAGACCTGGACGAGTTGCAGTGTCAATAAGAATTTTAGGCAGTTGGTCTTCATTGACTGTTGGTTCTGTCGCAATACTAGCCTTTTTCCAAATAGGTAATCCTAAATATCTAAAGTCTACAAATGGGTAACCCACTACGAAACAATCGTCACCAACTTCCGGTGGAATGTTATTGTCAAAATCAGATTTATTAATTGCAGAGTAAATCAATTCATCATTCAATTTTAATTCAATTGCAACTACGTCAACATTTTCATTATAAAGAGGGTGAATTAGCCATTTAGGTTTCGTCAAATCTTCATCTTCATATAAAAATAATTTTTCAAGTCTGCTCTGTCCATTACCATCTTTAATTCTAATGTAAGTCAAGAATATATTTGGAATACCTGCATGGTTTTCTGACAATGGTTCACCTGTCAAAGGATTTCTTCCTGTTACATTATGCCAATTCGTTATTAAATAATATTTGTCATTGTGGAAGTATATAAAACCTGAAGCTGTCGAGAAAATTATATCAGTTTCCGAAAATCCAATTGCAATCTGTTGAGTCGTAAATGAGATGTAGTCAGGTTTAATAATATTTTTTTGTGTTGTCATTTAGATTTATTGTTTTAAAATGGCATGTAACGTGTCGCCGGTAAGCGAAGTTGCCCAAAATGCGGGCTGAGTTTGCTCTGCCAAGAAAATATTTCTTCGTGAAATAAAATGTTCCGGCTTAAAAAAAGCAATTTCGCTTACCGGCTGTTAACAGTAGCCCAATTTTTAAAATAAAGAAAAAATACAATTAGTAAAAGATATTTTGAATAAAATTTTGATATTTGCATCAGGTGTTTTTGGTATGCCTGCTCGTTCGTGCAAAGATTTCATCAACCAATAACAAGATAATATAACCTTCAGAGCTTATTATCCGACCAAAGTATACGAACGCAAAATCACAGGATGATAATCTTTGGAATAAAGGATTATATTATGAAAACTATTGACTACTTCAAACTTCAAGCAAAAAATCTGCTCAGAGATTTTAAAACAAAAACTCCTGTTTTAGACAGAACGACTACTGCTTTTCTCTACGAATACACACCCAAGTATTTTGATATAGAAATGATTATTTCGGACTTTGACGTCGACGAAGATAATTTTACTCTTATGAATGCCCAACATGTCATTGCAAAAATCGCAAGCTTTAATAAATGGGCAGAGCTATTAAATGCATCGACAGCGGAATTGGAGCTTGCGAAATTATTATACGACCATCAAAATAAAATTGATTTGGTTGGATGGAAATTTTATATCGCTGATACGCAATCTATGAATGAGTTTGAATTAGATGCTGAGATACAAGTGGAAATATTCAAACAAGTTGTTGTAGAAGAAAACATTTTTGATTATCAGGAAATAGAAAGCTATCTATTGAAGCACAAATATTGATTTTAAATTAGCTCAATTTATAGTCGTTGTTGGTTGGGTTACTGCTAACGTTTTGCAAAGGTGCTGTTAGCGGCTGGTGTTCTTGCCTGTTGTCCTTGATTATTTGTTGTCATCTGTCTTTAAAAACTCTTTCAATTTTATCTCAATTGAGTTTGTGATGGTAATTATTTTTTCTTGTCTTGATGTTTCCATATCAGTTACCTTTATTGCTCCAATGAGGTTTTCAATTTGTCGTGAAAATCTGGAGTGAATGCGGTTATATCCTAAAATACTTAACCCATTTAAGGATTGATTTTCATATTTAAGTAAAATGTCGTTGCCTGCATAGGCTAATCTGTCCAATGTGTAAATAGCATTATTTATTAAACGCCAAATTTTGTCTAAGTCCGTAATGTTTATTAAAGGAAAATAAGAGTCTATAATTTTAGAAAGTTCATTTCTTACTTCTTCGTAATTTAACAGCGTTTTTTCGACTTTCTCAATTTCTGGATTGTATCTCAAAATTTGTCCAAATACGTTTTGCAAGGTTGTAAGTGTCGCTACATTGATTGCACTAAGAATTGTCGTTGCAGTTACCGTATTAAAATTGTTTAATTCTGTTACCGCATATCCCAAAAGTTCTTGCTTTGTTTGATTCATCCACCAAGGTGTTGCTGGTTGTTGAAGAGCATCACATAATGAAACAACTTCAATCCTTGTTGTCATACTAATTGCAGTAAAATTTAATGAGCCATAATAATAGCCATAGTCTGAAATAATCCATTTAGAATGATTGTTTGAATTAAGAATTACTCCGATGCCATTATCTATCAAATGCTGAATGTTATTCGTATGGTTTCTGTTTCCGAACCCCCACATCTTAGGTGGTAAAATGAGTAGAACGTCAATTCCCGCGTTTCTTCTTGCTATCAGTCGAGGAATAATGGAAGTTGGGTGATTGTAAGGGGAAAAATTATAACCACAAACAACAATGAAATTATTCGCATTGTCTATAATATCGTGAATGTCACCCGTCAGATTAGTTCCTGATGGTTTTATTCCCCATTTACTTCCGTTTCCTGGATTTATCATTGTTTGTCTGTCGTTTTATACTTGCCGATAACATTTTGCAGCTACCCGAAGGTGGTGATTTCGGAGCACTTCAATATCAACCAAGCAGAAACTTTGGTAGAAGCACAAAGCTTGATTTAACCACTGAACCACCACTTTTGGGTAGGTGCTGTTATGCCTTCGTGCTTATTCTACTTGTACCATTCGTTTTTTAATTCTTCAAAATTCATGTCCTTCCATTCAGTTTTCCAAAGTTCCCAATATGGAATATCGTTTGATGATGGTTGTGGCTCGCATCTGTCAATTTTAACTATTGACGGTAAAATTATGGATTCACCCACAAGAATTGCTTCTCCCTGTTTTAAGGAAGTCATTTTATCAACTAATGAACCTAAAGAATCTGGCAATAATTTTTTAACATAGCTTTGGTCGACTGGATTCGTAAGTCGCATGGCAATAAAATTGTTGCATTGTGAAAAAATTGTTTCTGAGATTTCAGATGGTCTTTGGCTAGCTAAAAGCAAAGTCACTCCATACTTTCTACCTTCTTTAGCAATCCTTTCAATTGACTTTTTTGACGAACGAAATTTTACTAATTCGCTATTAGGGACATACTTATGTGCCTCTTCATATACTAGTAAAATGGGAATATCATTATTGATTTTTTCAGCTGGATTGGTAGAACATCTTAATCTTTTATAAAAGTAGCCATGCTCAAAAATTAGTCTTGAAATTAAAGAAACAGTAATACTTAAAACCTCGAAAGGAACACCGCTTAAATCAATCACAGTGATGTTTGATTTATTATCTGAGTTATAACCTAAAAGATTTTTTAGAGTATTTTCGAAAGTTATGGTTTTTGCTTCTACTCCAAATAAAAAAGAGAGGCGGTCTTGATTGATTTTCTCTTGAAATCTCACAAAGAATTTGTCAAGTGTTCCCTCTGCATAATCACCTTTCGTTACATTTTGATTTTTTGTAGGGTGAAACTGAAACTCTTTTTCAAAGTATTTAGCAATTTTTTCTTCTTCGCTTAATAACAAACCTGTATCAACTGTAGTACTACTATCTGTGCAAGTATATGAAGCATCAATAACCATATATCGGCTAGAAGACTTTGAGTTTTTTGTTTCGTTTTTTAAGTTATATAAAGCATTTTGAACTTCTGTGATGTCAAAAAACAAAGGCGTGTCATAAAACACTTTTGTGAGACTTGGATTATGTTTCTTTTTATTCTCAGTAACTAATTTTCTAAAAACCGAAGATTGATTGTAATTGTCCCTTTCACCAGTATCAAGTAGTATCTCTTCTAGCTCTTCACTATTTAATAGCCAATACGGCAAAGCAAGATTAGATATATCAATAAAATTTGCATTAGGGAAAGCTGATTTATATTCTGAATGAATATCAAAAATAATCACATGGGAATTGTTTAAAGAAAAATCTCCATCTTTTGTTGAAACTGCGTTCTGTATAATTGAAGATAAAGTATGAGATTTACCTGAACCAGTTGAACCAACGATAGCAATATGCTTGTTAAAAAACTTATTTCCATTTACTGGAACTCTAACAGATGGATTAGATGCCAAAGATGAGAAAGTATAACTTTCTTTTACTTCTATTGATTCTTCATAGATTTTTTTAATCTCTTCAACAGTTGCAGGTATTACATTTTTAGGAGGAATGGCTAGAGAATCTCCTCCTCTTTCAAATTTACCTTCTCTTAAAACACCAAGAGGAAATGCCTCTATTATATGCTCTCTTATATGTTTAATTTCACCATTTTCATCCTTAATATCTCGGATAGAAATTTGAAAATTTTCGATAATTGCAATTAAACTTGCGTTCTCACTATCCTCAATTTTTAAGTATGAACCTACTTTCAGTGTTTCGTCAACATTCTTGAAAATTTCTAGGTCCTTAACTGCTATTTTGACTTTATCTGGGAATACTGCAATGACTTGAGCATTTTGATCTGTAGTTTCTGTATTGTCCATACTATATTATGTTTTTAATTTTATTTAGATTGTCGATTTGAATTTTCACTTCCTTAATCGAATTGGAATTGTAATTAAAAAATATGTCGCTTAAATAAAATTGATAGATTTCAGACCTTCTGCCAGTTAAACTTAAAGTACTATTCAAATACTCCAGTTTATTTAAAAATTTTAACTTGATTTGATTTGAAAGGGCTGGTTTTCTGATTATGGATTTTGGATTGAACTCAGCTCCTTCAAAATCAAAACCATCTGAGATAATAACTTCATCTTCTGTTAAATCCTTCTTTAATTCAATTAATTCTGAATTTTCTAAACAATGGATATAGATGTAAGGACAAAAAGGGGTCGGTTGACTTATTATTTTTGTGTAATTTTTTATAATTAAGCTTAAGAGACTTTTTAAATCACTTCTTGAATAAGAATTTTGGTCAATTTCAATTAAAAAGAATCTTTCTTTTAACAATATATTTACATTGCTAAAATACTCCTTTCTTAAATTGGCATAGTGTGCTTTTTCACCTTTAATTATTAAATACCATTCATTAAAAAGAATTCTAGAATTGTTTACCCGTTTTAAAAATTCATCTTTCGAAATGCTTCTATTTGCTTGGTTTTGGACTTTCGATATATCTCTTATTACTCTTAAAGCACTGTTGTAAAAATACAATTCAGACGAAATATCGCTACAATTAAATGTAGTCTTAAAAAGACTGATAATTTCTTTGTATTGTCTTTCAAATTCAACCGCATTTATGTCAATTTCAAGCAATCCAATGAATTCATTTAATTCGGTATCACTAAGACCAAGCTCAATGTGATGAAAATGTTTCACCTTAGTATTTACATCACTAATTTTTTCAGTACGAGTGTAGGTTAAGAAGTTATCCTTTAGATATTGAAGACTTAAAGGCAAAACTAATTTTGAATGACCTGATTTATAATGACCTCTCAATTTATATTTCAATTCAGGTTCATTACCTAATTTCACTTCTTTAAAATGATTTAACATTAATCTAATAGGTTCTGCAATTACAGAATGGTTGTATTCTGTTTTCTCGTAATATTTACATTGAATTGCAGTTGTTTCTGAGGCTGTTGTTACATCAATATCTTCTACCCCTTCTACTAAAATAGATTCTGAACCATTTGATAATTTTAATAGTGAAATTATAGAATAGTCAAATTGATAGAAGTATCCTCGAATTGTATCTATTGCGGTTCTGTCAGCCATTTTGTTTTGTCGTGTTTGGTGTCGTTTTTAGCATGAGGCATAACTTATTAAATAGGCTATATAACCTTCTCAATATGTCCAAATAGGCTGGCTTGCCCTGATTTTTAACATCCTTTATTAAATATCCCCATTCTACGCCCAATTACCTAATCCAAATTGAAAATTATATAAGAAGTTAACATCTTTCAATTTTATATGGAACAAGTACCAAAATGGTTCACCGGTATGGCTGGTCATCTGTTTTTCAATCCGGAATCTGTATTTTTATAGTAATTTGCTCCTGTTAAATGGCCTGAATCTTTCCAATGAAGAAAATTCTATTCTTATTCATACTTACTGTTTTATTTTATTCCTCAGAAGCGCAGATTTTAAATGATAGTCTGGAGTATCGTATCCGTCCGGATAGTGTTCGAACCGGTGAAGTTTACCTGAGTGTTCATAATTTCAATTACATGCGTAATTATGAGTATTTCAATAAAATACAGGATGGATATACCTTATTTGGAGCTCAGCTCGAGCCACAACTCGTGTACTATGCTCACCCAAGGTTGGCATTAACGGCAGGTGTACATCTTCGTAAGGATTTTGGCGGACAAGGGATTTATAAAAGCAACCCCTTATTCAGTGTCAAGTATCAGCATGGAAATTCCACTTTGGTGAATGGAGTGCTCGAAGGCAATACGCATCATCGTATGCTTGATCCGATCTATGATTTTGAAAAAAAGATTACTGAGCCTGTTGAATACGGCACCCAGTTCATAATCAATGGAAGAAATTTATTTCTGGATGCATTCATTAACTGGAAGAAGATGATCTATAAACCGAGTCCGGTGCAGGAGCAGATTCTTGGTGGACTCTCGGCAGACCTTAATCTGATCAAAAACTCAAGCATGAGTTTGTCCGTACCGGTACAGTTAACTGTATTTCACCAGGGTGGTCAGATCGATGTTGCTGATGACCCATTGCAAACGCTGGTTAATTCGGCACTTGGTTTTAAATTAAAGCTTCCTTTTGCGGGTTGGATCAAGAATCTCAGGACAGAGAATTACCTGATTTCTTTTAATGATCTTTCATTCACTGATCTTCAGCCCTTTTCCAGTGGATATGGCTGGTATCTTAATGCAGGTTTTGATACCCATAAGTTCGGATCATTGATGGGAACTTTATGGAAAGGGAATTCCTTTATTTCATCCAATGGAATGCCTTTGTATCAGAGCGTTTCCCAGCATATTGTACATCCGGGATATACTGAAAAGCATAGAAAATTATTTATACTCCGTTATTCCTATCAGCAGAAACTGCTCCCAAATCTCTATATGGATTTTCGTTTCGAACCCTTGATGGATCTTGGCAGGCCTGCAGGCTCAAGGAAGATCGAGTTCTCAAACTCCTCCTTCCTGATGTATAAACAGGAGTTCAGATTACATAAAGCTAAAGGAAAATAACGGCTGCCAGAGCAATAAGTGCAGGAATGCCCTGAACGTAAAATATTGATTTCTGCACGCTTATTGCACCATAAATCCCTGCTACCAACACACAGCCAAGGAAAAATAGTGCCACATTCTTCGACCATGCTTCATCCTGAATGATGAGTGACCAGATCAGTCCCGCGGCAAGGAAGCCATTATAGAGTCCCTGATTTGCGGCCATAGATTTAGTTTTCTCAAACATATCTGCCGACATAGATTTAAATGTTCTTCTCCCGGCAGTTGTCCAGGCAAACATTTCGAGCCAGAGAATGTACAGATGCTCAAGAGCAACAAAAGCGATCAGTAGTTTGGCGATTAATGTCATAATTCAGATTTTATGATTAATAATTTACTTTTTCCGGTAAACGTTTTTGTGCTTCGACCCCGAAGGGGTCGTATGTTTATAGAAACGCCATACCCACGTTTCCCGACCCTGAAACTTTGGGGTCGTATGTGTTGAAAATTCTCATATTCGCCTGCTTCAGGCAATGTCTTAAGTTAAGAGTCGGGAGGTTCCAGCTTTCGCTGGAATGACAAAAATTTTTGTTTAACAAGGAGATTCCAGCCTTCGCTGGAATCGGAAGACGGAACTGCGTAACATCTGATGTAGTGATTTTACTCATCTTTTGTCTGTACATATTTGGGAAATGAGGAGTGATCTGAACCGATTCCAGCGAAGGCTGGAATCTCCCCATCTCCCCCAACAATGTTGTCATCCGATAGCTATCGGATCCAGCGAAGGCTGGAACCTACTTAATTTTAACCGGATACTAATGATTAATCAATATACTCATTATCCTCATAAAGACGCAGCCGGTTCTTCAGCATGATCACTTCCTCCTGTAAACGGCTCATTCGCTCAAGCAGATGGTCAATGGTATCAAGTCCTTCGGGATTGATCTCCAGTTCCCTGTGCAGTCTGATCATTCGTTCCAGCTTTTCCAGCTGGTCTTCAGGGATATAATCTTTCTGCTGAACATTTACAATTTCAACCAGTCCAAATTCCTTCAGATTGCTGATGAATGCGAATTCAATGTTATGGTAAACACAGAATTCAGTTACAGAAATTAAGTTTGCCTTAGCCATGGCCTTATTTTCTAAGATTTGATAATTCTTTGAACAATTCCTTCTCTTTCTCGCTGAGGTTTGAAGGTATCTTCACAGTATAGGTGATATATAAGTCGCCAAACTGATTCTCATTTTTATAAACCGGGAAACCTTTCCCTTTGAGTTTTACTTTTGTGCCGTTTTGAGTTTCAGGTTTCACAGGTAGTTTGACCTTGCCACTCATCGTATCGACAGTGATTTCGGCACCAAGCACCGCAGTATAAAGATCAATTTCTACATTTTTATACAGGTCATTTCCGACGCGTTTGAATTCAGGATCATTGGGAATGGAGAAAGTGATAAAGAGATCTCCGTTTGGGCCACCGTTAATTCCTGGGCCTCCATGACCTTTTATCTTGATCGTCTGCCCATTCTCAATTCCGGCAGGGATGGTGAGTCTGATGTTTTTACCATTGACGGTAATGGTTTGTTTTTGGGTGGTGTAGACATCTCTTAAATTGAGACGAAGTTCAGCGTTGAAATCCTGTCCCTTAAAATTTGCCTGTCTGCTTTGCCCTGATGATTTTCCGAACATAGAACTGAAGAAATCTGAGAAGTCCTGATCACTGAATGAACCTGTATAACCTTGCTGTCCGGTACTTCTGCCGCCGGATGGTCTGCCTTGTCCTTGCGATTGGAACTGATCGGCATGCTTCCAGTCTTTACCATACTGATCGTATTTTTTACGTTTTTCAGGATCACTTAAAACTTCGTTTGCCTCATTGATCTCCTGAAATTTCTTTTGTGCATCCTTATCATTTGGGTTTACATCAGGATGATATTTTCGGGCCATTTTTCGATAGGCCGCTTTGATTTCTTTATCTGTTGCAGATTTAGTTATTCCGAGTGCCTGGTAATAGTCGATGAATGCCATGTATAATATTAATCAAAATTATATTATAAAAGTAAGGATAAGTTTGGTGGCGGGTCAAGCCCGCCATGACAACGCAACAAATGTGATTAAGGAGATTCCCGCTTTCGCGGGAATGATAATTATCGGATCCGAAATCAGCCTTCTAATTGCCCAGGTGATTTCGTTAATCCCAAAGGAGACCTTATTGCCCTACACATTCAATTTTCCACCCTAATCTTGATCATTCGACCCCGAAGGTGGTCGTATGTTTATAGAAATGCCGTGCAACCCTGTTTCCCGACCCCGAAGGTGGTCGCATGTATAATTCTCACATACGACCACCTTCGGGGTCGGATTTTGTATCCATGTAATTCTATAAACATTTGACCCATTCTGGGTCAGTAGGAAAATAGCTATTTGTAGGTTTCCATGATATAACTCACATCTTCTGCTTGGTGTTTTCCTCCAACGAAAGGAAATACTCTCGCAAAGACGCAGAGACGCGAAAAATATCTTCCAAAACGAATGGTTTATATTTAGGACTTTGCGTCTTAGCGTCTTTGCGAGAGGAAAAACCGTGTTCATATAATGGGGTGGGTGGCGGATCAAGCCCGCCATGACTTCGATTGGTGGGGGTTCCCGCTTTCGCGGGAATGACAAGCGTACTTGTTGGATAAGGAGATTCCGGCTCGGGGGCCGGAATCGTATTCTCGGGCCTATCCGTAGAGTAAGAAGTATGCCTTTCAACAAACAATAATAGAAGCATTATCTTACCCATCTAAACCGGATCGAAGCGATAGCTTTTTGCCAATACTTGTGAGCATCTCAACCATAATTGTCATGGCAAAAACTAAAGCGCAGAGCCGGGCTGAACTAGCCGACGGTTATAGGCCAGGCTTTTCAATAAATCAGTAGAAATTTTACTCAACCAAAGAATCTTTTTTAAAAGTTAAATCACTAATAAGTAGGGTCGGGTGAAAATTGAAAATTTAGGAGTAATGACCTTGTTTTTAACTCATAATTATTCTCTTTTTCTTTTCCTTCAGCAGAAAAGAAACAAAATGCCGCCGCTGCACCTGATGCTATTGAAGTTAGTGCTAGGGCTTGGCCTTTGCGTACCGCACCAGCTGAGGCGGAAAAAAAAGTTAACGGAGATTTTGTGCTTAGGCCAAAGCTTATGAACAATCCTGTCATTATAGGTTAAAATACTGCAGATATTAAGTCAGTGAAAATATAGAAATTCCCTCTGGCCGGCCTTATCACCGTACCATATGGCCCCAATTCCTCTCATATCTTCACATTTTACCTAAAAACCCCATTAGCTCTTCACCCATGGGTACTTTCTTTAAAAGTAAAATTTTTGCATTTTTTTTCTTCCTGATGCAACTAAATGCTACTTCCAATCATCTTACCTTTAAAGCATATGAATTTGGACCGGACATTTACAATAGATAGTTTGCTGGACGGGTGCAAAAAAGGTGATCGAAAAGCACAGGAGAGCCTTTACAAAGCACTTGCTTCCAAAATGATGGGGGTCTGTATGCGATATGCGAAAGACACTTTTGAGGCAGAGGATATTCTGCAAATGGGTTTTGTTAAGGTATTTCAAAAGGTTTCCGAGTTCAGAAGTGATGGCTCGTTTGAGGGATGGATCAGAAGAATTATGGTTAATACGGCTATAGAAACGTATCGTAAGAATCTGAGAAGTTTAAATGTGGTAGATATTGATGAGGTATACGATCAGCCGCAATCAACTTTTGACATGGGTAAGCTGGAATTGAATGATTTGATGAAGCTGGTTCAGCAACTTTCAAATGGTTATCGGATCGTCTTCAATATGTATGTAATTGAAGGCTATTCACACAGAGAAATTGCAAAAGAATTAGGAATATCAGAAGGTGCTTCGAAATCACAATTGTCGAGGGCCAGAGCAATATTAAAAGATAAAATAATTAAAATGGAGGGCTTAAATTATGCATCCAATATCGGATAAAGAACTGGATAAATTATTCCAGCAGCGTTTTGGAGATCTCGAGATCGAGCCTTCGGCTGCTGTTTGGGAAAAAATTACCGGTACTATGGATCAGAAAAGGAGAAAATCAGCTTTTCCTTCATTCTGGATGGCTGCTGCCAGTATTGTAGTATTGGTATCTGCCGGCTTGTTGTATTTCCGTCCGCAGGAAGTAATCAGGCTGCAGGGAAGTACTGAAATAGCTCAGAATATTGAGGATAATTCCCCGCGTCCTGAGCTAAATGAACCATCCGTTGCGATCAAAGAGCCATTTAATGGTACTCAAACAGAAAAAACGGATCTTCCCGATTTTAACCTGGTAAATGCTTCTGAAGTAAAATCAAGCGAGTACCCTCTGGTTCAGAAAGCTCCTGTTGCTGAGCCTGAAGTTAAAGCACCCGCAGCCGAGCCTGTCTTAATTGCTGCAGAGCCTGTTAAAAAGGTCAGTCAGGTACAGCCAAAGAAATCAGTTAAGGTTCCGAACAGATATTCAGGAGATCAGTCGGCGCTGGATGTGACACAACCGGATATGATGGCTAAAGCTGATTTCTCTGAAGATGAGATCAACCCTGATGAAGCAGAAGTCAGAGGTCAGAGGAAGATCAGAAGTATTGGAAGCCTGGTCAACTTTGTTATCGCAAAGGTTGATAAGCGTGAAGATAAACTCATCGAGTTCAAGGATAGCGATGAAGGATCCGAAGTTTCAGGTATCAATTTAGGATTAGTAAAAATTAAAGGCAAAAAATAGATTTACCCGTTTACAATTACAAAAATGAAAAGATTATTAGTTTACTCCCTCTTGTCAATGTTTGCGGCAGGTGGATTTGCACAGGATAAAAAGGATACTGTGCTGGTTGTTACCCGTGATACTGTTAAGAGTGAAAAAAGAAGTATTACAATTAAAATCGGTGAAAGTGATTCAAAAGACAGTACTGAAACTGACTCAAAACCGGCTTCTAAAGTTACATTCCAGTTCATTGCGGCTCGTTTTGATATAGGTTTAAGTACCTATACCGATAAGGGAAGCTATACCCTGTCGCCTGCAAACTCTTTCCTGGAACGCGAGACCTGGAAAAGCAGCAATTTTGGTTTCGAATTCTTCCAGATGGGTTATCGTTTCAACAGTCACTTCAAGATCTATACCGGTGCAGGGCTCGACTGGAATCACATGCGCCTGAAGCAAAATATTACTTTTCAAAAGGATAAATCCACGCTGACTTATGTCACTGATGCTGTTGACTATAAGAAGAACCGATTCTCCAGTCAGTATCTGCGAATCCCATTATCATTTCAATTCCGCACAAATGATGATAAGAAAGGGGATAAGCTGAATTTTGTCTTCGGTCCGGAAATAGGATTCCTTCTGAATGGTAAGGTAAAGCAGGTCAGTGATGCAAACGGGAAGGATAAATTTAAAGATGATTATAATTTCAATCCATTCCGTTATGGTGCATTTGCCCGAATTGGTTATGGCGGAATGGGAGTTTATGTAAAGTATTATGGTAATGATGTTTTTGCGGATGGGCAAGGACCTAAAGACTTTAAAAATCTTTCTTTCGGACTGATGTTCGGTTTCTAAATACTATTTTTCATGATGCCCCGCCTTTGTTTATAGAACATGAGGCGGGGCTTTTTTTATATATTTGATTCCATGTCAAATACTCTTATTTCCCTTGAAAAAGTAAGTCTGCATTATACTGAAGATGCCAGAGCTGGTGTTAGTGAAATTGATTTCTCAATTAAGAAGGGAGATTTTGTAGCCATAGTAGGTGAAAGCGGAAGCGGTAAAAGTACTTTGCTTAAGATCATTTACGGCCTGCTTGCTCCGGATTCAGGAGAGGTGTTTTTTAAGGGCCGGCACCTCGAGGGGCCACATGAAAAATTGATCCCCGGTCATGATTCAATGAAAATGCTGAGTCAGGATTTTAATCTGAATATTTATGCCAGGGTGTATGAAAATATTGAAAGCATGCTTTCTAATGAGGATCTGAAGGGAAAGAAGCAAAAGGCTGCTGATATGATGAAACTGCTTGGCATTGAGCATCTTGCCAATAAGAAGATTGTTGAACTGAGCGGTGGAGAGCAGCAGCGTGTGGCTCTGGCCCGGGCAATTATTACTGAACCTGAAGTTTTACTGCTTGATGAGCCCTTCAGTCAGCTGGATTCCTTGCTGAAATCCCAGTTTCGGGCAGATTTGAAGCATTTATGTGATCATTTAGGCATTACGATCATCATGGTTTCGCATGATCCTGTGGATGGGCTTACTCTTGCCGATAGGATGATTATTCTGAAGGAGGGTAAACTTATTGAATCGGGCAGACCGGAAGAGATTTATGCTGATCCTTCACATATTTATACTGCAAAACTATTAGGAAATGCGTTTGTACTACCAGCTGAAGAGGCGAGGGTTTTAGGAATAAGAACTAAAATGAATACGGTGATGATCTATCCGGAATGGGTTCAGCTGAAAAGTGGCTGGAGCAGTAGGAGCTATGTGGTGAAGGAGGTATTTTTTAAAGGGTTCTATGAAGACCTTTTACTTGAAAGGAATGGGATTGAGTTGATTGCGATTAATCAGAAACCGGGGAGTTATGAGAAGGGGGATAAGGTGCAGGTGCAAATAGGACGTTATCTTGAATTTGACTAGGATTATAGGATTGTAGGATGATAGGATTGTAGGATTTTTTTTTACTGTAATTTTAGTGAAAGGCTGACAGGGTTCTGAACCCTGTCAGCCTTCTGTATTCAGACATTATTCAGAGGTTAATTAGGATTTTAGGATTACAGGGTTGAAGGAGTAATAGGATTATAGGATTATAGGATTGGAGGATTGAAGGATTTTTTTGTTACTGTAATTTTAGTGGAGTGGGATTATGTAGGTTTCTTTATTAAATCAATTTAGATGAAATATGAAGAGCTTACTCATGAAATCATTGCCTGCTCTATGAAAGTTCATGGGGTTCTGGGGAATGGTTTTCAGGAGGTTATTTATCAGCGGGCATTAGCTATTGAGTTAGAAAGATCAGGTCTGCATTATAAACAAGAAATGGTCATGGGCATCTATTATGAAGGAATCAAACTTGGGACAAGGAGAGTTGATTTTTTTGTAGAAGAGCTTATTTTGCTGGAATTGAAAGCGCTGATTAATTTGGAAGATGTGCACCTGGCACAGGCGATGAATTATTGTCAGGCCTATAATTTGCCTATTGGATTATTGATAAATTTTGGTGCAAAAAGACTTGAATTTAAGCGGGTGTATAATCTTAATCATTTGGATAATAAAAACTACCAGAAGAAGTAGGATTAATTAGGATTAAAGGATGGTAGGATTAAAAAGAAGAGCTTGGATTAATAGGATTGGAGGATGATAGGATTAAAAAAGTAATAGGATTAAAGGATGGTAGGATTAGTGAAAATGGTATCTATTTTGGAAATAGGATATACAATAACACAGTTAAACTAGGATTAAAGGATGATAGGATTAAAAAAAAGAGGTAGGATTAATAGGATTAAAGGATGGTAGGATTTAAGGATTTATAAGATGGTAGGATTTAAATAATTGGTTCTTAATTCCCCAATCCTGACATCCTACCATCCTATAATCCTAATCCATCCTATAATCCTAATCCATCCTAATCCATCCTAATCCTATATATTATTGGCCAGCCAATCACCAACCTCAGAAGTTTTGTACGCTTTATTTTTACCCGCAATATCCTCAGTCACTATTCCTTCAGCGAGTGATTGATTTACAACCTCTCTAATAAGTTCAGCCTCTTTCTTCAATCCGAATGCATCTTCGAACATCATAGCTGCGGAAAGAACGGTCGCCAAAGGATTGGCAATATCTTTACCGGCAGCCTGAGGGTAGGAGCCATGTATAGGCTCAAATAAGGATGTGTGCAGGCCCATCGATGCAGATGGCATCAATCCCATTGATCCTGAAATAACTGATGCCTCATCCGTTAGAATATCTCCAAAAAGGTTTTCAGTGATCATTACATCATATGAACTTGGCCATTGAACAAGACGCATAGCCACAGCATCTACAAATTCATAAGTCACAGTAACCTCAGGATAATCTTTTTCCATGTCCTGAACAGTTTCGCGCCATAAGCGTGAACTTTCAAGTACGTTTGCTTTATCTACGCAGCATAATTTTTTAGAGCGCTTCATAGCCATCTCAAAGCCCAGCTTCGCCAGGCGGATGATCTCATCGCGGGTATAAGTACAGGTATCAAAGGCAGTATTACCATTGTCTTTTCTGCCGCGCTCACCAAAGTAAATTCCACCTGTTAACTCACGCAGAATGATCAGATCTGTTCCTTCGATACGTTCTCTCTTCAGCGGAGAGTTGTCAATTAATGAAGGAAAGGTAAAAGTTGGGCGAACGTTTGCGAACAAACCCAGTTTTTTACGCATCTTCAATAATCCCTGCTCCGGACGTACAGGAGCTTTCGGATCATTGTCATATTTCGGATCACCGATCGCACCGAAAAGGATCGCATCAGCAGCCATACATACCTCATGAGTTGAATCTGGGTAAGGTTCGCCCACTGCATCAATAGCACATGCACCTGTTAATGCAGAGGTCCAGTTGATCTCATGATCGAACTTTTTTGCAATGGCATTACATACTTTTACAGCCTGATCAATTACTTCAGGGCCTATTCCATCTCCGGCTAAAAGGGCGATATTTAATTTCATTTTTTTTAAGTTATAAGTAGTAAGTTATAAGTAGTAAGTATTAAGTTGTAAGTTATAGGTATGGTAAATTTTTACTTTGTTGATAATTGTACATGTTAATATCGATTTTCTAACAACCAACAACCAACCACCTAAATTATATTAAGCATTTTCTGTGTCGCTTTGATCGCACAAACGGTCTGGTCTGAATCAAGGCCACGGGTAATGAATTTCTTAGTTGGTGTTTCCCAGGTAATGATCGTTTCGCATAAGGCATCCGAATTACTTCCGGGTGCAATTCTTACCGCATAATCGATCAACTTAGGAAGGCAGGCATTCTTTTTCTCATAGACTTTGCCCAATGCTTTCATAAAGGCATCAAATTGTCCATCACCCTGAGAATTCTCTTCAAACAGCTCCCCGTCAATACGTACAGAAATCGTTGCCGATGGTCTTAGTCCTTTTGAATGGGTCAATACATAGGAATCAACAACTACCTTATCGGTAGTTGAAGGACTGTTCAGGACATCAGAAATGATATACGGAAGGTCTTCCTTTGTTACCGTTTCTTTCATGTCACCCAGTTCGATAACACGCTGCGTTACTTTTTTCAGATCCTGATCACTCAGTTTTAGTCCCAGTTCCTGGAGATTCTTTTCAATATTGGCTTTGCCGGAGGTTTTTCCTAAGGCATAGGTGCGTTTTCTTCCAAAACGTTCCGGAAGCAGGTCATTAAAATAAAGGTTGTTCTTACTGTCTCCGTCTGCATGAATGCCTGCAGTTTGGGTGAACACATTTTCGCCGACGATGGGTTTGTTTGAAGGGATTCTTATTCCAGAAAAAGTTTCTACCAGTTTACTTACTGTATAAATTGCTTCTTCATTGATATTGATCTCAACTTCAGGCATAAAATCATTGATAGCAGCAACAGCGCTGGCCATGGAGGCATTGCCTGCCCTTTCACCCATACCGTTTACTGTTAAATGCAAGCCGTCGGCTCCTGCTTTGATAGCCTCCAGAATATTGGCATTTGCGAGGTCATAATCGTTGTGCGCATGGAAGTCGAAATGAATTTTCGGATATCTGGCTTTGATCTGAGAAATATATTCGAAGGTTTCAGAAGGTGTCAGCACGCCAAGGGTATCGGGTAGCAGAACTCTTTTTATCGGCTGGCCTGAAAGAAAATCAAGATACTGAAAAACATATTCCGGAGAATTGCGCATGCCATTACTCCAGTCTTCAAGGTAAACATTACTTGAAATTCCGTGTTTTGCGGCCAATTTAAAGATGTCAGCAATTTCAGCAAAGTGCTGTTCGGGAGTCTTTTTCAGCTGATGTTTTAAGTGGTTTAAAGATCCTTTGGTTAAAAGGTTCTGTACTTTAACACCTGCTTTTGCCATCCATTCAATGGAAACTCCCTGGTCTACGAATGAAAGTACCTCAATCCTGTCAGTATGTCCATGGGTATTTGCCCAATCCATAATGGCCTTCACTGAAGCAAACTCACCCTCTGATACCCTTGCAGATGCCACTTCTACGCGGTCGACCCTGAGCTCCTCAAGAAGAAGCTGGGTGATGGTAAGTTTTTCCGAAATAGAAAACGACACCCCTGAGGTTTGTTCACCATCACGGAGTGTTGTATCCATTATCTCTATTTTCTTCTTTCCCATTAGTATGGTTTTGTTTATATCGGCAGGTTGGATGCAAACTGTTGTATTTCCGGCTTGATATTTACCAGATAATCAATGTCATCAAAGCCATTAAGCATATTGCTTTTTTTGTATGAGCTGATATCAAATGATTCTTTTTCGCCTGTGGACAGAATGCTGATCGTCTGCTCCGGCAAGTTCACTTCAAGTTCTGTTTTCGGATCTGCTTCAATTGCCTGGAAGATCTTATCAGCAAATTCAGGACTAACCTGTACCGGTAAAACTCCGATATTCAGGCAGTTACCTTTAAAAATATCTGCAAAGAAGCTGGACACCACACATCTGAAACCATAATCATAAATTGCCCATGCAGCATGTTCCCTTGAAGAACCAGAACCAAAGTTCTTTCCTCCAACCAGAATCTTGCCACTGTAAAGCGGATTATTAAGTACAAACTCTGCTTTTGGAGTATTGTCTGAATTATATCTCCAGTCGCGGAAAAGGTTATCCCCGAATCCTACACGTTCTGTTGCTTTTAAGAAGCGGGCAGGAATGATCTGATCAGTATCCACGTTCTCAATTGACAATGGAACTGCTGAACTTCTTAATATGTTGAATTTATCGTAAGCCATTTTTATGTCTTTGTGCGAAATTTCGCCTGTTATTGAATTAATGTTCTAGGATCAGTTACTACTCCGGTTACTGCAGCAGCTGCTGCAACCAGCGGACTTGCAAGCATTGTTCTGGAACCCGGTCCCTGACGTCCTTCAAAGTTCCTGTTCGAAGTACTTACAGCATATTTTCCTGCAGGGATTTTATCATCATTCATAGCCAGACATGCAGAACAACCCGGCTGACGCAAAGTAAATCCGGCTTCAGTGAAAATATCCAATAATCCTTCTTCCTGAATTTGTTTTTCAACGATATGCGATCCGGGAACAAGCCATGCGGTAACATTATCTGCTTTCTTTCTTCCTTTTACAATCGAAGCAAAAGCTCTGAAATCTTCAATTCTGCCATTCGTACAGCTGCCAATGAACACATAATCAACCGGTTTTCCCATCATTGCTTCGCCTTCATGGAAACCCATGTAGTTTAATGATTTGGCAAATGTTGCAGCCCCGCCTTCAACTTCTTCTGCTTTAGGAATTGCATTCGAAATTCCCATACCCATTCCTGGATTAGTTCCGTAGGTGATCATCGGTTCAATGGTAGAACCATCAAATGTATATTCCTTATCAAAAACTGCATCAGCATCTGTTTTCAGGCTCTTGTAATAAGCCAGTGCTCTGTCCCATGCTTCTCCTTTCGGACTGAATTCGCGGCCTTTCACGTAGTTGATAGTAGTTTCATCGGGTGCGATCATACCACCTCTGGCACCCATTTCGATGCTCAGGTTACACACCGTCATACGGCCTTCCATGCTCATGTTTTCGAATACTTCGCCGGCATATTCTACAAAGTATCCTGTAGCACCCGAAGTAGTCAATTGTGAAATGATAAATAATGCAACGTCTTTCGGCGTTACCCCTTTACCCAATTTGCCATTGATATTGATTCTCATCTTCATTGGCTTTGGCTGCATGATACACTGAGTAGTAAGTACCATCTCAACTTCAGAAGTACCGATACCGAAAGCGATTGCACCGAAGGCACCATGAGTTGAAGTATGTGAATCACCGCAAACAATGGTAGCGCCTGGTTGCGTAATCCCATACTCAGGACCAACAACATGAACGATACCATTTTTCTGGTGACCTAAACCCCAGTAACTGATGCCATGCTCTTTTGAATTGGATTCAAGTGCTTTCAGCTGATTGGCCGAAAGTGGATCCGCAACCGGTAAATGCTGATTGATGGTCGGGGTATTATGATCCGCTGTAGCAAATGTACGCTCAGGATATAATACCTTAAGTCCTCTGTTTTTCAGACCAAGAAAGGCCACCGGACTTGTAACTTCATGAACCATATGACGGTCAATAAATAACACATCAGGCCCACCTTCAATCTTACGAACCACGTGAGAATCCCACACTTTGTCAAACAATGTATTGCTCATATTTTTTTTATTTAGTACTCAGTACTTAGTATTTAGTACCCAGTATTTAGTATTTAGATATTAACCGATTTGAAACTTATAACCTACCACTTATAACTTACTACTTATAACTTACTACTTATAACTTACTACTTATAACCTATAACTTACTACTTACAACTCCTAAACAAACTTATTCAGTGCATCCAGATAAGCATTTGCAGAAGCACGTACTATATCTGTACTGAAACCATAACCTTTGTAGGATTTACCTTCGTTTATTACAAGCATGTCCACCTTACTCACATCATCACTGCCGCTGTGAATTGCATGGATATTAAACTCTTTGATATTGAAGCTTCTTCCGATGATTTTTTCAATGGCTTTGATCGTGGCATCTACCGGTCCGTTTCCTGCTGATAAAGCTTCATGTACAGCACCCTTGTAAAATAATTTAATGGTTGCCTCCGGACTTGCCTGATCTCCACAGCTCACCTGCAAACTCTTTATAGAAAGACCGTCTTTGTAATTTGACTCAGCCTTATCGCCCATAAGCAGCAGAATATCATCATCCCTGATTTCTTTTTTACCATCAGCCATGGTCAGGAATTTATCATAAACCCGATCAAGATCTATCCGATCCATCGTATATCCCAAACGTTCAAGATGATGGTTCAGGGCATGTCTTCCGCTGCGTGCAGTAAGGATGATCTCTGATTGGTCAATGCCTACATCCTCAGGATTGATAATTTCATAAGTCTCACGGTGTTTTAATACACCATCCTGATGAATACCTGAACTATGTGCAAATGCATTCTTACCAACAATGGCTTTATTCGGCTGTACAGGCATGCGCATCATGCGGCTCACCATCCCGCTAAGCTCGTATAAGTGTTTGCTATTTACCTGATGAGTGAAATTAAGACTCTTGTGAGTCTTTAAGATCATTACAATTTCTTCGAGTGCTGTATTCCCGGCACGCTCTCCGATTCCATTGATGGTACATTCTACCTGTCGCGCTCCATTCTGGATACCTGCAATACTGTTGGCGGTAGCTAATCCCAGATCATTATGACAATGAACAGAGATAATAGCCTGGTCAATGTTTTTTACATTCTCTTTCAGGAAACGGATCTTTTCACCGTATTGTTCAGGCAGACAATACCCGTTTGTGTCGGGGATATTTACTACAGTGGCACCTGCGGCAATAACCGCTTCGACCATTTGTGCCAGAAATACGTTATCCGCTCTTCCTGCATCTTCTGCATAGAACTCGATATCTTCAACAAAACTTTTGGCATACTTCACAGCTTCAATAGCACGTTCCAGAACTGCTTCCCTGGTACTATTGAATTTATATTTTATGTGATTATCGGATGCTCCGATTCCGGTATGAATTCTCGGTCGTTTGGCAAATTTTAATGCTGCAGCGGCTGAATCAATATCCCCTTTATTTGCACGGGTTAATGCACAAATTACCGGCTCACGAACAGCCTTAGAGAGTTCGACTACACTTTGAAAATCACCCGGGCTTGAGATAGGGAAGCCGGCTTCAATGATATCTACGCCGAGTCTTTCGAGGGCTTTGCCTATTTCGATCTTTTCAACAGTAGATAACTGACATCCGGGTACCTGTTCTCCATCCCTTAAGGTGGTGTCAAAAATATAGATGCGGTTTGGGTCGTGTAACATATTTTTTTCTTTAACAGAGCATTTTGCTCTATTTCCTGCCTGAATTCAGAGGCTATGATCTTTAATGATGAGGCTTAAGCCCCATCGAATATTTTATAAATGTTTGAACTTTCGTAATCTTCAATACTTTCCAGATGGTTTAACAGATAATCAGTATCGTTATAGCCTGCAATTATCGCTGCACCATTAGGAGTGATCATTTCTGATCTTTCATTTGCCGGTTTAGACTGGATTAGCCTCGAAAGACCAATACCATAATTCCCCGGACCAATATCTTCTGCATCAAACTCAAGAACCTCGTCAAAAACTGAAGCCTCATCAGAATACAGACTTTGCCAGAATGAAAGAGTTTCTTCTTCACTTTCCGGCATAATTCCATTGCTGCGCAGGTATTCGAAAGTGATATCATCCGGAGCTATTATTCCGCCAATAGCCCCAATTTCCCTGCTCATATTACAGATAGCCATCCGTCCCTCCATATCCAGATCAAGGATAGTCTCTCCTGAGTATTCAATAAAATAACCATTTGCCTCTGTCGCGGATATTTCTGAAAGCAGGAAATGATTAATATCCTTTGCTCCAAGTCCTTTAGCCAATCTTCCATTCACTTCTACCTTCATACGCTTAGGCTTGTTCATCAGCAAGCATTGAGTAGCCAATACCTGTTCTACCAATAATTCATTGACATTGATAGATAATACCCCAAAAGCACCCAGATCATCTGTATGATTCTGATCAAAAATCAGGGTCTGAC
Organism: Pedobacter sp.; assembly: GCA_036676565.1. Taxonomy (GTDB): domain Bacteria; phylum Bacteroidota; class Bacteroidia; order Sphingobacteriales; family Sphingobacteriaceae; genus Daejeonella. The sequence continues at coordinate 224,088 of JAKFCP010000015.1, forward strand.
CCGGAAATGCAATCAAATTATCGGTCTGATCAACAAGATTCTGTTCAAATTTTTCCAATCCGAAATCAAGACAATTCCTGTTGAAGAGGTCTAGCTGAAATCGCGAAAGGTCTGATACCGGCAGATGCTGGCTGTAAGCCGGATCCTTCAGAATCAGGGTTTGAGCAGGTCTGAAAACCGGTATATTTCGTTTCCGTAAACCCTCAAAAGCTCTTGCACTTGTTATCTTATTGATGAGATGAACATCAATGTATAAGGTATCCGGAAATCCCGCATTTCTGCTGACTACATGTTTATTCCAGATCTTATCAAACAGTGTATGTGCCATTTAGTTGTAGGTTATAAGTTGTAAGTTCTAAGTTTCTGCACAAGGGCTTTTTACTTATAACTTACAACTTTTACTTATAACTTAATACTTATAACTTATTACTTATTACTTCTCAGGTTGATTCTCAGGGCGTAAACTTCTTACTGCCTGACCTGCCTGCCAGATCTCACTGTCATGAAGTGTTTTAAGCTCTGCTTCAAGTTTTACACGGTAATCAGGCTGGCTGTTCAATTTAATTGTACGCTCAGCTTCTTTACCTGATGCTACGCTTTCATATAATTCATCAAATACCGGCTGGGTAGCATCACGGAAACGGCCTTTCCAGTCTAAAGCACCGCGTTGTGCTGTTGTTGAGCAGTTCGCATACATCCAGTCCATACCGTTTTCTGCTACCAATGGCATCAGACTCTGGGTAAGCTCTTCAACGGTTTCGTTGAATGCTTCAGAAGGAGAGTGTCCGTTTCTGCGAAGGGTATTGTACTGCGCCTCGAAGATACCAGCGATTGCACCCATCAAAGTTCCGCGCTCACCTGTTAAGTCAGAGTAAACTTCTTTACGGAAATCAGTTTCGAACAGATATCCTGATCCAACGCCAATTCCTAATGCAATTGCACGTGTTCTGCCTTTTCCTGTAGCATCCTGGTGGATAGCGAATGATGAATTCAAACCTTTACCGGCTAAAAACAAACGACGTAATGATGTGCCTGATCCTTTAGGAGCAACCAGAATCACATCTACATCAGCAGGAGGGATGATACCTGTCTGCTCTTTGTAAGTGATACCAAATCCATGAGAAAAATAAAGCGCTTTGCCAGGAGTAAGGTATTTTTTGATTGTTGGCCAAAGTGCAATCTGTCCGGCATCTGATAACAGATATTGAATAATTGTACCTCTTTCTGCAGCTTCTTCAATTTCAAACAGAGTTTCGCCCGGAACCCATCCGTCAGCAATCGCTTTATCCCAGGTTTTTGAATCTTTACGCTGTCCGATAATCACTCTGATGCCATTGTCGCGCAGGTTTAATGCTTGTCCCGGACCCTGTACACCATAACCGATAATTGCTACAGTTTCATCCTTCAGAACTTCACGAGCCTTGTCTAAGGGGAATTCTTCGCGGGTTACTACCTCTTCTGTAACTCCACCGAAATTGATCTTTGCCATATTGTTTTGTTTTTACTTTTTACTTTTTGTTTTTTATTTAATGATTTTGATTTTTAATTGTCTCTTTATTGAGTTTACATGGTGAATATCCGCTGACCTTTATTCAGGTACTCATTTTCAACTACATCCTCACCAGGTTCTGCTTTTTCAAATTCACGCAGTTTTCGGTTAAAGCCATCACTGTTCTTGATAATGGCTACGCGTGCACTGCGTACAAACTCAATGAGTCCGAATGGTTGAAGTATCCTGATCAGGGCATCGGTTTCTTCCCGGTGGCCTGTAGTTTCAAACACCGTATAATCCTTGCGGATCACAACTGCTCTGGCGCCATTTTCGCGAAGTAAACGCTCCACACTTGCTTTTTCTGCAATAATATCTGTAGGCACTTTATAAAGAGCCATTTCCTGCCAGATAATATCATCGTTGGTATTGAAATATACCTTCAGAACTTCAACCTGCTTTTCAATTTGCCTGGAAAGTTTTCTGACCACATCTTCTGTTTCCTGAACCACAATATTAAAGCGATGAATACTCTCGATCTCTGAAGGCGAGGTGTTCAGACTATGAATATTTATTTTGCGTCGGGTGAAGATGATCGCAATCCGGTTAAGGAGCCCAATCTGGTTCTCAGTATAGACAGTAATGGTGAATTCCTGTTTACCTTCCGGTTTTTCTGTATTGTTTTGATTGCTCATAATTTCTGTTTTTTCAGATCAGTTTGTATGCTGATAATTATTTCAATCTGATCTCACTCACACTGCATCCCTGCGGTACCATCGGGAAGACATTATTCTCTTTGGTAACCATCACTTCAAGCAGGAAAGAACCATTGTGTTCAAGCATTTCTTTTAATGAAGAGGAAATCTCCCCGCGCTCTGAAATGCTCTTTGCCTTAATTCTGTAAGCTGCAGCAAGGGCAACAAAATCAGGACTTTCTATATCAACAAAGGAATAACGGTGCTGATTAAAGAGTTCCTGCCATTGCCTTACCATGCCCAGGAATCTGTTGTTCAGAATCAGGATCTTCACGTCGATATTACTCTGCATAATTGTACCCAATTCCTGAAGGGTCATTTGAAAGCCGCCGTCGCCGATAACAGCAACAACTGTACGTTCCGGTGCTCCAAATTTTGCCCCTATGGCTGCGGGTAAGGCAAATCCCATGGTTCCAAGTCCACCGCTGGTTACATTACTTCTGGTTTTGTTTAGTTTTGCATACCTGCAGGCTACCATCTGGTGCTGGCCTACATCAGTAACGATGATTGCCTCGCCATGGGTTAATTCATTCAAATGACTGATTACTTCACCCATAGTCAATTCGCCGGACGCCGGATGCAGTTCATCATTGATTACAGCTTCGATTTCTTTCTGCCCGAAATCTCTGAATTTCTGTAGCCATTCAGGATAGGTTTTCTGTTGAATAAGCGCTGTTAAGGCAGGTAAAGTCTCCTTACAATCGCCCCAAACCGGAACAGTAGTCTGTACGTTTTTATCTATTTCTGAAGGGTCGATATCCAGATGGATGATCTTTGCCTGTTTGGCATACTTATCAAGGCGGCCGGTTACACGGTCGTCAAATCTCATTCCAATGGCAATCATTACATCGCATTCATTGGTCAGAACGTTAGGTCCGTAATTACCGTGCATACCGAGCATGCCCACATTCAATGGGTGATCTGTCGGGATAGCCCCGGCTCCCAGAATGGTCCACGCAGATGGGATACCACTCTTTTCAACGAAAGCTTTGAATTCTAATTCAGCTTCACCCAAAATTACTCCCTGTCCCCACAAAACAAATGGCTTTTTTGCCTGGTTGATCAGGGCTGCAGCCTGTTCTATATATTCATTGCGGATGAGCGGCTTAGGCCTGTAGCTACGAATATGATTACATGGGGTATAACCACTATAATCGAATTTCTGTATCTGAGCATTCTTTGTAATATCAATCAAAACAGGTCCGGGCCTTCCACTTCTCGCGATGTAGAAAGCCTTGCTGAGTACTTCAGGGATTTCTGTAGCATCAGTGATCTGATAATTCCATTTTGTGACAGGAGTTGTGATATTGATCACATCTGTCTCCTGAAATGCATCAGTACCCAGAAGATGTGCAAATACCTGTCCGGTGATACAAACCAGTGGGGTACTGTCGATCATAGCATCGGCTAATCCGGTGACCAGGTTGGTAGCACCGGGACCGCTGGTGGCAAATACCACACCTACTTTGCCCGAAGTTCTTGCAAAACCCTGGCCGGCGTGTATTCCGCCCTGCTCATGTCTTACCAGAATATGGTTTAATTTTTCTTTGTAATCGTACAATGCATCATAGATCGGCATAATTGCCCCGCCCGGGTATCCGAATATTACTTCGGTTCCTTCAGCGATCAATGCTTCGAGGAGTGCTACAGAACCCGAAATTTCAATCGTTTCAACTCCTGTAGGGTTACTCAATGCCTGCTGCTCAATTTCCATAATTATTTATTTATGTGTTTGTATCAATGATCAGATGAATTAATCCATCTGATCATTTCATTATTCTTCATCAGTAACGCAGCCTTCGCTGGCGTTCTTTACCTGTTTAAAATATTTAAATAACACTCCGTTCTTAACAGGAGGTGCCGGCTGCTGCCAGAGTTTTCTTCTGTGTTCCATTTCTTCGGCTGTGATCATCACATCGATTGAGTTTTTGTTCGCATCGATCTGAATGATATCGTCATCCTTCACAAGACCAATATTCCCGCCTTCAAAAGCTTCCGGGGTAATATGTCCAACCACAAAACCATGAGTTCCTCCAGAGAAACGTCCATCTGTAATAAGCGCAACTGAAGCACCTAAGCCGGCTCCAAAGATCGCAGAGGTTGGCTTAAGCATTTCGGGCATACCAGGAGCACCTTTAGGCCCAACATTCCTGATTACAACCACATCGCCTGCCTTTACTTTTCCGCTGCTGATGCCGTGGATCAGTTCAAATTCGCCGTCAAATACACGTGCCGGACCAGTGAAGGATTCTCCTTCTTTACCGCTGATTTTAGCAACAGAACCCTGAGGGGCAAGGTTGCCGTAAAGCATTTGTAAATGCCCTGTTTTCTTAATCGGATTTTCATAAGGATAGATTACATCCTGATTTTCAAAATTAAGATCAGCAGCTTCGGCCACATTTTCTGCCAGTGTTTTTCCTGTAACTGTCAGGCAATCACCATGCAGCAATCCTTTTTGTAACAGATATTTTAAAACTGATGGTAATCCGCCAATTGCGTGAACGTCTTCCATCATATATTTGCCGCTTGGTTTAAGATCAGCAATAACTGAAGTCTCATCACTGATCTTCTGGAAATATTCAAGATCAAGTTTAATTCCAACCGATTTTGCCATCGCAATCAAATGCAGAACTGCATTGGTTGAACCACCCAGAACCATTACCGTTACTATGGCATTATGAAATGCCTTTTCTGTCATGATATCCCTTGGTTTGATATCTTTTTCGAGCAATATCCTGATGTATTTACCAGCATCAAGGCATTCCTGCTTTTTCTCTTCACTCAAAGCCAGATAGGTTGAGCTGTAAGGTAAACTCATGCCCATAGCTTCAATTGCTGATGCCATCGTATTTGCTGTATACATACCACCACATGCACCTGCACCCGGGCAAGCCCGTTCAATAACTCCCTGAAAATCTTCTTCTGCAAGGTTGCCGGCCATTTTCTGACCTAATGCCTCAAATGCAGAAACAATATTCAGTGATTGTCCTTTATAACTTCCGGAATGGATACTTCCACCATAAACCATGATTGCAGGCCTGTTCAAGCGGCCCATCGCCATGATAGCTCCCGGCATATTCTTATCACAACCTGGTAATGCAATAAGTCCGTCGTAATAATGTCCGCCGCAGACAGTTTCGATAGAATCTGCGATCAAATCTCTGGAAACCAGAGAGTAACGCATTCCTTCTGTACCATTTGTTATACCATCACTGATACCAATAGTATGGAACATTAAACCCACAAGATCATTATTCCAGACACCTTTCTTGACTACTGCGGCAAGTTCGTTCAGATGCATATTGCAGGTATTGCCATCATAGCCCATACTTACAATGCCTACCTGTGCCTTGGCCAGATCTTCTCTGGTCAATCCGATTCCGTACAACATGGCCTGTGAGGCTGGTTGTGTTGGATCCTGGGTGATTGTTTTGCTGTATTTATTAAGTTCCATTGTTCAGATTCTTGTATCTTAATTTCTATTTCTTTGACTATATTTTATTTAAAAAAAAAGCCTTTCTGTTAAAGGAAGGCGCTGGTCTTTTTTATTTGATTTTAAAAGATTTTACACCTTAACAGCAGGGACGAGCAGAATATAATTCAGAATATAAATGAGGGAAAGGATACCCGGAATAGTCAGTTTATTAAAATTAAGATTCAAAGCACCATTCATTATACAAACGTTTATAATTTCCTGTTTCATTTAAATCTCAATTTAAGGTCTTCGGATTTAAGTATCAATAGACAATGCATTTTTTTTAAATTAGAATAATATATTAAAAATATTAATAAGTCAATATTAAATTCTGATTTAACTAAAAATAGTTTTAATAAATTTTGTGTAAATATACCAAAACGGTTTTGGGTTTTCGGTTCATGAAAATTTTATTCAGATCAAACAGCCTGATTTCTGCCTGAAATCCGGAAAGAGTCCGAAAAAAATCAAAATTTTGGGCATAAAAAAGCCCCTCGATCTGTTGATCAGAAGGGCTTCCTTTTTTTAATGTGGTTGCTCAGGAATTCTGTGTTCCTTCGGCAAGTACCATGATATTATTATCGAGTACTTCAATAACACCACCTTTGATAAAAATAGTTTCTTCATCCTTATCGGTACGGATGGTTACTTTACCATCTTCCAGGGTTGAAATTACAGGTGCGTGATCTTTAAGTACTTCGAAAGATCCCATGGTACCCGGTACGGTCACAGACCTTACTTCGCCTTCAAAGACTTTTTTATCAGGGGTTAATATTTCTAGTTTCATATTTTGAGTATTGAGTATTGAGTATTGAGTATTGGGTATTGAGTATCTCAATACTCAATACTAATATCTCTGTACTGAATTACGCGTTTGCTTCAGCTAATAATTTTTTGCCTTTTTCGATTGCATCTTCGATAGTACCTACCAGGTTGAACGCAGCTTCAGGATATTCATCCACTTCTCCGTCCATAATCATATTGAAACCTTTGATGGTATCTTTGATGTCAACCAATACACCTTTTAATCCGGTGAACTGTTCAGCTACGAAGAAAGGCTGAGATAAGAAACGCTGCACACGGCGGGCACGGCCTACTACCAGTTTATCTTCTTCAGATAACTCGTCCATACCAAGAATGGCGATAATATCCTGTAATTCTTTATAACGCTGTAAGATTTCTTTAACACGTTGTGCAGTACCATAATGCTCATCACCAAGTGTAGCAGCATTCAGGATACGTGAAGTTGAATCCAATGGATCCACTGCCGGATAAATTCCAAGCTCAGCGATCTTACGTGATAACACGGTTGTTGCATCAAGGTGAGCAAATGTTGTTGCCGGTGCAGGGTCAGTCAAGTCATCCGCAGGCACATAAACCGCCTGTACAGATGTAATTGAACCACGCTTAGTGGATGTAATCCTCTCCTGCATCAATCCCATCTCAGTTGCCAGTGTTGGCTGATAACCTACCGCAGATGGCATACGGCCAAGAAGTGCCGAAACCTCAGAACCTGCCTGAGTGAAACGGAAGATATTATCTACGAAGAAAAGGATATCTTTTCCCTGTCCTTCACCTTCACCATCACGGAAATATTCAGCTACTGTAAGACCAGATAGAGCAACACGTGCACGTGCACCAGGAGGCTCATTCATTTGTCCGAATACCAGTGTAGCTTTAGAATCTTTTAATGCTTCTTTATCAACAGATTTCAGATCCCAGCCACCTTCTTCCATTGAATGTTTGAAGGCATCGCCATAGTTAATTACACCCGACTCAATAAACTCACGTAAAAGGTCATTTCCCTCACGTGTACGCTCACCAACTCCGGCAAAAACTGATAAACCTGCATATGCCTTCGCAATGTTATTTACCAGTTCCATGATCAATACTGTTTTACCAACACCAGCACCACCAAACAATCCGATCTTACCACCTTTAGCATAAGGCTCAAGAAGGTCGATCACTTTGATACCTGTGAAAAGTACTTCAGTTTCAGTACTTAACTCATCAAATTTGGGTGGAGTATTGTGAATTGGATAGCCATCAGAATTATCCATTGTATCAATACCATCGATAGCCTGTCCAACAACGTTGAACAAACGACCTTTGATTTTGTCGCCAATCGGCATTTTAATAGCGGCTCCGGTATCAATTACCTTCATCCCACGAACAAGTCCGTCTGTTGAGTCCATCGCGATAGCGCGAACACGATCTTCTCCTAAGTGTTGCTGAACCTCAAGAATGATCTTTTGTCCGTTATCTTTTACAATTTCAAGTGCATCGTAAATCTTTGGCAAGTGGGCATTTTCGGTGAAGCTGACGTCTACTACAGGTCCGATGATCTGTGCAATTTTTCCGGCGTTTGGCATATAAATTTTGTAAATCTTTATTAAATCAACAATTTAAGCCCGTTTTGGAGGGCGTTTTTTGGTCTGCAAAAATACTCTTTATCCCCGTAAATCAAATACTTAATTGAAGTTTTTTTATAATATTTTGATAGGAGTTGTGAGTATTGAGTATTGGGTATTGAGAATCAAGAACCAGGAGCCAGGACGAGGACAGGAACGATGCTACAGCTAACCGTCATCCCGACGCAGGAGGGATCTCAAACTTATTAGAACGAACCCTATTAATTATTATCTTTTGGGCTTAAAATCAACAGATCCCTCCTGCGTCGGGATGACACTCAAAAAGGTGGTACTGTCAACCCGATAGCTATCGGGTGTCAACTGTCAATTCTCAGCTTTCAATTCTCCACTCTCCACTCTCAATTCTCAACTGCTTTACATTTTATTCCTTTCTTAAAAAAAATACTGTTTTATTTGGGCGATGAAAAGAATTCTAGTAACCGGCAGTAATGGTCTGTTGGGTCAGAAATTGACTGACCTTTGTCTTTCTGATCCAGAAGTTGAATTAATTGCAAGCTCAAAAGGGCCTAACCGGCATCCTGTAAAGAGTGGTTATATCTATGAGGATATGGACATACTTGATCCTCTGCAAATTCAGCGGGTCGTAGAGAAATATCATCCTGATACAATTATTAACACAGCAGCCATGACCAATGTGGATGCCTGCGAAAGTGATAAGGATAATTGCTATGCATTGAATGTAGGTTCGGTAAAAAGTCTGATCAGGCTTTCTGAACAATACAACATTCAATTAATCCAACTTTCTACCGATTTTATATTCGACGGAGAAAACGGGCCGTATACTGAAGAAGATCAGCCTAATCCACTGAGTTATTATGGGCAAACAAAACTCGAAGCGGAGCGGCTTTTGCAGCAATCATCCTGCAAATGGGTTATTTTACGTACGATCATTGTTTATGGTATAGTTAATGACATGAGCCGTAGTAACATCATTTTATGGGCTAAGGCTGCACTCGAAAAGGGTAGTCCGATCAACGTGGTAGATGATCAATGGCGCATGCCGACTCTTGCCGAAGATCTTGCTGAATGCTGCCTGCTTGCCGCAAAGAAAAATGCTGAAGGGATTTTTAATGCTTCTGGCAAAGACATGCTGAGCATACTTGAACTGGTAAAGAAAGTAGCAGAATACTGGAAGCTGGATCAGTCCCTGATCAGGCCTATCTCTGCCGATAGTTTAAATCAGGCTGCAAAACGCCCAAAGCGAACCGGCTTTATTCTGGATAAGGCTAAAAATGTACTGGGCTATAACCCCAAATCCTTTGAAGAAGGAATTGCCTTTGTGGATGCTCAGATGAAAGCGATTTCTGAGTCAGAATAGCAAAGGATACATGCAGAATGTCCCTCAATTGTCATGAAATTCTATAGAATATTCTGAAATTATTTATAATACTACCTTTGGCAAAATCTTAATCGAAAAAAAATATGGCATTATCAAAAGGTCAAAAAGCACCTGATTTCAAATTGTACAGTTCAGAACTTAAGGAAATTTCATTAAGTGATTTTAAAGGTAAAAAAGTTGTGATCCATTTCTTTCCAATGGCATTTACAGGAGTATGTACTACTCAGCTATGTACCATGCGCGATACTTTCGGCTATTATGATGGGCTTGGTGCAGAGGTTTTAGCAATTTCTGTTGATTCCCCTTTTACACTTGCAAAATTTAAAGAATTAAATAACTATCAGTTTCCACTTTTGTCGGATTTTAACAAAGAGGTTTCAAAGGCATACGGAGCATATTATGACGAATTTGTATTCAATCTGAAGGGAGTGGCAAAAAGAGCTGCCTTTGTTCTGGATGAGGATCATCAGATCGTTTATGCGCAGGTACTAGAATCTGCAGGTGATTTGCCTGATTTTGAGGCGATACGTGAAGCGTTGAACTAAAATCAGCATTAAGGGCCGGAAGAATTTTAAGGCCTGATTTTTAACCGATTGGCTTTTTTTCAAAAAAACTATGTTAGTTTAAAAAGAAAGCATATTTTTGCAGTCCGTTAAAAAAGGCACCTGTAGCTTAATTGGATAGAGCACCTGACTACGGATCAGGAGGTTAGGGGTTCGACTCCCTTCAGGTGCACAACGCACATCATTGAAAGCCTTTTCGGAATTAAGTCGAAAAGGCTTTTAATATTTTATTAGGTATTTCTGATTCAAATGAATTAATTTGAATCAGAAAATAATTTACATTCGAATGCTGAACTTAGTATTGTTTGGCCCTCCGGGAGCTGGTAAAGGAACACAATCCGAAAAATTAATTGAAAAGTATCAATTAGTCCATTTGTCAACAGGTGACATTCTGAGATCCGAAATTTCTAACGGGACTGAATTAGGTCTTGAGGCTAAGAAGCTGATGGATCAGGGTGTTTTAGTTCCTGATGAGGTTGTTATTGGAATGATCAGCAATAAGCTGGATTCAAATAAAGACGCAGGAGGTTTTATTTTTGACGGATTTCCCCGCACAGTAGCGCAGGCAGAAGCTCTTGACAAGCTATTGGCAAGCAAATCATCAGCGATATCCGGAATGGTAGCACTGGTGGTAGAGCCTGAAGAACTTGAAAAGCGCCTCTTATTAAGAGGGAAAGATTCAGGTCGTCCTGATGATGCTAATCCTGAGATCATCCGTAAGCGCATTGTAGAATATAATTCTAAAACCGCTCCTGTAGCAAATTACTATAAAGAGCAGAATAAACTGACCAGCATTAACGGGGTTGGAACTATTGATCAGATCTTCGATTCGATCTGTTCAGTGGTTGATACTTATTAATTGCTGATAAAATCAGTTAACACAAATTCTGAGATCAATCAATTTTCTGCCCGGATTTTGTTCTCTGTAAATTAAAATTATGTCTCAGAGCTCAAATTTTGTTGATTACGTAAAAATATGCTGTCGTTCAGGACATGGTGGAGCGGGTTCATCCCATTTACACCGTGATATTCTAACTTCCAAGGGTGGACCTGATGGCGGTGACGGCGGGCGCGGCGGGCATATCATTTTAAAAGGCAGCAGCCAGCTCTGGACATTACTGCACCTTAAATACAGAAAGCATATCATTGCCGAGAATGGGTTTCCAGGATCCAGCGGACAGAAATCAGGCCGTACAGGTAAGGATGAGATACTGGAGGTTCCTTTGGGAACAATCGCCAGGGATGCTGAAACTGGTGAAATTCTGTTCGAAATTACAAAAGATGGAGAAACCAGGATTTTAACTTCTGGAGGTCGTGGTGGATTGGGAAACTGGCATTTCAAAACTTCAACCAAACAAACCCCCCGTTTTTCTCAACCCGGCGAACCCGGTAAAGAAGAGTGGATGGTTCTTGAGCTGAAGATCCTTGCAGATGTTGGTTTGGTAGGTTTTCCAAATGCCGGTAAATCGACCCTGCTTTCTGTAGTTTCTGCAGCAAAGCCTGAAATTGCAGATTATGCTTTCACTACACTTGTGCCAAATTTGGGCATAGTCTCTTATCGCGATAACCGCTCTTTTGTTATGGCAGATATCCCTGGAATAATTGAGGGTGCTTCCAAAGGAAAAGGGCTTGGTATTCGTTTCCTCAGACATATTGAACGCAATTCTGTTTTGTTGTTTTTAGTCCCGGCAGATACTGCAAGGTCAATAAAGCAGGAATATGAAATCCTGCTCAATGAGCTGGAAGATTATAATCCTGAACTGATGCATAAACCCCGTATACTGGCTATCAGCAAATCTGATCTGCTTGACGAAGAGCTGATGAATGAAATGAAACTGGATTTACCTGCCATTCCTTATGTATTTATATCTTCAGTTGCTCAAAAAGGGCTGCTTGAACTGAAAGATATGCTTTGGAAAGAGATCAATTCAGGGATTGATAATAAGGCTGAATAAAATTTCAGTACAAGTCAGTCTTCCGACTTGAAATCACATAGGCGTTTAGAAAGTCGATTTTGTCACCTGATAGCTATCCAGTCGCCAAAAACTACAGCGACTGACGAATTTATCTTCTATGACTCCTAAGTAAATTCGTAAGTCTGAACTTCTCCGGCTTGCGAAATCACCTGACCGAGCGGAAAGTCGATTTCGTCAGTCGCAGGCTCTGCAATAGCGACCCGATAGCTATCGGGTGACGAGTTTATCTTTCATGATGTCAAAGTAAGTTCGCATTCTATCTCCTGACTAAAATTTTACAGCTCTTTTTCATTCATTTGAATAACTTTGAACATTATCTGGATATATGAAAATTGCTATTAACGGATTTGGCCGAATCGGAAGGATTACTCTGAGAGCCCTGCTTCAAAGACCAGGACTCGAAATTGTTGCGATAAATGATCTTTCTGATACCAGGACCCTTGCTCATCTGTTTAAATACGACTCAGTTCACAGAGGATTTCAGGGAGAAGTATCTGCTGAAAATGATCATTTATTAATAAATGGCCACAAGATCCGGGTTTTTGCCGAAAAGGATCCGTCTAAACTTCCGTGGAAGGAATTGAATATTGATCTGGTTATTGAGTCAACCGGGAAGTTTACTGATAAAGCTGGTGCAGGTTTACATTTGCAGGCAGGAGCCAGGCAGGTTATTATTTCTGCTCCATCATCCGACAGGGAAATTGCTACTATAGTTTTGGGTGTGAACGAACACCTGGTTGACCTAAATGCGCCAATTCTTTCAAACGCTTCCTGTACAACCAACAATGTTGCGCCTATGGTTAAAGTATTGGATGACCATTGGGGTATCGTAGATGGCTACATTACGACAGTGCACTCGATGACCGGTGACCAGAACCTGCATGATGCTCCTCATAAAGATCTTAGGAGAGCCAGAGCAGCTTCAGCATCCATTATTCCAACTACTACGGGTGCAGCAAAAGCGATCACCACTATTTTTCCACACCTCGAAGGGAAACTGGGTGGAGCCGGCATTCGTGTTCCGGTTTTGAATGGTTCTCTGACAGATTTTACCTGCACGCTTAAAAAGAAGGTAAGCACTAAAGAGATTAATGAAGCTTTTTTAGAAGCCTCACAGGGATATTTAAAAGGAATTCTCGAATATACTTCAGACCCAATTGTATCGGTTGATATTCTGGATAATCCACATTCCTGCATTTTTGACTCTGAACTGAGTTCAGTGGTTGGGGAATTGGTAAAAGTTGTCGGATGGTATGATAATGAGTCGGGTTATTCAAACCGTCTGGCTGATCTGGTGATTAAAATTGCTGCTCTTAGAAAATAATCTCCATGTTATGATCAGATTTATCAGCACAGAAGATACATTGGCTTTGCGAAGCCCTGTATTAAGAGAGGGATTAGCTCCTGAACTTTGCCGTTTTGATGGAGATGATGACGAAAGTACATTTCACCTGGGCTATTTTAAGGACGATGAGCTGATCTGCATCGGAAGTTTTCACAAACAGGGTAAAGAAGGCTATGCGGGTGAGGGATATCAATTGAGAGGAATGGCCACAAGAGAAGATTATCAGGGAAAGGGAATTGGTAATCAGTTGCTTAATTTTGCGATTGTTTACCTCAGGGGCCAAAAAGTAAATTATATCTGGTGTAATGCAAGAATAAACGCCTGCAGATTTTATCTGGGCATAGGATTTGAAATCATTTCTGACGAATTCGAAATATTGGGTGTTGGTCCCCACAGGATAATGTACCTGAAGATCCAGTAATAAATAAGCCTAACACATAATTATATGAATACAATAGATTTTTTAAATTTTTCTGGTAAGAAAGCACTCATACGAGTCGATTTTAATGTCCCGCTTGATGATAAGTTCAATATTACAGACGATAATCGAATGGTTGGGGCTGTTCCAACTATTGAGAAAATATTAAATGATGGTGGTTCAGTTATTTTGATGTCCCATTTAGGCAGACCAAAAGACGGGCCTACAGAGAAGTATTCTTTAAGGCATCTGGTCAGACATCTCGCCATCTTACTGAACAGGAATGTCCAGTTTGCTGATGATTGCATAGGTGAGAGTGCCGTTTCGAAAGCAAAGGACTTAAAATCCGGTGAAGTCTTATTACTTGAAAACCTTCGTTTTTATAAAGAAGAAGAAAAAGGTGATGAAGCATTTGCTGGAAAGCTGGCCTCTTTGGGTGATGTATATGTAAATGATGCTTTTGGTACTGCACATCGCGCCCATGCCTCCACTGCAATCATTGCGAAATTCTTCCCGGCGGCTAAATATTTCGGTTACCTGATGGCCGGAGAACTGGCGAATGCCGAGAAAATATTGAATCATGCTGAAAGACCATTCACCGCAATTATGGGCGGTGCAAAAGTGTCTGATAAGATCCTTTTAATTGAAAAATTGCTGGAAAAGGTTGATAACCTGATTGTTGGCGGTGGAATGGCGTATACTTTTGCAAAGGCACTGGGAGGCCAGATAGGTAATTCATTGGTCGAAGAAGATAAATTAGACCTTGCTCTTGAATTGTTGGAAAAGGCGAAAGCTAAAAATGTCAATTTGCTTCTTCCGGTTGATTCAGTGGTAGCAGATGCCTTTGCCGCAGATGCCAATACCTCAATTGCTCAAAATGATGCTATCCCTGCTGGCTGGATGGGACTTGATATCGGCCCGGAGTCTGTAAAAAGTTTCAGTTCTGTTGTTAAGAGTTCCAAAACTATACTTTGGAATGGTCCAATGGGCGTTTTTGAGATGGAAAAATTTGAAACGGGAACCAAATCAGTCGCTGAAGCTGTAGTAGAGGCCACTAAGAAGGGTGCATTCTCATTGATAGGTGGAGGAGATTCTGCTGCTGCGGTGGCTAAATTCGGTTTTGAGGATGAAGTAAGTTATGTATCTACCGGTGGTGGAGCCTTGCTGGAATACATGGAAGGGAAGGAATTACCAGGTGTGAAGGCGATTTCTTCCGGGTCAAGCCCGGAATGACAGAAGGATGGTAATATCATAGGCTATTTCCGATTCTGTCTTGCGATTCCAGCGAAAGCTGGAATCTCCTTATTAACCAAAAAAATTTGTCATCCGATAGTTATCGGATCCAGCGAAAGCTGGAACCTCCTGACTCTTAAATAATGACAATGGGCTTGACCCTTGTCATTCCGGCCTCGAGCCGGAACGGGAACAGCCCTCCGGCTCAATTGTATAAGCAGCGGTAGCTATTTTCCAGCCTTCATCCGTTTTTAAAAACGTAAACAGATCCACCCCGCAATGTGAGAATTTGCCGCTGATATCCAGGGTATAGGGTACCCATGCCATCGCTATCCGGTTATGGATTTTTACTTCTGAAGAAAGCATTCTTTCCTGAATAACCCTTGCCGGATTTATCAAAGTTTTCATGAAATCACTAAACTGCCGCATAGAATATTTTGCTGCATTTTCTTTTTCGGAGATCGCCCAGACTTGTCCATTTGTTAGTAATATAGATTTAAACAGTACCGTATCCTGTTTTTCGAGTGCATCAAAAAACTGCTGAACTTTCAACAGAATTTCTTTTTCTTCAGGGGCTTGCTTCTTCTGAGCAAAAGAATTAGTGCTGATTAACAGCAGAATCAAAAGGAAAAATCTATTCATGGTTTATTTTTAAAATTTCATCAGGGCAAATGCATCCATTATTTTAATCCAGAATTCCCACTCTGAAGCAAAATTCATGAGCAAATGTTGAAGCATGAACAAAACTAAAGCTAACAGGTACGGCAAGTGTATCTTTCCTGTCCGTTTATCATCCAGCAACAATAATACAAGTACAATTTCAATAATGATATAGCTGATATTTAGTGATTTGTTAAAATTGTCGATGCCCGGAAACCGGAATAGAAGTCGGGTCAGTGCCGGTATCAAAGGCCCCAACACGGTACAAACCATATACCGTGCATGAAGCTGAATTTCTTTGCGCTTGTAAATAGCCAGAATATAGAACAACAGAAATTGAATTAATGTTACAAAATCTATGAATGCTAACTGATAAGGGATAAGTGGAGGAAAAGAATCTTTCCTGATCATCATTATCTGCACCATGTTAAGCGCGCTTAGAATGATCAGGGGGACTAATAAAAAGGATAATTTACCAATTCTTTTATGCCATTTAAGCTTTCCGGTTTTATATAGAAATGGCTGTATGATCAGCAGGACTAACCATAAAGTAGCTGTGATGCCATGAAAGTGATGAGCATTATCCGTACTTGATAAACGATTGAAATAGGATGGAAAGAAAGCGAAAATGGTAAGCACTGCCGCCAGGATAAAATACAGATATGCATTTCCGTAAAAGAGCTTTCTTTTTGGGTTAGAGTCCATCATCATCTTTAAAAATTAAAATTAGATTCTGGTAATTTTCATTTTATGGATAAAGGAAACAAAATTCTGGCTATTTCAGTTTTGGAAGGATCAGGTTATTCAATGCGCTCTTTTGTGCCAGAGTAGCTTCAATCTCTTCCAGCTTTCTCGGTGCATCGGCCGATAAGTTTTCATTTCCGGATTTGCCGATCAGCAGATCGTCTTCAATCCGAACGGCAATGTCCCACCATTTGGGATCACAAGGGCTGCCTTTCGGAATGTAAATTCCCGGTTCAACCGTAATCACCATATTCTCTTTTAATACAGGTGTGATATTTTTATCATGAACATCGAGTCCAAGGTGGTGTGAAACACCATGAATATAGTATCGCGAGATATCTTTTTTCTCTTTGATGATACCAAGTTCCAGCAGTCCTTGTGCAAGCACTTCAGTGGTTTTTACATTCAGATCCAGGAATGGTGTTCCTTCTTTCACAATTTTGAAGACCTCTTCCTGTGCTTTATAAACCAACTGATAGATTGCTTTCTGCTCAGCACTGAATTTTCCGTTTGCAGGAACCGTTCGGGTGATGTCGGCCGAATAACCATGGTATTCAGATCCTACATCCATCAAAACCAGCTGATTATCAACTTTTGTGGCATTATTCTCAATATAATGCAATATACAGCCATTGCCGCCAGCCCCTACAATAGGAGGGTAACCCTCATCCATGGCACCATAGCGTTTATGAACATAATGAAATATTCCGGTTAGCTCTGACTCAGACATGGCTGGCGTGATAGCCTTCATTACTTCTTTATGGGCAATGGCAGAGAGTTGAATAGACTTCCTAAGCAATACCAGTTCTTCAGGGGTTTTAATCTCCCTAAGTGAAGATATCAGCTTGTTATATTCCTGGGAAGGGGCCGGATTTTCTTTAATCTTTTTTTGAACCATGGCCAGAGTAGCTTCATCAGGATTTTGAATGATCTGGTTTAAAAGCGGATCGTTCCGGTAATCAGCATCTTCTGTATTGGCCATGCTCGCCTTGATACGGCTTACCCTGTTAGCCAGATTCGAAGGTGAAGTATAATTGGCGAGCAGATTATGTGCCTGAATAATGTATTTATTATCCCGCTTTTTTATCTGTGCTTTTTCAGAGAATGTGTTGATCAATGATTGCAATGTCCCGGAACCGGCATCATCCGGGAATATATCATATTGTATACTTTTAAAGCCTTTGAAGTCAATTTCAAATGTTTTAAACTGTTCTGTGGTAAATGCATGAGCAAAACCTAAATCTTTTTTTGCACCATCTGCGCCAAGCCGCCGCCCTGTCCATTGTTCCAGTAATGGATTGCGACTCCGGACAAAAATCAATTCATTGTATGATCGATCGCCATTTTTTTGCATTTCCTTAAAGATGATCAGCACACCATCAGGTTCTTTATAACCACTCAGATAATACAGGTCAGGATTGGGATGGTAGAAATAAGTAACGTCATTAGAAAATACCCGCTCAGGGAAGGAAAAAATTACAGCGACTGAGTTTTCTGGCATCTTCTGGCGATAGGCTTCTCTTCTCCCGGCATGAAATTCTTTACTGAGGAAGTCGCCCGGAAGATTATGCTGGGCATTTGAATTAAATGATAGTATAATTAGCCCAAGGCCAATGATGTATTTATTCATGAATTTGTTTCAAACTGGTTAGTTAAAAGAATGCGGTATGGCTATTCAAAGCTAAACTTTAATGGAAAGTAGAAATAAAAATTGATTTTTCATAATCGGCTGATTATCTAATCATTCTGACTATTCGCTGCGTTCTTTTAAAGGATACAATAATCTGAACGCATTAAAAATAGCCTGATGTGTGATCGTTGCATGGTCCTCATCCGGAAGGTAATCGAAATTTACCTGCACTGTTTTACTTTTGCCGGCTTTTAATTTTTCGGCCAGTAAATTGGCATCTACCTCCATTACATGGGGTATATTTCCGGGACTTAACCCTTCTTTCCCAACCCCGATATAAATGCCGGTACTTTGAGAGAAATCTTCAGAAAGCAGACTGGAATTTTGTTTGAGCAGGGAGCCGTTGTCCCACCATAAAGAGGGGCTGATGATCATATATTTATTAAAGAGCTTAGGTTTTTTCAATAAGATCTCGGTGGCCAGTAATCCTCCCAGAGATTGACCGATAATCATTTTTGAATCACTTACTTTGTACTCCTTCGCAATAAAGGGCTGTAATTCTTTCTCAATAAATGCGATGAACTTGTCGGAATGCCCTGTACCGGGGAATTGTTTTTTATCTTCCTCAATACTGCTGGGATAAGTAAAATCCCTTTTGCGATTGATATTAGCTATTCCCACCACAATAGATTCAGGAATCCGGTTAATCCAGGGAAAATTATTGAATTGTACCAGGCCGGCAACATGTATAAAATCTTCATCTGCAGAACCATCGAGCAAATAGATCACCGGGTAAC
The DNA here is from genome assembly GCA_036676565.1 of Pedobacter sp. Classification (GTDB taxonomy): domain Bacteria; phylum Bacteroidota; class Bacteroidia; order Sphingobacteriales; family Sphingobacteriaceae; genus Daejeonella. The sequence continues at coordinate 242,944 of JAKFCP010000015.1, forward strand.
GGGAACTGTCTGTCCTGCTGTAACCTGCGGGCAGGTAAATATTCAGGGTTCTTTTTTCAGCCAATTCTGAGGAATTTATCTCAAGGATCTCGCCGAGTATAAAGGGCTTGCTCTGGCTTCTGACCTGGCTTAATAATGTGCCTGAGAAGAGACAAAAGCAGAAAAGTAAAATGAATTTTCTCATCGGTTGTATGCCTTGGATTAGGATTAAATTTTCTCAAGATACTTATCTTCGGATTAGTATCAAACAGATGTAAGGAGCTAAGCAATCCACCAGGCATATTTCTAAAACTTCCTATCTTAAATCATCTATATTGTCAAGTACAAAGCATTGATCCCATTTAGTCATGCCAATTTTAGGATAGTAGTTCACTGCTTTTGGTGCTGAAAGTAAAATTAGTTTCGCACCGGGCGTAGCTAATTTGGTTTGCCGGACTAATTCTTTGCCAATCCCCATTTTCTGATACTTTTCGTCAACAGCCAGATCTGAGAGGTAGGTGCAAAATACAAAGTCAGTCAGAGATCGGGCTATTCCAATGAGTTTGCCATTATCTCTCGCAGTTAAAATCAGATTAGCGTGTTTGAGCATTTCAGATAGTCTTTCAGGTTCCCCGATTGGTCTTCTTTCTCCTAAAGTGGAATTCAGCAATACGCTTTTGAATTCGTCAACACTCAGGTTTTCTTCTTGTTGATAATTAATCATCTATTTCATTTTAACTGGTTAAGAATTCTTTTCTTTTTCAGCGTTAATACCCTCTCAGGCAGGAAGCATTTTTAATACACAGGTCTTTTTAATTGGACGTACTTTGAGTTTAAATTAATATTTTTCAAAAAGAAACAACATAAAATAGTCACTACCGGCGTTATATAATAATAGGTATTTAGGGTAAAGTGTGAATTTTATAATTCTCTTTAGAAATCATGTAAGTTAAAACTCTGGTTCATTATTAGATTTGTGTTTAAAATACAAATTAAGGGTTGAAATATAGCAAAGGTCAATTTTTGATCCGAAAATATCACTCATGGTAATAGCCTGTTAAAAAGAAATTTATGGAAAGAGTAGCTAAGGGATATAATTTAATTACCAGAGTAAATAACTTCGATTTATCTTATGATGACCTGGGTGAAGGAATTGTCCCAATAATTTTTTTACATGGGTTTCCCTTCAGTAAGCAAATGTGGCAGACTCAGTTTGATTTTTTAAAGTCATCACATCGTGTAATTGCCTGTGACATCAGAGGTTTTGGAAATTCCAAAGATGAGAAATCGGTCCTGAGCATGGATTTGTTTGGAGATGATTTAATCCAGTTTATGGATAAGTTAAATATTGATAAAGCAATAATTTGCGGATTATCAATGGGTGGTTACATTGCACTTAATGCGCATAAACGATATTCTGATCGTTTACAAGCTTTGATTTTATGTGATACACAATGTATCGCCGACACACCTGAAGGAAAAGAGAAACGCCTTAAGCTAATCGATGAAATAGCTTTGAATGGAACCGGAAACTTTACTGAAGGATTTGTAAAAAATGTTTTCCATAAGGATTCATTGACTGAAAAGAAGGAAATTGTTGAAGAACTTCGAAATGTTATCCTGTCAAATTCTAAGCAAATAATTATGATGGGACTAAAAGCTTTAGCTGAGCGTTCAGAAACATGTTCTTCACTAAGTGAGGTGAATATTCCAACATTGATTATTTGCGGCAGAGAAGATCAGGTAACGCCCCTTGCTCAGTCTGAATTCATGAATAAAAGTATCAAAGGGTCAATACTTCGAATAGTTGATCATGCTGGCCATGTTTCCAATCTTGAACAAGCTGATGAGTTCAACAATCATCTTCATGATTTCTTAAAATCATAAATGATACCAGTGTTCTGAATTGAGTGCGCAGAATCTGAAATCAATCAGGTTTTGAACACCCCCTGAATACAGAATAGCATATTTTTATTGCCCTGTTTTTGATTTCCCTCCATTTTGATGTAATTTCAGCCCTGATGCAGTTTTTGCGCTAAAACTTTGGAATTAGATTGAATTATTATGAGTAATACCCTGGCTGAATTTAAGAATCTTGTTGGAACCAAGTTTGAGATGTATAACAGTTTGTTTACTTCTCTGCCATTTCATAAGGTTGAGAAAACAGGAATTTTACTTTCTTTGTTTTTGCTGCATTGTGAAGAAGGCTTTCGCAACAATCAGAGTCCGGCGGAAATTATCGATTCATTTTTTCGCCAGTATACAAACTATGTCAGCAGTAAAGAGCAAATCGATCTTTTATTCAGATTTATTCAATATTCTGAGAGACAGGTAGTATTGTTTGATGCGCTGGAAGATGCAGCCTTTAGTGCCACTCATGACATGGATGGATCAGGTACCCTAAAGCAGCTTCAAACCGAAGTTATTCAGACCAATTCCCAGCAGCAGCTGGCAGATAAACTCAAAGATTTTTCTGTTCGTTTGGTACTTACAGCTCATCCCAATCAATTTTACCCTAGTGCAGTTTTGGGCATTATTCATGATCTTGGGAAAGCGCTTCAAAAGGATGATACGGTCCTGGTGAATACCTATTTGCAGCAATTAGGAAAAACACCATTCTTTAAAAAGGAAAAACCAAGTCCTTATGATGAGGCAGTTAACCTGATATGGTTTCTAGAGAATGTATTTTATCATTCGGCAGGACATATTTTATCTTTTCTGAACAGCGAGTTTCCGGATGCGGTATCAGAAGAAAATCAATTGATCAGGATGGGATTCTGGCCGGGAGGTGATCGTGACGGAAATCCTTTTGTAAAAGCAGATACTACCCTAAAAGTCGCAGAAGCTTTGAGGCAAAGTATCATTAAATGCTATTATATGGAGGTACGCTTACTTAAAGGCAGACTCACATTCCAGGGTGTTGATACCTTATTGGCTTCTCTTGAAGCCCGGCTTTATAAGAATCTGTTTATCCCAGGATATAATGCGTACCTCTCAAAGGATGAAATAAGTGCAACTTTAGTAGAGATCAGGGACATACTTATTGAAAAGCATAATAGCCTTTTTCTAAACAAGGTGAACAATTTACTCGATAAGGTTAATTTATTTGGTTTATTCTTTGCCTCACTGGATGTGCGTCAGGATAGCTCGGTTCATAAGGAGCTGGTAGAACTTGTTTCAGAAAAAACCAGCGTTCTTCCCAAAAACTATAAAAACCTTTCAGAAGAATCTAAAATTCAGCTTTTACAGAATATTGATTCATTAGTAGTTGATACAGATCTTGATAAGGATACTTTTGATACTATTCTTTCCATCAGAACCATTCAACGATTTAACGGGCCTGAAGGCTGTCACCGGTATATCATTAGCCATACTACCAGTGCGCTGAATGTGATGGAGGTTTATGGTTTATGCCTAATGGCCGGATGGAAAAAGGAGGAATTAAAAATTGATTTTGTTCCCTTATTTGAAACTATAGGCGACCTCAGGAGCGCAGCCAAAGTGATGACCATTCTGTACCAGAATGAAACTTATCGGAAGCATTTAAAGCGCAGAAAAAATGCCCAGACCATCATGCTTGGATTCTCAGACGGGACCAAAGATGGAGGATATCTGATGGCTAACTGGAGTATATACAAAGCGAAAGAAGAATTAACCCGAATTTCAAAGGAATATGGCATAGAGGTGGTGTTTTTTGATGGCAGGGGAGGCCCGCCGGCAAGGGGCGGAGGTAAAACACATCAGTTTTATGCTTCTATGGGTAAAAATATTGCCAATAAAGAGATACAATTGACTATTCAGGGTCAGACCATCAGTTCTAATTTTGGCACCAGGGCTTCGGCAAGGTTCAATATGGAGCAGTTAATGCATTCAGGAATAAGTAATGCGCTGTTTTCATTAAGGAGTTCCACAATGAGCAGCTCTGAAGAAGAATTACTTCAGGAATTAGCTGAAGAAAGTTACCAGGCATTTAATATTCTGAAGAATAATCCTGATTTTCTTGAATACCTGAATTTTGCAAGTCCACTGCGTTATTATGCAGAGGCCAATATTGGCAGCAGACCGTCTAAGCGTAAAGCAGGAAAACTAAACCTGAATGATCTCAGAGCTGTACCTTATGTCGGGGCCTGGAGCCAGTTGAAACAAAATATTCCGGGATATTACGGGGTTGGAATTGCTTTTGAGAAACTGGAAGCTGATGGTAAATGGGGAGATATCAAAAACCTCTATAATCACTCCCTCTATTTCAGAACGCTTATGGGTAATTGTGAAATGGCAATGAGTAAATGCTTTTTCCCTCTGACTTCTTATTTGTCTAAACATCCGAAATATGGGGTTCTATGGAATTTATTTTATGAAGAATTTGAGCGAACAAAAAAATACATCTTCCTGCTGACGGGTAAGACTGAGTTAATGGCTGACAGGGAAACTGATCAGCTTTCAATCCGGATGAGGCAGCGCATTGAACTGCCGCTAATTACCATTCAGCAATATGCACTGACCATGATCAGAGAAAAGGGTACTAAAGCTTCAGATTCGCCTGAGGTTAAAGTATTTGAGAAACTTGTAATGCGCTGTTCTTTTGGGATTATCAATGCAGAACGGAATTCTGCCTGATTATTAACGTTTTAGCCGACCATAGAAGTAGGAAATATTGTTCCCGACTTCATCATAGGTTACAACATCTTTATCCTGGTGATAGTCAAAATAGCTCAGCAGTCCGAAATCACCGGAACACATTGCAGTATGTGCTAATAAGGTAGCTACACAGGTTAAGGTCCAGTTTTGATCAGCAATGAAAATAAAGCCAATCAGAATGCTGCTGATTATCAGGAAAGGGGCAAGTGCAACTATCTGGAATTCTCTTTTGTTCGCAACAAATTTATCGGCGAGTGCCATAAAATAAAACTTCCTGAGGTTAGCATCATATGAGGTGTTTGCAGCACCATTCATTTTATAAGCAAGCACGTGGATATATTCATGCAAAGGTAATAAGAGCAGAGCAAGAGCTAAACCATAGCTGAAACTGGTAAATTTGGCCGCGAAACTGTAAGTTTCAGAATTAAAATCTGAGACGAGTAAATAGCCCGTCAGTCCGAAAATCAGAAGGTTACAGATATAATAAATAATGGAGAACTTAGTTCGCTTCTTCATGTAGGTTTGGATGAAGGGGACTAATTCTTTGTGACCTAACTGGTCAAGCAAAATGTATCCGTTTTCAGGTAATTCTTCTGGTCTTAGTTTCATATCATAAAACAGGTTTATCGTCTAAAATGGCTCTGAAAGTTATGGGGTTAAATCTTCAGGGAACCACGGAATCCCCTGGCAGCATAATAAGATTCAGCGCCATTATGATAAACGAATACATTATCATAACGGAAATCAGCAAAGATGGCACCCCCCAGTTCCCTGATTTTTTCTGGTGTTTTGATCCAGCTTGAGGTTTTTGTATCAAAATGCCCAAGTTTTTGCAAGTAACGGTATTCCTCTTCCGATAAAATCTGAATGCCCATAGCTTTAGCCATGCCAATCGCACTATTTTTAGGTTTATGCCCTTTTCTTGATTCCAGTGCATCCTCGTCATAACATATACTCCTGCGGTCTTTCGGACTCTCAGCAGAGCAATCATAAAAGATGTATTCCCCGGTTTTTTGATCATGTGCAATAACATCCGGTTCACCACCGGTTCTTTCCATTTCATTGAGCGACCATAATTTTTGGGTATTAGCCTTTGAATTTAGTTTTGCATGCACATCAGCCCAGTCGATACCTTTATGCCGGATCATGTTTTTTTCAAATCGGGATTTTAATATTAAGAGTAGTTCTCCGGTTTCTTCTGGCAATAAGTGTCTGTTATGTTCCATTAGAATATATTTATGTTAAACAGAAAATCAAGTAATTGTCAGCAGCTCTGTTCAGTTAGCTCATTTGTTCAGTTCTGAATAAAAGTCTTGTTAATCAAAGCTGTTCTGGATTCTAAAATACCTTGTTTTTAAATTGGTCCTTAAATTAATCATTTCTTCTTTCCATAATTTGACAATTGCCTGATTGCTGCCAGGTGAGAAAGCAAAACTAAAGGTACCACACAGCAGGGCAGCCAGATAAATGGAAAATATAAAACTGCAATATTGGGCTGGTTAAAGGCAAATTGCTGAAATGGAAATGGGGCAGATAAAACGGCATTAATTACAATATTTATAAGCAATCCGAGGCAGATCACATTCCAGATTAAAATAATTTTCCGGCTTAATTGTTTTCTGACAAATGCAAAATAGAAAATCACAGGAGCCGTAATTCCCGATAAAATATCGAAGTTTCTTCCTTCAAAGGTCATCAGTTCAGGAACTGCTTTATAAGTGAACAGAAAGAAGAGCACAATTTCAACCGGTATCCGAATGGTATGTAATATAATAAGGCTCTTTAAGTCCAGACTATCTATAAATTTTCTGCCTTTAGGACTCATAAAAAGTCCGGCGATCGCAAGAAATGGTGGCAAGACCAATAATAGAAATCTGGGAGGGAAAGTATCTGTCACCGTATAAAAGCCTGAACTTGCAACGAAGGCCTGAACTGCCAGCCAGATCAGAATTACCATTAAGACTGGTTTTGAATTGCCGGCAGCTTTATAAAAAACCCAGGCTGTAGTGATTGTTGTTAATCCGAAAATTATGCTGATGTAAGAGGGCAAATTTTCCATTATTTGAGATCTTTTTCAAATATGTATTTAATGGTTCTGTGGAATCGAAGTTTTATTATTTGTTATCCCTTAGTTTCTCTTGCTTAAGCAGTTTATTTAAGGTCTCTGCAATTCTTTCAACTTTTGTACTCTCGGTTTTTGCAGAATAGATCCAGTCAATAAATTCCTTTTTTTGCCCATCAGTATAACATAAGAATATTTCATAGGCAATGGGGTCCGTTTTAAGGCAGTCTAAGAATTCCTCAGGTATTTCAATTGGATTTGTATCTGCATACAAGGTTATTTGAACCCAATCACCCTCCTTCTTGGCGATTTTTTTTCTGATCTCTGCTTTAACCGGTAAAAAAAGCCTGCCATTTCCCATTGGCATCAGTTTGTAGTTCTTAATCTCAAAATTGTCAATCCAACCTCTTACTTTAACCCAGCCAAAAGGAGAACTTTTGTCCTGCAAAACTTCGGGTATGGCAGCATAGGTCCAGCCACCCTTGCCTGGATATTTTTCAAGCAGATATTTCCTGTCGACTAAAGGCTTTACTGTTTTCATTTTTTTTGGAGATTTTATTCTTACTTCACACCTTCCCAAACCATTGCGACTTTACCCTTAGTGCGCATGGCTTCGATATAGCCAAGGGCTTCCGGTATTTTTTTATATTGGAAGGTCTTTTCTATATGAACTTTAATTTTCTCATTTTGTATTAAAGAGGCCAGAATCTCCAGATCTTTAGTGTTTGCTTCTGCTGTAAATTGTGCAAGAGGAAATTTACTGAATGCACTTTTTAAAAGTACCGACATCATATGTCCAATCGTTGTAAAACCTACCATCACACCCCTATGTCCCATACGCTTAAAATCTTTAAATGAAAGATTGCCTTGAGTATCAATGATCAGATCATATTTCCCAATGTGCTCATGTATGTTTTCTTTATCGTATGGAATCACCTGATCAGCCCCTAAATCCCTTACAAAGTCAAGATTTTTGCTTGAACATACAGCACTTACCCTGGCACCATAAGCCTTTGCAATTTGAACAGCGAAATGCCCCACACCTCCGGAAGAGCCATTGATCAATACCGATTCCCCTGTTTTGAGTTTTCCATGTGTGATAAGGGCTTGAAATGCCGTTACTCCTGCAATAGGTACACTTGCCATTACTTTGAAATCTATTCCTGCAGGTATGATGGCACAAACATTTGCCGGTGCACAGGTATATTCTGCAAAAGCACCTCCTTTAAGGGTCTCTCCAAATACCCGGTCCCCTGCTTTGAAATGTATGATATTGTTTCCCACTTCCTCAACGATGCCTGCAAAATCAGCTCCCAGGATTTTGTCCTTTGGTTTGAATAATCCAAACGTAAACCTGGCGAAAAATGGTTCACCTCTCAGAATATGCCAATCGGCGGGATTCGCTGAGTTTGCAACAACCTTAACCAGGATATGATCATCTTTTATCATTGGCTTCTCAACTTCCTGTAATTGAAGCACTTCTGGGCCGCCGTACTTATTTTTTATAAAAGCTTTCATTTTCCTTGAGTTCTTTAAAGTTCCTGATTGTTTGTTAATCTGGCCACCTTGGATTCGTTTTTTCTTTGATGTTCATTACTATTTTTAGTTACAGTATTGGGTAAATCTAAATATCTGAAGATCAATAGGAGCCCAGGATTTTCTTTTTTCGTCTGGTTGTTTTAATGAATCTTGTCTTCATTCAGGGGATCTTAAAAGACTGCTAGATCTGATCCGATATCCGAAAAGCCAAGTGTCTGATTCTCCGGTATGTGGGAGATTTTAAACCCTAAAAACTGTGGAAAACTTTTTTTGTGGGAGATAGTGGTAAAAAGTGGTAAGTTATTTACTTTTACAGTTGAATAATTATGTAAATACCCGGAATGTCCCATTTCTTAGGAGAATTTGATTGTAAACTTGATGCTAAAGGCCGGATGATGATACCATCCAGCCTCAAGAAACAGCTTCCCGAAGCTGAGCGTGAAGGACTTGTGATCAATCGTGGCTTTGAAAAGCATCTGGTTATTTACACTAAAAAGGAGTGGGATAGCATTACCGAAGAACTGAGTAAGCTCAATGCTTACGAAAAGAAGAGCCGTGATTTTATTCGCTACTTCACCCGTGGTGCCACCGAGCTTGCTCTGGATTCGGCAAACCGTATTCTCTTCCCTAAAGCTTTAATGGAATATGCCGGTATCAGCGGGGAAGTTGTCCTTTCGTGCGTGCTGAATAAAATAGAGGTATGGGCAAAAGATGCTTACGAATCTCAAATGGATAATGAGCCTGAAAACTTCGCCAATCTGGCCGAAGAGGTAATGGGCAGTATGGGAAGGAGGGCGCATGACTGATTATCATAATCCGGTGATGCTGCAGGAATGTATGGAAGGGCTGAATATTAAGCCGGATGGGATTTATGTTGATGTAACATTCGGGGGTGGTGGTCATTCCCGCGAAATATTAAAGCGCCTGGGTCCTAAGGGTCGTTTGCTTGCATTTGACCAGGATGCCGATGCTCAGAAGAATTTACCAAAAGATGATCGATTAACCTTTATTGATCAGAACTTCCGCTACCTAAAAAACAACTGCCGTTTGCAGGGCGCCATTCCTGCGGATGGTATTCTGGCTGATCTGGGTGTCTCTTCTCACCAGTTTGATCAGCCAGAACGGGGGTTCTCCATTCGCTTTGATGCCGACCTGGATATGCGTATGGATCAGGGGAGTTCGCTTACAGCTAAACAGATTGTCAATACCTATAGTGAGGAACAACTGCACCGCATTTTTGGAATCTATGGAGAGATCAAAAATGCTAAAACTCTGGCTCAGACACTGGTAACCCAGCGTCTGAACAAGCCTATTGATACAGTTGATGAGTTAAAAAAGGCTATTTCAAAACTAATTCCGAAAGGGAAAGAAAATAAATATCTGGCCCAGGTTTTTCAGGCACTCCGTATTGAAGTGAACCAGGAACTCGAGGCTTTGAAAGAGTTTTTAGAGCAAACGGTGGATGTGCTTAAAACTCAGGGCCGGCTTGTTGTGATGTCTTATCATTCACTTGAAGACAGGCTGGTCAAGAATTTTATTGCGAAGGGTAAGTTTCAGGGTGAAGTGGAGAAGGATTTTTTTGGAAACCAGATCAAGCCTCTGGAAAGCATTACCCGTAAAGCGATTGTTGCTTCTGAAGAGGAAATTAAACTGAATAACAGGGCACGTAGTGCCAAACTGAGAATAGCAGTAAAAAATTAAGCTGATAAAGGCTTGAAGAATGAATAACCAATTTAAACAGGACAAAACGGAAGAGGAATTGGATCAGGAAGCTGAACCTATAACTGAGCAATCAGAAAAGGCAGAGCTTCCGAAGAATTTCTTTACCCTGATGTTTACTGAGGGAGTAATCTCTAAGGAGTCGGCTACTCATTTGCTTCCATTTATTGTATTTATCGCCTTTTTGGCAATGATCTATATTGGAAACCGGCATTTCGCAGAGAATAATATCCGGGATATCGACAAGCTAAGCAAGGAAGTGAAAGAACTGAGCTGGGATTTTAAAACCTTAAAAGCTGATCTGATGCTAAAAAGCACCCAGACAGAAGTAGCTAAAGAGGTGGATACACTGGGTTTGATTGAACCGAATGAACCACCGAAGAAGATTGTGATAAGAGAAGGGGAGTTTGAGTAATTAATTGAGAGTGGAGAATTGATAATTAAGGAAAATTTACCAAACAGATAACAGACAACAGATAACTGACAACAGATAGCATGAACATAAGAACCGACATATTGCTCCGTGTATACATCGCCTTTGGGATGATTGTATTACTGGCTTTTGCGGTGCTTTATAAGCTGGTGGATGTTCAGATTGTGGAAGGAAAGAAATGGAGATCCATGGCGGATAGTCTTTCTACCCGTTTTGCAAATGTAGAAGCTGCAAGGGGGAATATCTATTCTGTTGATGGCAGTTTACTGGCTACTTCTGTGCCCGAATATGAGGTTCGCATGGATATGCTTGCCGGGGGTATTGAAAAGGATGAGGTTTTTTATGAAAAGGTAGATTCACTGGCGGCTAAACTTTCTTCATTTTTTGGTGATAAGTCTAAAAAACAATATTCACGTATGCTTCGTGAAGCCCGGGCTGATCGTGCACGCTATCTGCTCCTGAAGCGGAATGTGACTCATACTGAGTTAAAGGAGATTAGGAAGTTCCCGATTTTTAATATGGGTCGTTATAAAGGCGGACTGATCTCCGTTCATCAGAACAAGAGAATTCTGCCATTTCAGACTCTCGCAGCCAGAACGATTGGTTATAAGAATAAAAACGTACAGCCGGTTGGTCTTGAGGGAGCATACAGCGCCTATATAGATGGAGAAAGTGGCAAGCGCCTGATGCAGCGCATTGCAGGTGGTGTTTGGATGCCTGTTAATCAGGATATTGAAATTGCACCTAAAGAAGGTGCTGATATCATTTCAACAATCGATATCAATATGCAGGATGTGGCACAAAGGGCATTAAAAAAACAATTGATTACCAGTGATGCGGATCATGGCTGTGTTATTCTGATGGAAGTTGCCACTGGTGAGATCAGGGCAGTTGCCAATTTCAGTAAGGTTCGTGAAGGTGAATATAAAGAGCAGTTTAATTATGCAATTGCCGCAAGTCAGGATCCCGGTTCTACATTTAAACTGGCTTCCTATATGGCACTTCTTGAGGATAAAAAAGTCGATACCAGTACTTTAGTAGCTACTGAAAACGGAACATATCGTATTCCGGGGCATACTATCCGGGATTCACATGGAGGTATCGGAACCGTTTCTGTAAAACGGGCTTTTGAAGAATCATCAAACGTAGCCATTGCAAAATTGATCAATGCGGCCTATCAGAATGACCAGGAAAAATTTCCGGCACATTTATACGACTGGGGGCTGAATAAGAAATTAGAACTTCAGATTCCGGGTGAAGGCCAGCCGGTGATCAAAAATCCAAAGAACAGAAGCTGGAATAAGAAACAAACCCTGCCACAGATGGCCTATGGTTATGAGATGCAGATTACTCCACTGCAGATGCTGGCTTTTTATAATGCAGTGGCGAATGATGGAAGATATATCGCTCCGATTTTTGTAAGAGAGATCAGACGTCTCGGAAACACCGTGGAGCAGTTCAAGGCAAGGGTGATCAATGAGAAAATTGTTTCGGATGAGACCATTAAAAAAGCACAGGAACTTTTGGAAGCTGTTGTTTTAAATGGGACAGCAAAGTCGCTGGCTTCTCCACTCTATAAAATTGCCGGCAAGACCGGAACTGCTCAGGTTGCTGATGCCAATAAGGGTTACCGCGTTGACAAGAAGTATCAGGCTTCATTCTGCGGTTACTTCCCGGCAGATAATCCAAAATATTCGCTGATCGTGGTGGTCAATAACCCCCGTAAGGGTACCTATTATGCAGCATCTGTGGCCGGTCCGGTTTTCAGGGAGATTGCTGACAGGGTTTTTGCGAGCGATATCAACATGTTTGATCCGCTTAAAGAGCAAAAATTTACAGGAAGTCTGAAACTGCCTGAAGCAAAGGCCGGAGAACGTAAAGCAACCCAGGCTGTTTATAAAGCATTCGGTATCAAGGCATTGTTTGCCTCAAACTCGGATTATATAAGTTTGGATACTAATAAGGGTGTTGTCTCTCAGGAAGTAAAGATTACCGAAGGTTTGGTGCCTGATGTAAGTGGAATGGGATTGAAGGATGCACTTTATGTTGCAGGCAATTCGGGTTTAAAAGTGCTGGTTCGTGGAAGCGGAAAGGTAGTCAGACAATCACTTGTTGCCGGAACAAGTGTTCAAAAGGGTCTTCCAATTGTTTTAGAACTCGAATGATGAAGAAGCTCAAGGATATTTTATACGGAGTATCACTCAGACAGGTCTCGGGTTCAACCAACGGGAAAGTGTCGGGTATATGCTTCGACTCGCGTAAAGCTGCTCCGGGAGTTTTATTTGTGGCAGTGCGCGGTACTGAATCTGACGGTCATGCTTTTATAGATCGTGCGATTGATCAGGGTGCAACAGCTGTGCTATGTGAAGAATTCCCTAAAGAGTTAAAAGAGAAGGTAAGCTATTTTCTGGTTGAGAACTCAGCTAAGGCACTCGGAATTACGGCATCCAATTTTTATGATAATCCCTCTTCAAAACTAAAACTGGTTGGGGTTACCGGTACGAACGGCAAAACAACGATTGCGACTTTACTTTTTCAATTATTTCAGGATCTGGGATATAAAACCGGATTGTTATCTACCGTTCAAAATCAGATCAATGACCTTGTAGTTCCGGCTACTCATACAACGCCTGATCCTGTGGTGCTGAACAGTCTGCTCAATGATATGGTTGAAAGCGGCTGTGATTATTGCTTTATGGAGGTTAGCTCACATGCAATGACTCAGCACAGAACTGAAGGACTAAGTTTTTCGGGAGGTATATTTACTAACCTGACGCATGATCACCTCGATTTTCATAAGACATTTGATGCCTACCTGAAAGCTAAGAAGAGCTTTTTTGACGGATTGAACAGTCAGGCCTTTGCACTCACCAATATTGATGATAGGAACGGAATTGTGATGCTTCAAAATACCGGTGCACACAGAAAGACCTACGGACTTAAGAACATTGCTGATTTTAAAGCCAGGATCATTGAAAATCATTTCAGTGGTTTATTGCTGAATATCGATGGACAGGAAGTTTGGTTTAAGATGGTCGGAAGCTTCAATGCTTATAATCTGCTTGCAGTTTATGCTACGGCATTATTGCTTGAGCAGGATCGTACCAGGGTATTGACTTCACTCAGCCGGTTAAGCGGTGCCGAAGGCCGTTTCGATTATATTATTTCGCCTACAGGTATTATTGGCATTGTAGATTATGCTCATACTCCCGATGCTGTGCAAAATGTGCTGAGCACCATTCAGGATATCCGCAAAGGAACCGAGCAGGTAATAACTGTGATCGGATGCGGAGGCGACAGGGATAAAGCCAAGCGACCAGTGATGGCCAAAGTGGCATGCGACTGGAGTACAAAGGTTATCCTGACCTCTGATAATCCACGTTCTGAAGTTCCGGAGCAAATTATTAAGGAGATGGAAGAAGGGGTGATGCCAACAAATAAGAAGAAGACACTTTCCATTACCGATAGAAAAGAAGCAATCCGTACGGCCTGTCATTTGGCAAAGCCCGGTGATATTATCCTGGTTGCAGGAAAAGGTCATGAAAAGTATCAGGATATCGCTGGGGTGAAACTCCCTTTTGATGATAAGGAGATTTTAACTGAATTTTTAAATCTGATGAGCTAATGCTATACTATCTGTTCACATGGCTGGATAAGCAATATGATATTCCCGGAGCAGGATTGTTCCAGTTTATCTCATTCCGTACGGCAATGGCTGTTATCTTATCCCTTATTCTGACCACAGTTTATGGCAGTCGTCTTATTAGATTACTGAGAGCAAAGCAGGTTGGTGAATCGGTTAGAAATCTGGGTCTTGAAGGGCAAATGCAAAAGCAGGGTACTCCAACCATGGGTGGATTGATCATTCTTCTCGGAATTCTGCTGCCAACCATACTTTTTGCCAAAATTGATAATATCTACATCATTCTCATGCTGGTAACTACGGTCTGGATGGGTCTGATTGGTTTTGTTGATGATTATATCAAGGTGTTTAAAAAGGATAAAGAAGGTCTGGCAGGTCGTTTCAAGATCATGGGTCAGGTGGGCCTTGCATTGATTATTGGCTGGACCATGTATTTCCACCCAGATATTGTAGTCAGGGAACAGGTAACACTTCCGGCAAAAGTCAGTGCACCATTGGATGTTCATAAACGTGGCGATCAGTTTTATTATACACAGGATCTCAAGTCGACCATTACCAATGTCCCTTTTTACAAGGATAATGAATTTGATTATGCCAAGGTACTGACCGTCTTTGGGGATGGATATGAAAAGTATTCACTGGTTGTGTTTCTATTGTTTGTGATTGTTATTGTGACAGCGGTTTCGAACGGAGCCAATCTTACCGATGGTATTGACGGCCTGGCCACAGGGACATCAGCGATTATCGGCATCACGCTGGCTATTCTTGCCTATGTTTCTGGCAATACCATTTTTGCAGATTACCTGAATATCATGTATATCCCAAATTCAGGGGAGCTTGTAATTTTTGCAGGTGCATTTGTTGGGGCATGCGTTGGCTTTTTATGGTATAATTCATATCCTGCCCAGGTCTTTATGGGAGACACAGGTAGCCTGGCTATCGGTGGAATTATTGCTGCTTTCGCGATCATGATCCGTAAAGAACTATTGATTCCTGCACTCTGCGGAGTATTCCTGGTCGAAAATCTTTCAGTGATTATGCAGGTCTCCTATTTCAAGTATACGAAGCGAAAGTTTGGTGAAGGAAGACGAATCTTTTTGATGTCGCCATTGCATCATCACTATCAGAAGAAGGGATATCATGAGGCCAAAATCGTTACACGATTCTGGATTGTTGGAATTTTACTGGCAATTATAACTATTGTGACTTTAAAACTGCGTTAATGGGGGCTGAGAAATATATCGTTGTTTTAGGTGCCGGCGAAAGCGGGACAGGTGCAGCATTATTAGCTCAGAAGGAGGGATTTGCCGTATTTGTTTCAGATTTCGGGCCTATTGCTGATCAGTATAAGAAAGAACTGGAGCGGGCCGGAATTCCTTTTGAGGAGAACCAGCATACCGAAGACCGTATTCTTACTGCTACTGAGGTGATCAAGAGCCCGGGAATTCCTGATAAAGCTCCGATCATCAAAAAATTGATTGAAAAGAATATTCCAGTCATTTCTGAAATTGAATTTGCGGCGAGGTACACCAGTGCAAAGCTGATATGTATCACCGGCTCAAACGGCAAGACTACCACAACCATGCTTACCTATTATATTCTGCAAAATGCAGGTCTAAATGTGGGCCTGGCGGGGAATATTGGCAAGAGCTTTGCGAAACAGGTCGCTTTCGATGATTTTGAATATTATGTTTTGGAGATCAGCAGCTTTATGCTCGATAATATGTACAGCTTCAAAGCAGATATCGCTGTCTTATTAAACATCACTCCTGATCATCTTGACAGGTATGATTATAAAATGGAAAATTACTCGGATTCTAAATTCAGAATCATCCAGAATCAGCAGCAAGATGATGTATTTATCTATTGTGCTGATGATGAAGAGATTAAAAAGGGTCTGGCAAAGCGCCGGATCATCTCAAAAGCCTATCCTTTCTCCATTGAGAAAACCCTTGAAAGGGGTGCTTTTCTTCAGGGAGATCAAATCATAATTAACCTACACCACACAAACCAAGAATCACTGACTATGTCACTTAACGATTTAGCTCTGCAGGGCAAGCACAACATTTATAACTCTATGGCTTCGGGCATAGTCGCAAAAGTGCTTGAATTAAGAAACGAGACCATTCGCGAAAGCATGGGAAGTTTTACAAATATCGAACATCGCCTTGAGCATGTGGCCAAAATTTCGGGAATCGATTTTATCAATGATTCTAAGGCAACAAACGTTAATTCAACCTGGTATGCCCTCGAAAGTATGCCCGGAGATGTTGTACTTATCCTTGGTGGGGTGGATAAGGGCAATGATTATAGCATGCTGAAAGATTTGGTTAAGTCTAAAGTAAAATCAATCGTTTGTTTGGGCAAGGATAATAAAAGGATACATGAAGCTTTTGAGAATGATGTGGAAGTGATTGTAAATACATTCTCGGCAAATGAGGCGGTACAGATTGCTTATCACCTCGCAAAAAAGGGGGATACGGTACTCCTATCGCCTGCATGTGCAAGCTTCGACCTGTTTAAGAATTATGAGGATAGAGGCAATCAGTTTAAGAAGGCGGTGAAGGAACTTTGAGAGTTGAGAATTGAGAGTTGAGAATTGAGAATGGGAAATTGCAAATGTGGCATTGAGATGAAATTTACAATGAACTACTGAATTACTGACAACAGACAACTGATAACTAAACAATGGAAAGACTAATAAGCAAAACAAAAGGTGACCGCTGGATCTGGCTGATCGTGATCTTACTTTCGGTATGGTCGCTGCTGGCTGTCTATAGTGCAACCGGAACGCTTGCTTACAAAAAGGGTGTTGGTTCAGAGCAGTTTTTAATCAAGCACCTGGTCATGATCGTTGGTGGTATTGCCTTAATGTATTTTTCACATTTGCTTGATTACCGTTATTATGCCGGGATTTCAAAAGTTTTGATGGTTATTACGATTCCATTGCTGGCATATACGCTGCTCTTTGGGGCCAGTGTGAATGAGGCCAGTCGCTGGGTAACTATTCCGATTATCAATCAGACATTCCAGACTTCTGATTTGGCAAAACTTGCTCTGATTACTTTTCTGGCACGAACTCTGAGTAAAAAGCAGGAAAATATCAAGGATGTAAAGAAGGCATTTTTGCCAATCATGGCTGCAGTATGTGCGGTGTTCGTATTGATAGCACTTGCGAATCTTTCAACTGCCTTAATGTTATTTGGTGTTAGTATACTCCTGTTGATCATGGGCAGAATCAGCATCAAGCAGATTTCCATTGTATGTCTAGCAGGTGTGGTACTTCTGGGTGCAGTAATGATGTTGGGTCCGAGAAGGAAGACCTATATTTCGCGCATAGATACCTTTATTCATCCCGAGAAGGCTGATCCTGATAAGGCATTTCAGGCTAACCAGGCTAAAATTGCGATTGCAACAGGAGGGATTTTTGGGAAGGGACCGGGTAACAGTACTCAGCGTAATTTCCTGCCGCACCCTTATTCAGATTTTGTATTTGCCCTGATCATTGAGGAATACGGTATGGTTGGAGGAGTCGGATTGGTACTGCTATACCTGCTTTTTCTGTACCGCTGTGTGTTGATTGTGACCGACAGCCCCAAGGCATTTGGGGCATTACTGGCTGCTGGTTTAAGTTTCAGCCTGACCATTCAGGCATTTGCAAACATGGCCGTCGCAGTTGGGCTGGGCCCGGTGACCGGGGTTCCTTTACCGCTCGTTAGTATGGGAGGAACATCCATTCTGTTTACGAGCGTGGCTTTCGGAATTATACTGAGTGTGAGCAGGGATATTGAGGAAAAGAAAAATAAGAGTAAGGAAAAAGTAATTATTGGTGAAATACCGGCAATGGGATAGTTGATGAATCATTTAAGATTTTAAAGCTGATTCAAAGAAAATAAGAAATGGGAAAAAGAGTGATCATAAGCGGAGGCGGAACAGGCGGACATATATTTCCGGCTGTAGCAATAGCGAATGCGCTCAAGAAAATTGATCCCGGTACAGAGATTCTCTTTGTTGGGGCCAACGGACGTATGGAGATGGAGAAAGTCCCTGCTGCCGGATACAAAATTATCGGATTGGATATTCAGGGATTTCAGAGAAGTTCTATCCTTAAAAATGTTTTGCTGCCTTATAAGCTATTGAAAAGTGTGATGAAGGCAAGATCAATAATTAAAGATTTTAAACCCGATGCTGCTGTAGGGGTTGGAGGTTATGCCTCCGGACCATTACTGTATGCAGCCTCACAGCTGAAAATTCCTTATCTGATTCAGGAGCAGAATTCCTTTGCAGGGATAACTAATAAGATTTTAGGGAAAGATGCAGAACTTATCTGCGTTGCATTTAAAGGGATGGAAAAATTCTTTCCTGCAGAGAAAATCAGGATTACAGGTAATCCGATCAGGAAGGAAGCAGTTGATATTGAGAATAAGCGCTTTGCAGCTGCAGAATTATTGAGCCTTTCGCCACATAAAAAGACAATTCTGCTGACAGGAGGCAGTCTGGGCTCAGGCACCCTGAATAAAAGTATGTATTCGGGACTGGATAAGATTCTGGCTGCTGATGTGCAATTGATCTGGCAGACCGGTAAATATTATTACCAATCAGTAATGGAGCAAATGAAAGGAAAAGAGCATCCTAATATTAAGGTGCTTGAATTTCTTCACCGGATGGATCTGGCCTATGCTGCAGCCGACCTGGTGATATCCAGGGCTGGTGCAGGTACCATTGCCGAATTGTGCGCAGTAAAAAAACCTGCGATTCTGGTTCCTTCGCCTAATGTGGCTGAAGATCATCAGACAAAGAATGCAATCGCTTTGGTAGAGAATGATGCAGCAATAATGGTTGGGGATGCGATGGCTGAACTCGAACTGATTGATATTGCCTTATTGCTGATCGACAATAAGGATAAATGTAAAGCCCTCTCTGATAATATTGGTAAAATGGCTTTACCTGATGCGGATGAAGTGATTGCAAGAGAAGTGTTAAGAATTGCAAAAGATTAGCGGAGTATTTTTTATGTATCAATATGGAATTAGAAAATATTAAACGGGTTTATTTAATTGGTATCGGAGGCATCGGTATGAGCGGTCTTGCCCGCTATTTCAAAAAGCGCGGATGCGTGGTCTGTGGCTATGATAAAACCATAACCCCACTTACCTCTGCGTTGAGAAATGAGGGTATTTCAGTTGTTTATCAGGATGAAGAAGATAATCTGAAAATTAGTTTCCTTGAAAATGATCCCGAAACCCTGATCATTTATACTCCTGCAATTCCAAAGGATTCCAAAATATTAAATTATTTCAGGTCGGGAGGCTTTACTCTTAAAAAGCGTTCTGAAGTATTGGGTATCATCAGCAAAGGGATGTACACCATTGCCGTTGCCGGTACTCATGGCAAGACTACAACCTCCAGCATTATTGCCCATGTTCTTAAGGATAGCGGATATGATTGTTCTGCATTTCTGGGAGGGATCGCAACTAATTATGATTCAAATGTGTTGTTTGGGGATAATAATACGATGGTGGTAGAGGCTGATGAGTTTGATCGTTCTTTCCTCACCCTTTATCCCGATGTTGCTATAGTCACTTCAATGGATGCCGATCATCTTGACATTTACGGAGACCGTTCACACCTTGTTGAATCATTCAGGCAGTTTGTTTCCCAGATCAAAGAAGGTGGCCGTTTAATTTATAAAACGGGGCTCGACCTTAGCGGAGGTAAAACCTATTCAGCAAATGTGCTGGCAGATATTCAGGCAGTCAATGTGAAAGTGCAGGATGGAAGCTTCTATTTTGATTTCAAGAACGAGAATATCGTGATTGAAAATGTTCAGCTCGGTTTACCGGGTCTTCATAATATTGAAAATGCTGTTGCTGCGATCGAAGTTGCATTGCACCTGGGTATAGATCCTGAAAAAATAAAAAAGGCATTGGCAAGTTTTCTGGGGGTGAAAAGGCGCTTTGAGTATATCCTTAAAGGCCAGAAGCATATTTATATTGATGATTATGCTCATCATCCGGAAGAATTAAGAGCTTGTATTCAGGCGGTAAAGACACTTTACCCTGGTAAAAAACTAACCACAATCTTTCAGCCACATTTGTTTACACGAACAAGGGATTTTGCTGAAGGTTTTTCGGAGGTTCTGAGTATGACAGATGAGCTTATCATGCTTGATATTTATCCGGCAAGAGAATTGCCAATAGAAGGGGTTAGCTCAGCTATGATTCTGGATAAAGTTAATATTGAAGCAAAGCAGATATTATCAAAAGATCAAACACTGGATTATATCAGGGCGCAAAAGCCTGAATTATTATTAACAGTAGGTGCCGGTGATATCGACACCCTTATTATACCATTGAAAGAAATTTTAACAAATGCTTAAAAAAATTAATTGGCGAGCAATTTTATTTGGTTTCCTCTGGCTGATCAGCCTGAGCGGACTGATTACGCTGATGAGTTTTATAGAGGTAAAGAAAAGTGCTTTAAAGTGTAAGGATGTAAAAGTATTACTTCCGGGGCAGTTTAATTTCATTGAAAGGGATGAGGTAGACAGGATCCTGATGGAAAATGGTGGGGCTATGCTTGGAAAGGATCTGAATGATATCAATATTCATAAGCTTGAAAATGCCCTGAAGGCTAATCCTTTCATTGAATTTGCGAAGGTATACGCTGATATGACCGGAGTTATACATGTTCAGATCAGACAGAGGGAGCCTGTGCTGAGAGTTGTGAATATGGCAAACCTGCATTTTTATATCGATGGTAATGGAAATAAAATACCGCTTTCAGATAATTATACGGCAAAAGTGCTGGTTGCAAGTGGTTTGATAGAGGAAGATTTCAGCGGTCGGGTAGATACGCTTAAAACAAAGATGGCAAGAGATCTTTTCCGTACAGCGCTTTATATCAAAAGCGATACTTTATGGGATAATCAGATCGAACAATTGTTTGTGGATCTGAAGGGGGATATAGAAATGGTTCCACGGGTAGGAGGCCATAAGATTATTTTAGGCAGCGCCGATTCACTGCAGATCAAATTCAGAAATCTGCTTGTGTTTTACAAGAAGGCAATTCCTAAGGTAGGTTGGGATACCTATAAAACGATCAATCTGAAATACGCCAATCAGATTGTTTGCGAAAAGAACATTATTGATAGCACTAAAATCACGACCGACATCGATAAGCAGATTGGGGATAGTACTATAACAGAAACTCAGAACTAATAAATTTTTAATACAAAGAATATGGATCAAATTAACTCAGCTTCAGCCAAAAATTCACCAATAGTTGTCGGTTTGGACATCGGTACAACTAAAATTTGTGTTACCGTTGGTCGCAGAAGCGAACATGGTAAAATCGAAGTTTTGGGTATGGGTAAAGCCGAATCTGCGGGGGTTACCCGTGGAGTAGTTTCCAATATTCAGAAAACCGTACAGGCAATCATACTTGCGGTTGAAGAAGCCAGTGCCCAATCAAATGTGGATGTTAAGATTGTTAATGTTGGGATTGCCGGGCAGCATATCAAGAGTCTTCAGCACCGCGGTATACTGACCCGTAAAGAATTGAATACCGAAATCCAGCGTAAGGATATCGACAAGCTGATTGAGGATATGTACAAACTGGTGATGCCTCCGGGAGAGGAGATTATTCATGTATTGCCTCAGGAATTTACCGTGGATAATGAACCGGGGATAAAGGACCCTATCGGGATGGCAGGCGTACGTCTTGAGGCCAATTTTCATATCATTTCTGGTCATGTGAGTGCAGTGAAGAATATTTTGAAATGTGTTGGGAATGCCGGACTTGAAACTCAGGAATTAATCCTTGAACCACTTGCATCCTCTGAGTCGGTGCTGAGTGAGGAGGAAAAAGAAGCAGGAGTGGTTCTGGTCGATATCGGTGGTGGTACTACCGACCTGGCTATATTCCATGAAGGAATTATCCGTCATACAGCGGTTATTCCATTCGGTGGCAATAGTGTTACAGAAGATATCCGGGAGGGATGTTCAGTAATGCGTAATCAGGCCGAGTTGTTGAAAACCCGTTTTGGCTCAGCTCTTGCTGAGGAAAATAAGGAGAATGAAATTATTTGTGTTCCGGGTCTTCGCGGCAGGGAGCCCAAAGAGATATCCGTAAAAAATCTTGCTTATGTCATTCAGGCGAGAATGGAAGAGATTATCGAACATGTTTATTATGAAATCAAATCATCGGGATATGAGAAGAAGCTGATCGCCGGCATCGTGATTACAGGTGGTGGGGCTCAACTGAAGCATTTACCTCAGCTGGTTGAATTTGTAACAGGGCTTGATAGTCGAATAGGATATCCGAACGAACATTTGGCGAAGAATGATGTGCTTCCAAAGAATGTATATGATGAGTTAAAAAGTCCGATGTATGCAACCGGTATTGGTCTGCTGATCAAGGGGATACAGAAGGCTGAACTGGTCGAGGAATCAGTAGTGTCTGTTGGTGCTCCTGTTGAAAAAACCAAGGCAATTCAGAAACCGAAAAAAGGACAGGGAATGTTTGAATGGATCTTGCAGTCGAGCACCAAATTCATTAAGGATGATATCAAGGACGAGGATTATACAAATTAATTTTCCACAATAGCGGAGTTTCCCACAATCGCATGATTAAGGAAAAGCACAGTAGAAATTTGGCTAGTTTTACAGTGTAAACTGTCTAAAAATGAACAAGATTTACCCAACTGATAATTAAGAATATGCAGTTTGAAATGTTAAAAGAAAAGTCATCGATCATCAAAGTAATTGGTGTTGGTGGCGGCGGCGGTAATGCTGTGAACCATATGTACCGTCAGGGAATCACAGGTGTTGATTTCATTATTTGTAATACTGATGCGCAGGCTCTTGAACTGAGTCCTATACCCAATAAAGTTCAGTTAGGTGCGAGCTTAACAGAAGGAATGGGTGCAGGATCTATTCCTGAGGTTGGTAAGAACTCTGCTATTGAAAATATTGATGATATCAAGCGGATGCTTGGTACCAATACCAAAATGCTTTTTATCACTGCCGGAATGGGTGGAGGTACCGGAACGGGTGCTAGTCCGATCATTGCAAAAGCAGCGAAGGAAATGGACATACTAACCGTAGGTATCATAACCACTCCGTTTTCTTTTGAAGGAAAGCGCAGGAAGACTCAGGCAGAGGAAGGTTTGGAAGAATTTAAAAAGTATGTGGATTCTTACCTGGTTATTTCAAACGATCGTTTGCGTGAAATCTTTGGGAATCTTACCCTGGGTTCTGCATTTGCACAGGCTGATAATATTTTAACAACTGCTGCAAAGGGTATTGCCGAGATCATCACTATTCCCGGATATATCAACGTTGACTTTAAAGATGTGCGTACCGTGATGAAAGAGAGCGGTGTTGCAATCATGGGAAGTTACGCTGCTGAGGGCGAGAACCGCGCACTGAGGGCAGTGGAAGGTGCTTTAGCATCTCCTTTACTTAAGGATAATGAAATTGAAGGTGCCCGTTATATCCTTTTGAATATCAGCTCAGGTGATAAGGAAGTAACCATGGATGAAGTAAGTATCATTACTGATTTCATTCAGCAGGAAGCCGGACTTGCAGCCGATCTGATCTGGGGTAATTGTACAGATGAAGGTCTTGGAGAAAAGATTTCGGTAACTATTATTGCTACCGGCTTCCAAACAAGGGAAGAGCGTGAGGTTGAAAAGAGTCAGGTGCGTAAAGTATCTCTTCTGACCCCCGAGCAGGCACCACTGGTGAAGCCTGTGCAGGAAAACACCTTCCTGGAGGTTAAAAATGAAGAATTAAATGTGCCTGTTCTAAAAACCAGGGAAGAAAGTCAGGTTGATCTTTTTGCTGGTTACTTTCAAAGTGCTCCAAAAGTAGAGGAAGAGAGGGTTGAAGATGCTGATCTTATCCGCCATACCTTGAGTGATGAAATTCCGGTTGCTCATGAAACAGCTCCACTTGAACCTTCATTTGAGTTTGAACTCAAAACAGAAGAGATCAGGGTAGAATTTGAACCTGTTGCTGAAATTGAGGAAGAAGAAATCCCTGAGCAGGTCTACAATCCTGATGAAAATAAAACAGATGAGTCGATAGAAGAGCAATTGCGTAAGTCTAAAGAAAGGATTCTTCGCTTGAAAGACCTGAGTATGAAATTACGTACAACCAATGGATTGCAGGAGCTTGAGAACGAACCGGCTTATAAGCGTAAGCAAATGTCCCTTCCTGATGTTCCTCACTCTTCAGAGTCTCAGGTATCCCGTTTTACGCTGAGCGTAGAGGAGGGAATTACAGAGATCAGGCCAAATAATTCATTTTTACATGATAACGTCGATTAATTGAGACCCGATAGCTATCGGGTGGAGAGTTGAGAATTAAGACTTTATTTCACATTGAGTACTATTTACTGACAACAGACAACTGATAACAGTTAACATAGAAAAAGACAGGACTACTCCTGTCTTTTTCTATTAAATCAGGCACCAGGTTGAGCCTGAATCAGGCAGTAGAAACCCGTCCTGGTATCTCATATCTCACATCTCACATCTCATATCTCATATCTCTCATCTAATATTGTGAATCAGCGTGCTAAATATTAACTTTGCCCCAAATAGAAGCTAACAATAAAATTATACCAATTGGATTTATTTGATAAAATTTCGAAAAATATGGGACCTCTGGGCCAGCACCAGAAAATGGCCCATGGTTATTTCTCCTTCCCTAAATTAGAAGGTGAAATAGGTCCGCATATGATGTTCAGAGGTAAAGAGCACCTGATTTGGAGTTTGAATAATTACCTCGGACTAGCTAATCATCCGGAAGTTCGCAAAGCAGACACAGATGCAACTGCAGAGTACGGACTTGCTTACCCGATGGGTGCGCGTATGATGTCAGGTAATTCTAATCATCATGAAGCACTGGAAAGAGAACTGGCTGAGTTTGTAGGGAAACAGGATGCTTTCTTGTTGAACTATGGTTATCAGGGAATCATGTCGGCAATTGATGCGTTGATCGACAGGCATGATGTTATTGTTTATGATGCCGAATCGCATGCATGTATTATTGACGGGGTTCGTCTTCATCAGGGGAAACGTTTTGTTTATACCCATAATGATATGGAAAGCCTTGAAAAGCAGCTTGAAAGAGCAACCAGATGGGTTGCAAATACAGGTGGTGCTATTCTGGTGATTACAGAAGGTGTATTCGGGATGTCGGGTGCACAGGGAAAATTGAAAGATATCGTTGATCTTAAGTCTAAATTCAATTTCCGTCTTTTAATTGATGATGCACATGGCTTTGGAACAATGGGTCCAACCGGTGCCGGAACTCATGAAGAGCAGGGATGTATTGAAGGCGTGGATATATATTTCGGAACCTTTGCAAAATCTATGGCCGGAATAGGTGCATTCATTGCATCAACAGAAGAGATTACTAATTTCCTTCGTTATAATATGCGTTCTCAGACCTTTGCCAAGTCATTACCAATGCCAATGGTAATCGGTTTAAGGAAAAGATTAGAATTGTTGAAGAGTAAACCCGAATTGAGAGAGAAGCTATGGTTCATTGCTACCAGCCTGCAAAATGGCCTCAAACAAAGAGGATTTAATATTGGAGTCACCAATACAATGGTGACCCCTGTTTTTCTTCAGGGAGAGCTGCAGGAAGCTACGGCAATTACCATGGATCTGAGAGAGAACTATGGTATTTTCTGTTCAATTGTGATGTATCCGGTTATACCAAAAGGTTTGATTATGCTGCGTCTTATTCCAACAGCATTGCATACAATTGAAGATGTGAACCGTACACTGGATGCTTACAGTGAACTTGCCGAAAAATTGAAAAAGGGACATTATAAAGAGAAAAGTACTGTCGGAGCATAAACTCTGCCTCGGTTTTGAGCCCCTTAGTTTTAAAGGATTAAAAAATGCCCCTGGATAGCTTCTAAGGGCATTTTTATTTTATATTATTTTGTAAATGATTGAATAATAAGGAATTAATATTAAAAAATGTGGAAATATTGTGCATAACTGCTTAAAATGTGGAAAAAAACGCTAAAAACGCATGATTTTATTTATTTCAACTGTTCTTTATATGAAAAAAACATTTTACATTAGATTACAGTAAACAATACTAACCTCAAAACTAAAGGAGTAAAAACATGAAAAAATTCATTGAAGCAAAAAATTTATTCGAATCACTGGAAGCGGATGCTGAGAAATTCTACAGTAAGTCTAACAGCGCTGCTGGTACTCGCGTAAGAAAAGGAATGCAAGATTTAAAGAACCTGGCTCAGGCTATTCGTCTTGAGGTTCAGACTATGAAGAATAAGGAAGCGGCAAAATCTGCTAAGAAAAAATAATTTTGCAATTCAAACAAAAAGGCCCTGCATATTAGATGCAGGGCCTTTTTTGTTGTATGTGATTTGGCCTAAAGCAAGTTTAATAACTTCAGTTGATCTTTGATTTTGTTCTCTGTTACTTCACTTATTTTAACCAGAGGTAGTCTCATATGATCCTCACAGATTCCCATCATATTCATGGCTGCTTTAACCCCTCCCGGATTTCCTTCGGCAAAGCATAGGGATGTAAATTCAGTCAGGCTGTGATGTAATGGCTGTGCTTCGATAAATTTCCCATCCAGGCACATACGAACCATGGTTGAAAATATCCCAGGCAAAGCATTCCCAATCACAGAAATAACACCGACTGCTCCCATTGAGATCAATGGCAAAGCTATGGCATCATCTCCCGAGATGAAGAGGAAGTCCTCAGGCTTATCCTTTATGATCTTATTAAACTGATCAAAATTGCCGGATGCCTCTTTCATCGCGATGATATTTTTACAATCATGGGCAAGCCGTAGGGTGGTTTCTGCACTCATATTAACCCCGGTTCTTCCGGGAACATTATAAAGAATAATTGGCAGCAGACTTTCTTCAGCAATTGCTTTATAGTGCTGATAGATCCCTTCCTGTGTAGGTTTATTATAATATGGACAAACAGAAAGAATAGCGTCAAATCCCTTTGCGTCAAATTTCTTCAGATCATTCAATACTTCAGAGGTATTATTGCCTCCAATCCCGGCTACCAGGGGCACCCTTCCGTTCACATGTGAGATCGTGGTATCCCAAACCGCCCGTTTCTCTTCACTGTTAAGTGTTGCTGATTCACCGGTTGTTCCCAGTGAAACAATATACTCGACACCACCATTTATCATATGGTCGATCACAGTTTTGAGAGCAGTATGGTCAACAGACCGATCTGCCTTAAAAGGAGTAATAATGGCTACTCCTGTTCCATGAAATTTATTCATTATATTATATTTATCCGATAGAAACTCTGCTAATTTAAGCGGAATGGCTCAATATTAAAACGATTTTGCGAATATTAGGCTATTATCTCAAAATTATTGCAGCATTTCGACTAATTCCTGATCAGAAATGATGGGAATCTGAAGCTTCACAGCTTTCTCCAGCTTAGATGGCCCCATATTATCCCCTGCAACAAGGTAATTTAATTTAGCAGAGATACTGCTTAATATTTTACCGCCATTTGCTTCAATAAGGTCTTTCAATTCATCGCGACTGTATTTCTCAAACACGCCCGAAATGATGAATGATTTACCTTCCAGCTTATTGCTGGCAAGTTCAATTGTATTCTGAACAGATTCGAACTGTAGTCCATGGATTCGAAGTGCTTCGATCTGTTCTCTATGGCGGGGTTCTTTGAAATATTCGATGATGCTTTCGGCGATTCGTTCTCCAATCTCATCAACAGAAATGAGTTCATCATAACTGGCATTCATCAGACTGTCAATGTCCTTAAAATATGCTGCGATTTTTTTTGCCACGGTTTCGCCGACATAGCGTATTCCGAGTCCGAAAAGCACTTTTTCGAATGGCATCTGTTTGGATTTTTCAATCCCCTCGAGCATATTTCTGATCGATCGCTCTCCAAAACGCTCAATCTCCTTAAGCTGTTCTTCTTTTTCATGAAGCAGGTACAGATCTGAGATGTGTTCAATAAATCCTTTTCTGTAAAAGGCTTCAATGGTCTCATGCCCTAAGCCTTCAATATTCATGGCCTTGCGACTGATGAAATGCTGCATTTTACCGACTATCTGTGGCGGACAGCCTTCATCATTCGGACAGTAGTGAACGGCTTCCCCTTCTTTTCTCCGGAGATTACTTCCGCATTCCGGACAGATATCCGGATAGCTGATTTTCAAAGCATTCTGATTCCGTTTGGAGGTGTTCACAGCAATGATCTTTGGAATAATTTCCCCTCCTTTTTCAACAAGAACTGTATCGCCTTCATGAAGATCAAGGCGTTTAATTTCATTGGCATTATGCAGTGTAGCCCGTTTTACAATAGTGCCGGCAAGAAGGACGGGTTTCAGGTTTGCAACAGGTGTTACTGCACCGGTGCGACCAACCTGGTAAGTAACTTTTTCAAGTATCGTTTCTACTTCCTGTGCTTTATATTTATAAGAGATGGCCCAGCGGGGAGATTTTGCGGTAAAGCCTAATTCCTGCTGCTGAGAATAATTATTTACTTTAATTACAATCCCGTCGATGTCATAACTTAATCCGAATCTTTTATCATCCCAGTAATGGATAAATTCGAACACATCTTCAATAGTACTGCACAATTTGCTGTGCTCACATACATGAAAACCTAATTTTTTAACCGCTTCCAGACTCTCCCAATGGGTATTATAAATAAGTTTATCAGCATAAAGGAAGTATAAAAAGCAATCTAAGGGGCGTTTGGCAACTTCACTTGAATCCTGCATTTTCAATGTTCCGGAAGCAAAATTTCTCGGATTAGCATAAGGAATTTCATTGTTTTCAATGCGTTCATTATTTAGCCTGTCGAAAGCTGCACGGTGCATAAAAACCTCTCCACGGATATCGAAAGAGTCTGGCAATTCACTTCCTTTAATCGATTTGGGAATGCTTCTTATGGTTTTGGCATTATTGGTCACATCATCTCCCTGTGTCCCATCACCGCGGGTTACTGCTCTGATCAGCTTTCCATTTTCATAGCTGAGGCTGATTGAAAGCCCGTCGAACTTCAGTTCACAAACGTATTCAAAACTGCTTCCAATAGCCTTTCGAACCCGCTCATCAAAATCTTTCAGATCCTGCTCATTATAAGTGTTGCCAAGCGAAAGCATTGGCCATTTATGTTTTACAGTCTGAAATTCTTTAGTAATATCACCCCCAACCTTTCTGGTCGGCGATTCAGGGTCCACATATTCCGGATATTCCTTCTCGAGAGCTGCCAGTTCTTCCAGCTTTTTGTCGAATTCAAAATCAGAAATTACAGGCTGTGCCAGCACATAGTACTTGTAGTTATGCTCATTAAGCTCTTTGACAAGGCTTTCAATGCGTTCTTTGATTTCGAAAAGTGACATGAAGCGAAGATAAATGTTTGAATTGAGAATTGATAGTGGAGAATTGAGAGTTAAATTCAAGATTCAACTCAATTCCCTATTTCCCATTCTCCACTCTCCATTCTCAACTCTCAACTAATTTTACGTTTATTTCCTCAAATATCTCCATATAATTCCCCAGCAGATTTTGATGATAATCGTTCAGGATATCTCCAAGGACAAGTATTTCGCTATCATTGAGCGGGTCTTTCCATACCCGCATGCAAATTCTATTTAAGGCATACATGATATTTTGACTCTCACGATAGCTTTCGAGGTAGTTAGACTGGATGAACTTATCAAAGAAAATAAAGAACTGGCTTGTATCCTGAATATTATTCAGTTTAAGAAATCTGTTAATCGCTTCCCTGTCCGATTGCCTTAAATGAGAATAGAAATCCACGGTTTGAACGTGATTCTCAGTTAATAGTGTACCATCAAGCATCAATTCCAGCGAGATATGGGCTAAAAATGATGGTCGAACTACCGAGTTTTTTAGTGCCGGGATAATCGCTTTTTTAATACCTGCAGTGTGTTCTGAAAAAAAATCTGAGTTATGAAAATTACGATCTACAATCATATGCCGTCTCCATCCTTCCAAAATTGAACTTTCGAAATTGCTGCTGAACCGCTCAGCATTTCTTTCCGGATGCAGATTCCAGTCCTTCCTGGCATTTTTTAACAGATCAGGCAAAACTGCACCCAAAACCAGATGAGGGTCTTCGCTGTGCCTGTCAAAGTAAAAATGAGAAAGGAAGTTCATCTTACTGTTTTTTTAATTGGATTTGATTGATTAATTCAAGCTGAATAATAGCTAAAGAACATAAATCTACGAAAATTTTGCCATGCAGAGGTTTATCAATTCTGCTATATTTGCATTCCAAATGATCCATAATAGAAAATGAATTTTGTAGAAGAATTACGCTGGCGGGGAATGCTGCATGATATCATGCCCGGTACTGAAGAAGAACTTAACAAGCAAATGACATCAGGTTATATTGGATTTGATCCTACAGCAGATTCATTGCATGTTGGGCATCTAACCCAGATCATGACACTGATACATTTTCAGCGGGCAGGACATAAACCTTTTGCCCTTGTTGGCGGAGCAACCGGAATGGTAGGTGATCCTTCAGGTAAATCGGCTGAGCGTAATCTACTTTCTGAAGATGTTTTAAATCATAACGTAAAATGTCTTGAGAACCAATTGAAAAAATTTCTTGATTTCAATACCGGTGCCAACAGTGCTGAGATGGTAAATAATTATGATTGGTTTAAGAATTTTACCTTTCTTGATTTTATTCGCGATGTAGGTAAGCATCTGACAGTTAATTATATGATGGCTAAGGATTCAGTTAAGAAGCGGCTTGAGGGTGAAACCGGGATGTCATTCACTGAGTTTAGCTATCAGCTTGTTCAGGGCTACGATTTTTATTATCTCTGGAAAGAAAAGAACTGCCAGGTACAAATGGGTGGATCTGATCAATGGGGTAATATCGTAACCGGAACTGAACTGATCCGGAGAAAGGCTGCAGGTAATGCTTTCGCAATCACCACTCAGTTGATCAAAAAAGCAGACGGAACTAAGTTTGGTAAAACAGAAAGCGGTGCGGTATGGTTGGATCCTGCAAAGACTTCACCTTATAAATTCTATCAGTTCTGGTTAAATACAACAGATGCGGATGCTAAAAGCTGGATCAGAATCTTTACGCTGAAAACCAGAGAACAGATTGAAGAATTAGAGCGGGAGCATGACCTTGCACCTCATCTCAGAACCTTGCAAAAAGCACTGGCAGAAGAAATTACAATAAGAAGTCATTCTGCAGAAGCACTTGAAACTGCGCTGAAAACTTCCGAATTTTTATTTGGAAACGGTTCTCTGGAATTTATTAATGATTTGAGCGATGAAGAGGTACTCGATGTTTTTGATGGTCTGCCTCAGTTTGAAATCTCTGCAGCAGAATTTTCTTCGGGTATCAATCTGACTGATCTTTTGGCTGAAAAAACCAGGGTTTTCCCATCCAAAGGAGAAGCGCGTAAAATGATCAGTGGTGGCGGAGTTTCGGTCAATAAGGAAAAAGTAACCGACCCTGCACAGGTTTTTACCAGGGAAGACCTGATCAGAGAAAAATTTATTGTTGCTCAAAAAGGTAAAAAGAATTATTATCTGATCATAGCCAGTTGAGACTGCCTGATACCTTGAAAACCAAACAATTAATCCTAATTATTATCAATAAATTTTGCTGAAACCTGTCAGAGAGTATTATCATGAAAAGCAACATGAATGTGATGCAGAGATAAAAAGATTTGAACGTCAAATCAATATTTATTCCTTTTTGCGCCTTTTTGTGCTTATTGCCGGGATCTTTCTGTTCTATCAGTCGATAAGTTATAATCTGATCTGGCTTTCTTTTCTTTTAGTTTTCTTATTTATCCTTGGCTTCGCATGGCTTGTGGCCCGGCAGCTTCGATTTCAAAAGCAAGTAGATTATTTCAGGAATCTGAGCATGGTTCATTCCAACGAATTAAACAGCCTTGACCGAAAGCAAAATATCTATTCAGAAGGATCAGTATTTATTGATGATCTGCATCCTTATTCTTCCGATCTGGATATTTTCGGTAAAGGTTCTCTTTTCGGGATGATTAACCGCTCTGCAACCAATGGGGGTATTATGAAATTGGCCGCCTGGCTAAAGGGACCTGCTACGAAAACTGTTATCCTGGAAAGACAATGTGCTGTGATTGAATTGGGTGCAAATTTAACCTGGAAGCATCATTTCCAGGCTGTATTGCTTTTTGCAAATAAAGCTACTGAGGACCAATCAGCTGAATTTTTCAAATTCTTGAATACAAGTATAGATAAGTCCGCCTCCTGGCTAATAGTTTATGTTCGCTGGATTCCATTTATCTTTTTAATCACTGCGATTGGCTCCTGGTTCATTCCTTCGCTTCTCATTCTGCTATCAGTTCTGATTGTATTCAATCTAATCCTGACGCAACAATATCATTCAAGAATTCTCAAAACCGATAGTATGATTGGTAAGATGAGCAGGATTCTGAATCATTTTTCCGAAGCAATATCAGCAGTAATGGATGAGAACTGGAAGTCGGCAATGTGCAGACAGCTTACAGAAGATTTGAAAGGGAAGGAGAAGTTAAAACTTTCGGAGCAGATTAAACGTTTCTCTTTGCTGATCAGTCATCTTACTTTCGGGCTTACAGCGGTAGGTGGCATTCTGAATGTTGTGATGTTATGGAACATCAGGCAGTTATTTGCAATTGAAAATTGGAAAAGGAATAATCATGAGGGATTGAAACAGGCTTTTGATGTTCTGGCTTCCTTCGAAGCTTTGATCAGTCTGAGTTCTTTGAATACAAATTATCCCGAATGGTGTTTTGCGGAAATCAATGAGCAGGAAAATTATACTTTAAAGTCCAAATCCATCGGGCATCCATTAATCCCATCACAACAGAGGGTTGACAATGACTATCTGCTGGATAATCAGCTGAAAATAGATATTATCACCGGCTCTAATATGGCCGGGAAAAGTACTTTTTTACGTACTCTTGGAATAAATACTGTTCTTGCTCTGAGTGGTGCACCATCCTGCGCAATATCAATGGAAGTTAGCAGGATGCTGATTTTTACTTATATGCGTATCCGCGATTCTTTAAATGAAAGCACGTCGACTTTTAAAGCGGAACTCGATCGCCTACAGGCTTTGATTAAAATGCTGGATAATTCAGGGAAGGTCTATTTCCTGATTGATGAAATGTTGAGAGGGACCAATTCAGTTGATAAATATCTCGGATCAAAGGCTGTTATCGAAAAGCTGATCTCCCAAAATGCGGTAGGAATTGTTGCCACTCATGATCTGCAAATAGCCGGACTTGAGCAGAAATATCCTGATTATATCCGCAACTATTACTTTGATATCCAAATGGAAGCCGGTGAAATGAGGTTTGATTATAAGCTAAAAATAGGGGAATGCAAAACCTTTAATGCTTCATTATTGCTTCAGCGAATCGGAATTTATCCTGAAAATCAGCCTCAGCAGGATTAAGGATCCTGCTGAGGCCTGATCTATTATTCTTCAGCCAGATTCCTTAATTGAACAGGCTGAGTATTATCAATAATCTGGAATCCGTAGCTTTTAATATTAGTTTTTATAGCAGCTATGCTGTTTGTAAATAGGGTGGGAAATTATTCATAAAATGCAAGTATCAAAATTGGTACATGAATTTTTGTAAGAAGGGAGATGGCAATTAAAGTCATTCTCATTTGGGATTTTTCGTGCTGATTTACTTTTAAAAACATTGAAACTTGATGAATTTCATTCCAATCTGTGTTTATATTGTCAATGCTATTACTCTATTCGATAACTATTTATTACAAATGAAAATTAATTTCGTTGTTGTTATTCTTTAAGATTGATGTTTTTGGGAATCTGCTCTCAGCGAGGCAGGTACCTATTATTGATTATTTTTTTTTACATTTAAAACAGAATCTAAAACTAATTTAAATTGTGAACAATGTCTAATTCTTTCAATCGCCGAAAATTTTTACAGGCAAGTGCTTTTGCAGGAGCTGCTTCCTTGTGGTCACCTAACTTAAGTGCTGAGACTTTAATTGATGTCAAATCATCTGATATTGGCAAGTCAAAATGGGATCTCGACACTCCGGCTTTATGTGTCGATCTTGATAAAATGGAAAAGAACATTAAACATGTACAAACCCGGTTGCAGGGTACAGGTACAGGTGTTCGTCCGCATGTTAAAACACATAAATGCCCGGCCATTGCAAAGATGCAGGTTGCTGCAGGTGCGGTAGGAGTGTGTGCTGCAAAGCTTGCAGAGTCGGAAGTGATGCTTGTTAACGGTATTCAGAATGTATTGATGACCGGAGTTAACATCTCAGTATCGAAGATCAATCATGCAATGGCATTAAGAAAGAAGTATAAAGGCTTCATTCAGGCTGTAGATAATATGCAGAATGCCAGGGATCTTCAGGATGCTGCCAAAGCTGCAGGTATTATTGCAGATATTGTTGTGGATCTGGATGTGATCAACAGATCAGGGATTGCAAATGGGCAGCCGGCATTGGAACTTGCCCAATTTGTAGATAAAGCACCAAACTTGAAATTCCATGGTGTACTGGCTTATGATGGAGCTGTTCAACATGTTGAAGGTTTTAAGGCTCGTAAAGCGCAGGCGTTTAAAACTTTTGAACCGGTTGTAGGGAGCTATGAACTGATGAAGAAATCCGGATTAAATATGGAGATTTTCAGTGGTGGTGGTACTGGTACTTATGATATGATGTATGAAATTCCAGGCTTTACTGATGTACAGGTTGGAAGCTATTTGTTTATGGATCATCAGTATATGATCATTGGTGGTGCAAACAACGAAAAGATAATGGATGATTTCGATCCTTCCCTAACTGTAATGGCGACTATTATCAATGATTCCAAAGCAGGGAAATATGTAACAGATTCAGGATCAAAGGCTTTAACACTGAACGTGCCTCACGGAAAAATTATCGGAGAGCCTGATTTTGATTATAATGCAGGTTCTGATGAGTATGGATCAGTAAAAATTATCAATCCAAACAAAACCTATAAAGTAGGGGATAAATTCGAGGTAATCGTACCACACTGCGATCCAGTGGTTAATTTATATGATTTTATTTACGGTATCCGGAATGGTAAGGTTGAAAAGATCCTGCCTATTCTGGCGCGCGGGAAATCGCAATAGAGTTGAGAAGTGAGAATGGAGAGTTGAGAGTGGAGAAATCTGCATTCAATTCTCCATTTACTATTTAGTTTACACCATTCAATAATTTTCACTCCGAAAATTTAAGATCTATATCTACACTCGTAAAGTTTAAATACTGTGAGCCTTGAGTGTAGTTGCAACCAAATCTTATTGTTTTGCCATAAGAATAGTGGCCATCTATAAACTTCTTGTAGAGGAAAGAAAGGAATATGTTTTATCCAAACAACTGCTTAGAAGTGGGACGGCTATCGGAGCACTGGTCAGAGAAGCACATCATGCCCAATCCAGAGCTGATTTTGTACATAAGATGAACGTTGCATTAAAGGAGGCCAATGAAACTGCTTATTGGATTAGTCTGTTGAATGATACCAGATATTTGTCTGAGGAGATTTTTTCAACTTTAAGCAATGATTGTGATGAATTATTAAGACTATTGGTTAAAATTGTGAAGACAACTAAAGGGAATACTCTGTTTTAGGCAGTATAAAGAAGCGACTGTATCTATCGATAAGAAAAAAAGCCCGGTAAGATTAATCTTGCCGGGCTTTTTTTTAACTCTCCACTTTCCACTTTCAATTCTCCACTATTTACAGTTTCTTAATCTCAATATTCCTGTACCAAACCTCATCACCATGATCCTGGATTGCGATTTTTCCGGATTTGTAGATACTGAACCCTGGCATGGTGTTGAACTTACTTCCTGCTACCATTTTTTTCCAGTCATCATCCCACATGGTTGTAGATACAATGTTTTTGCCGTTCATGAAAAAGTCGAGTTTGCCATTGTTGGCAATGATCTCAACTTTATTCCACTGCCCAACAGGATTTACCGGTTCGGAGCTGCTCGCAATCAGATCATATAAATCTCCGGCACGGTGCTTATGGATTTTGCCATCGGCGTGACCATCGTTATCAAGAACCTGCATCTCGGGACCTGTATTATAGGATGATTTGTATTTTGACAAATCTTCGTTTACATAAAAGATAATTCCGCTGTTTCCATTTTTGGATATTTTCCATTCCATCCTGAGATGGAAATTATCGAATGAATCATTGGTGGTTAGATCACCTCCCTGTCCGGCTTGTCTGTTTTTAGCGTCAAGGTAAAGTGCACCATCAACAACCTTCCAGTCGGTTCCGGCTGTTGATTTTCCATAGCTATGCCATCCGGTAGTCGTTTTACCGTCGAATAATTTCTGCCATCCTTTGGTATTCATACTATTTTTGCTTGAGCCACAGCCGGAAAGTAGAACTGCGCTGAGAATAATCAGACTGATTTTTTTCATATTATTTAGTTTTTAAGGAAAGAATGTATTTAACCATTTCCTTTGCATCATCTGTACTTAGGGCAGCGTGCGGAGCCATCGGGATTTCACCCCATGAACCGGATCCTCCATTAATGATTTTGCCGGCAAGCAAATCAATGTTTGCTTCAGTAGCTTCGTATTTATTAGCAACATCAACATAAGATGGGCCAACGATCTTAGCATCAACTTTATGGCATGTCAGACAATCAGAACCACTGATTAACTGCTCACCTTTTGCAGAGCCTGCGCTTGCAGGGGCAGCAGAGGCAGCACTTGTGTCAACGGCTACTTGTTCAACTGAGGCTGTTGTATCTTCTGTACTTTCTGATTTTTCTGTACTATTACATGCCAAAATTATGCTGCAAACCCCTAAAACGACTAGTGTTTTTTTCATGATTTATTGATAAATTATTGTTTGAAATTAGTGATTAATAATTAAATGCC
This sequence comes from Pedobacter sp., assembly GCA_036676565.1. Lineage (GTDB taxonomy): Bacteria > Bacteroidota > Bacteroidia > Sphingobacteriales > Sphingobacteriaceae > Daejeonella. Next base: position 279,914 of record JAKFCP010000015.1, read on the forward strand.
GAGAATTTTTCGGTTAAACTCCTCATTACTTCCGGTACCTGCAAAATCATCAAATGCCCTTTCAGTCACTCTGATGATATGATCCTTGATGAATGCTGCTCCCTCACGTGCCCCGTCTTCCGGATGCTTGATGCAGCATTCCCATTCCATTACAGCCCAGCCTTTAAAATCGTATTGCGTCAGTTTGCTGAAGATCCTTTTGAAATCAACCTGACCATCACCCGGAGAGCGGTATCGGCCAGCCCTGTCGGCCCAGTTCTGGTATCCACCAAAAGTGCCTTGTTTACCTGTTGAATTGAATTCTGCATCTTTCACATGGAATGCTTTGATGCGTTCATGATAATGGTCAATGTATTGAACATAATCAAGACACTGCAATACAAAGTGTGATGGATCATAAAGCAGGCAGGCTCTTGAGTGGTTGTTTACTTTCTCAAGGAACATTTCATAGGTCACACCATCGAAAAGGTCCTCACCCGGATGGATTTCATAACATACATCCACACCATGCTGGTCAAAATGATCCAGGATTGGAAGCCATCGTCTTGCCAGTTCTTTAAACCCTGCATCAACCAGTCCGGCAGGCCTCTGCGGCCATGGATGCCAGGTATGCCACAATAATGATCCGCTGAATGTAGCGTGAGCAGTGATACCCATGTGCTTTGAAGCAATCGCCGCATATTTTAATTGTTGAACGGCCCATTCTGTACGGGCTTTTGGATTGTTATGCACACTGGCAGGAGCGAAACCATCGAAAAGCAGATCATATGCCGGATTCACAGCAACGAGCTGTCCCTGAAGGTGAGTTGATAACTCAGTAATCTCCATGCCGCAGGAATTAACAATCCCCTTGATTTCATCGGCATAGGTTTTACTTTCGGCAGCCTTTTGAAGATCTATACAGCGTGGATCCCAGGTTGGAATTTGTACGCCTTCGAATCCAAGACTTTTTGCCCATTTACATATTGATTCCAGGCTGTTGAATGGTGCGGTATCACCTAAAAACTGTGCAAGAAATATTGCAGGTCCCTTTATTGTAGTCATAATCTATTTTTAAACTTCAAAATTTGTCCATTTATCATTACTTAAGCTGCTGTTTACCACATTATTGATAAAAGCCATTCCCCTGATGCCTTCATCAACTGAAGGGTAGTCGTATGCTTCGGGAGCTGCTTTTATACCTTCGTTTTTCGCCGAAACACATAAAGCAAAATTCCGGTACAGATTAGCAAATGCTTCAAGATATCCTTCGGGATGACCGCCAGGAGTACGGCTGTTAAACGCAGCATAGCTTGAAAGCTGATGCCCGCTCGCTCTTAAAATTTGCACCGGCGCATCCAGCCATTTCAAAATTAAGGTATTGGGTTCCTGCTGTGCCCATTCGAGTCCGCCCTTTTCGCCATAAACCCTTATCCGCAGTGCATTTTCTTCTCCTGCAGCAATTTGCGATGCAATCAGTACTCCATTAGATCCATTATCGAATTTGAGAAGCACATTGCCGTCATCATCCAAAGCTCTTCCATCTACAACAATACTGAGATCTGCACATAATTGCGTAATCTTTAATCCGCTGATATATTCAGCGAGATGCGCAGCATGTGTTCCAATATCACCCATACATCCGCTTTTTCCTGATCTTGCAGGGTCAGTACGCCATGCAGCCTGTGGGTTTCCATCCTTTTCTGATAATCTGCTCAGCCATCCCTGTGGGTATTCTACAATTATCTTTCTGATCTTACCCAATTCGCCCGCTTTAACCATTTCCCTGGCCTGTTTAACCATCGGATAACCTGCATAGGTATGGGTCAGCAATAAACTGAGACCGGTTTCTTCGGTTTTTTTCTTCAGCAGTTTAGCTTCTTCCAGTGTAAAGGTGATTGGTTTATCAATCACTACATGAAAGCCATGTTCCAGAGCCATCATGGCCGGAGCGAAGTGGGCATGGTTTGGAGTAACAATACTTACAAAATCCATCCGCTCACCGGCAGGGAGGCGACTCTCCTGAAGGATCATTTCTTCATAGTTCGGATAAATCCGGTCTTCGGGAAGAAAAAGGGTTCTGCCGCTTTCGATGGCTTTTTCCGGACTGGAACTGAGGGCTCCGCATACAAGCTCGATAAGACCATCCATATTGGCTGCAATGCGGTGAATGGCTCCGATAAAGGCATCTTTACCACCACCAATCATTCCCATTCTTAATTTTCTTTTCATCATTTAAGGCTAAAAATTATTCGTGTCAAACAGATATTAAATATAAAATTTTGTTCTTTTCTGCCGGAAATATCCTGAATTAAATTCAGGATTATTTAATTGCCGAAAATTTATAGACAGTGTTTGTTTTGTATATTTCTCCTGGGCTCAGAACAGTTGCCGGGAATGCCGGCTGATTTGGCGAGTCGGGGAAATGCTGCGTTTCGAGGCAGAATGCTGTTCTGAATTCATCCTTAGTGCCTCCTTTAAAGGTGTTTTTACCCTGCATAAAATTTCCGCTGTAAAACTGAAGGCCGGGTTCCTGAGTAAATACTTCCATGACAATCCCCGATTGGTCAGCTCTTGCAATTGCAGCAGCTTTCATCACTCCGCTTTCAGCCGGATTTAATACATAATTATGATCGTAACCTTTTCCGTACTTCAGCTGAATATTATTATCCTCAATTCTGTCGCCTATTTTTACTGCTTTTCTGAAATCAAAGGGGCTGCCAGCTACAGATTCTATTTTCCCCAATGGAATAAGAGTTGAGTCTACAGGTGTATATTGCTCAGCATTGATCTGCAGGCTATGATTCAGAATGCTGCCGCTGCCTTCACCATTTAAATTGAAGAATGCATGATTGGTCAGATTTACTATTGTTTTCTTGTCGCTTGATGCTTCATAATTAATCATAAGTTCATTATCATCAGACAGGGTATATATAACTTTCACCTGCAGGTTTCCCGGAAAGCCTTCCTCCATATCTTTTGACAGATAGCTAAACTCCAAAGTTTGACCGTTTACCTGCCTGGCATCCCAAACCACATCCTGAAAGCCTTTTTTACCGCCGTGCAGTGCATTCGGACTATTATTGATAAAAATAGAATATTCCTGACCATCGAGTTTGAATTTTCCGCCTGCAATGCGATTGCCGTAGCGCCCGATTGTCGCTCCAAAATAAGGCTCAGTAGATTGCTGGTAGGCTTCAACACCTGCAAAGCCTGCTACCACATCTGTTAATTTACCCGATAGGTCAGGTACCTTTAGGCTCACGATTCTTGCACCATAATTTGTAAAAGCAGCCTCCACGTTGTTCTTGTTCCTTAAAATGTATAAATCTGTGTTTTTACCATCGATGATCTTTTGAAATGCAGTTTTTGATTTCAGATTTAAAATGGAGGAGCTATCAGAACTTTTTTCGGAATCTTTATTGGTTGTTGAATTGCATGCAATTAATGCAAGCAGACAAAAACACGGCAGAATGAGTTTTCGGCGAAGTATCATATCTGGTTTTTATAAATTTATTCCGGCTTGAAAGTAACAGTTTTAAGGAGTGGCCTTGGTTTTAAGTTTTTAGGGTCAGATACAAATAGTACAAACAAGCTGTTTATCCTCATGCCGGCTGGAAGGTTAAGCTGAACGAGGGTATTGCTTTGCTGATCTGCAGCTTCTGCATCTTTATAATTACCTTTTCCAAGAAGTGCCCCAGTCTCTGAATTTGCACGGATCTCTATGTCATAAAGACCCCCACCGCCTTTCGAAAGATTAGTAAATTCCAAATGCCTGATACCCGAAAGGTCCATATTGTTCAGTTTGAACCATCCATTGTTCTGTGGATAAATCAGGAAACCGGTATTGGTTGAATCTTTCAGGCCGATCCTGGTTCTTTCAGTAATTTCTCTTGCGTTAATAATATTGCTTCTAAGATAAACTGTGGCTGAGCCTGTCAGGGGTTTCAGTCCCGATTGGCCCTGATCTGTATAAGAAGCGTAGATACTAAAAATATTATTTTCAGAATCCTGTGCAGGAATAATACTTCCCTGAATTGGCAAAGTGGCTTTATTGACCGCCTTATCTTCTAGTGACAAAACCCATTGAGCTATTTTCTTTGCGTCATCATCACTCATGGCTGAATGAGCAGGCATTGCTACTTCTCCCCATGTTCCGCCACCACCTTTTATTATCTTTGCAGACAGATAGCTCACTGCATTCGGATCATTCTGGTATTTTGCAGAAACCTGGGTATAGGATGGCCCGATTGATTTGGTATTCACCTGATGGCAGGACTGGCAATCTGATTTCAGCATCAAAGCCTGACCGGCCTGTGCTTCTGTAAATACCTGATGCCCCATTGTAGCTCCGGCAAGGTCTGTACCCTTAGTATAATTATTGGCTACATAGATCGTGTTTTTATTGACCGTAGCACCCTCATCAATTACAGATACATCGTACTCTACTGGTTTCCCTGCAAAATAAAAACTTTGATTTCCTTTTAGCTGGATACTGACTTTAGGCTGGGCATTGCCTGCAGTGATGGTTACCGGACTGCTATTGGTACTGGCAAAATTTTTGTCGATTGCCAGAACACTAATTGCATATTCCCCCGCTTTAGTAAAGGTATGTTCAATACTTGGGAGGACGGTTGATTTCTTAATCCCATTGCCAAGCTCCCATACATAATTCATTTTATCCTTATCCGGATCGCTGGCTTCAACTTTGGCTTGCAATTTAAATGGAAGTACCCCACTTGTTTTGCTTACAATCAATTCTTTAATCTTTGGAGGACGGTTGCCTGCAACAAAATCAATTCTGGAGATACCTGCATCCGGATTTTTTGAGAACCAGCCTTTGCCGTATTCCAGGATATAGATGCGTCCATCAGGCCCCAATTCCATATCGATCGGAGAGGAGAAGTTGGTCATTGGCATAAAGGCCTCCATATTATCGTAATCTCCGTTAGGCTTCATTGTCACTGCTTTAATCCAGCCTCTTATCCAATCGTAAATAAAGAGTTTATTGTTATAATAATCAGGATAACGTGTTTCCTTAGGATATAATTCAGGATGATAAACCGGACCGGCCATTGCATTTCTACCTCCGGTGCCTAGCTGAGGAAATTCCTTTGAAGCTGCATATGGATACCAGATAAATGCAGGTGAAACAGGAGGAAGATATTCCAGGCCGGTATTATTTGGAGAATTATTATATGGTTTGGCAGGATCAAAAGCTTCACCGGCTGTTCCGCTTGTATAATCGTATGCCCGGTAAGGGTAATTATTTCCCACGAAAAATGGCCAGCCAAAAAAGCCCGCTTTTCTTGCCTGATTCAATTCATCATAGCCTCTTGAACCTCTTTCGGGACTATCGGCATTCGCATCAGGGCCTACTTCGCCCCAGTAAAGGAATCCCGTTTTCTTATCAATGGAGATCCGGTAAGGGTTTCTGTTTCCCATTACATAAATCTCTGGTCTTGTGCCAGGGGTATTAGGTGGGAATAAATTTCCTTCCGGAATGCTATAGCTGCCATCCTCATTAACCTTTATCCTCATGATTTTTCCCCTGAGGTCGTTGGTATTTCCTGATGATCTTCTTGCATCATATTGCTCAAGCCCCGGGCGGTTATCCATAGGTCCGTAGCCTTTATTAACAAAAGTCTGCTTGGGAACATCAAACGGGGTTGCATTATCACCGGCCGAAACATACAGAAGCCCATCAGGACCAAAGGCAATTGAACCTCCGGTATGGCAGCATATTTCTCTTTGGGAATAGAACTCAAGGATTACTTTTTCTGATGAGTTATCCAGCTTATCGTCAACAAATTTAAACCTAGAGAGACGATTAACTGAGGTATCTATCGGACTGTAGAAAATGTATACGTAATTATTGTCTTTGAAAGCCGGGTCAGTGGCAATTCCAAGCACCCCCTCTTCAGCGTTCACACCCGCAACTGCGGTCTTATGATAGGCATTCAAAAAGCCAACCTGTGAGATGCTTTTGGTTTTCTCTTTATAGAGCATGATTTCTCCTCTTCTTTGCACAAGCAGGATATCGAGATTCGGTAGAATTGCCATTTCAGTTGGTTCAAACAGGGTCCCTGTAGTCAGAACTGTTTTTACGAAACGGTTTTCTTCTGGTACAGGAGGTGTTTTGGCTTTTGCATAATTTAAAGGAACATTATTTCCGATTGCATATTTTATCCCGCCAAGAAGATGTTTCAGGAAAAGCTGATCTGAATAAGCTTCATTTGTATGTCCCATACCAGTGTAAAAGGCTCTTCCGCCATCAAATTCATGATACCAAGCAATAGGATGATTATCCCCGTTTTCCCCTCCGGTATAACTCTTCTCATCCAGAGAGATCAAAACCTTTACTTCAGGATTTAAATTTTTGTAATTATACCATTCATCTTTATGAACCCATTTTTCATCAAGGTGTTTTGTGGAGAGGTGGGTGCGGTCGTTCACAATCATAGTAGCATCCTGAATCTTTGGATGGCTTTTGAAATATCCACCCGCCAATTTTCCATACCATTCCCAATCGTATTCAGTGTCAGCTGCTGCATGGATTCCGACATAACTACCACCGGCCTGTATAAATCTTTCAAAACTGATTTGCTGCGGACTGTTCAAAATATTCCCGGTAGTACTCAGGAAAATTACTGCGGAATAATTTTTCAGGGAATCATCATTGAAATAATTTTCATTTTCAGTGGTATCGACAGTAAATCCGTTCTCCTTACCCAGTTTGATCAGAGCAGTCTTGCCTGCTGCAATTGACTCATGTCGGTATGCTGCAGTTTTACTAAAGACAAGGACTCTGGGTTTAACTGCTTGTTCCCATTTGGTGAAAGCAAACAGGGCAAGTATCAGCAAAGAGAATGGCAACAGTTTGTAAATTCTTTTCATGGTTGTTTTATATACTGAGGGTGTTATCATCCTGTTAAATGATCAGGATGGTATTTAATTGAGTATGATTATTAAAAATAAAAATATACATTTATTTTAAACAAACTAAAGAAATGTCCCTTATGAATATCAGGAAAGGGATATATATGCGCTAATTTGGTTTAGATGGTGTATTTTATACAATTAGAACCGAATTTCAATATTTTTAGATTTTATATGAGTCATTTAAACTGCAGGGTATCCTTTTTATTCAGCTCCTTATTATAATCAATCAAGCAATTTATGAACCTGTTCACCCGCATTAAATTATCGCTCATGATGTTCCTCGAATTCTTTATCTGGGGATCATGGTTTGTTACACTCGGTACTTTTCTCGGCAGGAATTTACTTGCTAACGGTTCAGAAACTGCTGCGGTATTTTCCACTCAGTCCTTCGGTGCCATCATAGCTCCTTTTATAATAGGTTTGATTGCCGACAGGTATTTCAATGCCGAAAGGATACTTGGTATTCTTCACTTGATTGGTGCCATTTTAATGTCTCAGATGTATTATGCGAGCGAGTTTTCAGGATTTTATCCCTATGTTTTCGGGTATATGATCCTCTTTATGCCTACCCTGGCATTGGTAAATTCAATCTCTTTCAACCAAATGAAAAGTGCCGAAAAGGAATTTTCTTCGATTCGGATCTGGGGTACTATTGGCTGGATCGTTGCGGGTCTATGCATTAGCTTCCTGTTTCACTGGGACTCATCAGATGGAGTATCAGAAGGACTTTTAAGGAATACATTTGCAATGGCAGGGATTTCTTCTTTGATTCTTGGAGTTTTCAGTTTCAGCCTGCCAAAGACTCCGCCAACTGTATTTAAAGGGGAAAAGGTGGCTTTATCTTCTTTGTTGGGACTTGATGCCCTTAAAATGCTCAATAACAGGAATTTTCTGATTTTCTTTATTTCATCCATATTGATCTGTATTCCGCTTGCATTTTATTATCAGAATGCCAACCTCTTTCTTTCTGAAATTGGAATGGAAAATCCTACCGGAAAAATGACTATCGGGCAGGTATCAGAGGTCTTATTCCTATTGCTCCTGCCCCTTTTCTTTAGCAGATTTGGCTTCAAAGTGACCATTTTGGTTGGGATGATCGCATGGGCAATCAGATATACACTATTTGCCTACGGAAATGCAGACGAACTGACATCCATGCTTATCGTTGGAATAGCATTACATGGTATTTGTTATGACTTCTTCTTTGTTTCCGGGCAGATTTACACGAATTCAAAAGCAGGCGATAAATATAAAAGTGCAGCACAGGGTTTAATTACACTGGCTACCTATGGTATTGGAATGTTGATTGGCTTCTGGGTTGCCGGAATAGTTAGTGATGCTTATAAACTTTCAGATACTCAGCACGACTGGCAAAATATATGGATGATTGCTGCAGGTATAGCGCTGGTAGTTGGGGTGTTGTTCTTTTTTACTTTTAGTCAGAAAAAGGAAAATTCTGAGAGGAGTATAGATAAGATTCCTGATGTAATATGATGGGTTATTTACGGTTTTCGTTTTTTTAATAAATGCTAGATATTCAGACATTAAGAGGTAATATTAATCAATCAGTTTGCCGCTGGTGTTTTGATGAGCTCTCAATAGAAGAACTATGCAAACTTGCAATGGAAATCGGACTGGTAGGAATCGACCTGCTTGGCCCTTCAGACTGGCTGGTTCTTGAAAAATACGGACTCAAGTCAACCATGTGTAATGGTGCAGAGATCAGCCTTGAGAAGGGTTGGAATAACAAGGTTTATCATTCAGAATTACTGAATAATTATAGTGAAATGATTCCTCTTGTTGCCAAAGCAGGGCATAAGAATTTGATCTGCTTTAGTGGGAACAGAGATGGTCTGGATGATGAAACCGGACTGCAAAATTGTGCAGAGGGTCTGAAGCAGATCATATCGCTTGCAGAAAAGAATAAGGTTACCATCGTTATGGAGCTACTCAATAGCAAGATTGATCATATTGATTATCAATGTGACAGAACTCCCTGGGGGGTAGAACTTGTAAAGAGAGTTGGTTCAGGAAATTTTAAACTTTTATATGATATTTATCATATGCAAATTGATGAGGGGGATGTGATCAGAACCATAAAGGACAACTATCAGTATATTGCTCATTATCATACGGCCGGAGTGCCTGGTCGTCATGAGATAGATGATTCGCAGGAACTTAATTATCCTGCAATTATGAGGGCAATACTTGATACCGGATTTAAAGGCTATGTTGCACAGGAATTTATCCCATTGAATACTGATAAAGCGGGCTCATTAAAGGATGCTGTCAGGATTTGTGACGTATAGTGTTGATTAAGGAGCAAGGAACAAAGAGTAAAGACGATACGGTACTTGTTCCTTATTCTTTGCTCCTTAATCAAGTAAGAATAAAGGAGCAGGAAATAAAGACGATTATGTCCATGTTCCTTATTCTTTGCTCTTTGATCAAAAATGAAAATGAAATAATAAAACAAAATAAAGGATATGGCTGATAATACGTATGATGCAATAGTGATCGGTTCGGGGATCAGTGGTGGCTGGGCTGCCAAGGAGCTTACAGAAAAGGGTCTGAAAACAATCATGCTTGAACGTGGTCGGAACGTTGAGCATGTAAAGGGCTATGAAAATGCGACAAAAGGTCCCTGGGAGTTTCCCCACAGAGGCGGACGAACCCAGCAGATGATTGAAGATTATCCGGTGTTAAAAAGAGACTATCCACTCAGCGAAAAGAATTTAAATTTTTGGGCGAGTGACAAGGACAGTCCTTATACCGAAGTAAAGCGCTTCGACTGGTATCGCGGATATCATGTAGGCGGGAGATCTTTGATGTGGGGGCGACAAAGTTATCGCCTTAGCGAAATGGATTTTGAAGCCAATGCAAAAGAAGGTATTGCGGTCGACTGGCCAATCAGGTATAAGGATCTTGAGAAATGGTATAGTCATGTGGAACGATTTGCCGGAATAAGCGGAACCAGAGAGGGTTTAGCTCAGCTTCCGGATGGTGAATTTCAGCCCGGAATGGAAATGAATGTGGTTGAGAAAGAGGTAGCTGCCCGTATAAAAGCACATTATAAAGGTGACCGTCACATGGTTATAGGCAGAGCAGCGAACCTTACAAAGGCGCTTCCTGGACGTACAAATTGCCAGTACCGCAGTAAATGTTCTTTGGGTTGCCCTTTTGGGGGATATTTTAGTACTCAGTCTTCGACTCTGCCTGCAGCTGTAGCAACAGGTAATTTAACACTGCGTCCATTTTCAATTGTCACGAAGATTCTTTATGATAAGGAAACCAAGAAGGCAAAAGGTGTTGAAGTCCTTGATGCTGAAACAAACAAGACTTATGAATACTTTGCAAAAATAATCTTCCTGAATGCCTCTACCCTAAACTCTACCTGGATTCTGATGAATTCGGCAACAGATATCTGGGATGGCGGACTTGGAAGCAGCAGCGGAGAATTGGGCCATAACCTGATGGATCATCATTTCCGTCTTGGAGCATCCGGTAGAATGGAAGGTTTTGAGGATAAATACTATTTTGGACGAAGACCAACCGGAATTTATATACCGCGCTTCCGTAATATCGGAAATGATAAGCGCGATTATATCCGCGGATTTGGTTACCAGGGTGGAGCTAGCCGTGAAGGCTGGGGTCGTAATATAGCCGAGATGAATATTGGGGCTGATTTCAAAGATGCTCTATGCGAACCGGGAGCATGGACAATGGGTATCACTGCTTTTGGAGAGACACTTCCTTATCATGAAAATAAAGTCACTCTCGATAAAACCAAAAAAGATAAATGGGGTTTGAATGTTTTGGCTATTGATGCCGAGATCAAGGAGAATGAGCTGAAAATGAGAAAGGATATGATGGAGGATGCGAAGGAAATGCTCGAAAATGCAGGCCTAAGGGATGTTAAGACATTTGACACCGGTTATGCCCTAGGACAGGGAATCCATGAAATGGGCACTGCCCGTATGGGACTGGATCCGAAAACATCAGTACTGAATAAATTTAATCAGGTTTGGGATGCCCCGAATGTATTTGTAACCGATGGTGCTGCAATGACTTCGGCTGCTTGCCAGAATCCATCCTTGACTTATATGGCGCTAACTGCACGTGCTGTTGATCACGCAGTAAGCGAATTGAAAAAAGGGAATATTTAATTCAGGAAATTATGAACAGAAGAGAAGCAATACAGAAAGTTAGCTGGATTTTAGGTGGAACAATCATCGGTTCAAGTATATTCCTTGAATACGGATGTAATTCAAGCACTCAGCAGACCTCAGATTTTTTTGATAAGTCGACCACTGATCTGCTTAATGAAATAGCCGAGACTATACTGCCTAAAACCAACACTCCCGGAGCTAAGGAAGCTAAGGTGGGTGAATTTATGAATGTGATGGTCAGGGATTGTTATACTAAGGCTGATCAGGAAATTTTTAAAGCAGGGATACAGAGTCTGGATAAAGGATGTAAGGATAAGACCGGAAAAACCTTCATGGACTGCAGTCCGGAGGAACGTACTTCATACCTTACTACACTGGATGTGGAACAAAAAGCCTATACTGAAAAGAAGTCAGCAGAAGATCCATCTCATTATTTCAGAATGATGAAGGAATTAACCCTGCTCGGCTTTTTTACCTCCGAAGTAGGAGCAACAAAGGCCCTGAAATATGTTGAAACACCCGGAAGTTATAACGGAAACCTGCCTTACAAAAAAGGCGATCGTGCCTGGGCATAAAAGGAACAATGATCATTAATAATCTGAACTATATTTATGAAGGAAGAAAAAAAATCTGGTAGTTCCAGAAGGGATTTCGTTAAAACTACCGCTTTAGCTGCGGCAGGATTTATGATTGTACCCCGCCATGTTCTAGGTGGCAAGGGTTTTATTGCACCTAGCGATCGCCTCGTTATTGCAGGAGTAGGTGCCGGTGGTAAAGGTGCGAGCGACCTTACCGGTTTTGCAAGTGGAGGTAAGGCAGATATCGGATTTTTATGTGATGTGGATGACCGCAGGGCTGCCGGATCTGTTAAAAATTTCCCGAAGGCAAAATACTATAAAGACTGGCGCGAGATGTTTGATAAGGAATCAAAACATTTTGATGCGGTTTCGGTTTCAACTCCCGATCATAATCACGCAATCACCACGCTTGCGGCAATGCAGTTGAAGAAACATGTTTATGTTCAAAAACCCCTTACGCATGATATTTATGAAGCGAGGATTCTGACTGAAGCTGCTGTACGTTATAAAGTAGTAACTCAGATGGGTAATCAGGGAGCATCCAGTGACGGTACACGTAAACTAATAGAATGGTATAATGCCGGAGTGATTGGTGACGTGCATACAGTATATTGCTGGACTGACCGACCTGTTTGGCCACAGGGTATTGCATGGCCTTCAACAAAAAGTGATATTCCAAAAGAACTTAACTGGGATCTTTGGCTTGGTACTGCTCCACAGACAGATTATGTAGATAAACTGGTTCCTTTTAACTGGCGTGGATGGTGGGAGTATGGTACAGGGGCATTAGGAGATATGGGCTGTCATCTGGTTGATGCACCTTTCCGGGTTTTAGGTTTGAAATATCCCACTGATGTGGAATGCAGTGTGGGAAGTGTATATGTGGATCAGTTTAAACGGGGATACTTCCCAGAAAGCTGCCCTCCATCTTCTCATGTAATTATGACTTTTAATTCGGCTAAACAAAATAATGCTGAGGTTAAAATGCATTGGATGGATGGCGGAATTCAACCTGCCCGTCCGCAAGAGCTGGGCCCTGATGAGATATTTGGTGATGGTGGTAATGGAGTACTATTTATTGGTACTAAAGGTAAAATGCTTTGTGATACCTATGGCAAGAATCCAAGACTTTTACCGGCATCACGTAATGCAGAGATCAATGTACCGGCAACGCTTGCCCGGGTTCCGGGACAAGAGGCAGGACATTATACCCAATGGGTTGATGCAGCAATTGCCGGCTATGGAAAACAGGAGGTCAGTTCTGACTTTTCTATTGCAGGTCCTCTGACTGAAGCCCTGCTGATGGGTAATCTGGCAATCCGTGGTTTTGATGTTCGTAAAGCAAATGCTTCAGGGAATGGTTTCACCTACCCGGGAAGATATAAAAAATTGCTTTGGGATGGCCCGAATATGAAAATTACCAACTTTGATGAAGCCAATCAGTTCGTTAAGCGGGAATACCGCAAGGGCTGGACTTTAGGAGCTTAGAAAGTTGTAGGTTATAAGTTGTAGGTTATAAGTTATAAGTTTTATGGCTGCTTCATGTTGTATGAAGCAGCCATAATCTTATATCTCATATCTCACATCTCATATCTCACATCTTATTACTGCACGAGCAGATTACATCCCCTGACATCGCTGTGGTCGAATCTGCCCAATACTTCAAAACTTCCATCGGCATAGCATTTTCCAAGATCCTGGGTAGCGATAAAAGAACAGGAATGGATATTTGCGAGATCAATTATGTTAAGCCCTCCGGTTGATTCATTTCCCAGAAGGGTTAGTGGGTCGTTAGTATCCCTGATTCTGACTTTCATCCATGGGGGAGTCTGAAAAATCCCTGATCCTTTAGAGTAAGCCTGAGAGAGCAGTTCAGTCATGCCGTATTCTGAATGAATCTGCTGCACTCCAAAACCTGTACAAAGGGCTTCATGCAGTTCAGTTCTTAAAATTTCCTTGCGTTTTCCTTTCATTCCTCCTGTTTCCATCACGATCAGTTCCGGAAACTCAATGGAGTGGCTTTCTGCAAAGTCCAGCAGAGCATAGGTCACGCCAATCAGTATAGTAGGGGTTTCAGAAGCCCTGAGTTCCTTAAGTGTCTGCTTCAAAAGATCATGATTGTCGAGAAAATAGCCACTTTTTTGATGTTTGCTTAAGCTGATCAGATCATTGACCATATAAATTAATGATGATCCTTCCCGTTCGAGGTAGGAGGGCAGCAGTGCCAGAACTGCGTATTTGCTGATCTCGCCATAGAACAGGTTAAAAGTTTTTCTATAACTTTTTATGTAGATATCGATATCCTTTACATAATGCATGCTCTGGGTCATCCCAGTAGTACCTGAACTGCTGAAAATAGTGTTTGCATCAGTTTTTCCGCAAATAACTTGCTGGCTTTTGAAGAATTCTATTGGTAAAAATGGTATACTGTTAAGGTCTTTTACCTCCCGGATGTCAATCCCAAGATTGCTGACAAAGCGCCCATAAACATCACAATTCCTGACCTGATAGTTGAAGATCTCAAGAGAAAGTGTTTCAAATTCCAGAGAATCAGAAACAGAGAAAATACGACCCGGACTAAGATTTTTCACGTACAAAGATAGAAATTGTGCTGTTAGTTGATAATTGACAGTTGACAGTTGATAATTGGCAATGCCTAAAAAGTGTTGAATGTTATTCGGGGTTTATAATCAATATTTAGTTTTATAATCGACTGGCAATTAGTTCTAAGCTGGCAGTTGACAAGAAACAGAGGGATTGCATGATACTGTGAGGGCCGAACTCCGCTTGAGGCTTGTTATACCCTACTTATATCGCAATAAGGTCGGTATAAGGTTTGCATGCAATTCTTTGTAAGGAATATTGACTTGAAGAAAATTCTAATTGAGTAAAAATAAGATCATGTATAGAAAATCTTCAATGAACCAAAATTGAACTGTCAACTGTCAATTATCAACTGTCAATTTTTCTTCACCGCTTCTTTGAAGTAAAATCCTGATAGTCCTGAAAATCCAGATGCAAGTCCCCCGATTATTCCCGTAAGCAACAGAACAATTATCCAGTTAAATGAAGTATCCGGAAGATTTAGCATGCTTCCGACTCTGTTAGCCAGAATATTTTCATTTGGGAGAGTATGGACCAATCCCATACCTATCCATAAAAGGAAAATGGCCAGAAACGCTGAGCCGAAGGCCTGTTTGCCCGACCTGGCCATCCAGAAAGAAAGCCCGAAAGCAATGGGAGCAATGACCCACCATGGAAGAAAAAATTGTAAGATCAGAGAAACTACGGCGATAATAAGTATTAGCATGATTTTTTAATTTAAGATTTTAGCCGGTTTATTTTTTACTTAATTTCCAGGAAGTAATAATGCGTTTTGATTTCTCATCTTTTGCTTTCAGGTAAACCAGTTCATTTAGTTTACCATCCGACCAGGTATCGATCATATCATCATAATAATGGCTGCCCGGATTCCCTGACTCACCTCCGGGGAATACACCGTAAGCTTTTACATCCTTGCCAAGTGCAACGATCATTCGCCATGAAGGGCCATTGCTTTCACTTGTTGCATTAACTGATGTTTTTGACCCTCCATTATAAAGGAATTTCGATCCGAATCCTGCCACCTTAGCCAGATGGGGAACATGGGTCTTTTTCAAGTTAGCCCATGCCCAGTCGCTATCTAATGGACCGAATTTTCGCTGGAGACTGTCGATAGCAAATTTAAAAGAGGCATTGACCAGATCAGCCCGGGTTTCTTTTTTTGCAGTTTTTACATTATCCCACCATACTGCATCGGGCTCATTTAGAAGTAGCTCTACATTCCTGTCGCGAGAAGGGTAACGCATTGGTGTTTTCGGATCTCCAAAATCATCCTGCCAGATCTGAAGTCCCAGATTCTTATGCCAAAGTTCAAAAATGCTTGCACCGATTTCATCTGCATCGAAAAATTTATTCCATTTGCTGACGATGTCAAATCCTTCACGTTCACTGGCATTCAGTTTCTCGGAATCAACCAGGCCGACGAGGGTTGACAAAATGTTTTCTGCAAGGATACTGTAATTATCATTCTGCAGGTTTTGAAGGCTATCTACATTTGCCTGAGTCATTACCGATAACCTTTTGTTGATGCGGTGTGAACGCTCATAGCCTGAGTATTCCCAGTTAAGGTAATATGGATAACTCTGATCTGATGGAAACTGATTTGCTGAGCTTACAAAATTCCGTTCAGGGTTCTTTACGGTTGGGTTATGTTCTGCCGGAATCCTGCCTTTCCAGTCGTTAGCAGGATCTGTTCCATCCAGCAAAAATTTGCCCTGCCCCTTCCATTTCAATGGGAAATAGCCATTAGGTGTGATCGCAATATCATTTTCAATACTGGCAAACACAAAATTCTGTGCAGGAGCAGAAAAATAAGTGAGCGCTTTACGATAATCGGCGTAATTCTTTGCCTTATTAAGGGAGATGAATGTTCTGACATCATTTGAGCCAATATGGGCGACCCATTTTAAGGCATGTCCTGTCGGAATATTATTGATCTTTGGAAAATTATCAGGTCTTTGTTCACTGGTATAAACTACAGGGCCATGATGGGTGTACAAAACAGTATCGGTCAATGTTTCACCATTGCTGATTTTTATGTTCTCAATCCGCTCCTTTACCGGGTTCCATTTATTATCGAACCAGTATTCCTTTTTTGAAGCGTCTTTAAACTTAATGTTGTACCAGTCAAGAACATCAGAGCCTACATTTGTTACTCCCCAGGCCACATCCTTATTAAAACCAATAATAATACCCGGTGAACCTGGAATCGAAACCCCGCAGGCATTCATATTTGTAGATGCAAGCTGGATCTGATACCAGATAGCAGGCAGGGTAAGGTCTAAATGAGGATCATTGGAGAGTAAGGGATAGCCGCTAGCTGTTTTTTTTCCTGAAAGTGCCCAGTTATTACTTCCGATACCTTCTTCTTTTTCTTTTGTTATTATGTTGGAGGTAGTTTTGTTTTCAGTGATGGCAGGCATTTGCGGGATGTTTACCGGATCAAAATCCCATTTTGTTCCAACAGGTATGATCGGGTCCTCTCTGAAGGGGTAATCCGGGAAAAGATTTTTTGTAATCTCCGGCCCATACTTCTGGAGAATATTATTCATATAAAATTCATTGGAACCTCCGGCAAGGGTCGCAGACATGAGTTTCAACAATAAGGCAGAGTATAATGGTTTCCAATCTTCGGGTTCATAATTCAAAAGCTTGAATTCAATTGGATAATCTGCAGGTTTTAAAGAATGAATGTAGGCGTTTACACCAGCAGAATAGGCATTCATTATGGCTTTTATTTCAGGGTCCTTCATCATTACTTCGACCATATTCTCAGCTCCGAAGCTCATCCCCATACGTCGCTGATATCGATCAAGTTCAATCGCTTTAGGACCAACCACCTCCGAGAGTCTTCCGGAAGCAAAACGCGTCTGAAAATCCATTTGCCATAATCTGTCTTTTGCAGTAATATAACCCTGTGCAAAATACAGGTCATGATCATTGTCAGCGAAAATATGAGGGATCATCTGATCATCGAAATGGATTTCAACCTGTGCGTTTAAGCCTTCAATTGTCAAATCCTTTTCAGGTTCCTGCATTTTACTTTCAGCATTTGCCCAGAAACCATTGAATGGATCAAGGAATCTGGCAAGAGGAGGAATATCTCCAAATTTATTGTTGAGGGCATAGATCAACGCAAAGGCAAAAAGACCTGAAATGGCTGCTTTAACTATTTTCATGAGATTTTTTAAAGAATTAAATATGTTAAAAATTAATAGTTAATTCAAAATATTGTTTGCTTTAATGCAATTTAAAAAAAAGTTCAAATCCTTCTTTATTTAATAGTAGAGCCGGTATTTTACTATGCAAGCATAAAAAAATATCAAAATCCTTTGTTTGAATTAAAATATTACAGTATTTTGTATAGTTAAAATGTTTTTAACCAATATAAATCTGAGAATTATGAACAGAAACTTTACTCGTTTTGCCTGTTTTTTAGTCCTGCTTACAATGACCATATCAATGGCATTTGCCCAAAGCATTACTATATCGGGAACTGTTACCGACAAACAAACAAATGAAACCTTACCCGGGGTTTCCATTAATGTAAAAGGAAAATCAATTGGGACATCTACAAATGCAGATGGTAAGTTTACTTTCAGTACCTCTGAGAATACCCCATTTACTATTGTGATCAGTTATCTTGGTTATAAAACAATAGAGCAGGAAATAAGTGGATCTGTTTCTGATTTGGTATTTGCATTAGAATCTCAGTCTATTCTGGGACAGGAAGTTGTAGTTGCCGCTTCACGTACCCCGGAGCGGATTTTGGAATCTCCGGTTTCAATTGAGCGTTTCGGACAGGCTGCAATACGCGAAACTGCATCACCAACCTTTTATGACGCCCTTAATAATCTGAAAGGTGTTGAAATGAGCGCACAAAGTTTAACTTTTAAATCAATCAATACCAGAGGTTTTAATGCGAATGGTAATACCCGATTTAACCAGTATATAGATGGTATGGATAATCAGGCTCCCGGTCTGAATTTTTCAGTGGGTAATATTATAGGTATATCTGAACTGGATGTAGATAATGTTGAGCTTCTTCCAGGTGCTTCCTCTGCTTTATATGGTGCAGGCGGTATCAACGGAACAATGTTAATGACATCGAAAGATCCATTTACTTCAGAAGGTGTCAGCTTTTCGATCAAGAAAGGGATAAACCATGTAAATGATCCGCTGCGTGATACACAGCCATTTGAAGAAGCAGGAATACGGGTTGCCAAGGCCTGGAATAAATTTGCATTTAAGACTACATTTTCATTCCTGCAGGCAGACGACTGGCAGGCATCAAACTATTCTAACTTTGATCGCACTGCAAGAACCTTTAAAAGCGGTAACCGAAGTACTGATCCAAATTATGATGGTATAAATAGTTATGGTGATGAAGTGAGTCAGAATATGAGAATTATTGCAAACTCAGTTCAAACGGCAACGAATGCCGGTGTCGCTGCAGCAACTGGTGGTGCAATTCCAAATATTATTGGGATGATCAATGCATCTCTTCCTCCAACAGCAACTCCTGCCCAAATTGGTGGATTTTTGAGTGCTTTTCCGGCTGCGTTAAGACCTACCATACAAAATGTTCTTCCTTTCAACTTTGGTTTGAGAGCAGGAATTATTCCTGATCAGGCTGTATCAAGGACTGGTTATAATGAGGTTAATCTTGTAGATTATAATACCAAATCATTAAAAACTTCGACTTCATTACATTATAAACTGAGTAACACAGTCCAAGCCATTTTTCAGGCTAACTGGGGTTCCGGTACGTCTGTTTACACTGGTTCAGATCGTTATTCACTCCGTAATTTCAGTATCGGACAATACAAACTTGAGTTAAAAGGAGAAGACTTTATTGTTCGTGGTTATACCACACAAGAGCGTTCCGGCGACTCTTATATTTCTTCAATCCTTGGAAGTTATATTAATGAAACCTCAAAAGCAAGTACTACCTGGTTCCCTCAATATATTGGTAATTATGTAGGTGCACGTTCTGCCGGATTACCTGATGCTCAGGCTCATGCAATGGCTCGTTCTGTTGCTGATCAGGGTAGGTTTGAACCAGGATCTGCACAATTCGCAGCTGCTAAACATAAAATCATGAACACTACTATCAGTTCAGGTTTGGGTGCAAAGTTTGATGATAAAAGCAATCTATGGCATTATGAGGGGATGTATAATTTCACAAATGCATTGAAAGGTGCTTTGGATCTTCAGGTTGGAGCATCATTCAGAAGATATGATCTGAATTCTGCAGGTACAGTATTTGATGACCTTAACCGCACAATCGATATTGATGAGACTGGTGCTTTTATTCAAATGGGTAAAAAGCTAAGTGAATCATTCAAACTTGCTGTTTCGGGTCGTTATGATAAAAACATGAATTTTGAGGGCAGGTTTACACCCAGAATTACAGGTGTTTATACCGTTGCACCTAATAATAATATTCGCTTGTCTTACCAAACCGGTTACCGCAATCCAACCACACAAAATCAGTACATCGACCTTTCTGTGGGTGGCGGATCAACCCGTTTAATTGGTGGTTTGCCTGAAATGGTTCAAAAGTATAATCTATATACTAATAAACCATTTACAGATGTCAGCTACAGGAATTTCCTTGCTTCAGCTTCAGCAGGAGCAGCAAACCCTGCCTTGCTTCAGACCTATACATTCGATCCTAAAGGGGTAAGACCAGAAAGTGTAAAAGCTTATGAACTTGGATATAAAGGACTGCTTGGAAGTAATGTTTTGGTTGATGCCTACGGATATTATAATTCTTACAAGGATTTCATTACTGCTATCGAGGTATTCCAGCAAAATGGCACAGCATTTACCAAGTTTGGTGTACCTGTTAATGCTGCCGGTGATGTTTCTGCCTATGGAATGGCACTTGGACTGGATTATTTAATAGGAAAATTCAATCTGAATGGAAATATTTCATACAACCAGATTGGTGATCTTCCTGCTACTTATGTAAATGATTTTAACACTCCAAAAGTACGCTATAACCTGGGAGTCAGTAATCGCAGTGTTGCAAAGAATGTAGGTATGAATGTTTCATATCGCTGGCAGGATTCATTCTATTGGGCATCATCTTTTGCCTCAGGAGCGGTTCCATCTTTTGGAACTGTAGATGCACAGGTGAATCTGAAAATTCCTTCAGTGAAGGGTATGGTTAAGATCGGAGCATCAGATATCTTCAATAAATACTATGTAACATCATACGGAAACCCTGAGATGGGCGGTATGTATTATATTGGATTTACATTTAATCAATAAGATCAGGTATCAAACAGGATTCTATTTAAATGATCTGAAAAATTTATACTAACCAATTTATAAGTCTCGTTCCATGTAATGGAGCGGGACTTATTTGTATAGAAATATGGCAGATTCGATTTTTATTTCTAACTATGTGACTTAGTATTAATTTAAGCAGCATACAGAATTGTTTAAGCTAAACTTTAGCTCCGGCTTCTCAGATATCTGACAGGAGAAGACTTTAAAATATAATAAAGAATAAAATATGGAAGTAAGTAAGGATGACTTATCTACGATTTTGGATGTCAATGATCTTGAAGATGATATCCAACACGTAAATAATCCGATTGTGGGGCTTGAGCCCATCGTTAAAAAGTATCTTGCAGCCGTAAAAGAGTACCGGCAGGAAGGCAATAGTTTTTTCTTCTCTGACGGGAGTGCACAGGTTGAGGTACGTGTGGTAAGTGATGAAATAATAAGAGTCAGACTTGCTCCGCAGGGAGTATTCCTTGAAGAGTTTTCCTACGCTCTCAGTCATACCGAACAAAAAGTTACAGTTTTCTCCTGCCTTGAAGATGAGCATTCTTATAGTGTTCAAACAAATACAGTAGCCTGTAAAATTAATAAGAGCAATTTTTTTGTATCCTTTGAAGACATTCATGGTCATTTAATTAATCAGGATCTGAATGCAATGCATTGGGAAGAGAATGTTGATTTTGGCGGATATTATGTATACGCGACAAAAAAATGCAATGAAGAAGAAAGTTTTTTCGGACTGGGAGATAAGTCGAGCGATTTCAACCTAAGGGGTAATCGTTATATAAATTGGAATACAGATGCCTATTCTTTTGGAAAGGGGCAGGATCCGCTTTACAGAACCATCCCATTTTATATGGGTATTAATGAAGGTATCAGTTATGGGATATTTTTTGATAATACCTTCAAAAGCCATTTTGATTTTGCCTGTCAGGATAAGGATAAAGTAAGCTTTTGGGCTGATGGTGGCGAAATGCAGTATTATTACATTCATGGCCCGCATATGATGGATGTATTAAAGCGCTATCATAGTCTGACAGGAACGCATCAAATGCCGGCAAAATGGACGCTGGGTTTTCATCAGTGCCGCTGGAGTTATTATCCTGAAAAGAAAGTAAAAGATATAGCCCGTAATTTTCGCGAGCGGAAGATTCCTTGTGATGCAATCTATCTCGACATAGATTACATGGATGGATATCGCTGCTTTACCTGGAACAGAAAGTATTTCCCTGATCCCGCGAGGATGATGAAGGAATTGGCTGACGATGGATTCAAGACAGTGGTTATCATTGATCCGGGAATCAGGGTTGACGAAAACTACAGAATTTTTAAGGAGGGTAAGCAAAATAATTATTTCTGCCGGCGTTGTGATGATTACTTTATGGAGGGGCATGTCTGGCCTGGAAGATGTCAGTTTCCCGACTTTACAAATCCTAAAGTGCGGGATTGGTGGGGAGGATTATTCAAAGAACTTGTTGATGCAGGAGTAGCAGGAGTTTGGAATGATATGAATGAGCCTGCCGTTTTCGGATCAGGTACTTTTCCGGTTGATGTGCGTCATAATTATGATGGATTTCATGGATCGCACCGCAAAGCCCATAATATTTATGGTATGCAAATGGTACGCTCAACTTATGAAGGAATGAAAAAACTTCAAAAGAATAAAAGGCCATTTACCATTACCAGAGCAGGTTATTCTGGTGTTCAGCGCTATGCTACAGTGTGGACAGGGGATAATGTGGCATCATGGGAACACCTTAAAATAGGCATAGTACAATGCCAGCGTTTATCAATATCAGGTATATCGTTCTGCGGGACGGATATTGGTGGTTTCAGTGGTGAACCTGATGGTGAGTTATTTGCACGCTGGATACAGATGGGGGTATTTTCACCATTCATGAGAGCACACTCAGCTGGAGATACTGCAGAACGCGAGCCCTGGAGTTTCGGTCAGGAGTATGAAGATATCAACCGTAAATTTATTGAACTCAGGTACAGATTGCTTCCTTACATTTACTCAGCTTTTTGGGAGCATCACAGACATAGTTTCCCGATTCTCAGACCATTGGTCATGCAGGAACAGGATAATATGCTCACACACAGCATTCAGGATATATTTACTTTTGGAGATAAAATATTAGTCGCTCCGGTTAGTGATCCGGGTGCGACAAGTAAAAATGTCTATTTACCTAATGGTAAATGGTATGATTACTGGACCCATGAACCTTTTGCCGGTGGACAGGAACATCTGGTATCTGCGCCTATTGATTCAATGCCAATTTTCGTAAAGGCAGGTTCTGTTATTCCGGAATCACCCCTGATGCAGTATGTGGGTGAGTATGAAGTTGATGAGCTGATTTTTCAGATTTATTACTCCGACTACGAAGTGAATTCTTTCTATTTTGAGGATCATGATGATACCTTTGCCTTCGAGCAGAATATCTACCTTGAGAAAAAGTATGTGGTGAATGGTGATCATAAATCCATGACGATTGTTCAAACCGTAGAAGGTTTATTCACCCCTCGTTATGAAACTTATGATCTGAAAATAATTGGCTTGCCATTTAGCCCTTCTAAGGTGTTGATAGATGGAAAGGAATTTACAAATGATCTGGAGTTTGATGATTTAAAGCGAGTTCGAATAAAGTCGAGTAAGAATTTCAGAAGAATAGAAATCCTGGCCTGATATATTGTAATGATTAATTAAATATTCATGTAGTGTAATCTACCCTAATTATGGCAAAAAAAGTTAATGCCATTCAGGCTGTAAAGAACGAATCTGTACCAACAGAGTCATGGTATTCCCGTTTTTCGGATTTTGATATCAGTCTTTTCAGATCGGGTAAACATTATAGGTTATACGAGAAATTAGGTTCTCATGTTGTTGAACATGGAGGAGTTAAGGGGACATATTTTGCAGTATGGGTGCCAAATGCCCGGCAGGTTTTTGTAGAGGGTAATTTTAACGGCTGGAATAAGGCCTCCCATCCCATGCAGGTCAGGTGGGATGAATCAGGTATATGGGAAACTTTTATTCCGGGAATTGAAACCGGAGAAGTCTACAAGTATTATATTCAGTCAAGTTCAGGTGAAAGCCTCGAGAAGGCAGATCCCTTTGCATTAAGGTGGGAGGAGCCGCCATCTACAGCCTCTATCGTTTGGGATACCTGGTACGAGTGGAAGGATGGTCCATGGATGAGATCAAGGTATGATGTAAATGCCCTGAATAAACCCATGTCGGTTTATGAAATGCATTTTGGATCCTGGGCACGTAGTCCTGAATCTCCTGACGAGTTTTTGAGCTACCGCCAAATGGCTGAGAAGCTTATTCCATACCTTTTGGAAACAGGATTTACCCATGTAGAATTTCTGCCAATAATGGAACATCCATTCTATCCTTCATGGGGGTATCAGATTACCGGATATTTTGCGGCCACCTCCAGATATGGGACTCCGCAGGATCTGATGTATCTGATTGAACAATTGCACGAAGCCGGAATAGGAGTTATTCTTGATTGGGTACCTTCTCATTTTCCCGGTGATGAACATGGTCTTTATCGTTTCGATGGAACTCATTTATATGAGCATGAAGATATGAGGAAAGGTTTCCACCCCGACTGGAAATCCTATATATTCAACTATGGAAGGAATGAAGTGAAGTCATTTCTGATCAGCAATGCTATATTTTGGCTTGACCGTTACCATGCCGATGGTTTGCGTGTAGATGCTGTTGCATCAATGTTATACCTTGATTATTCGAGAAAAGATGGTGAATGGATACCAAATGATGAGGGTGGACGAGAAAATCTGGAAGCAATAAGTTTTATCAGGGAATTCAATGAGGCAGTATATTCTAATTTTCCGGATGTTCAGACTATTGCTGAGGAATCTACAGCATTTAGTGGGGTAAGCAGGCCTACTTTTATGGGTGGATTGGGTTTTGGGATGAAATGGATGATGGGCTGGATGCATGATACACTCAACTATTTTGGGAAGGACCCTGTCCACAGGAAATACAATCATCAGGGAATTACTTTTAGTACTGTTTATGCATTTACAGAGAATTTTATGCTCCCGTTTTCACATGACGAGGTAGTTCATGGCAAGGGCTCATTACTTGGCAGGATGCCTGGAGATGAATGGCAGAAGTTCGCCAACCTGAGGTTATTGTATCTGTACATGTTTACTCACCCGGGCACAAAATGCCTTTTTATGGGTTGTGAGTTTGCTCAATCTGAGGAGTGGAATTTTAATCAATCCCTCGACTGGCATTTGCTCGAATATGCACCGCACCAGGGCATCAAAGAGACAGTTACAGAATTGAATAAGTTATACCGATCAGAACCTGCTTTGTATGAAAAGAGCTTCGAGTCAGAGGGTTTTGAATGGATTGAAGGTGGGGATGCCGAAAATTCAGTTCTAGTGTATTCCAGAAAGGGAAACAGTCCTTCTGATGATCTTTTAATTGTTTTAAACATGACACCGGTGCCAAGGAAGGCCTGGCGTATCGGACTTCCTGCAGAGGGCAAGTGGAAGCTATTACTGAATTCCGATGATTCACATTTTTATGGGTCTGGTTTATTTAGTGATCAAAATGTTATTTCTGAAGAGATATTCTGGCATGGGAAAGCACAATCAGGCCTTATGAACCTTCCACCTCTGGCGGGTTTGGTACTTAAAAAGGTTAATTGATGTTAAGAAAGATCCTTATTTGAGTTTTCCACACACCCGATCCATCATCTCCATCACAATCAGGGCTTCTGAAGCCGAACATGGATTGGGACCTTTACCGAGAAAATAATTTACAACCTGTTGGATCATAGGTTGTTGTACATGTGGAATCGGAGGGAAATGGAGGTCTTTGGTTTGACCTTCAAGTGTCAGCTGACATCCATCAGTAAAGATCGGAAAACGAAGTGTACCCTTTGTTCCTTTAATTTCACAGAGATCTAGTTCTTTATCAGGTGTGACAGTGTAATCCCAGGTCCCTTTGAAAGGCACATTATCTCCAAAAATAATATCTGCAGTCACATAATCATCTGCCTGATAATTCTTCCCAAGGTTAGATGAACTTCCTTGTACCGATTTAGGCTCCCCAAAAAAGTAAAGCATCAGATCCAACTGGTGCGGGGCAAGGTCGTGAAACAAACCGCCACCTGAAATTAAGGGATTTACTCTCCAGGTATCTGCAATGCCAGGAGTAGGTGCCTGGAATAATCTGATCTCTGAAGATAGAATTTCACCCAGAGTATTATTACGGATCAGTTTACGTATTTCTAAAAACCTTGGTTGGGCTCTGCGGTAATGTGCAACGCTGAGCTTACATGAATATTTTTCTGCGGCTTCCAGCATCCTTCGCGCTTCAGAAGAATTTAGTGCCATTGGTTTTTCAACGTAAACCGGTTTACCTGCCTTGAATGCAGCGATGGTGTATTGCTCGTGAGAATCGGGAGGGGTTGCAATGTAAATGGCATTGACATCCTGGTCATTGATCAGTGCATCAACGTCAGAATACCATCTTTTTACATGATGCCTTTGTGCATAATCTTGTGCCAGTGTTTTATCACGGCGCATAACAGCAGCCAATGAAGAGTTCACAACTTTGTTAAAAGCCGGTCCGCTTTTGACTTCAGTAACATTACCGCAGCCGATTATACCCCAAACTATTTTATCCATTTTTCCCCTAACGCTGACAGGGTTTTAAACCCTGTCAGCGTTACGAAAATAATTATTTATAATCGAAAAATCTTTATATGGTTAATATCAATTAGTAAGCGGTATTTTCAAAATAAAAAACCCTGCTTTAAACATAAAGCAGGGTCGAGGTTAGTATAGAAAGCTATTAGAATATTATTTCACACTAGCGATATGCTGAACAAGGTCAATTAGTTTGTTGGAATAACCCCATTCATTATCATACCAGGCTACAACTTTTACGAAATTATCATTCAGGGCAATCCCTGCTTTTGCATCAAATATTGAGGTACGTGCATCACCAAGGAAATCAGTTGAAACAACATCCTCTTCAGTATATCCTAAAATACCTTTCAGCTCACCTTCAGATGCTGTTTTCATTGCCTTTTTGATCTGATCGTAGGACGCTGGTTTGTTCAAGCGGACAGTAAGATCTACAACGGAAACGTCAGCAACCGGAACACGGAATGACATGCCTGTTAATTTTCCTTTTAATTCAGGAATGACAAGAGTCACAGCTTTGGCTGCACCAGTTGATGATGGGATGATATTCTGGTAAGCACCTCTGCCGCCTCTCCAATCCTTTGCCGATGGTCCATCAACAGTTTTCTGAGTAGCAGTTGCGGCGTGTACAGTAGTCATTAATCCCTCGAGGATCCCGAACTCATCATTCAGTACCTTTGCAAGAGGGGCAAGGCAATTGGTGGTACATGAAGCATTAGATACAATTGTTTGATCTGCTTTCAGATCTTTGTGATTTACACCCATAACAAATGTTGGGGTATCATCTTTCGCCGGAGCAGAAAGAACAACTTTCTTTGCACCGGCCTGAATATGTTTTTGTGCGTCTGCCTGAGTTAGAAATAAACCTGTTGATTCAATAATGACTTCGGCTCCAACTTCATCCCATTTCAGGTTTGAGGGATCTTTTTCTGCGGTAACGCGGATAGTTTTTCCATTTACTACCAGGTGGCCACCTTCAACTTCAATTGTTCCCTTAAACTTACCATGAGTTGAATCATATTTTAGCATATATGCCATATAATCAGGCTCTACAAGGTCGTTGATGCCAACCACTTCAATACCTTCACGTTCAATTGCAGCTCTGAAAGCCAAACGGCCTATTCGGCCAAATCCATTGATTCCAATTTTCATCTGTTTACTTTTTTGTTTTTATTGTCTGTGAATCCCCCTGAATGAATCAGGTCTTGTAAGTGCTTTAATACTACAACTTACATGATTCATTATTAATTTTTGTTTGAATAGTACTTTAACAAGTTATATATGGGCTCTTTAATAACGGAGCTTACTTTTAAGTTATTGTTTTGTGCAGCCTGATGAAGATAATCCTGAAATCCCGCCGCTACTGTTCCAATTATGTGCAATGGGACATTCGGATATTGTTCTTTTAGAGGGATGATATAAGTTTTAAAATAAATATCAAAACCCTCGGTTACCATGTTTTTTACAAAGCTATCCTCTTTATTCTCCATCAGAAAATCGGCGAAGGAGCTTAAAAACAAAGAAGGTTGAGCTTGTCTGTATACTTTGTCGAGTATCTGAGTCCTGTCGAGGTCATATTTCTTTTTGAACTTAAATTCGAATTCTTCAGGAAGAAGATCATTCAGATATGATTTCAGTAATCTGCGTCCCAGCCAGTTGGATGACCCTTCATCACCCAAAATATAGCCCAGGCCGTAATTATTCTCAATTATTTTTTTGCCATCAAAATAGGCCGCATTTGACCCACTTCCCATAATGCCCAATATTCCGGGTTCATCCCCGCTTGCCGCAAGTGCAGCTGCTTTCAGGTCGTGGTCTACAATAACCTTACTGAATCTGAAGAAACGGCCAAGGGCGTTCGCTACAATTTCCCTGCGCTCATTTGATGATGCTCCTGCCCCGAAAAAATATACCCATTTAATTTTTTCGGCATTATTTATTAAGTGGATATTCTTATTGAGGAATTGCGTAATATAGTTTTCATCATTAAAAAACGGATTGATACCAGGGGTTTTGAATTCTGAAATTGTCTTCCCTTTTTCAGCCAGCTTCCAATCAGCATGCCTTGATCCACTATAAACTACTGCAATCATATATTAAATAGATAATACACTTACCATTTCCATTAAATCATCCTCAAGTTTAAAATGAGTGAAATTTAATGCTTCACTGAGGGGCGTCATCACAACTGAATTTCCCCGCAGTCCTACCATTTGCCGGCTATTTCCAGCGATCAATCCTTTGACTGCTGCATAGCCTAAGCGACTTGCCAGAACCCGGTCAAAACTGCTCGGACTGCCTCCGCGTTGCAAGTGCCCTAATATAGTGACTTTGACGTCGTAAAAATCAAATTTTTCTGTAACACGCTTAGCTAGCTGATAGGCTCCGCCACTTTTATCGCCTTCTGCTACTATAACAATACTCGATGTTTTTTTGTTTCTGGCATCGAGCGATAACTTTTCGATGAGTTCATCAATAGCAGTCTCACGTTCTGGTAAAAGAACAGCCTCAGCTCCCCCCGCAATTCCCGAGCGTAAAGCAATGCATCCGGAATCGCGTCCCATTACCTCTACAAAAAACAATCGGTTATGCGATGCTGCAGTGTCTCTGATCTTGTCAATCGCCTCAATAACCGTATTGGTAGCAGTATCGAATCCAAGTGTGAAATCGGAGCCATAAAGATCATTGTCAATTGTTCCTGGAATACACATGATCGGAATATCGAATCGCGAAGAAAGACGCTCTGCACCTCTGGCTGTCCCATCACCGCCTATTGCAACCAAAGCATCGATTCCTTTTGCTTTGAGATTATTGTATGCCTTTTCGGTTCCTTCATCTGTCTTGAACTCCAGACAGCGGGCAGTTTTTAGTATGGTACCACCCAGATGAATGATATTTCCGACAGAACGTGCGTCCATGTCCCAAAAGTCGCTATCCAGCATTCCCTGATATCCCTTGCGGATACCTACTACTTCGATGCCCATGAATACTGCTGTACGAACAACTGCCCTGATACATGCATTCATTCCGGGTGCGTCACCTCCGGAAGTAAAAACGCCTATTTTTCTTATTCCTGACAAATCTGATAATGAATAATATGTACGAATATAGTGTGTATTTTTTACACTAAGTAATTTTTGAATATTTTTTCATACTTTATGACTAATCCTTATATATTTAGTTTTTAAATTTTACATTTTGGGAACAATCCTGCCTAAGTTCGATTCGGTATTTTCTATTGACTGTGTAATATTTGGTTTCGATGAAGGAGAATTGAAGATTCTTCTGATTGAACGAAATGAAGAACCATTCAAAAACTGGTGGGCATTGCCCGGATATATTGTTGAGCAGGATGAAAGTATTGATCATGCAGCTGAACGTATTCTTTATGAGCTAACCGGGCTTAGAGGAATCTATATGGATCAGTTTTATACTTTCGGGGATGTAAACAGGCATCCTCAGGGAAGGGTAATTACTGTTGCCTATTATGCAATGATCAGATTAAGTGGGAGTAAGGATCTTAAGCCTGTGAGTAATTATGCATCCAAAGCTGTCTGGATTCCGGTAAATGATTTGCCAAAACTGGCTTTTGATCATGAGAAGATCTTTTCCAAAGGTTTTGAAAAGATCAGACACAAAATTAGTTATCAGCCCATTGCATTCGAGTTGCTTCCGGAAAAATTTACCCTGACCCAGCTTCAGCATCTTTATGAAGTCATACTCAATAAGAAGCTGGATAAACGTAATTTCAGAAAGAAGATGCTGAATTACGGGATTTTAAAAGAACTGGATGAGAAGCAAAAGGGCGTATCATACAGAGCAGCCAAACTCTATAAGTTTGATAAGCGAAAATATGCCAAACTTTTCCAGAAGGAAATTACGTTTGGGAAGTAATTGCGGGTCTAGCCCGCAATGACATTGGGTCAAGTTCGCAATGTTGCTGATCAGAATCCACAATGAAACCGGATCAAGTCCGTAATCTTGAGGATCAAGTTCGCAATGACAGGGGGATTATTTAATTAAGGTGTTGGGCGAAAACCTTCCGGAATTTTTTTATCTACAAGCTTAAACCATAAAGGTGGAATCAGTGCCGGTAACATCATACTTGCATAACCGCCAGGGAGAACCGGACTTTCAGGATACGAAAGCAATTGATTAAATGGCTTTGCTGCATGAAAATGATGATCTGAGTGCCGGCTAAGGTCGATGAGCAGAAAACGGCTGATCAGTTTATCACTTTGCCAGGAGTGCTTTTCATTCACGCGCTCATTGTCCATCCTGCTCAAACCATAATGTTCAATATAGTTTGTATACTCAAGTAAAAGGTTTGCAAAAATGGCCTGGAGAAGTACTGCCGCTGATACTTCCCAGCTCCAAAAGATCGTGCAAAGCAACATAATTCCGAGGTATCCTGTTATACAACTAATCATATAATTGTTTAACCCATAGGGAGCCAGTTTTTTAGCCACACAACGCTGTTTTTCCATTTGCATAGATTGTTTCAACTGTCCGCCGATGGAGCGTAAAACAAAATGATAATAGTTTTCGCCGAGTTTTGCTGTTACAGGATCCTGATCTGTACCGACATATTTATGGTGAATACGAAGGTGATGTATATAGAAATATGGATTTAAAACTGTAAATAAAAGAAAACGACCAGCAAAATTCCAGATCCTGTGCTTTCTGTGAATCAATTCATGAGCAACGACAATGGCCAGAGTGCCCGAGGATCCACCTGTTGAGAGTGCGGCTGTAATTATCCAGTGGTCTTGAATAATGCCTGTTGATATACCATAAATGAGACTTGAAATTGCTAAAATTTGTCCGGTAATCGATAAAATCATTAGGATATCCGGTAACTCATCCTCTATCCAATCATCGTTTGTATGGTCTTCCGGTAGCAATATCTCAGCAATTCCAAGTACAATAAATGAGAAGGTAAAATTCAAAAGCGTAAACCAGCCACCCGAAAGATTTCCAAATATGACCAGTATTACCGGAATCAGATTTAAAAAGTACTTCCAGTTTCGGAATGATCTGCCAGTTCTCTTAACTTCAGTATGCATTTTTGATCTTAGGGTTTGGCAGCGAATATCAAATAAATTCCTGCTTTTATTTAGATGAAGAACTTCCTATATAAAGCGCTCCAGCCATCAGGGCAAGATCCTTCAATAAGCTTCCCATCCCATTCTGATCACCACCCATAACCACCGGCAGGTGTATGGTTAGTATAAATATCAGCATTAATCCACCCAATAAATAGCCTGCAAGCTGCACCGATTTGTTGATTATGAAACCAGCTGCTCCCAGAATTAATAAAACACCTATGATGTACACCCAGATTACCCCGCCAGGAACATAGGCAGGAACCATTCCCTGCATCTTGTCGGCAGACATCAGATGCATCACGCCAAATACTGCAAACGGGATTGCAAAAATTACTCTTAATAGACCGTGGGAAAGAATTTGATTCATTTTTTTAGGTTTAGGTTAAGAATTCGATTTAATTTCTATACCTAATTTACTAATTATCAATGAATTTGAGTTTTTTTATTCTTTCCTGAAAAAAGTATCATTAAAAGAGCCCCGGAGCTTATTAATGCCCAGCCAATCCATCGGTAATGGATCATTCTGCCGGCAACAGCCGCCAGCTTTTTCAATGGAATGAAATTAAAATAATTGCTTACTTTAAAATATACCGCTCCGAAAGTAAAGGCCAGAACAAGGAGTAAAGTCCATCCGCAAAAACGCAGCAGACCTCTTTTATTGCTTGCTGCAGCTATCAGTGATAGAATGGCGAGCGAATAGACAATCGAAGCCAATACCGTATCAAGATCCCAGTAATTCCAGTTGCCGATAATTGGTATATGCAGCATTGGCATCATTCCCCCGGCAATAACCAGAAGAGCACCAATGATTCCGATGTAGTTTTTCAAGGTCATGGCATTTAGAATTAGCCTTTTAGAGCTGATTGAGGGTTATTTCCTTCTGTCAGCTCCATTTTTTCAGCAAAATGAGCACAGTAATCACGAAGATCTTCTACAATTGCTTCTTCACCGGTTGCCCTTAAAAAACTGTCGCCCATGGTCTGAAGGGTCTCATAAAAAAAACGTTTCATTTCATCAACCGGCATATCCTTGGTCCAAAGGTCTATGCGCAGGGAGTTCTTATAATTATGGTCCCATAAAGCCAGCATCATTGATTTAACAGGTAATGCTTCCTTGTTCTGAGAGTCGGTGGATTCCCAAAGGATATTTTCAGGTACGTTTTGATCGTCTAGTTCTATGGTAAGTTTTATTTCGGCTTTTTTCATTCTCGGGTTGTAAGTTGTAGGTTTTAAGTTGTAAGTAATAAGTTCTATTTGAGCCTGCGTATAGTGCTATTTATGGAGTTTTTCTCTGTATTTTAGGTTTTAATGGCTTTTCTCTTCATTCTCAACCCGATAGCTATCGGGTCTCAACTGTCATCCCGATAGCTATCAGGAGTCAACTGAAAATATACAATTTAATCAGAATTATCAAAACAGCCACAAAGATGAGAAATAGAAGTTCAATTAACCAAATCCGTTTTAGCTCTGGTATAAATCTACGGAATACCTGATCGGTAATAAAACTCAGAATAAGCAGAATAATAAGCGGAATACTCCCTAACTCACGAAATCCGTTTTCATCCGGAAAAAGGAGCAGGTATGCAATGCTTACAAGTATGAGGGAAGAAACTATGTTAAGCGGAGTTAAACGCAGCTTCATTTTTTCCGGTCTTTTTTATGAACAGAGTCAAATTTGACACTTTTCTTTCTTCGGGCAGCGCCGGGTTTATTATTTCTAACCTTAGCCTTAGGTTCTCCCTTGGCTGATTTTACCGATTTCGAATTCTTAGCTTTTTTCTCATGGAACGCTCCTTTGAATTCGGGATCTTCTCTTCGTTTTTGCAGATCAATTTCCCGGGCAATATTCTGGCGCTCCTCATAGGGAGTATCATCGATGAACACATTTTCAGGCATTTCGGATATTGGGATGGTCTGCCGAATCAGTTTTTCAATCTTTTCAACGTAATATTCCTCCGAAGGGCTGCAAAAAGTGATTGCATCACCTGTTTGAAGGGCCCGGCCGGTACGTCCAATCCGGTGAACATAATCTTCAATAATAATCGGAACATCAAAATTGATTACATGGCTCACATTGCTTACATCCAGTCCGCGGGAAGCCACATCAGTTGCAACCAGAATCCGTATTTCCCCTTCTTTAAAGGCATTGATCGAATTAATCCGGGTATTTTGTCCCTTATTGGCATGAATAACCCTTACCTGATCAGCACCGTATCTGCGTTCGAGGAAATGAAAAATATTATCAGCTACGGTTTTTGTTTTACAGAAAACAATCAGACGGGTAAAGTCCTCGGTATCCCTGAGCAAATGCTGTAACAGGTTTAGCTTGGTTTTCAGATTCGGAACTTTATACAATACCTGACTTACTGTTGCTGCAGGAGTAGCCTGTTCTGCCACCTCGATCACAGTGGGATGTTTCAGGAAATCGCCCGAGATCTTATGTACAAGTTCACTCATGGTAGCCGAAAACAGCAGGTTCTGACGTTTTCTTGGCACCACTTCCAGAATTCGGTGAATTGAACCGATAAAACCCATATCCATCATTTTATCAGCTTCATCCATTACCAGAAATTTCAGATTTTGAGTGTTGATATTTCCTTCAAGATATAAATCAAGAAAGCGCCCCGGGGTTGATATGATGATATCTACCCCTTTTTTTAATTCAGCGATCTGAGTTTTGGGACCTAATCCTCCATAAAGC
This sequence comes from Pedobacter sp., assembly GCA_036676565.1. Taxonomy (GTDB): domain Bacteria; phylum Bacteroidota; class Bacteroidia; order Sphingobacteriales; family Sphingobacteriaceae; genus Daejeonella. The sequence continues at coordinate 313,985 of JAKFCP010000015.1, forward strand.
ACAACAGTTCGCAGATCAGTATATTTTGCAAAGGTTTTTACATTTTCTTCGATCTGCATTGCCAGTTCACGGGTAGGGGCAATGATTAATGCCCTTGGATCATTTCCCTGAGCATATTTTAGCTTCATCAGAATGGGCAGCACAAAAGCGGCGGTTTTACCGGTTCCGGTTTGCGCAATCCCCATAATATCCTGTCCGGATAAGATCGGCATGATCGCTTTTTCCTGTATTGGAGTCGGCAGGGTATAACCTGCATCCGCAACAGCATTCAGGATCTGCCTGTTCAGCTTGAAATCTTCGAAGGATAGTGACATCCTGCAAAGGTAGGGATAGTTTGTTAGTTGTTAGTTGTTGGTTGTTAGAAATGAAGATTTTCGCAGTTTATTCATCCTCAATAAAAGAATTACCAATCAACTAACAATAACCGATCAGGAACTAAAGAAAATTATCACCAAATTTGCATCTGTATTTAAATCTAAAACTCAGGGAATGTCCTCAATAATCATCAAATCTGCGACAATTGTAAATGAAGGCCGGACATTTATAGGGGATGTTTTCATTAAAAACGGACTCATTGAACAGATCGGATCGAGCCTCAATATGGCTGCTGATAAGGTGATCAATGCCGAGGGGCTGCACCTTTTTCCGGGATGCATTGATGATCAGGTTCATTTCAGGGAACCCGGATTAACCCATAAAGCAGATATTTTTACGGAGAGCAGGGCGGCAATCGCCGGTGGGATCACCTCCTTTATGGAAATGCCCAATACTGTGCCTAATACCCTTACCCAACAACTGCTGGAAGATAAATATCAGATCGCAAAAAAGACTTCTGCTGCCAATTATTCTTTCTTCATGGGAGCCGGGAATGATAACCTTGAACAAGTACTAAAAACAGATCCTAAAAATGTCTGTGGCATCAAGGTATTTATGGGCTCTTCTACAGGGAATATGCTTGTGGATAATGAAAAGACCCTGGATGGGATTTTTAGCCGTACTCCCATGCTGGTTGCTACTCATTGTGAGGATGAGGCTACCATCAGGGCAAATGCAGAGCGATTCAAACTTCAGTACGGGGATAATTTAACACCCGAAATGCATCCTCTGATCCGAAATGCTGAAGCCTGTTTTATTTCAAGCTCTTTAGCCGTAGGACTTGCAAAAAAGTATAATACCCGTTTGCATATTCTGCACATTTCTACCGCAATAGAGACTTCTCTTTTTGATAATTCTATCCCTCTCGACAAGAAGAGGATTACCTCTGAAGCCTGCATCCATCATTTATGGTTTTCGGATGCTGATTATGCTAAAAAAGGAAACTGGATCAAATGGAATCCGGCTATTAAAACTGCTGCAGACCGGGATGAGATCTTTAAAGCGGTATTGGATGATCGGATTGATGTTATTGCTACAGATCATGCTCCGCATACGATCGAAGAAAAATCACAGCCATATTCCACGGCACCGTCCGGCGGACCATTGGTGCAGCATGCACTGATTGCAATGCTGGAATTTTATAAACTGGGTAAAATATCTCTGGAGAAGATCGTTGAAAAAATGGCTCATAGTCCGGCAATCTGTTTTCAGATTGAGAATCGAGGATTCATCCGTGAAGGCTATTGGGCAGATCTGGTATTGGTCGATCTCAATAAGCGATCAACAGTTAACAGAGCTAATGTGCTTTCTAAATGTGGCTGGAGCCCATTCGAGGGACAAACATTTGCATCTTCAGTAGTAAGTACAATCGTATCAGGGAATCTGGTATACGAAAATGGTAAAATTGCCGATGGGATATTTGGGAAGAGGTTGGTGTTTAACAGATAGTTTAAGGCTGACAGGGTTTAAAACCCTGTCAGCCTTTTCAAAACCCTGTCAGCCTTTCCAGAACCCTGTCAGCCTTTTTCTCTCAAAAACATAATGAAATCACTTGCCGATTGGTCGGTGTATCCCACATGTCTGAGCATACATATCACTTGCCCACGGTGAAAAGTTGAGTGATTCATGCAATGAAGGATGATTTCCGCATTATTCTGGCTGAAAGTTTTTCCCTTCAAATTGATATATTCAGTACTGGACAGGAAGAATTGATCTTCTTTTCCGGATATAAAATCGATAAAATCTGCTGAATTGTTTCTGATTGTATTGCAAATATCAGTAAAGCCACTTGTAGCATCCAGATTATGCATATGAGGAATATTCTTTCCATTCAGGCGGGCAAGCCAGGTTTGCTCGGCATCTGCAATATGTAGTATGACTTTTTTGATGGTCTGATACTCTGCTTTTTTATTCGCAACGATCTCATCCTCATCAACGCCCGACAGATAATTACACATTTTCTCATTCGCCCAATGATTGTATTGCAGGTAATTTAAAAGAAGTGTTTTCATAATCCGGCTTTAGGTTAATTTAAAAATACGATTATTTAGATAGAAAATTGCCCCATGCTTTCTTAAAAACTAATCAGATTGTAATAAAATCTCAAATTGAAGGGAATAGTTCCTTATTGTGGGTAAACTGCATACCTTTGCGCCTTGTTGATAAGCAATTATGGCTAAAGTTTCTATTAATATTGCAACCGGTTCTGTACAGAAGGAAGAAATAATTGTTGGGATAGACCTGGGCACAACAAACAGCCTGGTCGCCTTTATTAATTCTGAGGGCCATCCACAAGTGATAAATGATACCGGTAAGGGTGTACTTGTACCTTCAGTAGTTCATTTCCAGTCGGACGGTGGACTTATTGTAGGGAATGAAGCTAAAGAGTTTTTAATATCTGATCCTCAGAACACTATCTTTTCTGTAAAACGACTCTTAGGTCGATCATTTAAAGATATTCAGGAGCATAGCAATTTATTTTCCTACAAAATTATTGACGACGATAGTGAAAGTCTGGTAAAGATTAAGGCAGGAGATAAATATTTTACCCCGATTGAGCTTTCGGGGATGATTTTGAAAGAACTGAAGGAGAGAGCTGAACATGCCTTGAAAACCTCGGTTAACCGTGCTGTGATCACCGTGCCGGCTTATTTTAATGATAGTCAGCGTCAGGCGACACGCGATGCCGGTAAACTTGCCGGGCTTGACGTTTTACGTATCGTTAATGAACCTACTGCTGCAAGTCTGGCCTATGGTATCGGCCTTGATCCGGAAGAAGAAAAAATCATAACAGTCTATGATCTTGGTGGCGGAACCTTCGATGTTTCTATTCTGAAAATACAGAACGGAATTTTTGAAGTCCTTTCAACTAATGGGGATACATTTTTAGGAGGAGATGATTTCGATAGGGCAATTGTGGATTACTGGATCGAACAGAATCAGTTGGGAGATAGGGCAAAGGGTTCTTCATTAAATCAGGCGCTGCGTTTGAAAGCTGAAGAGGCAAAAAAGGCACTGACTACACAGAATATCTTTAATGGTTTTGTGGATGACATTCCTTGTGCAATCACTAAACAGAAATTTGAAGAACTAATTCTTTCCCGTGTTGAGCAAACGATAAGCTGCTGTAAAAATGCTTTGAAAGATGCAGGTCTGAAGACAGATGATATTCAGGAAGTGGTGATGGTTGGGGGTTCAACCAGGACACCATTGGTTAAAAAGATGGTTGCTGCATTCTTTGAGAAGGAAGTTCATGATCAGATCAATCCGGATGAAGTGGTAGCATTAGGTGCTGCAATTCAGTCGGATATCCTTGCAGGGAACAGAAAAGATATTTTATTGCTGGATGTTACACCACTTTCACTGGGGATTGAAACCATGGGTGGACTTATGGACGTGATCATCCCCAGGAATGCAAAAGTACCAGCTAAGGCAGGACGACAATATACTACCTCCATTGACGGGCAGATCAATATGAAAATCTCTGTTTTTCAGGGTGAGCGTGATCTGGTGTCTGAGAACAGGAAGCTGGCCGAATTTGATCTGAAAGGAATTCCGGCAATGCCTGCAGGTTTTCCGAAGGTGGACATTAATTTCAGGTTAAATGCCGATGGAATTCTGACTGTTGAGGCCGTTGAATTGCGCTCGGGAGTAAAACAGGAAGTTGAAGTGAAACCAACCTATGGCCTTACAGACGAACAGGTAGAGAAAATGCTGATCGATAGTATCGAAAACGCTAAAGATGATGTAAGCAGGAGAATGCTGATAGAAGCCCGTACAGAGGGGGAACAAATGGTTTATACTGTAGAGCGCTTTTTGGAAAAGAATACTGAACAGGTTTCTGAACAGGAAGCAATTGATACTCAAAAATTAATTGGGAATCTAAAGTCTGCTTTAGGCTCCGGCGACAAAGATCTGATCCATAAAAGTATTGATGAGCTAAATGAATTTACCCGGCCATTTGCCGAGAGACTGATGAACACAGCAATTTCTTCTGCAATGAAGGGGAAGGCGATAGAGTAGGATTGTTATCAGTTACCTGTTATCAGTTACCTGTTGTCTGAGGGCTGAAGTCTGAGGTCTGAGGTCTGACGTCTGATGAAATACTGCGAGTTTGAAATTTTAGTTATTGTCCTTAATCCTGGCTCCTGGTTCTTTGTTCTATCAACTCTACTGATTATTAAACCATTTCGGAGGTTTTTCTATGAGAATCATAGTATTGTTTTCCATTTTATTCCTTTCACTGAAAGGTTCTGCCCAGAACACAGCAGCTGATAATTTGCTGATACTTGAGCTGTTGCAGAATCAGCGTTATGATGAAGCAGCCGAAACCCTCAGGAAAATCTATCCGGAGCCTATTTCTGATTCAAAAATTCTATCCAGAATAGGCTATAGCCTAAGGATGGCCGGTAAATTATCTGAAGCAGAAACTTATTATTTGCGTATTCTCGAACAGGATCCCTCAGAGATTTCTTCACTTTTCAGCATGGCGGGTATCAGTCAGCGGAAGGGTAATTTTGTAAAAGCTAAAGAGTATTATAAACTGATTTTAGCGAGTGATAGCACCAATTTTTCGGTTTATAAGCAGTTAAGTGATATGATCGAGTCTTCCGAAGGTCTTCTATATGCAAGCGCCTACCTTCAGAAAGCTAACAGCCTTAATTCTTCAGATGGCGATATTGCCTACAGTTACTCCAAAGTATTGAAAGATATGAAGCAGTTTGAATCAGCTGCCAGGGTACTTAATGATGCAATAAAAGCTGATTCTACGAATCTGATTCTGTTGCGGGGGAAAGCTGAGCTGGCTTATGCTATGAAAGACTGGAATGGGGTAATCGACATCTGCAGTGTCATTATCAGGGATGGTGACCGCAGTCCAAACATTGTCAAAATGCTTGGGGAAGCTTATTACTCAGTCGGAAAATATCAGCAGGCAATCGATATTCTGGAAGGAATGGAAGCCAATGATATGAAGACTGAGTCGACCCTGTATTTCATTGCAATGAGTTATAAAGCGCTCAATAATTATAGCAAATCGGTTGATTATCTTAATAAAACGATAAAGGAATCAATTTCGCCAAACACAGCCGGATATTATGCGCAGATAGGGGATGTGCTGGAGAAAAGTCAATTGACCGGTAAGTCGCTCGAAGCCTATCAGAAAAGCCTCTTTTTTGATAATAAACCTCTGACTCTTTATGCAATTGCAAGGATTTACGATCAGAAGCTTAAGCAGCCAAAAACTGCCTTAAGCTATTATAAAAGGTATATCAATTCAAAGCCTCCTGCTGAGCAGAAGGCTTATATTGAATATTGTAATTACCGAATTTCTCAGTTGAGAAAATAGTATTAAGTTAACAGATGAATTACTGTACATTATCGTACATTCAGTGATCTGATAAGTCTTTTATTAGTTTTTTGTTCCGCCTTCCATTGCTTCCCTGATCGCTTCCTGTTCTTTCAATCCTTCAATGTTGTTTTTCTTGCCATAGACATCTTTAGCTTCTTCAAAGCTGATTAAGATCTCTGCGATTTTATCGAGATTATCAGCAACATTCTGGTGCATTTCCGGAAGGATCCGCTCAAGTGTTTTATTTCCCAGGTCAAAATTGTCGATCTCTATTTTACCGATCTTTTGTACGATTGCAGTCTGACTATTTTTCAAATCTTCCAGCTCGTTCGTAATTTTCTCCATCAACTCAAACTTTTTCAGCTTATCCATAGTATTTCTATATTTTTAATATTAATACTGGTCAAGCAATTATACTGCCACTAATTTTGCAAAATTTAAGAGTTTTGATTATAAATGTAATTGAGTTCTAAATGAGGATTCTATTTTAACCTGAGTTGGAAAAGAAAGGGCAAAAAATTACCGTTATAATTGGTCATATAATACCTTGGAGCCAAGATAATTTGTTTTTTGAAACCAATACCCGTGTGTTATAGGCTGGTTCAGCCCTTTCCTCCGGAGTATTTCCGGCAGGAAATCGCGTTTTATTTCAAAATACCAATAGCCGGAAGCTACCTCCTCCGGCAAGGTTTATTTTACTACCAGCTGTTTTTCATTGGGAAGGTCAGCCCGGCAAAAGGATTATTCGCCATTTGAGGTAAACCTAAGGGGTGGCCTATCTGTCTTTATGCACAGAATTTTATGTGATAGGCGGCCCCCCACGCACGTATTCTGTCTCATATCTCACATCTCCCATCTCATATCTTTTGACGTGTTAAACGGGCAACATATTTTCCAATAATATCGAATTCCAGATTTACAGTATCACCAATCTTAAGGCTTTTCATATTGGTATGTTCATAGGTATAGGGTATTATCGCTACAGAAAAAGAATTTTTCTTTGAGTTAATAACTGTCAGGCTTATACCGTTGACACAGATTGAACCCTTTTCGACGGTGATATTTCCAATTGCAGGATCATAGCTAATGGTATATTCCCAGCTACCATTCTTTTCTATTAGTTCAGTACAAATACCTGTCTGGTCAACATGGCCCTGAACAATATGCCCGTCAAGCCGGCCATTCATCTGCATGCATCGCTCCAGATTCAGAAGATCTCCTTCTTTAAGTTTACCGAGGTTTGACTTATTTAATGTTTCCGAAATAGCTGTCACGGTATGTGTGCCCTCTCCAAGTGCTACTACAGTTAAGCAGACTCCATTATGAGCAACAGACTGATCTATTTTCAATTCGTTTGAAAGATCAGATTCAATGGTAATCTCAAGATTATCCTGATCCCTTTTCAGAATGGAGACCCTGCCTATTGTTTCGATGATACCGGTAAACATTTTTTATTTTCTAAGATTTAGTACGATTTTCTGTTTTTGTGCCAGGAAGATGCTACAGGAGTTTGGTCGGTATTTGTTATGATGCTGCGTTCTTGCATCATAAACTCCGCCCCGATTAAAGCTGCGATCATTGCTTCTTCCTCATTTTCAGTACTCAGATATTCAGGACGGAAGTACTTGCCTACGAAATGGGTATCAAACTTACCCGAAATAAATGCTTCATGCTGCATCACAAACTTCCCGAAAGCCAAAGTGGTCTGAATTCCGGTTATTTGGTATTCATCTATCGCTCTGATCATCCTTTCTATGGCTTCAGTCCGGTCTTTTCCATAAGTAACCAGTTTGGCGATCATCGGGTCATAATAGATCGGTATTTCCATGCCCTGTTCAAAACCATCATCTACCCGTACTCCTGGTCCTTTTGGGGTGATATAGGTTTGAAGCCTGCCAATATCAGGGAGGAAATTATTTGCAGGATCTTCGGCATAAACCCTTACCTCAATTGCATGTCCCCTGATTTTTAGGTCTTCCTGTTTGAAACTTAATTTCTCGCCTCTGGCTATTTTGATTTGTTCCTTAACCAGATCAATACCAGTGATCATTTCAGTTACCGGGTGCTCAACCTGAAGTCGGGTGTTCATTTCCAGGAAGAAAAAATCAAGGTTCTCATCCAGAATAAATTCGACGGTTCCGGCTCCTGTATAATTGCAGGATCTGGCAGCATTTACTGCGCTTTCACCCATTTTTTGCCTTAATTCTTCGCTCAGAATGGATGATGGGGCTTCTTCAACAACCTTCTGATGTCTTCTTTGTACCGAACAGTCTCGTTCAAACAAATGCACAATATTGCCATGATTATCTCCCAGAACCTGAATTTCAATGTGCCTTGGTGAGGAGACATAGCGTTCTATAAAGACAGATCCATCTCCAAATGCCGAGGTGGCCTCAGATACAGCCAGATCCATTTGCTCGACAAAATCAGCTGGCTTCTCTACAATCCGCATACCCTTACCACCGCCACCGGCAGCTGCTTTTATGAGAATAGGGAAACCGATCTCCTGAGCTCTGTTTTGAGCGATCTGAATATCTGTTACTGCCTCCTCTGTACCGGGAACCATGGGGATATTGTATTTCATTGCTGCGGCTTTTGCCGACAACTTATTGCCCATGATCTCCATCGCTTCAGGAGATGGACCGATAAGTATCAAACCGGCTTCTTTTACCATTCTGGCAAAGGCCGCGTTCTCTGAAAGAAAACCATAGCCCGGATGAATACCCTGAGCACCTGTTTTGATACAGGCTGCTATAATTTTTTCTCCAGAGAGGTATGATTGAGAAGAGGGAGCCGGACCAATACAAACAGCTTCATCCGCATATCTTACATGCAGGGCATTGCGATCGGCTTCTGAGAATACTGCTACAGTTTTTATTCCCATTTCCCTTGCTGAACGCATGATGCGCAGCGCTATCTCTCCCCGGTTGGCTATCAGGATCTTTTCCATTTACAAAGGTATTTATTTAGGCGCTACGCTGATAGGGCTAATCCGAACTCAACGTTTAATGCATTTTCTTCAAAACATCAAGAGTATATCCTATTTGCTCATCACTGATATCCAGGTGTGTAACGAATCTGATCATTTGCTTGCCGAAGGTATTACACTTTATACCATGATGTTTTAATTTTTCAACAAACTCATCCGGGTTATGTTTTTTGTCGAGTTCAAAGATCACAATATTCGTGTCTGCTGGCATGATACTGCTTACAAAGGGTAAACTTATTAGTGTTTCAGCCAGTATTTTAGCATTCTTATGATCCGTTTTCAGGCGATCAATATGATGATCCAGGGCATAGATTCCGGCCGCTGCCAGATAACCTGCCTGTCGCCATCCCCCCCCCAAGGCTTTACGAATCCTTCTTGCATGATATATGGTTTCTCTGCTTCCCAGAAGCACAGATCCAACAGGAGCTCCAAGACCTTTTGATAAACAAACTGATATCCCATCAAACATTCTTCCATACTCTTTGGGATCATCTCCCGACTCAGCCAGGGCATTAAAAATCCTTGCTCCATCCAGATGCAGATAAATGTTTTTTAAACGGCATAAATGGTAGATCGGCTCAATCTGATCCAGAGTATAAAAACTTCCACCACCACGGTTTACTGTATTTTCAAGGACAACAAGGCTGCTTTTTGGATAGTGAACATTATCAGGGTTTATATGAGGCTCGATAAGCTCGGCACTAAGACGGCCCCTGTCGCCATAAAGCAAGCGGACGGAAGCCATAGAATTGTAGGCGATTCCACCACCCTCATACCGGTATACATGCGCAGTTTCATCACAGATCACCTCTTCCATTGGATTGGTAAAACGTTTGATTGCAATCTGGTTTGTCATAGTTCCGGAAGGACAAAAAAGTGCATCTTCCATACCAAAGATGGCTGCAGTTTTCTCCTGCAATTCATTTACAGTTTCATCTTCTTCAAATACATCATCTCCAACCTTTGCACTATACATCGCCTCCAGCATTCCTGGTGTTGGCCGTGTAACAGTATCACTTCGCAAGTCAACGATCATTTTATTCTCATTCATGCCTAAAATTATATTTTATCCTTGTTATAAGGAATTTTTTTTGTCAGTTTAAACATTTTCTATTCCAAATTTTTCATTACCATTGAAAAAGAAGAGATTGGCCCGATATTTAATCGTGTACTCTTGACAATTAGTATAAATTCATACATTTAGCTTTTTAAAAATATTTATAAACTATGATCATTATTGCAGATGGAGGGTCTACCAAGACCAATTGGTGTTTATTGAATAAATCTGGTCAAAAAATCTATTTTAATACCGAAGGATACAATCCATATTTTGTAAGCGCTGAGTATATAATTAATTCACTCAGGAAAGGATTACCAAGCGATCTCGATCTTTCTGATATTCATGAAGTGAATTATTATGGTGCCGGTTGTTCTACTGAAGATAAGGTGCAGATTGTTGAAGAGGCTATGTCTGTAGTATTTAATAAAGCCAGTATTTATGTTGGACATGATCTTCTTGCTGCAGCACGGGCATTACTTGGTTTAGATAGTGGATTTGCTGCTATTTTGGGAACAGGAACAAATACTGGTCTTTACAATGGTAAAGATATTTCATTAAATATTGACTCTGCGGCCTATATTCTTGGTGATGAGGGTAGTGGTTGTGATATTGGTAAAAAATTACTCACTGATTATTTAAGAGGTTATATGCCCGAAGTGGTCAGAGAACGCTTCTGGGAAACCTATAAGCTTACTCCTGATGAAGTGACTGATAATGTTTATACCAAACCATTGGCAAATCGTTTTTGTGCGAGTTTTGCCAAGTTCGTATATGATAATAATGTTCATGCAGAATATTCACGAAACATTGTAAAAACATCCTTCGTTGACTTCTTCGAAAACCTGGTTACACACTATCCTAACTACAAGGATTATACATTTAATTGCATAGGTTCTGTAGGATATAATTTCAGAAACGTACTCGAGGAAACTGCCACAGAGTATGGTATGAAGGTTGGTAAAATCATCCGTTCTCCAATAGATGATCTTGTGCGTTATCATGTTGAACTGGCACCACGGGTGCGGCCCTAGGCCGCACTGACAACGTCTCCAGACCGCACTATCATTGCGGACCTGCCCTTGTCATTGCGGACCTTATCCGCAATCAGTTCTTATTTGCAAGATTTTTGTTTTTCCTGCGATGCTTATTCTGGGGCGGCCTAAGTTTATCAGGTTCACCTGCAATAACACTGATATTACCATCAACTTCAAGAATCGCAAGTTTGACATTTTTGTAAGAGTCAATTCCGTGTTCTCTGATTGCTTCTTCAAGCTCATCCATACTAATACTTTCCTGATGCAGGTGAGCTACATCAATTTTCCCATGATAGACCAGAATGACAGGTTTGCCCTCGATCAATTCCTTAACAGATGATGAACGGTACATGATAAGCTTCATAAGATAGTTTAGGCAGAATAAAACACTTGCCGCAACGAGTCCTCCGGGTAAACTTGAATTGGAACCTACCATAGAATTCTGGACTGAATTACTGATCAAAACAATAAATACCAGGTCTGTTGTTGAAAGTTGCGACAATTCTTTTTTCCCAAAGAACCGTATAGCCAATACCATAAACAGGTAAACTCCGACACACCGTATAACAATATCCAGGTAAGGATTAATATCCATTTTAGAAAGTTAAAGTTGACTGGCCAATAGAGGTCATTTTTGCTTCATGTTCAAGCAGCCATTTTTTACGCCATAATCCTGCTGAGAAACCAACCAGGTCACCATTGCTGCCAATAACGCGATGGCATGGAACGGCTATCATCAGATTATTGCGGCCATTTGCCGATGCAATGGCACGTATGGCCAAAGGGCTTTTCATTCTTTTTGCCAAGGCTGCATAACTTATGGGTTTGCCGGCATCAATTCTCCTGAGTTCATCCCATACCTTTTGTTGAAAATCAGTTCCGGGTTGAGCCATTGGAAAATCGAAATGTTTTCTTTTTTGCTCAAAATACTCTTTGAACTGCTCTTTTGCCATTTCCGAGAGTTTATTGGGATTCTCCAAAGGTAGTTCCGCAGGAAAACCTATGGCACATATCTCATGCTCACCGGCCTCAATGACCATTTGTCCGATAGGGCTATCAAGTATTGAAAAAAACATGACACAAAATACAAAGAAATATTCGATTCATTTATTGCACCTGAATGAATACCCGAAACTGAAAAGCAAATTCTATATTTGTTGCAATGGATTTATTGAATCAGGTTAAATTTCTGATCCGTAAGGAAATCATGCTCGAATGGCGTTCAAAATATGCATTGAATGGTATTTTACTCTATGTGGTTTCAACAGTTTTTGTATGTTATCTGGCTTTCCGTGAGATAACAAGTCCGCCAACCTGGAACGCCCTCTTCTGGATCATTATGCTTTTCGCTTCGGTGAATGCGATTACCAAAAGTTTTATCCAGGAAAGCAGGGGAAGGCAATTGTATTACTATACGATCACCAGTGCGCAGGCGATCATCATCTCCAAGATCATTTATAATATTTTTCTGATGCTTTTGCTCTCTGCTATCGCATTAGGGTTTTATACCCTGGTATTTAAAAATCTGCTGGGAGATCCGCTATTTTATTTTTTTGCAGTTCTTTTGGGAAGCATCAGTTTCGCATCTGTCTTTACTATGATCTCGGGGATTGCCTCCAAAGCAAACAACGCAGGGGGGCTCATGGCCATATTGAGTTTTCCGGTAATAATACCCCTGTTGGTGGTGCTGATTAAGTTATCGAAGAATGCAATGGACGGTTTAGACAGATCGGTATCTTATGATGAGATCGGTGTCCTGATAGCCATAAATATCATCGTGATCACTACATCTTTATTGTTATTTCCTTACCTTTGGAAGGATTAATTCAAGAACCTTATGAATAAAAACTGGTGGAAAATCCTGGCCACAGTTCTTGTGCTTTACTCAATTATTGCTGGGTTTTTATTTCATGTGCCGGCAAAGCCGATCTTAAATGAAACTATCCGGAATATCCATTTTCACGTACCGATGTGGTTTGCGATGATCGTCATGCTCACTGTTTCTTTTGTCTACAGTATACGTTATTTGAACTCTTCAAATGAAAACGATGATCTGATGGCCGTTGAAAGTGCCAATGTCGGAATTGTTTTCGGTGTTCTTGGACTGGTTACCGGTGCAGTATGGGCTAAATATACCTGGGGTGAAGCCTGGAGCAATGACCCGAAACAAAATAGTGCGGCAATTGCCCTGCTTGTTTATCTGGCTTACCTCGTGCTAAGAAACTCTCTTGAGGAGGAGCAGAAAAGAGGCAGAATATCAGCAGTCTATAATATATTCGCATTCCCTATCATGGTGGTGCTGTTGTTCATACTTCCGCGTATGACCGATTCACTCCACCCCGGAAATGGAGGTAACCCCGGATTTAATACCAAAGATATGGCACCAGAGTTACGCCCGGTTTTTTATCCGGCTGTATTGGGATGGATTTTGATCAGTGCCTGGATTACAACTATCAGGTATAGAATACGGAAGGTTGAGAATAAGCAAAATTTTATCAACTGAGAGTGGAGAATTGAGACCCGATAGCTATCGGGTGGAGAATTGAGAGTTCCTGATTACAAATCATTTGACATATAGCAGTATTTGCTAACAACCAATAACCAACAACCAACAACAAAATGATGAAAAAATTTATCCTTACACTAGCCTTAATTCTGTCGTTTGCATTAAATCTTCTGGCGCAGAATTCCAATGGGGTTGAGATGGCTGATTCCCTGAGAAGTTCCGGAAAGATTTATGTTGTAGTACTGGTTATTTCAGTCGTCTTCATTGGATTGGCCATTTATCTCTTTTCCATCGATAGCCGGTTGAAAAAAATTGAAAAACAGAAGCAATAAATATACCTTGTTTAAGTTCTTTAAATAAGGTTTATACCTGCTTATTAGATATTGTATCCTATACACTAAGTAATTTTCATTTTTAGTATCGGTTTATTTCTATCAACTTTGCAGTATATAACCAATTATTCAAATTAATTTATTTTCTTATGGCTAAGTCTATAGACGCAGCGCACTCAGAAACTTCGTTTTTTGGTGACGTTTGCCAGTTTTTTGATCATGCAGCTCAATTTACTTCCCACCCGGAAGGATTGCTTGACCAGATCAGGTCATGTAACAGTGTTTATCGTTTCCGTTTCCCAATTCGTCGTGAGAACGGTTTTGAAGTAATTGATGCCTGGAGAGTAGAGCATTCACATCATAAATCACCAACAAAGGGTGGTATTCGTTACAGCGACATGGTAAATGAGGATGAGGTGATGGCACTTGCGGCACTCATGACTTATAAGTGTGCGATTGTAAATGTTCCTTTCGGTGGTGCAAAGGGGGGTATTAAGATTAATACTAAAGATTATACAGTTGCCGAACTGGAGACCATAACCCGCAGATATACTGTGGAATTAATTAAAAAGAATTTTATCGGACCCGGTATTGATGTTCCTGCGCCGGATTATGGTTCAGGGGAACGTGAAATGAGCTGGATTGCAGATACTTATCAAACTATGAATCCGGGGCAACTGGATGCTTTAGGCTGCGTTACAGGTAAGCCGATTGCTTTACATGGCATTGCCGGACGAAGGGAAGCAACAGGTCGTGGGGTTGCTATCGCGGTACGTGAATGTGTAGATATCACTGAGGATATGAATAAACTCGGCCTTAGTACAGGTCTATCCGGTAAACGGGTGATCGTTCAGGGTTTAGGAAATGTGGGTTACCATACCATTAAATATCTGATCGAGTTTGGTGCTACAGTTGTTGGTATCTGTGAGTTTGAAGGAGCGATTTACAATCCTAACGGACTTAACCTTGATGAGGTGTTCTACCATCGCAAAACCACCGGTTCGATTCTTGGTTTTACAGGATCAACCAAAGAATTTATCAATTCTGCCGAAGGTTTGGAACAGGAATGTGATATTTTGGTGCCTGCTGCCTTAGAGAATCAGATCACTATCGCAAATGTGGCTAATATTAAAGCAAAAATTATCGCTGAAGCCGCCAACGGGCCAACTACTCCGGATGCAGCAGATTTTCTTATCAAAAAGGGATGTATTTTAATTCCGGATATGTATTGTAATGCAGGTGGTGTTACTGTTTCTTATTTCGAATGGCTTAAAAACCTTTCGCATGTGGCATTTGGCCGTATGGATAAGCGATATGAAGAAAATGCCAATCAGAATCTTGTTAATATGGTGGAGAAGATCACTGGTATTTCTCTTGATTCGGCTCAAAAGAGTATAATCGTTAAAGGAGCTTCTGAACTGGAATTAGTTAATTCCGGGCTCGAAGACACCATGATCAGATCTTATCATGAGATACGTGATATACAAATGGCTAATCCGAAAATTGACGGTCTCAGAACTGCGGCATTCGTTGGTTCTATCGATAAAGTCGCTATTTCTTATATGAATATGGGAATCTGGCCATGACCAGAACTGTTTAATTATACAAAGGGAGGCTGTAAGGTTTCCCTTTGTTATTTAGAATGATTCTAATATAGAAACATTCTTGTTATATTGACTACTAAAGTGAAGTATTTAG
Source organism: Pedobacter sp. (assembly GCA_036676565.1). Lineage (GTDB taxonomy): Bacteria > Bacteroidota > Bacteroidia > Sphingobacteriales > Sphingobacteriaceae > Daejeonella. The sequence goes on from JAKFCP010000015.1 coordinate 329,329, forward strand.
TACTTTTGTAATTGCATTTGATTGAATTAGTTAAAAGCATAATTATGAAAAAGAGTTCCATCGCCGGCATCGTTATCATCGCATTAGCAATTGGTATTATTATCAGTACATACGCTGATTCAAGTACCTATGGATCATTTGCAGATGCCACAGAGAGCAGTTCAGAATTGCATGTTGTTGGACAACTGAATAAAGAAAAAGAGCTTTTTTATAAACCACAGCAGGATGCCAATTATTTTGCATTCTATATGAAAGATAATGAGGGGAAAGAGTGTAAAGTGGTGTTTAATGGCTCCAAGCCGCAGGATTTTGAACGTTCAGAACAGATTGTACTAACGGGCAAAATGATTGGTAACGAATTTCATGCTTCAAAAATTCTAATGAAGTGCCCTTCTAAATATACTACGGATGAAGTTGAGGTTACTGAGGTTACTGCTACATCCGCAAAAATCTAAATCTTAATGGAAATACAATACATTGGAGAAAACCTTCTTCCGGGGAAGTTAGGTCAGTTCTTCATCATCCTGTCGTTTTGTACTGCTCTTCTGGCAACGCTTGCCTATTATTTTGCAACTACCACAGCACTTTCTAAAGACCAGTCAAAGCAGGCAAGTTCTGATGGCTGGAGACGAATTGCTAGAATCGCATTCCGTTTAAATACAGTTGCCGTTATTGGAATAGGGTCATGCCTGTATTACATTATCTATAATCACTTGTTTGAATACCATTATGCATGGGCTCATTCATCAAAGATACTTCCGGTCTATTATATTATTTCTTCCTTTTGGGAAGGGCAGGAAGGAAGTTTCTGGCTTTGGATGTTCTGGCAGGCATTTTTAGGAACAATTATACTTTCAAAGGGCAAAACCTGGGAAAATTCAGTTATGACTACCATCATGCTATCTCAGGCCTTTATCGCATCAATGCTGGTTGGGGTTGAGGTTTTCGGACTCAGGGTCGGAAGTTCTCCATTTATCTTATTGCGAGATGCTGTACCAGGGCCAATCTTTGCAAGAGGCGATTACCTGAGCATGATAACTGATGGTAACGGATTAAATCCGCTGCTTCAGAACTACTGGATGGTTATACATCCACCAACATTATTCCTTGGTTTTGCATCCATGATTGTTCCTTTTGCTTATGCAATTGGCGGACTTTGGGAGAGAAGATATTCTGAATGGATTAGCCCAGCTTTACCATGGACACTTTTTGCTGTCATGATTCTGGGAACAGGTATCATTATGGGCTCATTCTGGGCATATGAAGCCTTGAATTTTGGTGGCTTCTGGGCATGGGATCCGGTTGAGAATGCCTCAATCATCCCATGGATGACTTTGATAGCTGCAGTTCACGTTCTGATTGCTTATAGAAATTCAGGCCATTCTTATTTTACAGCCACTTTCCTGGTACTGATCAGCTTTGTACTGGTGCTTTATGCCTCCTTTCTTACCCGTAGTGGTATTTTAGGTGAAACATCTGTCCACGCCTTTACCGATTTGGGGATGTTCTGGCATCTGGTTCTTTATGTGGTGGCATTCCTTTTTATTGCTGTTTTGTTTCTCGTTATCCGCTGGAAAGAACTGCCGATAACCAAAAAGGATGAAGAAACTTATTCGCGGGAGTTCTGGCTTTTTATAGGTGCTTTGGTATTATCAATCGCTTGCGTTCAGATACTTGCAACTACCTCAGTGCCGGTATTTAATGCCATTTTCGGAACCGAGATCGCACCACCAGCGGATGTTATTGCACATTACAACAAATGGCAGGTTCCTTTTGCTGTAGTAATTGCCTTCATTTCGGCATTTTCTCAATTCCTGAAATACAAAAAGACAGATCCTAAGAAGTTCTTTGTCAGTATTTCAATATCCCTGCTTGTTTCAGTATTCATTACCGCAGCAGCCGTCTACGTGATGAATATATATACCAATGTGATGTATATCATCCTGACCTATGCTTCCGTGTTTTCGATACTTGCGAATGCAAAGATTCTGGGTGAAGCATTCAAAGGAAAGTGGAGACTTGCAGGATCCGCAGTTGCGCATATTGGATTTGCCTTATTACTTGTCGGAGCACTTGTAGCTGCCGCAACAAATAAAATCATTTCAATCAATAATACCGGGATTGGTTTTGGAGATGAGTTCGCAAAGAGTAATAACCCCCGCGAAAACATTATTCTGTACAAGGATGAGCCTACAAAGATGGATCGTTATACGGTCACTTATTTGGGTGATTCAACACAGGGTGTAAATACCTATTACAGAATCAATTATAAGGTAATTGATGAGAAGAGCGGAGATGTTAAGGAGAACTTTACACTCTATCCAAATGCTCAGCAAAATGCCAAGATGCGGCAGATTATTGCTTCTCCTGATACCCGTCATTACCTGTTCCATGATGTTTATACCCATGTAAGCAGCGTACCTTTGAAAGAAGAGGACCATGAAGATCATGAAGGGCATTCTGAGGATGAAAAATATGAAAAGCCTGCAACCTATGAAGTGAATGTTGGCGACACAGTTCGTTTCAGAGAAGGTTATATTTTGGTTAAGGGAATTAACCGTGAGGCAAAGATTCAGAATATTCCTGTTGGTGAACGGGATATCGCCATTGGCTTGCAATTAGATATTGTTTCGGATGGTAAAGTTTACCCATCTGAGCCTATCTATTTATTAAAAGATGGTTCCAAATTTGATTTCGGCAAGACGGTCGACGAAAAGGGTTTGAAATTGCGTTTTTCAAATGTTTATCCTGATAAGGACAAACTTGAGCTGATGGTTTATCAGAAACCAAAAGCAGAGAAGGATTGGGTAGTATTAAAAGCCATTGAATTTCCATATATAAATTTATTCTGGGGTGGAACGATCATTATGGTGATCGGATTTATTCTATCCATTTTCAGGAGAAATAAGGAAATCAAACCAGCCTGATGAATATTGTCATTTTAGGCAGTGGTAATATAGCCACGCATTTAGGTCGTGCTTTTAAATTGGCCGGCCAGGATATATCTCAGGTTTGGAGCCGCGATATAACCCACGCAAGCTCACTGGCGGATACCCTGGCAGCAGAGCCAATAAACAATATGTTTGATTTGGATCGCTCTGCCGACTTGTTTATCATCGCTGTTAAGGATGAAGCAATCAGGGAAATTGCTCTTGAATTAAAGCTCAGTGATCAACTGCTTGTACATACATCCGGTTCAACCGGACTTTCAGCGCTTGAAGGAGCATCAACAAAAACTGGGGTGTTTTACCCGCTGCAAACCTTTTCAAAGATCAAATCGGTCGATTTCAGGCAGATTCCAATCATCATTGAAGCAAATAGCCCCGAAGTATTGTCAAGTATTCGGGCAATTGCTGATCGCTTATCAGAAAAAGTAATTGAATTAAATTCAGAACAACGTAAAACACTTCATGTTGCCGCTGTATTTGCCTGTAATTTCACCAATCACCTCTTTGGGCTCGCTCAGGAATTACTGGAAGAACAAGGATTGGATTATGATCTCTTGAAGCCTCTGATTGCAGAAACTCTTAGTAAAATTGAAATGAATGACCCTGTTTCTGTACAGACCGGCCCGGCTATCCGGGAAGACCAGGCCACCATTCAGGCGCACCTCGAGCTTCTTAAACATAAGCCTGACTTATCAGAACTTTATACTAAACTTAGTCAAAGCATAGTCAATTTGCACAAGCGCCTACAGGGCTGAGTTTAAAATGCTATTTTTGCACTAATGAACATTTTTAAATTAAAAATCAATTTTGAAGAGGCTTCAAAGTCAGCCGTAGAGCTTCCGATAGCAGAAGGCGAATCAGTTCTTGATGTTTGTCTGGATAACGGGATTGAATTACAACATAATTGCGGAGGCGTTTGCGGATGCAGTACCTGTCAGGTTTATGTTAATTCAGGAATGGATAATATTCAGGAAATTTCAGATAAAGAAGAAGATTTTATCGATCGTGCAGTCAATCCAAGAATTAACTCCCGATTGGGTTGTCAGTGTGTGTTAATAAACGGGGATCTTGAAGTAACGCTTCCGGATCAGAATCAGTTTTTAGGACATTAATAATTATACAAGAGAAATGGCGAAGGAAAGTTTTGAATTACCGATTTACTGGAATGACTATGAAGATATAGCCATGGGCCTTTATGAGAAATTTGGCGATGATTTCGGAGAATCTCAGATCTACAGAATACGTTTCACCGAACTTCTCGACTGGATTTTAAGTCTTCCGAATTTCGCAGGCACCCGCGAACAATCTAATGAAGGTCATCTGGAGCAAATCCAGACAGCCTGGGTTTACGAGTGGCGCGATAATCAATAGGAGGTCGGAGGTCAGAAATCAGAAGTCTGATGTCAGACCTCCTACTTCAGTCCTCAGACTTCATACCTCAATTCTACTACTATGTTCTTAGAAAAACTAAAGCATATTAAAGCATTTATTCTTGATGTTGATGGAGTCATGACCAATGGTATGCTTTTGGTTACTGAGTCGGGGGAATTTTTGAGGCAGTTTAACATCAAAGATGGTTATGCCCTGCAACTTGCAGTGAAGCGGGGATTTAAAATAGCAGTTGTTTCCGGTGCAAGATCCAAAGGAGTAGAGCATCGCTTGAGAGGATTGGGTATTACAGATATTTATCTCGGTTTGGATTCAAAAACTGCTGCTTATAATGAATTCATTGATAAAAATGGATTATTGCCGGAGCAAGTACTCTTTATGGGGGATGATATTCCCGATCTGGAACTTATGAAGATGGCAGGTCTTGCAGTTTGTCCGGCTGATGCGGTTGAGGAAATTAAAGCTGTTTCACATTATATTTCCCCGAAAAATGGTGGCGATTCATGTGTCAGGGATATCATCGAAAAAGTATTGAAGATCCAAAATCTATGGACCAATGAAAATCCTTCGGCCACTGATGGTAGCAAGGTCTGATTATTTCCTTCAGCATTAAACCTTTTGCTCAATTGTCAATCAAAAGGGGAAAACCAGCAGATATGAAAAGATTAATTATTGCCATGGGATTGATTCTCTGCATGGCAACATTCGCCAATGCACAGGGCGGCCGACAAATGGGTACACCTGAGGAAAGAGCCGATCGTCAGATTGCTCAATTAGAGACGCTAAAGCTTTCAGCCGAACAAAAGACTAAATTAAAAGAAGTGTTTATATGGTCGGCAAAACGTGTCGACAGTGTCAGAACAACACTAACTGATGGTGGCGATTTCCAGGCTATGCGCGCTAAAATGGCACCTTTGCAGGCAGAAACCACCACTAAAGTGAATGCTTTACTAAACGATGAACAAAAGAAAGCCTACGAAGCTATTCTGGAAGAGCGTCGTGCGAGAATGAGGAATAACTAATAAACCCATTTTGATTGAATAGGGGATAGATCAGGTTTTAATTGTACTGTCTGATGTTTTTAAACCCGATTGTAGCGGATACCGGCCTGTGATTAAGGCCTGTGGAGTATGAGCGAAAAGCGGGAATGCATTTAAAAAGAGCACAGCAGCACATTTCCAAACGATAAGAACTTAATACAAGCGCAAAAAAGCATTATAAACCATATTTATAACGACGAGCTCAGTCTAGGATACTTTTTCTACATATTAAAGCGGCTTTTAGCCGCTTTTCTTATTTTTGGCAAAGTCCAATCAGATGATCAAACAATTTCCGCCAATTATTCTGGCCTCAAAATCACCGCGCAGACAAGAACTGCTAAAACTCATGGGATTTGATTTTCAGGTTGTTCTGCGGGAGGTGGATGAAAGTTATCCTCCGGGATTATCGCCTTCTGAAATCGCGGTTTATATTTCCGAAAAAAAAGCAAAAGCTTTCGATCTGCTGATTGAAAATGAGATCGTGATTACGGCAGATACAATTGTCTCCCTTGATGGTAAAATTATGGGTAAACCCGAAAATGAAGATCATGCATTTGAGATGCTTTCTGAATTATCGGGTAAAAGACATGATGTGATTACAGGGGTAAGCTTGCTAAAGGATCATAAGGTCTGCAGTTTTTATGAACTTACAGAAGTGTTCTTTAATGAGATTAGTGCTGAGCAGATTCACTATTATATTAATACCTGTCAGCCAATGGATAAAGCAGGGGCATATGGCATTCAGGAATGGATAGGCTTGATAGCAGTTGATAGAATAAATGGTTCTTACAGCAATGTGGTAGGCCTCCCCACTCATCGTCTTTATGCCGAATTGTGTAAGTTATCTGAATAGTTATAGTTTTTTGTTTTTTAGGTAGCTGAACAGCAGGCCTTCTTTCAAGGAATGAGTTGACAATTTAAGTGCTTTAAATGCAAACTGATTCATAACATACTTTGTGATCAGGGTGGCCATTACGATCATATCAACTCTGACAGGAATAATCGCAGGATTATTGCTGCGTTCTGCATGTGAGCTTTTCAAAATGAGCTCTGATACTCGTGCAAAATCCCTCAACTCAATCTTTATTTCAGGATTTGTAAAACTGACCTTAAATTCGGGATTAATAAGTATTGCAAAAGTTTCAAATGCACCTGCCGATCCAATGAGCAGTTGAGGTTTATGGATTTTAATTTGGGTTTTGAGTTCAGGAAGCGTAGCATCCAGATAAGAATTCAGCTTATTTATATCCGCTTGAGAAATGGGGTCTGAATGATGAAACTGTTCCATGAGCCGGGCCGCCCCGATGTCATAACTCCTTTTCCAGAAAACATCCTGCTGATTGCAGATTATAAATTCGACACTTCCACCGCCAATGTCAATAATCAGACATTTCTCATCGCCCATATTAATAGCTGCCCTGACACCCTGATAAATCAGTTCCGCTTCATGCTCTCCAGAAATAATTTCAGGTACAATTCCAGTTTCAGATCGGATTTTATCTAAAAATTCCAGCCCGTTGCCGGCAGTCCGGAGTGCTGATGTTGCCGCAGCCATGACCAGTTCAACCTGATACTGATCTATGGATTTTTTGAATTGTTTGATTGCCGTCAGTCCACGATCAAAAGCTGACTCGCTGATGAAGCCTTTTTCGATTCCACCTTCACCTAATTTTACAGCAATGCTCTCCTCAAAAACAAGCACAGGATCATTATCATTGATGTTTACAATCAATAATTGAAAGGTATTGGTGCCCAGATCCAGGATAGCAATGGAACTCATTTTTTAGCGAATTGGAAATAGGAAACGGGAAATAGGGATAGAAATAAACATATCCTCTCTTAAAACTTTTATCTTTCACCCCTTATCTTTCTGCTTTCTGCTTTCAGCTTTTAGCTTTCCGCTTAAAGCTACTCCTTATACATAAACCATTTCCCCAACTCAGCAAAACTTACCTTTTTGCCATACATCAGAATACCTACACGGTAGATTCGTGATGCTACCCAGGTTGTGAATATGAATCCCCCGATAAGAAGAACGATAGACAATGCCAGTTCCCAGTTTGGTACTCCGAAAGGTAATCTGACCATCATCGCTATTGGTGAGGTGAAGGGTATGATACTCAACCAGAAAGAAAGACTACTGTCTGGATTATTAACAATAAAACTGAATGACATAATATAGGTAAACAGCAGTGGCAGGGTAATGGGCAGCATAAATTGCTGGGTTTCGGTATCACTGTCTACGGCAGAACCTACTGCGGCAAAAAGAGCGCTGTACAACATGTATCCACCAAGAAAGAAAATAATGAATACCGGAAGAATGTAGGTCCAGTTAACGGTTTGAACAGCCTTGATGATGTCCATTCCGGGGCCATCACTGCTTGCTGCAGCAGCCTGCTTGCTCATCGGCATTTCAGATTTTATCTGTTCCATTTTGCCTTTAAATATGATCTGACTAGCAACGGTCATCAGTCCTATGGAAAGGGTGATCCAGAGCAGGAACTGTGTCAAACCTACCAGTCCGATTCCGATTATCTTTCCCATCATTAGCTGAAATGGCTTTACAGATGAAATAACAACCTCAACGATTCTGCTGGTTTTTTCTTCAATAATTCCCCGCATTACCTGAATCCCATAAATGAAAAGTGACATATAGATCAGAATAGCGGCGGCAAATCCAACGGCCATTGCTGCACCTGAGCTGCTGTCTTTTTCTCCCTCGAGGGTTAATTCTTTCGAAACGACAGATAATTTTGGTTTTATTTTATCCAGTGTAAGGGCATCAATTCCGGCATCAGCGAGCAATTTGGTTCTCATCTGATCGTTCAATTGATTTTCTATCGTGCTGATCACAGAAAGTCCTGCTTTTTTCTGGGAGAACATTTCAATCGTTCCTCCGCTGGCAATATCCGCCGGAATGTAAAGCACGAAGGCATCTTCGTTTTTAATAACTTTCTGTTTAGCCTCTGAAAGTGTGAGTTCGGATTTACTAAATGTAGCCGATTTCTTATTTTCTAGACCTTTATTAAATATGCCGCTATCATCAATGACTTCGACTGCCGGGATATTGTCGCCACCTTTCATCGAGAGTGCAAAAATAAGTGCGTACATACCAATGATTAACATCGGTACCAGAAAGGTCATGATCAGAAATGACTTCTTTTTTACCCTGCTGAAATATTCTCTTTTTATAATGAGTAGAATCTTGTTCATTTTCTGATTAGTTTTTTACGTTTTGAATGAAAATGTCGTTCATGCTGGGTACAATTTCGGTCAGTTCGGTGACCTGAACCTGTGGTATTAAGAACTTCAATACATCATTTGAAGAATAACCCGGATTGATTTGAATGGTCAGATGCGTGACTTCCTCATCTTTCTTCTCTTCATTGATGTTAAATAAGGGAGTTTCAACTGGATTCAAAATTCCTGCATAAGCTATTCTGTAGGTGTTATTTCTATACAGATTCTTAATATCCTTAACCTTTCCATCAAGAATTTTCTTCGATTTATGAATCAGGGCGATGCTGTCGCATAATTGCTCTACAGATTCCATCCGATGGGTTGAAAAGATAATGGTAGCACCTTTTTGGTTTAATTCCAGGATTTCATTGGTAATTAACTGGGCATTTACCGGATCAAATCCCGAGAATGGTTCATCCAGAATGATCAGTTCAGGATCATGAACAACTGTAGCAATAAATTGTACCTTTTGTTGCATGCCTTTGCTCAGATCCTCAACCTTTTTATTCCACCAGCTTTGAATACCCATTTTCTCAAACCAGTATCTGATCCTTGCTGTGGCATCAGCCTTTGATAAGCCTTTTAACTGTGCCAGATACAGCATTTGTTCACCAATCTCCATTTTTTTATACAAACCCCGTTCTTCGGGCAGATATCCTATTTTGGAAATATGGGATGGATTAAGCTTTTCGCCATTTAATAATATTTCGCCCTGATCAGGTGCCGTAATCTGATTGATAATCCGGATCAGTGAGGTTTTTCCGGCACCATTCGGACCCAGCAATCCGAAAACTGAACCCTTTTCGATTTCGATCGAGACATTGTCTAAAGCCCTGTGATTAGAGTATTGTTTTACTATATTTCTGATGCTCAGCATATTGTTGGATTATTCATAATTAGAGGAATTCAGTGGATTTTTGTTACAGTTTTCTCCGGTATTAATTATACACAGTTTTTGCATGAAATTGTATTCCAGGTACTATGAGTTTGTTGAGGCCTTATCATTCAGGCCTAACCAGTTTTGAAGCTTTATGACAATCCTTGGATGTTTGTCTGATCTTGCGCGGCCAATCAGGAAACCATAGGGCTTAAGCGGTGTCACATGGTCACAAATAATTTTAACGATACCAAGCATGGGTATGGCTAGAATCATACCCGCGACACCCCAAATAATCTCCATGAAAACGATAATCAGGATTGTAAATAATGGATTAATATTTACCTCTGAGCCTACCACTAATGGTTCTAGAAAATAAGTTTGAATAAATTGTATTATCAAATAAGTGACAATCACACCTATGATCATTCCGTTACTTCCACCCTGTGAAATTACTGCCAGTGCAGTTATTACAGTACCTGTGAAGTTTCCTATGAATGGCAGGATCTCCAGAAGACCGCATAAAACAGCAAAGAATAGGGCACTTTTTACTCCAACAATTGAAAACCCTGCAGCATACATAATCCATAAAATAACGATCATGCTGCTAAGCCCCGAAATGTATTTCTGAGCCACTTTTCCAGCATCAGATATGATCTTTTCAGTTTCGTCTGTTTCATCAGGAGGAACCAGCATCAGGATGAATTTTTTAAGATGAGACCGGTAATAGATGAACAGAAAGAGGTAGACAAGGATAAGAATAAAGTGGATGAAAATGCTCATCAGCGAACTTAACATCAGTCCGGCCATATCTAAGGTTGCAGAGGACCCGTCCGTTTGGTTTAACATCCATTGTTTTTGTTTTTCAGTAGATATGCCAATAGTTCTGGCTATAAATTCCCTGAGATCGTCTGCAATCATACCGATACGCCGGGTAATCTCAGTAAGATCTTCTGATATTCCGTTTGCCTGCCATGAAAGTATACCGATAACAACACCTGCACCCATTAGAAAAAGTAATACACAGATTAGCCCAGCTAACATCCGGCTTATTCCTCTGTATTCAAGCCATCTGGAAAGAGGAACAAACAACATGGCCAAAAGAGCACTGATCGCTATAGGGATCAGGAAATTCTGTGCAAAATAGAGGCCGCTAATCACCAAAAATGAAAAGAATAAAAGGTATATGCTTTTTTGTAAAGATGGTGATGATCTAATCATAGCGGTTCAGCGGATCATTAGTCATAAAGATACCTGAAAATTTATTTTCCTGAAGTTTTCTTTATTTAATAGTTCTAAGGGCTTTTACAAGGACTTAAACTATATGAATACCCGGATTATGAATATAATATGTTCTGAAAGAAAAATACAAGATGTTTTTCCCTGGTTTTTACAGCTTATCTGAAGGATTCATGCCTAAAATGTTTGGTATCCGTCTTTTTTTTGAGTGGAATTTATATCTTTAAAATAAGGATAAACTGATGAAGATATTTTACTCCAGAAAAATTATTGTGTTGCTTGCGCTGCTGCTGGTGGTAAGCGTCTTGTATAAATTGGCTTTGTCAAATCAGAAGATTGATTATAATACGCAGGTTAAGCCGATAATCAATAAAAAGTGCATCTCCTGCCATGGCGGAGTGAAGCAGGAAGCCGGATTTAGTCTTCTTTTCCAGGAAGAAGCTTTAGGTCTTACTGAATCCGGAAAACCAGCGATTATTCCCGGCGACCCCGAAGGCAGTGAACTGATCAGAAGAATTACTGAAAATGACCCGGATGAAAGGATGCCTTATAAGCACGAAGCACTTTCCAAAGAAGAGATTGAGGTTTTCAGACAGTGGATTAAAGAGGGAGCAAAATGGGGTGAGCACTGGGCTTATGTGTCTGTAAAAAAACAGAATATTCCTGATATAGAAAATAAGTGGGTCAGAAATGATATTGACCGCTTTATTTATGAAAAACTGGAGGAGCAAAAATTAGAGCCCTCAGCAGAGGCCGACAAGGCAACTTTATTAAGAAGACTTAGCCTTGATCTTATCGGCCTTCCGGCTTCAGCCGGTATTTCAAAAAAGTATCTTCAGGATAATTCTGACAAAGCATATGAGAACCTTGTTGATGAACTTCTGGCCTCGCCCCGTTACGGTGAGCGCTGGACATCCAATTGGCTTGATATTGCCCGTTATGCAGATACCAGAGGTTATGAGGCCGATCGCGGACGAATTATCTGGAAATACCGTGACTGGTTGATTAAAGCTTATAATTCGGATAAACCATACAATGATTTTCTGATCGAACAGCTTGCCGGAGATCTGATGCCAAACCCTGATGATGCAAAGTACATTGCTACGGCTTTTCACAGGAATACAATGACCAATGATGAGGGTGGGACTGATAATGAAGAATTCAGAACCTCTGCCGTCATGGACCGGGTTAATACAACGTGGAGTGCTACAATGGGCACAACTTTTAATTGTGTTCAATGTCATAGCCATCCTTATGACCCATTTAAAGCTGATGAATATTATAAGTTCATGGCCTTTTTTAATAATACGCGGGATGAAGATACTAATGCTGATTATCCATTATTGCGGCAATACAGTACTCAGGACAGTATAAAACTGGCACAACTGACCGGCTGGTTAAAGAGCAATACTTCAGAAGCTCAGGCAAAAAAATATTTTAACTTTCTTAAAACCTGGCAGCCTACAATTAACTCACTGCAATGTGATCAGTTTGTGAATGCTGCCCTGATCAGCAGCTGGTTTGCCGGATTGCGAAATAACGGAACATGCCGGTTGAAGGATGTTGTACTACAGGATAAGACCCAGCTAATGTTTCGATATAAAACCAATTTTGATGGAGGTAAATGGTCAATTTATCTCGATACATTGAATGGAAAACTATTAAAAACTGTTCCGCTTGCAAATACAAAGGGCGAATGGAAAATTGTGACTGTACCGATACCTGCTGAAAAGGGAAAGCGAAACCTGTTTTTTAAATATTATAGTCCGGCGATAAAAAGCCCTGATGATACAGGTGTACAGTTTGAATGGTTCCAGTTTGATGTTCCCCTTCCTGGTAAGGGAAAACCTGGCTATGAGCTTGCTTTGAGTAATTTCAATCAATTGATGCAGGCTAAAGTAGATGAAACGCCGATTATGATCGAGAATAACAGGGAACAGTTCAGAACCACCCATGTTTTTGAGCGAGGTAACTGGATGGTAAAGGGAAATAAGGTGGAGCCTGGTGTACCCGGTATTATGAACCCAATGCCGGCAAATGTGCCCAAAAACAGATTGGGGATGGCATTATGGTTAACAGATAAAAAAAATCCGCTTGTAGCCAGAACTATGGTGAACCGTTTATGGGAGCAGTTGTTTGGGTTTGGGATAGCTGAAACACTCGAAGATCTTGGTTCACAGGGAATTGCACCTACTCATAAAGAATTGCTTGATCATTTATCCTGGCAGTTTATGAATGAGTTTAACTGGAGCATGAAGCGTCTTTTAAAAGAGATTGTAATGTCTGCGGCATATCGGCAAAGTTCTGCCGTGACTGAGGAAAAATTAAAGATCGATCCTAATAATAAATTTTATTCTAGAGCATCCAGAATCAGACTTTCAGCAGAGCAACTCAGGGATCAGGCATTGGAGGTAAGTAATGTGTTGAGCAAAAAAATGTATGGGCCAAGTGTTATGCCATTTCAGCCTGAAGGAATCTGGCGCTCACCTTATAATGGTGAAAAATGGACAATGAGTACAGGCGAAGACCAGTACAGAAGAGCAGTTTATACCTATCTGAAGCGTACCGCCCCTTATCCTTCAATGATGACCTTTGATGGCAGTGCAAGGGAATCATGTCTTCCCCGGAGAATCAGAACCAATACTCCATTACAGGCATTAACCTCTCTGAATGACTCCACCACTCTTGTCATTTCGAGAAGTCTTGCTCTTCGCATGAAAGAATTGGGAGGGAAGGAAAGCAAGGTTCAGATCAGTAAAGGTTATGAAGCCATGATGTTTAAGCCTATTTCAGCGAAAAAGTTAAAGGCACTATCCGATTTGTATGCGGAAGCCCTGAGGAAGTATAAAAAGGATAAAACAGCCATGAATCAATTAATGGGAGCAAAGGATGAGCCTGCAGATCCTGAAACAGCATCACTGGTCATTGTTGCCGGCGCGATGCTGAACATGGATGAATGGCTCAATAAGAATTAGACATGGTCAAAGTATTGAAACATTATCGATTATGAAGAGAGATGCTCAGGCGCAAAGGTTGGCAAGGGAAGCAGAACATGCAGCTTTACAATTACATACCCGTCGTCATTTTTTAAAGGAAGGGGCTATGGGCTTTGGAGCTTTGGCATTAGGTTCCTTGCTTGGTAGCTGTGGTTTTGGGGGATCTTCTGCTCCGAATGCAATGTTCGATGCTTCCAATCCGCTTGCACCAAGGCCTCCGATGTTTCCAGGAAAGGCTAAATCTGTTATTTATTTACATATGGCGGGGGCACCTTCACAGTTGGAGATGTTCAGCTATAAGCCTGAACTCGCAAAACTCGACGGACAGGAATGTCCGCAGTCCTTACTGGAAGGTAAAAAGTTCGCATTTATCAGGGGGGTACCTAAAATGCTTGGTCCGCAGGCCAATTTTAAACAACATGGAAAAAGTGGTTTATGGCTTTCTGACAATTTACCCCATCTTGCTACTGTTGCTGATGAGATTGCGATGCTGAATGCGGTCACAACCGATCAGTTTAACCATGCACCAGCCCAGTTATTGATGCAAACCGGTTCAGCACGCCTTGGGAGACCAAGTATAGGTGCATGGGTAACCTATGGAATGGGATCAGAAAATAAAAATTTACCAGGATTTGTTGTATTAACTTCCGGAGGCAATAATCCCGATGCGGGCAAGAGTGTATGGGGAAGCGGATTTTTGCCGAGTGTTTATCAGGGCGTTCAATGCAGGGGAGAAGGCGATCCGGTTCTGTTCATAAAAGATCCGGCAGGGATGGACAGGGATCTGCGCAAAGCATCAATTGATGCGATCAATAAAATAAATCAGGAACAGTTCGAAGAATATAAAGATCCTGAAATTCTGTCGCGTATTGCACAGTATGAAATGGCCTATAAGATGCAGATCTCTGTACCTGAAGTAATGAATATCAACGATGAACCTGCTTACATCCATGAGATGTACGGTACTGAGCCGGGTAAAACGAGTTTTGCAAACAATGTGCTGCTGGCCAGAAAACTGGTAGAGAAGGGTGTTCGTTTTGTCCAGTTATTTGACTGGGGATGGGATACCCACGGTACTTCTGCAAGTGGTTCGGTAGATATTGGTCTTGTCAATAAATGCCGGAGCGTAGATAAACCGATCACAGCATTGATCCTTGATCTGAAGCAAAGAGGTTTGCTCGATGAAACCCTGATCGTTTGGGGTGCTGAATTTGGCAGGACCCCGATGCAGGAAAACCGTGAAGGTAAGGATATGCCGTTTAAGGGCAGGGATCATCATGCCGCTGCATTCAATATGTGGATGGCCGGAGGGGGTATCAAAGGTGGTACCACTTATGGAGAAACAGATGAGATAGGATATGATATTGTAAATGGAAAGACAGAAGCATTTGATATTCAGGCAACTATCCTAAATCAATTGGGTTTTGACCACGAAAAATTCACTTATGAATCTCAGGGCAGACCTTTCCGTTTGACTGATGTTGGAGGGAAAGTGATAACCGATATTTTAGCATAAACGAATTTTGCAGCAATTATATGAGACAGGACAGAAGAAAGTTCATTAAAACATCTGCAGCAGGTTCAGCTGCCCTACTATTATCCTCCTTAGAATCTTTCGCATTGCCCGAAATGACTTCATCTGCTCTGAATAAGAACTACGATCTCAAAATCATGGCAACGAGCTGGGGCTATCAGGGAACGATGGATTCTTTCTGCGCAAAGGTTAAGAAGGAAGGTTATGATGGAATAGAATTATGGTGGCCTACGGATAATAAAAAAGCACAGGATGAAATATTTGCTGCTCTGAAGGCTCATGATCTGGAAATCGGTTTCCTCTGCGGGGGATCTCAGTCCAACCCAAAGGAGCATCTCGAATTTTATAAAAGAATGGTGGATGCAGCCGCAAAGCAAAACATTCAGAGGCCACTTTATATTAACAATCACTCAGGAAAAGATTATTTCAGCTTTGATGACAATAAAAAATTCATTGAGCATACACAGGCATTGGCAAAAGAAACAGGCCTGTTGATATGCCATGAAACACATCGCGGCAGAATGCTGTTTGCTGCACATATCACCAGAAACTTTCTTGAAAAATACCCTGATCTGAGACTTACTCTGGATATTTCACACTGGTGCAATGTACATGAGAGTTTACTGGCTGATCAGAAGGAGACAATTGATCTGGCATTGGCTCGTACTGATCATATTCACGCCAGAATCGGCCACCCCGAAGGCCCGCAGGTGAATGATCCTCGTGCCCCTGAATGGGAGCAAACCGTGAAACAGCATTTCGAATGGTGGGATAAAATTGTGGAAAGGAAAAGAAGAAATGGAGAGCGGGTAACTGTTCTTACAGAATTTGGCCCGCCCGATTATATGCCCACTTATCCATATACCAGACAGCCACTGGCTGATCAATGGGCCATTAATGTGCACATGATGCATTTGCTTAGAAAACGATATTCCTGATTTCATACTCCCTGAATGAGCACACTTTCTGTTTTTTTGTTTAGCCTGATTGATTTTATGGGGAGTTTTCATCCCTTGCTTGTACATCTCCCGATAGGGGTATTGCTGCTCGCCGCCTTGTTTCAATTTTTATCCCAAAAGGAAAAATATCAGTCGCTGGCTTCAGCAGTAAGTATTTCTTTGTTTATTGGGATGCTCAGTGCGATTGCATCATGTATTAGCGGTTATTTGCTTTCAGGCACTGGTGATTATGATGAAGGCCTGATCTTTAACCATCAATGGTCTGGTATAGCGCTCGCTATAATTTCAATTGTTGCTTGGTATTTAAACTGGAAGGGAAAACAAATCACCTGGATTACCGCCATTATGGTGTTCCTGATTGTCCTTACCGGTCATTTTGGAGGCTCAATTACACATGGTTCAGATTATTTGACCCGGGCATTCTCTGCAGAAGGTTCAGGACAGGCCGAAGAGAAAAGAAAACCTATCCCGAATGTTCAGCAAGCCATGGCTTATCAGGATGTGATCAAACCAATTCTGACTTCGAAATGTTATAAATGTCATGGCCCCAATAAGCAGAAGGGAAAACTGAGACTGGACATGCCTGATTTTATTTTAAAGGGTGGCAAGGGTGGTAAGGCGATTATTGCCGGAAATACCGACGAAAGTGAATTGATCAAACGAATCTTATTGTCAAAGGAGAGCGATGATCATATGCCGCCTCTCGAACAGCCACAGCTGACTAAAACCGAACTGGATCTGATCCATTGGTGGGTTAGCAGCGGGGCTGATTTTAATAAAAAAGTGGTTGACCTTGCCCAAACTGAAAAGATCAAACCGGTTCTTTTATCCCTTCAATCTGAAGAAAAAACTGAAACGGCATTGATCTCAGATATTCCGGAAAAGAGTGTCGGACAAGCAGATGCGAAGATAGTTCAGGAACTGCTCACCCGCGGAGTTGCAGTTATACCGGTTGCACTAAATAGTAATTACCTGTCTGTCAATTTTGTGGCGCTGGATTCAATTACTGCGAAGGATCTGCAATTACTTGAACAATTAAGTAAACAGGTGATCTGGTTAAAAATCGGGGATTCTAATCTGGATGATAATAATCTGAAATCAATTGTGAAATTATCGTCTCTTACCCGTCTTTCCATTGAAAGGACTGCTGTAAGTGATGCGGGTATTGCATTATTGAATGGTTTGCCGAAACTAACTTACCTAAATCTGGTTGGAACCAAAATAACAGCAAAAGGACTTGCCCAGTTGAAATCATTAAAAGACCTGAGACAAATTTTTCTGTATCAGACAGCGATTTCGGGAGCTGAGTTCAGTCAGCTTAGCAAACTATTCCCAAAGGCTCTTATTGATACCGGAGGGTATAAACTTCAGTTCCTGGAAAGTGATACAGTGGAGCTGAAATCGGCAAAACTTAAATAGAACAATTCGATTTAATCTTAACAGGAAATTAATATGCATACAAACATTAAAATGCACCTTTGAATAAGGGATGTTAATGTAACAATTTGACAAAATCATACAGAATATGGAAAAAGATATAAACAGTCAGACACGGAGGAAATTCATTCAGCAGATTTCTTTGGCATCTGCTTTATTGCTCAGTGGCAGAATTACTGACCTTTCTGCTGAAGAGGTTTATGGCCTTAAAGCCAAAGTTAAGCTGAGGTTTGTGCTTGCATCCGACTTTCATTACGGGCAGCCAAATACAAAATTTGATGAAATGACTGATACGGTAATCAATCAGATTAATTTGTTCAATAAGAATAATCGTATTGATTTCTGTGTGCTGAATGGGGACATTATTCATAACGAAGAGAATCTTTTACCATTAGTCAAGAAAAAAACAGATAATCTTCAGGTGCCCTATTATGTTGTAAGGGGGAACCATGATATGGTAACAGAAGAACTTTGGAATGAGGTGTGGAAAATGCCTTTGAATCACAGTTTTGAGGCTAAGGGCTCGGCATTTATACTTGCAGATACCTCTAATGTGCAGGGAACTTATGTGTCACCTGATCTGCAATGGTTAAAGGAAAAACTGGAGCAATACAAAAGCAAAAAGAATGTATTTCTGATCCTGCATATTCCCCAGGCTAAATGGACTGATCATGCGATAGATACCCCTGAATTTTTTGAACTGATTCATAAATATCCAAATGTCAGAGCAGGATTTCATGGTCATGTACATGATCAGGATGGTGTGTTCATGGCGAAAAATATCCCCTTCTTATTCGACTCTCATGTTGGAGGCAATTGGGGTACACCTTACAGGGGATTTAGAGTAGTGGAGTTATTGAATGATGGTACGCTGATAACTTACATGATGAATCCAACTGAGAAGCTGGCTGAGTTAAAATATTAGTGTTATATCACTCATTAATTGACGGATAAGGTTTCAATAATTTCATCTTCTCGTCGTCACAGGTAAAAGCCATTTTATTTTAGCTTGCTTAGCATTCCGTTGTATTCGTCAAAGTATTTATGACACAACACCAGTACGGTCGCTCAATAGACTCCAGCTTTAGCTGGGGTTAACGAGTTTGTTCGTTTTCGGGCCAGTCCGAACGGAGTTCATCCGGGCGGGCTTCAGCCCAACATATAAAAATTCGGGATATGGAATGGTATATGTGGATTGTTTATCGGTATTTAGGCGCTTAAGCACCAGTTTTTGTTCCCTTCCGGTCGGTTAGGTTTTGGGCTGAAGCCCGATCTGAAAACCGGATCTTTACCCGGAGCTAAATCACCGGGCTACTCAGCGATATGGCTATCCCAACTTAACACTAGAAATTAATACTCATCCGGCACAAAAGAGTGTCGGATGAGTATTAATTTACCTATAAAGTATATTTTATACCTCCAAAGAAATTGCGCTTAGGTGCTGCATTAAAGAAGCGGCCTCCAAAAGCATTTATGTCATTCCCAAGACTATAGGTTTCATTTAGCAGGTTGTCTATCCCTGCGTAAAAATCCAAAACAGGTTTTCCGGGTTTTGAGCTTCTCCAGCCTGCTTTGAAATGCACCAGGTCAAAACTTCCTGCGTAAACACTGTTTGCATCATTCAAAGGAATTTTTGAGGTATAATTGTGCTGTGCAAACAGGTAGAAATTCTTTTGGAAGCGGAAATCAAGACCACTGACTATCACACTTCTTGGTGTGCCGGTTAAACGGTTTCCCGAATAATTTGCTGTTCCATTCTGATAATCCCTGAAAAAATATTTACTGAGTGTAAAGCTGTTTTGCAGCTGAAGTCCGCTTAAGAAGCCTTTTGAACCCGGTTCGATAAGCCAATAGCTGGTTTGGGTTTCCACACCAGTTTGACGGGTGCCACCGGCATTTAAATAAAACTCGGTATCATCTGCGTTTACACGACGAACAATTGCATTTTCAAGACGGTACTGGAA
Source organism: Pedobacter sp. (assembly GCA_036676565.1). GTDB lineage: Bacteria > Bacteroidota > Bacteroidia > Sphingobacteriales > Sphingobacteriaceae > Daejeonella. The sequence continues at coordinate 348,952 of JAKFCP010000015.1, forward strand.
AATAGAAGCATCCATCCAAAGACGGTCGTTACTGTTACGTAAACGGAAACCGGCTTCGTAGTTCCATCCTGTTTCAGATTCCAGGGTTGTATTGATCTTATTGTCGGAAGCTCTAACCTCGGCAATTGTAGGAGGTGAGTAGCCTCTGCTAACAGAAGAACGAAGTGCCAGCATATCTGAGACCTGGTAAGATAGTGCAAACCGTGGCATTAGTTCAGGATCAAAATTGCGTTCAAATCTGCTTGCATAAGATCTGATATCCTTTGAAAACTTATACCTGTAATAATTTAAGCTGGCGGCAACTTCTGCAGTAAGCTTATCGCCGATATTTGCAGAAAAACGTGTGAAGTAGAAAAATTGACGCGAAAGAATATCGTCCTGTGCCTGTAAACTACCCTGAACTCCTCTGTTATTATTATAGTTGGCAATATCTGCGCTGGTACCCTGTAATTCAAGCCCGGCATTCCATTTCCAGTTCACTGCTTTATCTTCATTTCCGGATAATTCCAGATAGGTTCTGATTCCACCGGTATATTCTTTACGGATCTCATAATTCGTAATGAATGGATTCAGATAATCTGTTTTTGAGCCATAGACTGCAAAAACATGTCTTAAATTACCGGTGATCTTTGCATCATTCACAATACCGGCATACAAAGTATTGTTCTCAATTCTGGCTTTTTGGGCAACCGGGCCAGCTACAAATGCGGTTGATGGTCTCGCTGCCTGTGGATTGAGATTGTATTGAGCCAGGGTCAAACCTCCGGGAGTTTTGTATTCGAGGTCAGAGTAAAAAGCAAGTACACGAAGCTGATTCTCTTCTGAATAATTCATTCTGTACATCAGCTGTGCATAATGACGGCTCATGGCACTATGTTCACGGTAACCATCTGATCTCTGATATGAATGATTGATATTCAGGTACTGATTTTTGAATTTTTTCTGAACGGCTAGTTTTTCATGAAACAAACCATATGATCCGCTGCTGATACCGGCTGATGCCCAGGTACTGTCAGCATTTTTGTCGACAGGGTTTATCAAGACAACTCCGCCCGAGTTTGCTCCGAATAAACTGCCATCGGGGCCTTTTAAAACTTCAATATTATGGATGCTGTTCACATCGATCAGATTGAGATAGGTATTTCCACCTGCATCTGTCAATGGGAGTTCATCCAGATAGATTTTTACATTTCTTACACCAAAAGGAGATCTTAATGAACTTCCACGAATGGATAGGCGATAACTACCGGGAGATCTTTCTTCCATTCTGATACCGGGAACCGCGTTAAGGGCAGGTACCATTGAGATCCCGGGCTGGTCTCTCAATTGTTTATTACTGATTAAACTTACGGATGATGGAACCTGTAATATTGGCTGTTCTGAAAGATAAGCTCTGATCACAATTTCTTTAACTTTCTGAACCGAATCTACTTTACTTTGTGCAAAGCTTACACTCACTAATAATGTAAATATCAGGCTGAATTTTATTCCCCTGAAACTAAAATATCTGCTTATTTTCATGTCTAAAATTAAATGTCCTTTTTTCTTAGGCGGGGCTAATTTATTAAAACTTCTAATGGCTTTTGTGCTACAAATTTGCAGAAGTGCATTATTGATGTAAAATTTTTGAGTGATAAGGGACAATCCTGATCTGTTTATTTAATAACAACCTTATTTAAGAAAATAGCCAGATTTGTTTTTCTGCGTTCATCATATCCACCATGTTCTATACTCAGCATATATTTGCCTTTAAGATCAGGTCCTGCAGATATTCTTGGGTTATAAAAGGGGCCAATTGAAAATAGGTTCCATGGCGGGTTTTCATCGAATTCAGCTACATTGACAAGTAAATTGTGACTGATTTCATGGCCTTCAGGTTGCATTGCACTGCCAGATGGGTTTCCGACAAGAAACACCTTAATTATAAAACGATCAGCCATAATAGTCATACTTGAATCAATACTGCCTAAAAGCTTAACAATAGACTTTGTTTTTACAGACTTTACAGAAGGTTCAGGTAATTGGCTAAAGGAGAGTAATGCCTGACTTATCAGAAGCAAGCAAATGAGAATGGATTTCATCAGAGATAGATTTATACATTAAGGTACAAAATTTTAAAGTGCCTGGTTTTAGCCAAAGCTAAGCCCGCATTCATAAAAAAACCCATCCGGTTTTGGATGGGTTTCATTAATCGAAATTAAAATTCCTTATTCGAAATATTCTTTCATTTTATCAAAAAAGCTCTTTTCATTTTTCCCCGGCTGAGGTTTAAAATTCGGAGACTCTCTTAGTCGGTCAAGTATTTCGTGCTCATCTTTTGATAATGCTTTTGGAGTCCAGATATTAACATAAATGAGTTGATCCCCTTTGTGATAAGAATTTACTTCCGGGACACCCTTGCCTTTCAGACGTAAAATTTTTCCGCCCTGGGTACCTGATTCAATCTTGATCTTTGCTTTTCCATCAATGGTAGGTACTTCAACGCTGGCACCTATGGCAGCATCTATGAAACTGATGTGCAGGTCGTAAATAACATTATTTCCTTCACGCTTCAATGATTCATGAGGAATTTCTTCAATAAGAATGATCAGATCGCCAGGAATACCACCTCTTGGAGCAGCGTTTCCTTTGCCACTCATCGAAAGCTGCATACCCTCACTTACCCCTGCAGGGATATTGATGCTGATTGTTTCTTCTCCTCTTGTTAATCCATCACCATGGCAGACAGTACATTTTGAAGTAATCTGTGTTCCTTCACCATTACAGGTAGGGCAGGTGCTGGTAGTTTGCATCTGACCTAAAATGGTATTGGTTACCCTTCTTACTGCTCCGCTTCCGTTACAGGTACTACAAGTATTAAATGAAGATTTATCCTTAGCACCGCTTCCATCGCAGGTATCACAAACAACCTGTTTGTTAACTTTAACTTTTTTCTCAACTCCCTTGGCTATCTCTTCAAGACTTAATTTAACCTTAATCCGAAGATTACTTCCTCTGGAAGCACGACGGCCACCTCTGCTTTGCTGCTGGCCACCGAAAAAACTATCGAAGGGACTTCCGCCACCGCCACCACCGCCAAAGATGTCTCCAAACTGACTGAAGATATCTTCCATATTCATGTGGCCACCGCCATAAGCACCACCATTCGGACTTGAAGCTCCTCCGGCATGACCAAACTGATCGTACCTTTTTTTCTTATCAGGATTACTTAAAACCTCGTAAGCCTCGGCAGCTTCTTTAAAATTCTCTTCAGAAGCTTTATCCCCGGGATTCTTATCCGGATGATATTTGATCGCCATTTTCCGATAAGCTTTTTTTATCTCATCGGCATTTGAACTGCGTGTGACACCAAGTATGTCGTAGTAATCTCTTTTAGCCATTTTTATAAATCAACAATATGCACATTGTTTAAGTGAGCAATTAATTCTGATTCGAATATAATTGCCAGCATATTATTTTATGCACCAATAATAACTTTTGCAAAGCGTATTACCTTATCATTCAGTAAATACCCCTTTTCTAATTCATCAATAACCTTGCCCTTCAAATCAGCTGAAGGTGCAGGAATACTGGTTATACCCTCATGCAAATCGGCATCAAATTCTTTGCCTATTGATTCCATCTCCTTCAAGCCTTTCTGGTTAAGGATACTTTTTAATTTATGTTGAACAAGCGTTACCCCTTCTTTCACTGCTACCACATCTGTAGCGGTTTCGATCGATTTTTGCGCTCTTTCAAAATCATCAAGAACTGTTAAGAGATCAGATATGACATCTTTTCCTGCTATCTGCAGCAATTCCAGTCGCTCTTTACTCGTGCGGCGTTTAAAATTGTCAAATTCTGCATATAAACGCAGGTATTTATTCTGCCATTCATTAGCTTCTGCCTTTAATTTATCTTCGTCTGAAATTTGGGATTCCTTATTTTCAGAAAACGATTCTTTTGATCCTTCTTCTACACCATCTGAAACTTCATTTTTATCGGTCTCATTCTCATGCAGCGTTTCATTTTGCTCTGTATTTTCAGGATTTTGATTCACTTCCATTTTGTTCTTCTTCTTTTTATTCAATATTTCTGAAAAGTTCATATAAACTCATGACAATTTTTTTGCCAAAGATAAAATCAGTCAAGCTGTCAGTGTTTTGCCCGGATAAAGGAAAAAAGAGCAAAGAACGAAGACAGTTTAGGATTAATAAAAAATTATGCTTTAAGAGAGCATGATAATAATAGCGATCAATATTTAGTTAATCTTTGCTCTATATTTTGACATCTTCATGAACCATTCCAGCTTCACATTTGATAATTCTGGATGGGAAGGTCCTTATGATATGGTAATCATGTGAGGCCATCAAAACCGCAGTACCCGACTGACTGATCTGCTTCAAAAGCGTAACAATCTCTTCTGATGTTTCAGGGTCAAGATTTCCTGTTGGCTCATCCGCAAGTATTAATTCAGGATCATTCAATAGTGCTCTTGCAATTACAACGCGCTGCTGTTCCCCTCCGGATAGTTCATGAGGCATTTTTTTGATCTTTGAGCGTAATCCTACCTTTTCCAGCACATCGAGTATACGTTCTGAAATTAGTTTTTGATCCTTCCAGCCTGTAGCTTTCATAACAAATTCCAGATTTTGTTCAACCGTGCGATCGGTCAGTAACTGAAAATCCTGAAAAACAATTCCCAGTTTACGACGAAGAAAAGGGATGTCTTTTTCTGTTAGTTTCTTAAGGTCAAAACCAGCAACAAGCCCGTTCCCATTTGAAATATGCAGATCTCCATAAATAATCTTCAATAAACTGCTTTTTCCTGAACCGGTTTGTCCGATCAAAAACACAAACTCACCCGGATTGATATGCAGATTTACATTGCTTAGCACCAGGTGCTTTTGCTGATATACATCTACACCTTCTAATTTTATAACGGAGTTACCGATCATAATTCTAGTTTTAAAATTTGCCCGAAAGGCAGGTCTTTAATTTTATTCATGATGTAATCTGCCTGCTCTGCCAATCCCGCTTTCTCCAGTGCTTTTTCAGGCCGGTCAAAACGAAAATACGCCAGAAGTGTGAATTTCTCATCACGCAATTGAACATAATCCGGGATTTTTGCACCCCCCTTTACTTTAATCACATACATTATGGTCAAAGTTAATTATTTACATTTAGTATCAAGTATCATGAGCCAAGAATCAAGACTGAATTCAGCTTCATTTGGTATTTCAAATTAAGAACACAGAGATAAAGTACTAACTTATATCAGCATCATTATATCCGACCTCAGACATCCGACCTCAGATAACTGATAACAGGCAACTGACAACACTTATTCAAGTTCCCTCAAAAACTTCATCGTATCCACCCCATCGGCATAATCGAAAAGACCGGGGCACTGGCTTTGGCCAAATGCTACTGTACTGAGTGGTAATTTAGAATTTGAAACGATGCACTGGATCAGATCATCATTTTTCAATAATTCAGCTCCCACTTTTTCCAGATTCTGATATTCTTCGTAGTATAAAACTGCGAGAGGCGAAACAAAACGAGAATCTTCCTTTAATAGCAGAAATCCATTGTCGAGGTGTTTGTCGAGATTGACCAGAAAGATCGACTTGTTATAATCGTAGTTATTATTGTATTTATGATGATCGGCTACCGGTTTGAATTCTTCAATCGACTCAAAAAATGTCCTGAAATCATATCCTTGTGGTACATAAAGTTTTGAAACATTCCGGCAACCTAGTCCGAAATAATCAAAAATATCATGGCCAAGGGCTTTGAGATCTTCCCTGCTCTCCTGACCGTTTAATACTGCCACACTATTTCGGTTTTTGCGGATGATATGCGGCACTTTACTGAAATAGTAATCGAAATACCTTGAAGTATTGTTGCTTCCGGTCGCGATTACTGCATCAAAATCTTTCAATCTATCGATATAGCTGATCTGCTGCTCAAAACCGGGCTCAATTTCAACTAGTTTATCCAGTATATAGGGTATAAATTTCTGATCCTGGGAAGATAGTTTGATCAGCGCTTTGTGTCCGGATGCCAGTACGCAAAGAATATCATGGAATCCAACTATCGGAATATTGCCTGCCAGAATTAAACCTATGGAGAGCATGTTAGTTTCGCTGCCTTTTGGTCCATTTTCCAGCCATTTCTCCAGATCCTTTTTGTTCAGCATTCCTGCAATTGCACTCACAGCCATAGCAGCACTTTGAGGAGTGAACCAGGCATTGTATTGGTGTGCAGAGTTAATTAATGCACTTAATTGCTCATCTGGTTTTGCCATGATATGCCCTAATGCCTCAAAAGCCGCGATTCGTTGATTGCTTGTCAAAATCTTACTCATTCAAATATTTACTTCAAATAATGTTATATTTGTCCAACATTAAAAAATGAGTTTCTGCTCAGTTTTAGTGCAAAAATAACTTAAAAATAGACTTTTAGATAAGATGGCAATTAAAATCACCGATGAGTGTATTAACTGCGGGGCTTGTGAGCCCGAATGCCCCAATAACGCAATTTATGATGCCGGTGCAGCTTGGAGATTTTCTGATGGCACAGGATTAAAAGGACTTATTGATTTTGGAGATGGTTCGACCCTGAATGCAGAAGAAGCACAGGCCGCTATCTCGGATGAGGTATATTACATTGTTTCGGATAAATGTACCGAATGTGTAGGTTTTCATGATGAACCACAATGTGCTGCAGTTTGTCCGGTAGACTGTTGTGTTGATGACGAAGATGTTCGCGAAAGCCGTGAAGAATTGCTTGCTAAGAAAGCATGGCTTCACGTTGAATAGTATTAATAGATTAAGATAGCGGACTGATAATTCAGGCCGCTTTTTTTATGTCTGTTTTTTTATTTCTTTTCCGGATTGGGAATGATCAAAACAGGGCATTTTGATTTTCTGGCAACACTCTCAGAAACACTCCCTGATATGAAATGATCAAATCCTGTTCTTCCGTGTGTTCCCAGAATAATGAGATCAGCTTTGCATTCCTCAGCAACTGCCAGAATCTCATCCTGAGCCCTGCCAATCCGGGCATAGGTTGAAATTTCTACAGACTTGCCATGCTTCTCAATTAACCTTTTAAAAAGATTTTTACTTGCTTCTTCCTGTATGTTCATTAATTCAGGAATCATTGCCGGCGACTCATTAAGTAATGGATCAGCTGTATATGATGAGGCAATGGGAATTTCATCAGCATGAACCAGAATGATATTAGAACCGAGATTTTTGGCCAGTAATACACCATAATTTACCGCCAATTCCGAATAAGGGCTGTCTTCAACCGCTATAAGTATTCTGTGAATGTTTTCAGGACTTATCATAATTCATTTCTGGTTTAATTTCAGTGATTTTGGTATTTAGGATTCAATTATCGCTCAATTTAATGTAAAATTGGTTTATTTGCAATATGAATCAACAGTTTGGTGTCTGTAATCTTGCACTTGTCCCGCTCCGGACTGATCCTTCCAATAAGAGCGAGATGTGCTCTCAGTTATTATTTGGCGACAGTTTTACTATTCTTGAAGTTGGAGAGAAATGGACAAGGCTTATAACCAGTTACGATGATTATGAAGGCTGGATCGATAATAATCAATACATAGGGATCAGTGATACCGCACATGCGGGCTTATTAAACCCGAATACCATACTTGGTTTATCTGCAATTCATGCAGTATTGAGAACCGATACTTCAGAAGTACTGAATCTGTTGGCAGGCACTATTATTCCGCATACTGTAGATAATTATTTCTACCTGGGAGAAACCCGGTATAAACTTGAGGGGCAAGTCCGCCATCCGAATGTTAACGATTTCAGATCTTCAGTAGCTGAGGCAGCCATGTTTTATATAAATGCACCTTATCTCTGGGGAGGACGTTCAGTTTTTGGAATTGATTGTTCGGGGTTTACACAAATGGTGTTCCGGCAGTTCGGTATCCGCATAAAACGGGATGCATGGCAACAGGCCGAGCAAGGAAAGTTACTGGGATTTATTCAGGAAGCCAGAGCCGGTGATCTTGCTTTTTTTGATAATGATGAAGGCCGCATTACCCATGTAGGAATCATGCTTGACAATGACCGCATTATTCATGCTTCAGGTAGGGTTAGAGTCGATCCCATCGATACTCAGGGTATATTTAATCAGGAGCTGAATAAGTATACACATAAGTTGAGGATTGTTAAGCGATTTAATTAATTGAGAGTTGAGAGTGGAGAATTGAGAATTGAATTCCGTCATGTCGACGAGCGATACTTATTTTGAATTTACGGGGATTTTTGCGCGAGGAGAGATCTGTTGCAAGTGCAGTAGAGACCTTATAACAATCGGGTTGAGAAAGCATTTTAAAATTAAGATATTTTGAAAGCAAATGCCTGAACTTAGCACAATTTCACTGAAAACTGACAACTGATAACAGGCAACTTATTCCTCAAATTCCACTTTCCAAATCTTCAGTAATTTATCATCACTAACTGAAATAAGCTGATTATCAATTGGTTCCCAGATAATTTTATTAATTGACAGTCGGTGGGCATTATAACCTTTTTCAAGGCTGATGGTTTTCTTTAAGCTATAAGTTTCTGTATCCCAAATCTTAATGCTTTTATCTCTGCTTGCAGTAGCCATAAAAGGCAGGTTAGGATGAAAGTCGATACTATAAATCGAAAATAAATGTGCCGGAATACTTTGGATCAATGAATAATCGGAACTACTCCAGATCTTCAACTGAGCATCCCTGCTTCCGGATAAAAGGTACTTCCCATCCGGAGAAAACTGGATTGAACTGATTGGCATAGTATGCTCATCAATAATATGAATCAGGCTATAATCTTCAAGATTGTATATCCTGATCGTATTATCCTTACAACCAAAAGCAACTGTTTTTTCATCCGGACTGATACTGATCACCCTGACGGTGTCGGAAGAGACCTTAAATGAAAATAACAGATTCAGGCTTTTTATATCCCAGATACTTACGGTACCATCCTCAGATGAAAGAATCAGTTCATTTTTGGAGGATACAGATTTGATATCAAAAACCGGAAGTTTATGGTGATTTAATTCAGCTACAATCTTTTGTTCCTCAAAATTGAAAACATCAACCTGCCCGCTACGCTCAGCAGCAAGAAGGAGTGGGGCGGAAACCGGACAGTGCAGACTATATACAGATGATTTTACCGGAAAAAGCACCTTGATAAAGCCCGGGTTTTTTACATTCCATTCCACAACTCCCTTATCATTTCCTCCTGTAAAGATTATCCCTGCTTTCTGAGAATTCTCGACAGTAAAAATAGGGTTCTGATGCCCGGATAATGTGGCTGTATTTTGAATCTCGATCATATTTGGCGGGTGCTCAAAAAACTATTTTCCCGAATGTCTGCCTTCCAGGTTCCGGGCAATTTTTTCGAGACTGACATTCTTTTCTTTCAATAATACCAGCAGGTGAAACACCAGATCGGAAGCCTCATTGATTAAGTCATGCTCTGTTTCATTCAGAGCAGCGATCACAGTTTCAACACCCTCTTCACCAACCTTTTGCGCAATCTTGTTCAGTCCTTTATTACGGAGCTTGTTGACATAAGATCCTTCGACTGGATTTGCATAACGATCTCCAATGATCTTTTCCAGTTCAAAGATGAAATTCTGGTTAAAAGCTGTATCAAAGCAGCTTCTGTTACCTTTATGACATGTTGCACCAATGGGATTAACCTTAATCAGCAGGGTATCATTATCACAGTCTTCAAGAATGGATACCACATTGAGAAAGTTTCCGCTCTCTTCACCTTTTGTCCACAAACGGTTTTTCGTCCTCGAAAAGAAAGTAACCTTTTTTTCAGACACCGTTTTCTGATATGCTTCTGCATTCATATAGCCAAGCATAAGCACTTCAAGTGTTTGCTCATCCTGAATAATTGCAGGTACCAGACCTCCTCCTTTATTGAAATCAATCGTCATTTTCTCCGGACTTATATTCTAACTTCGATATTATTTTGCTGCAGTACTTTTTTAAGATCAGGGATCAGTATTTCACCATAGTGAAAAACCGAAGCTGCAAGTGCTGCATCTGCATTACTTATTTTAAACACATCTACAAAGTCCTGAATATTGCCGGCACCGCCGGATGCAATCAAAGGAATGCTCAGTGTATTATTTATTTTCTTCAAAAGGATATTGTCAAAACCAGCTTTTGTACCATCATGGTCCATTGAGGTCAGCAGAATTTCTCCAGCGCCTCTGCTTTCTGCTTCTCTTATCCAGTCTTCGGTTTCAATATCAGTAGCTATACGTCCGCCATTTAAATGAACATAGTTTTTGCCATTTATATGCTTGGTATCAATGGCAACAACAACGAATTGCTTACCAAAGGCCAGAGCCAGTTCATCAATGAAATCCGGTCTTCTTACAACCGCAGAATTTACGGATATTTTATCAGCTCCTGAGTTAAGAAGGATGTCGGCATCTGAGATCTCATTTATTCCACCGCCAATGGTAAATGGAATATTTACCTGCCGGGCAACAGCTTTAACCAGTTCAACTATGGTTTTTCGCCGCTCATGTGTAGCAGTAATATCCAGAAAAACAAGTTCATCAGCACCCTGTCGTGAATACTGATAGGCAAGTTCAACAGGATCCCCGGCATCGCGTAAAGCAACAAAATTGACGCCCTTAACTGTACGACCATCTTTTACATCCAGACAAGGTATAATCCGCTTCGCCAGATCATTACCGGCTTCAATAGCTTCAGTTTGTAGGTTTGAGGATTCCAAAACTTAGATAAATATATTACCCATATTCATGAGGGTCTCTGATCGTAAAAACGATTTAATTAATTGCATGCCTAAGGACAGGCCAAATTTCCCGGTTCACAGAAAAAAAATACTGAGTCTTAGAAACTGATCAGCGCTTTCAGATTCCAGTCCTTTATTTCTTCTATCGAAATTCTTCCTTCATAAATTGCTTTTCCAACAACACAGGATTCAACTTTTATCTTCTGCAGCTCTTCAATATCCTTCATTGAACTTATTCCTCCTGATGCAATCAGTTTTATGAAAGGGGAGTGTTCAAGCAGTTTTTTGTAAAGATTTACTCCGGCACCACCCAGTTTACCATCTTTGTCGATATCGGTACAGAGAAATCTGAAAAAGCCAAGATTTAAGCACTTATCAACATAATCCATCAGTTTAATCGGAGAGCTTTCCATCCATCCCGAGTATTTGATCACTTCATCAAGTACATCAATAGCCACCACAACCTGATCCTGGCATTTCTCTTTACCGCAAACTTCCTGACTTAATTCCTGAAGGAAATTTACATTCGTAATTGCCTGAGTTCCAACTATAACACGGTGGACTCCAGCATCGATCAGCTCTTTTACTTTATCGATACTCCTGATGCCACCACCATACTGGATCTTAATGCTGGTCTTGTTGATAATGTCAAACAGGTATTTCTGATTGCTAAAATCACCCTTTGCTCCATTAAGATCAATGATATGAATGAACTCGGTGCCATTAGATTTGTATTTTTCAATCATCTCCTCGAGGGTAACATCATAAAATGTTGCCTGCTCGTAATCACCTTCGCGTAAACGGACAACTTTTCCGTTTAAAATATCAATAGCTGGAATTATATACATGATTTTATGCTAAGTGTGCAAAATTTTTCAATAATTGTTCGCCGGCAATACCGGATTTTTCAGGATGAAACTGAACGCCATAAAAGTTATCTTTCTGTATAACAGCAGAGAATTTTATTCCGTATTCTGCTAAAGCAATCGTAAAAATAGAATTAAATTCTATAAAATAAGAGTGAACGAAATAAAAATGAGTTCCCGGTGCAATATCAGTGAATAAAGGATTATCAGCTGTCTGAAAGACTTTATTCCATCCTGTATGTGGTACCTTAACATTCAGTTTGTCGCTGAAAAGCCTGGTTTCCAATGGAATAATACCAGTAAGAGTTGAATCGCCTTCCTCAGAATGGGTCGTTAACAGTTGCATTCCAACACATATTCCCAGTACAGGCTTCTTTAAGGCTAGAATAGCAGGCACCAGACCTGTATCTTCCAGCTTTTGCATCGCCGAACCTGCATGGCCTACACCAGGAATAATATAGCGGTCATATTTCTCAAAATCTTCAGCTGTTTTAATCATCCCATAACTTAAGCCAAGGCGCTCAAGTGCAGCTGTTAAGGAAAAAATATTTCCGGCACCATAATATACTATACCGATCATAATACTCCTTTAGTACTTGGCAATTCTGTTCCTGTAATTTGAATAGCCTGCTTAATGCTTTTAGCCAGGGCTTTAAAGCTGGCTTCTATCATATGATGGGTATTGCTCCCGTCAATAATCTTTAAGTTTAAATTCATTCCGGCATGTTCAGAGAATGATTTCATCCAATGTTCAAACATTTCTGTTGGAAAATCACCAACATACTCCCGGTCAAATTTACCTTCATAAATAAAGTAGGCACGGTCAGAAAAATCAATGGCACATTGAACCAGAGCCTCATCCATAGGCAATAGGAATCCATAACGCTCAATTCCGCGCTTATCACCAAGAGCCTGTTTAAATGCTTTACCCAATGCTATCGCACTGTCTTCTATTGTATGGTGTTCATCAATTTCAAGGTCACCTTCCACGGTAAGGCTCAGGTCAACTCCGGAGTGTTTAGCGAGCTGATCGAGCATATGATCATAGAATTTCAATCCGGTATCAATTGTATGTTCACCGTTTCCATCCAGATTCAGACTAAGCCGGATCTTCGTTTCCTTCGTATTGCGTTCAAGTTCAACCAGCCTGTCTTTTTTAGCAGTAAGAAACTTACAGATCTCCGGCCAGCTATTGCTGTTCAGGACTGTATTTCCCAGAGATCTGTCTGAAAAAAAGATAGCCTTGCATCCAAGATTCTGTGCAAGCTTAACATCAGTTTCTCTGTCGCCTATAGTATAAGAATTATGCAGGTCAATCAGATTGGATATCAGATAATTAGTTAATAATCCGGTATTGGGTTTGCGATTCGGACTATTATCCTCCGGAAAGGAATCGTCGATAAAAATTTCTGCAAACTTTATACCTTCATTCGCCAGTATCGTCAGCATTTTCTGATGTGGTTTCTGAAAATCCTCCTCAGGGAAACTACTCGTTCCTCTTCCATCCTGATTGGTAACCATCACTAGTTCGTAGCCATAATCCTGAAGCTTTTTCAGAGATGAGATCGCATAGGGCAGGAACTCCAGTTTTTCGAGGCTGTCAACCTGTAAATCGACAGGAGGTTCAACGATCATGGTTCCATCGCGGTCTATAAACAATACCTTTTTCATATTTTATCAGATTCCTGAAAGGATTTTAACGCGTTTAATAATTCAATATTTTCTTGCGGCGTGCCAATGGTGATCCTTAGACAGCCTTCACAAAGTTCAACTTTTGAGCGGTCGCGTACAATGATCCCCAAATTGACGAGGTGATTGTAAATACCTTTTGGGTTACTTGTCTTCACAAGAATGAAATTCGCATCTGAAGGGTATATTTTCAGGACAGCTGAGATTTTAGCAAGTTCAGCAATTAATTTCTCACGTTCTGCAACAGTTTCTTTTATCCAGTTGTTTATCTGATCCACATTTTTCAATGCTTCAAGTACCAGTTCCTGCGATGCTTCATTGATGTTATAAGGTGGTTTCACCTTATTGAAAATTTCTATGATTTCTTCACTTGCAAATGCCATTCCAACTCTCAATCCTGCAAGTCCCCAGGCTTTTGACAGGGTCTGAAGTATAACCAGATTCGAATATTCAGTCAGTTCCTGAATAAAAGTTTTTTGCCTGCTGTAATTAATATAGGCTTCATCAATAACTACCAGACCGTTAAAGTTGGCAAGAATGGTTTCAATATCCTGTCTGTCAATGGAGTTGCCGGTTGGGTTATTGGGAGAGCAGATAAATATGATTCTGGTATGCTCATCTATAGCTTCTGCAATAGCTTCCATATTCAGCTGATAATCAGGTCTGAGTGGAACTTTTCGTACTTCGACATCATTGATATTTGCAGAAACCTCATACATTCCATAAGTAGGAGGAAGGGTTATTACATTATCCACACCGGGATTGCAAAATGCTCTGAAAAGTATGTCAATGGCTTCGTCACTGCCATTCCCTAAGAAAATATTCTTGGCAGGCACTCCTTTTATTTCAGCAAGGCGATTTTTGACCTTCCATTGAAGCGGGTCCGGATAACGATTGTAATTGTGGTTTAATGGCGAGCCATAGCTGTTCTCATTGGCATCCAGAAAAACCGATGCTTCACCTTTAAATTCATCCCTTGCAGATGAATAAGGCACCAGCTCCTTTATATTTTTACGAAGTATATTATCTATGTTGAACATCGTATTTCTTTTTTAATGCAGGGATTATTTATTCCCGGCTGTCTTTCAAACGTACAGTCACAGCATTCCTGTGTGCCTGTAATCCCTCCAGCGATGCCAGTATCTCTACGGCTGGCCCAAGGTTTCTTATGCCTTCTTTATTGATGTGCTGGAAAGTGATCTTTTTTACAAATGAATCTACTGAAACTCCTGAATATGCCTTTGCATAGGAACTGGTAGGCAAAGTATGGTTTGTCCCTGAAGCATAATCTCCTGCACTTTCAGGAGTAAGGTGTCCCAGGAATACCGACCCAGCGTTAATAATATCATCACAAATACTTTCCCACTGATCTGTTGCCAGAATCAGATGTTCGGGCGCATAGTTATTGCTGAATCGCATTGCTTCTTTCAGATCTGAACAAAGTACAGCATAAGAGTTGGCAATAGCTTTTGCAGCAATCTCAGCTCTTGGGAGCACTGCAAGCTGTTTTTTCAGTTCAAGAATAGTTTCTTCAATGATCTTTGCAGAATTTGAGACAAGCACTGCCTGACTGTCGATTCCGTGTTCTGCCTGAGCCAGAAGATCAGCGGCAACATATTCTGCATTTGCCGTATCATCAGCTATGACCAAAACCTCAGAAGGACCTGCAGGCATATCTATGGCCGTCTGACTTTCAGATTGTATGATCGTTTTTGCCTTGGTTACATACTGATTACCCGGACCAAAAATCTTATCAACTTTGAGAATACTCTCTGTACCATAAGCCATTGCAGCAACTGCCTGTGCACCCCCGGCAAGATAGATCCGGTCAATTTCAAGCAGTTCGGCACAATAAGCCAGATAAGCATTGACCTTTCCGTCTTTCTGCGGAGGGGAACAAACAATAATTTCTTTACATCCGGCAATTCTTGCAGGTATTCCCAGCATGAGAAAGGTACTGGGCAGAACCGCAGTTCCTCCCGGTATATAGAGCCCAACTTTCTCAATTGCCCTTAATTCCCGCCAGCAGACCACACCTTTGGATGTTTCAGTCTTTTCTTCTGTTCGGAGCTGACTTGCATGAAACTTCCAGATATTATCGTATGCGAGTTTTAGTGCCTGTTTTGCCTGTTCAGAAGCACCCGAAGCAATAGTTCTGATCTCCTCTTTCTCTAAAAAGAGTTTATTAAGAGATATACCATCAAATTTTTCAGCAAAGGCTCTCAGGGCATTGTCGCCCTTAAGCTTCACCTCATCAATGATTTCTGTTACTGCTGCCCGGATATGATTATTGGAATCTATATTGCGTCTGCAAAGATCTTCAACAGCTTCAGCGTTCAGATCCTTTAAATTATAGACTTTCAACATGGCTGTCCTGTTATAAGATAATCTTTTCGATAGGCATCACAACAATGCCCTGGGCACCTGCACTTTTCAGCAGACTAATCTTCTCCCAGAAATCACGCTCAGGAATTACCGTATGAACAGCTACCCATCCGCTTTCAGCCAATGGTACAACTGTCGGACTTTTTACTCCCGGCAGAAGTTCCAAAATTCGATCCAGATTTTTAGATTCTGCATTCAGAACCACATATTTAGTTTCTTTTGCACGAAGTACAGACTGGATTCTTTGAATCAGTTCAACAACAAGAGGTTCAGCTTCAATTCCATTTCTTCCGATCAATACTGCTTCAGACTTCATCACTTCAGCAAATGGTTTCAGTCCGTTGCTTTTAAGTGTACCACCTGTTGATACAATATCAAAAATCGCATCACTCAAACCAAGACCCGGAGCAATTTCAACCGAACCGGAGATTGTCCGGATATCAGCGCTGATATTATTCTTGTCAAGGAAGTTCTTTAGAATTACCGGATAGGAAGTAGCAATCGATTTTCCATTCAGATCACTAATATTTTGGATGCTGCTATGAGTTTGTACTGCCAGTTTCAGGGTGCACTTGCCAAATCCCAGCATTTGCAGGAAGCTGACATCAACACCTGTTTCACTGATCACATTTTCCCCAACTATCCCGAGGTCGGCAATGCCATCCTGAACATATTCAGGAATATCATCATCCCGAAGGAACAAGATTTCAAGCGGGAAGTTCGATACATTGGATATCAGGGAACTTTTATAATTTTCGAAGCTTAATCCGCAATTTTTGAGCAGTTCGACCGATTTTTCGTTTAATCTACCAGATTTCTGGATAGCTATTTTAAGAGTTTTCAAATTGTAAGTTTTAATCAGACCAAAAAATTATTAAGAAACAGTTTCACGTAGAAACGTATATTATATTACATCGCCGCAAAGCGATGATGGAAATGTACGTGATGTGTGAAAACTATATTCATAATATTTGGCCCAAATAGCTTGGGAGGCGAGCAAATATAAGGATTGCTTATTGGAATAAAAAATAAAATTCAGTTGTCTGTTGTCTGTTGTCAGTTGTCTGATGAAAGAGTACTAAATTGTGATATTTCCATTCCCTATCTCCAATTCCTTTTTATTATTGTTGTCTGTTAGCAGATCGCTTAATTGTCAACTGTCAATTATCAACTATCAATTCATTTAGTTGTTGCCTGTTATCTGAAATAGACTGCTCATTTTAAATTTATACGCCATCATCTTGATTCCTGGCTCTTGGTTCCTGGATCAAATCTGTTATCACTTGCCAGATATCTGAAAAAAGGCAGCTAATTTCAAATGAAACTCCCCTAAATCTCAATACTCAATACTAATTACTCAATACTAAATTCAAAACTCCTTTCACACCACATTAATTATAGTTAATTTTGGTTCTTAATGAGATTCCTGTCGCCCGGATTTTTATTTGCCCTACTGACAATCGCCATACCTGTCATTATCCATCTTTTTAATTTCAGGAAGTTCAGGAAAGTTTATTTCAGTAATGTTCGTTTTTTAAAGAACGTTCAGATCCAGACCTCTTCGCGGCAGCATCTTAAAGACAGATTGATTCTGGCCGCAAGGATTCTTGGTATAAGTTTTTTGGTTTTCGCCTTTGCACGCCCATACATCCCGGTGGCAGATCAGCCAAATACGTTTCAGCAGCAGGCATTGAGCATTTATATTGACAATTCCTACAGTATGGAAGCTGTGAATAAAGAAGGAACCCTGCTGGATGAAGCGAAGAGGAGAGCCAGGGAGATCGCCTCAGCCTATAGTTTAAACGATAAATTCCAGCTCCTCACTAATGATTTTGGGGGTAAATACCAGAGGCTGCTGAGTTTGGAGGAATTTCAGACTGCGCTCGATGAAGTGAGTATCAGTCCGGCTAACCGGAAACTGGATCAGATAATCAGCCGGCAAAAGGATGTATTTCTTAAAGAGCCAAACTCCCAAAAAACGATTTATCTCATTTCTGATTTTCAGAAAAATATGCTTCCAGCCGCCAATATTCCTGCTGATAGTACCATAAAAACACGTCTTATCAGGTTAAATTCAAATTCCCAACCCAATATTTCGATTGATTCAGTATGGTTCAGCACTGCTATTCATAAACCGGGTGATTCTGAGAAATTGCTGGTTCGTCTGCGAAATAATTCAGATGAAGAGGCTGTAAATATTCCGGTGAAATTGCTGGTCAATAAGGTTCAAAAGGCATTAGCTAGTATGACTATTCAGCCACGGACTATTAAGACGGATACCTTAACTTTCAGTGGCTTAGCTTCAGGCTGGCAGGAGGCTGAATTGGAAATTACGGATTTCCCTGTAGTCTTTGATGATAAGTTCTTTTTCAGTTTTAATGTTCGGTCCTCTCTTTCTATACTCGTTATCAACGGAGGCAAAGAAAATGAGTATCTGAACTCGGTATATCGCTCTGATCCATTTTTTAAAGTGGTAAATGTTTCTTCAGGTAATATTAATTATTCAGGATTGGCAGAATATCCATTGATTATACTGAACGAAGTAGCCGAAATAAGTGATGGATTGGGCCAGCAATTGAACAACTATATACGAAATGGAGGAAGCCTGATCGTATTCCCTGATCTGAATAACGATCAGTCCGCTTTGAAGAAATTTCTTAGTGCAGCAGGTACTGATGTACCTGTTCAGGTGTTGAATGCAGAAAGTAAGGTTTCATTAATCAATCTGGAACATCCCGTATTCCAGGGTGTTTTCGATAATGTTCCTAAGCAAATTGACCTGCCGGTTGCGAAGAAGTTCATTCGCTATAGTTCACAGAATACTACGAACCGGCAAATTTTACTGGAAATGCCGGGTAAAATTTCATTTTTCAGCGAATACAGGCTTGGTTCAGGAAAAATATATCTATCGGCAGTACCTTTGAGCTCAGAAACAAGTAATTTTGCCAGACATTCAGTATTTGTGCCTATCATGTACCAGACGGCTCTTTTATCTCTGCGGAACCAGAACTTGTTTTATAAATTGAACAGGGAGCAGCAAATTGAATTACCAAAAATATCCTTAAACTCAAATCAAACTCTTAAATTGAAGAATGAGAAGTTTGAGGCAATACCTGATCTGAGGCAAAACGAGAATTTTTCACAACTATACATTGCTGATCAGATCAAACAAGCCGGAAATTATCAGTTGCTGAAAAACGATAGCCTGATAGCAGTGCTTTCTTTTAATGAAGCAGGTTCTGAATCAGATATGAGCTATGCAAGTGATGAACAGATAAAAGAATTGTTCCCTGAACAAAAAATTGAAATTTTTAATACAGATCCGGGTTCTTTGACGAATGCTGTAAAATCTATTAATCAGGGAACTTCTTTATGGAAAGTTTGTCTGATATTGGCCTTAGTTTTTTTTGCTCTTGAGATTTTGCTCATCCGCTTTTACAAAAAGACTCAAATTAAACCGTTAAACAATTGAAGAATTTATTAATTCAGTCTGCAAAAATTTTAGATCATCAAAGTCCTTTCAATGGGAAGATTGCCGATGTTTTGATCCTTGATGGAAAGATTTCTGAAATAGGGAAGAACATCAGTGTTTCGGACAAAAGCACCATTATTATCTCAGCAAAAGGTCAGGTGCTTTCAGCCGGCTTTTTTGATCTCAATGCGAATTTTGGGGAGCCCGGACTTGAAACCAAGGAAGATATGGGAACGGGATGTATGACAGCAGCAGCTGGTGGCTTTACAGGCCTTGTTCTGATGCCAAACACACAGCCCCCGATTCATTCAAAGGCAGAGGTTTCTTACCTGATCAGTAAATCCAAAAATAATCTGGTGGACATTTATCCTCTGGGATGTATAAGCCATAACAGGGAGGGTAAGGAACTTGCCGAAATGTATGACATGCAGCAAACCGGTGCCATTGCTTTTACTGATGGTAACAGGCCTGTATCAAATGCAGGCTTGATGAGCAGGGCTTTATTGTATACCAAATCATTTAACGGACTTATTTTCGCATACGCTGAGGATCAGGATATCGCCGGCAAGGCGAAAATGAACGAAGGGCTTATGAGTACCTATCTGGGTATGAAAGGAAATCCATCCCTTGCCGAGGAATTGATGATCTCCCGTGACCTTTATCTTGCAGAATACAATGATTCCCGGATACATTTCAGTACAATCAGTACTGCAAAGAGCGTGGATCTGATCAGAAAAGCTAAAAAAGCAGGAATTAAAGTGAGCTGCGATGTTGCAGTTCATCATTTGATGTTTACTGAAGATGACCTTGAAGGATTTGACAGTAACTTTAAGGTGAAACCACCTCTGCGGACTAAGAAAGATCAGAAAGCTCTCATAGCAGGTCTAAAAGATGGAACAATTGATGCAATAGTCTCTCAGCATTGTCCGCACGAAATAGAATTTAAAAATGTGGAATTCGAAATTGCATCCTATGGAATAACCGGTTTACAAACCGCATTGCCTGTTGCACTGAAAGCCGGTTTGAGTTTGGAGACGATTATCGAAAAAATGGCAATCGCTCCGAGAAATATTCTCGGAATTTCAATTCCTGAATTGAAAACCGGAAATTCTGCTAACTTTATTCTGTTTAATCCGGAAGAAGAGTGGGAGCTGAATGAGGAGAGTAACAGGTCCAAATCATCCAATTCACCTTTCTTCGGACAAATATTGAAGGGAAAAGTGAAGCTTGTATACAATAATGGCCAGTACATTATATTTTAATCAAAAAATATGAATACAAGTATAGATCGGGCAATGAATGCGGCTTTGGCGCAGTTTGCTTCAGTAAATAAGCAGGATTTTAAGCCATTTTCAAAGGCTTTGACAGGTGTTTTTAATCTGGATAAGCCTTACCTCGAAAAAGTTGATGCACTGGATAGTGTTTTTGATGACCAACCTGTTTTTGAACCACTACGTGAACTGTTCTTTGATTTGTTACTGATCAACTTTCTAAACGAAGATGTTCGTAAACTTGAAGAAGACTATCTCGATTCACCTGAGTGGGAGAAAATTGAAGAGAGTACGATTGACCGTGGGACAGAGCTTCTGAACCTCCTGCTTTATTTACAGGAATGTCAGGATGAAGCGATTGAGCCTGAATTGAGTGATTTTCTTCGTGAGTTTTTGCTTGTAGATGAGGATGAGTTTCAGGATGAGCATCGTATTTATGAAGAAGTTATCGCAAACCAAATCCTGGTAGAAAGTGATTTGAAGGAACTGGCTCGTGTAACTGCCGAAATACCTGAAGATTCGGAGCTAAAAGAATTGTTTTACCCGATGATTGGCTTTTTCAGGGATACAGACCCTTCAGAAAAGGATTTCAATGATTTTGTAAGCCACAGCGCAAATCCGGATTTTGATTCTGCAGTATATTCTCTTTTAATTTCATATAACTCTCAAAACTAAACCAAACTAAAAAAAAATGGAATTGTCATTAGAAAACTTAAACAAAGCCGCAAGCACTAATGGGGTGATTATCGGTATTTTATCTACAGTGATCGGTGTGGTTACTTATTATGTATTCCCCTCACTGCTTGGCTCAATGTCATTCGGGATTGCAACACTGGTTGTCTCCCTGCTGATTTATATCTTTTTTACTCTTGACCTGAGAAAGAAGATCGGCGGATTCTGGACTTTCAAAGAGGCTTTAAAGGGAATTTTTCTGATGTCCTTTATTGCAGGATTGATCTACTCATTAGCCAATGTTGTTTTTTATAAATTCATTGAGCCTGGGGCATTTGAAAAGATCGCGGGATTTATGGAATCAGGAATGTCTCAGACCTTCGAAAATATGGGTATGGAGCAGGAGAAGATTGATGAGGCAGTGGCTAAGCAGATCGAAGGAATTAAGGCTCAGTATGATCCAACATTTGCGCAATTTTTCAAGAATCTGGGTATTGCGGTGATCATCCAGTTCGTAATGTCTCTTATTTTTGCGGCGATATTCAAGAAAGAGGCCCCGGTATTCGCTTCTGCCGGAGAAGATGAAGAGGAATAGTCTTTCAAATTAATCTGACGTGCAGGTTTTATCAATATTATTGATGAAATTTGCACGTTTTTAATTGTTAAATAATCAGGATTCTATTATCTCACATCTCAAATCTCACATCTCACATCTAAAAATGGATATATCTGTAGTTGTTCCTTTATTCAATGAGGCAGAATCTCTGCCAGAACTCCTCAGCTGGATCAACAGGGTGATGACTAAGCATGGATTTAGCCATGAAGTGATATTGGTTGATGATGGAAGTAACGACGGATCATGGCAGGTCATTGAGGAATTGAAACAGGAATTCCCGGCCATAGTAGGGATCAAATTTCGTCGTAATTATGGAAAATCAGCAGCTCTGAATGTTGGCTTTGAGGCCTGTCAGGGGAATGTGGTCATTACAATGGATGCTGATCTTCAGGATAGTCCGGATGAAATACCTGAACTTTACAGAAGAATTGTTGAGGAGAAATTTGACCTTGTTTCTGGATGGAAACAAAAGCGTCATGACCCGCTTTCAAAAACTATTCCCACAAAATTGTTTAATCTGGTTACCCGCCGCATGTCAGGCATACATAATCTGCACGACTTTAATTGCGGTTTGAAAGCCTATCGTAAAGAGGTTGTCAAGAGTATTGAAGTTTACGGTGAAATGCACCGCTATATTCCTGTGATTGCCAAATGGGCTGGTTTTAGGAAGATAGGCGAGCAGGTAGTGGAGCATCGGGCACGTAAATACGGCTATACCAAATTTGGTTTCAGTCGTTTCATTAATGGGTTTCTGGATCTCTTATCCATATTTTTTGTTGGTAAGTTCGCCAAAAGGCCTATGCACTTCTTTGGTACTATGGGAGCCCTGAGTTTTCTGGCCGGAACTATCATTGCCTTATGGATTATCATTGAGAAGCTGTATCATATCAGCATGCATATCAAATACTCACGTGAAATTGTTGACCAGCCACTTTTTTATATTGCCCTTGTAGCTATAGTTGTTGGTTTTCAGCTCTTTCTTACCGGTTTTATAGCAGAACTTGTTTCCAGGAATTCGCCTGAACGCAACAGCTATCAGATTGAGAAGACTGTTTGATTTTTTATTCCCTAGACTCTGATCAAGATGTTTTTTTCAATCATCATTCCACTTTATAACCGGCCTCAGGAGATTGATGAATTGCTGCATACTTTAACAAAACAAAGTTACCTTCAGTTTGAGGTTCTGATCATTGAAGACGGATCGAAAATTGACGCAAAGGACATAGTTAATTCATATACCGACCGGCTGGATATCAGCTATTACTATAAAGAAAATGCCGGGCAGGGTTTTGCCCGTAATTACGGCTTTGAACGTGCAAAGGGTGACTATTTTATCGTATTCGACTCAGATTGCCTCATACCTGCAAATTATCTTGAAACGGTTAAGAATTACCTGCTGGAGCATCAGCTCGATGCTTATGGCGGTCCGGATGGTGCTCACCCATCGTTCACCCCTGTTCAAAAGGCCATCAGTTATTCTATGACTTCACCATTCACCACCGGTGGTATCAGAGGTAATAAAAAGCATATCGGGACTTTTCATCCGAGAAGCTTCAATATGGGGATATCAAGGGAAGTTTGGGAAAAGACCGGCGGTTTTATTCTGACCCGTTTGGGTGAGGATATTGAGTTCAGTATTCGTATTCATTCTTTAGGCTTTAAGATCGGACTGATTCCCGATGCGGTGGTTTATCATAAACGGCGTACAGATCTTTTTCAATTTTATAAACAATTGCATTTCTTTGGCAGGGCCAGAATTAACATTTATAAACACTTTCCTTCAGAATTGAAGCTGGTCCATTTTTTTCCCGCTCTTTTTACGATATTTTTGTTGCTGAGTTTATTTTTAAATCTGTTTGGCAGCACATTAGCTGAATTATGTAATACTTTGCTGGCTGTTTACATTTTGTTGATATTTTTCCATTCCTGGAAAGTAAACAAATCATCAAAAGTTGCATTTTTGAGTATTGCTGCTGCATTTGTACAGTTAACAGCCTACGGACTCGGATTTATACAGGATTTTTGGAAGAGAATTATTTTTAGAAAACAATAATATATGGACAAATCATTGTCAGTGAATGAGATATTGGCAGATGCCTGGCAACTGGCCAAAAGGAATATCTGGGTTTTGCTGGGCTTCACTGCTGTACAGTTTGCTTTTATTCTGATCATTACGACTATACTTACAAGTGTGTTCGGAGGTGCCAGCGGGGCAGGTGTATTGATTCAGAATATTATTCTGAGCCTGTTCGATGCCTTTTTTACTGTTGCATTTTATCAGGTATTCTTTAAACTGATTGATGAGGATACTGATCCTGAATTCCCTGATTTTATTCCCAATCTGGTAAAAGCCGTAAACTTTCTGATTGTCAAACTGATAATTGGGTTGGTTCTGGTATTTACCATCGCCATAATCAGTTCAGTTTACTTCTATAATAAGCAGGATATTGATACCAGTAACCCGTTCAGCTGGGATCTGCTGCCTGTTTTTGCACTCATTGCTATTCCGCTGGTGTTTCTAACAATCAGACTATGTTTCGTGGTTTGCTTTATCGTTGACCAGGAATCGGGTGCTTCAGAGTCGATCAGTCAGAGCTGGGCAATTACCAAAGGACATTTTTGGTTCATAGCACTTCTTTTTCTGGTGATGCTCGGTTTAAACGTCCTCGGAGCCATGGCATTGTTTGTAGGATTGTTATTTACAGTTCCTTTTTCCAGCATAATTCTGATCATTGCCTATCGTCATTTGGTAAATATGTATACCGAGGAAGAAGAGATTCTTCTGGATGATGCGGAGGACAAATATGGGAATTAAATCCTGGTTGGCTAAGCCTCTGGCGGCATTTGCTGTAAGGCAGATCAATAAATGGAAGAATGATCCCATTGCTGCACAGGAACGTACCTTTGAGCGCCTTATCAGACAAGCCAGTGGTACTGCTTTTGCAAAGGACCATGATTTTGCTTCAATTAAAACATACGATGATTTTAAAAAGCGTGTTCCTGTTGCTGATTACGAGGATCTGAAACCCTATATTGACCGGGTTGTTCAGGGCGAGCCGGATGTGATGTGGCCGGGGAAGCCAATCTATCTCGCTAAAACATCAGGTACAACTTCCGGTGTAAAGTATATCCCGATCTCAAAAGAATCTATGCCCGAACATCTGAACGGGGCCCGCAATGCATTATTCTCTTATATACATGAAACCGGAAAGTCCGAATTTATAGATGGCAAAATCATTTTTTTGCAGGGAAGCCCGGTTCTTGAGCGTAAGAATGGTATTAATTTCGGACGCTTATCGGGCATTGTGGCTAACCATGTTCCAGCCTACCTTCAAAGGAACCGATTACCATCATACAAAACCAATTGTATTGAAGATTGGGAAGAAAAGGTTGATGCAATAGTGGATGAAACCATTACAGAGGATATGCGTTTGATCTCCGGAATTCCACCCTGGGTTCAGATGTATTTCGACCGGCTCAGAGCCCGTACAGACGGAAAGAAAATAGGTGATATTTTTAAGAATTTCTCACTTTTTGTGTACGGAGGAGTGAATTTTGAACCTTATCGTGCCCGCCTTGAAGAAAGTATCGGGCGAAGGGTAGATTCAATCGAGACCTATCCGGCCTCGGAGGGCTTTATTGCTTTTCAGGATTCTCAAAAAGAGAAAGGCCTGCTTCTATTGGTCGACTCGGGTATATTCTATGAGTTCATCCCAACGGATGAGTATTATAATGAAAACCCCTGCCGGATATCCCTTGAAGATGTGGAACTGGATAAAAATTATGCGATTATTTTAAATACGAATGCCGGACTCTGGGGCTATAGCATTGGAGATACCGTTAAGTTCGTGTCCAAAAATCCATATCGCATTCTGGTAAGTGGTAGAATCAAACATTTTATTTCAGCTTTTGGCGAACACGTTATTGGTGAGGAAGTGGAACATGCAATTTTATCGGTAGCAGGCGAAGAGGGGATCGAAATCACGGAATTTACTGTCGCCCCACAGGTCAGCCCTGAAGATGGCTCTTTACCCTATCATGAATGGTATGTTGAGTTTGCAAAAGCTCCTGAGGACATGCTTAGTTTCAGTCTCAAAGTAGACCTAGCTTTACAGAAGAAAAACACCTATTATTTTGATCTGGTTGAAGGCAAGGTATTGCGTCCTTTAGTTATGCATAAGCTTGAAAAAGATGCATTTAGAAACTATATGAAATCTAAGGGTAAGCTTGGCGGGCAGAATAAAGTACCGCGTTTGTCAAATGACAGGCATATTGCAAATGAATTGAATGAATGGATCAGCAGATAGATCAGGAATCTCAAAAAAATTAATAAGTTTAGGCAATTTCAGTTTTGAATTAATAAATCGGGTTCGGTTTGATGGGAAAAGATATTAATAAAGGTTTTGCATTAAAGAATATCGCTATTCTGGGTTCAACAGGTAGTATTGGTACTCAGGCTCTTGAAGTTGTGCGGCAGAATCCGGATCGTTTCCGTGCCTTTGTGCTGACGGCAAACAGCAATGCCGGTCTTTTAATAAAACAGGCTCTGGAATTCAATCCGGAATATGTTGTTATCGCTGAACAATCAAAACTTGATGAAGTAAAAAGTGCTTTAAGAAACACCAAAATTAAGGTTTTATCGGAGCAGGATGAGCTTTGTGCGACTTTGGAACGGCCTGAAATCAGTCTGGTACTCACCGCTATGGTTGGATTTGCAGGCCTGATCCCAACCCTGGCTGCCATCAGAGCAGGAAAGGATATCGCACTGGCAAATAAGGAAACGCTTGTGGTTGCAGGGGATCTGGTTACAAGTCTGGCAAAAGAGCATGGGGTTAAAATATTACCGGTCGACTCTGAGCATTCGGCTATCTTTCAATGCCTTGCAGGTGAGGAACAAAATCCGATTGAAAAAATTTACCTGACTGCTTCCGGTGGGCCTTTCAGAGGGAAGGACAGGGATTTTCTGAAAACAATCACCCGTAAAGAGGCCTTAAAGCATCCTAACTGGGTAATGGGTGAGAAGATCACAATTGATTCGGCAAGTTTAATGAATAAGGGACTTGAAGTGATTGAAGCAAAATGGCTTTTTGATCTGGATGTTTCTCAGATAGACGTCATTGTTCACCCGCAGTCAATAGTTCATTCCCTGGTTCAGTTCAGGGATGGCTCGATGAAAGCTCAAATGGGTTTGCCCGATATGAAACTGCCTATTCAATATGCTTTGGCCTATCCCGAAAGGATAGAAAATACATTCCCGAGATTCAATTTCACCGATTTCCCGAATTTAAGCTTCGAGCAGGCTGACAAAACGACGTTCAGGAACCTGGCTCTTGCGTTTGAGGCTTTAAATTCTGGTGGTAATATGCCATGTGTGATCAATGCAGCCAATGAAGTAGTTGTGGCAGAATTTTTGAAAGATAGAATTGGATTTTTGAAGATGAGTGATATCATCGAACAATGTATGTCTGAAATTGGGTTTATATCAGATCCCTCACTTGATGATTATCTGGAAACAGACAGGATCACACGAATTTTAGCACAGGAATTAGTAACAAATAGTAAATCATAGAGTTTAAATATAAAATAAGAGAAAAGGCATGGATGGATTAGTAATGACAGGTCAACTGTTATTGGGATTATCAATTTTAATCATATTACACGAAGCAGGACACTTTTTTGCTGCAAGGGCATTTGGGATAAGGGTAGAGAAATTTTATCTGTTCTTTGATGCATGGGGCTTCAAATTGTTCAGTTTTAACTATAAAGGTTGTGAATACGGAATAGGATGGCTGCCATTAGGCGGTTATGTTAAGATTTCAGGAATGATCGATGAGTCGATGGATACCGATCAGCTTGCCGGTCCGCCGCAGCCCTGGGAGTTTCGCTCTAAACCGGCCTGGCAACGACTTATTGTCATGCTGGGTGGAGTTACCGTGAATATTGTACTGGGAATCTTTATTTTCTGGATGCTTACGCTGAAGAACGGCGAGACTTTTATTCCGAATGATAAACTCCCTGATGGTATAGCGCCGGGAATTATAGGAAGGGAGATTGGCCTGCAGGCCGGCGACCGCATTACTGCAGTGAATGGTACTCCTGTTAAGCGCTTTGAAGAATTAACCAGTTCTAAAGTATTGTTAGGTAATACGGAACTTACTGTACAGAGAGAAGGTAAAACTATTCCTGTTCAGGTACCGGGAGATGTGCTTGAAATGGTTTCAGATCTGGGAATCGGGCAGTTTGTTGAACCAAGGGTAAGGATGTCGGGCGTCGTGCAGATCGCTCCCGGAGGGAATGCAGCAAAGGCGGGCCTGAAGGTTGGCGACAGTATTTTAGCAGTCAATGCCAAGCCGGTAACCTTTTATGATGAATTTAAATCGGAGGTTCAGTCCTCTAAAAATAAAACAGTCGCAATCTCGGTAATCCGTAATCAGCAGGCTATGGAAATTCCAACTCAGGTATCTGAAGATGGAACGATTGGTATTTATATTTCACAATATTTCAATATTCCGCTGGAGAGTGTAAACTATGGTTTACTGGCAGCATTGCCCGTAGGAGCTGCTAAAGCCTGGGGTTCTTTTATGGATAATGCCAAAGGACTGGGTAAGGTGGCCTCCGGACAAGTGAAAGCGAACAAAGCCTTCACCGGACCGATAGGTATCGCGACCATGTTTGGGGGAACTGTCGACTGGGTGAAGTTCTGGAGTTTGGTAGGATTACTATCCATGGCATTGGCATTAATGAACTTATTACCTATCCCTGCACTGGACGGTGGTCATGCCATTTTCCTCTTGATTGAAATGGTTAAAGGTAAACCACTTGGTGATAAATTCATGGAACGTGCTCAAATGGTAGGTTTCGTGATATTAATTACCTTGATGGTCTTTGTTTTTGGAAACGATATTGTAAAACACATTATTAATTGAGACCCGATAGCTATCGGGTGGAGAGTTGAGAGTGGAGAATTGAATTGCGTATTAAATTGACTATTTTTTTTAAATGAACACGGATGTCATCCCGACGCAGAAGGGAAATAGTGATTGTTAATGAAGAGTTTAATTTGGAGAGTTGATTATTGATAGTTGAGCACTGCACCCAATCCTATAATCCATTAATCCTATAATCCTGAAATCCTATTTTATTGACATTTGACTACTTATATTATGAAGTTGAGCACTGCATACAATCCTATAATCCATTAATCCTATAATCCATTAATCCTATAATCCTAATCCTATAATCCTATTGAATTATTTCGAACTATACAATCTCCCAATTAGTTTCCAAATTGACAACGCATTAGTCAAAAAGAAATTCTATGAGCTGAGTAAGCGCTATCATCCCGACTTTTATGTGAATGAAAGTGATGAAAAGCAGGCTGAGATTCTGGAGATGTCTACGCTGAATAATAAGGCTTATCAGGTTTTGTCTGATCCCCTGAAGCGCATTGAATATGTTCTCTCCTTGAATAATATGCTTGCTGATGGGGATAAATATGTTTTGCCACAGGACTTCTTAATGGATATGATGGATGTGAATGAGGCCCTGATGGAAATGGAATTCGATCATGATGAGCTGAAACTTGCAGAGCTGAGCGGGCAGATTGATGCAATGGAAATGGCTTTGTTTGATGAGCTGAAATCTTCTACAGATGAGTTTGATGCCAAAGCAGGTGCGGATGCTGAAAGTATCCTGCTGAGGATCAAGGATATCTGGTACAGGCAGAAATACCTCATGCGTATCAGGGAAAGTCTGAACAAATTCAGGGTGTGAACCCTTTAAATAAACCTTAGTTCGATATAAGGAGGGTTAAAAAATACAGTTAAACCTGGTCAGATAGTGCTTTGTAGCCATCATGATTTGATTTTGGAAATCAATACCTGCGTGTTATAGGCTGGTCCAGTCCTTTCCTCCGGAGTATTTCCGGCAAGAAATCGCGTTCTGATTCAAATTATTAATAGCCGGAAGACACTTCCTCCGGCAAGGTTTATTTTACCCGGGGCTGTTTTTCATAGGAACGGACAACCCAACCGTCCGTTGTTTAGCGTAGCGGCTCCTACGGATTTTGGAATGATAAGGAGTCTCCTGACTCCTTTAATGATGGTTAAAGCTATACCGTTCAAATTTTCGGTAACTGTAGATATCCTAAATTTACTGTGTTATTGTTATGATGGCTAGACCCAAACTAAACATGCAAAGACTCTATTTCTGTATCTACCTAAACAAAAAGCCTGACACTTTCGTATCAGGCTTCGTACCCAGCGCCGGAATCGAACCGGCACAGTTTCCTATCGGTGTTTGAGACCGACGCGTCTACCAGTTCCGCCAGCTGGGCATTTTGTATAAACGTTTATGATAAATCGATCTACGTTGCGGGATGCAAACATAAATAAAATTTTAATAATTTTACAGGATTTAAGCTATGAATTTGTTCAGAATTTCCCTTGCTATTCGTAGTGTTAAACAAAGCATGAAACGGATTATCCAACGGTAAGGAATCTTCTGACTCCTTTAATTAATTTAAGAACCAATCTCCAGCTTATACCCTTTCCCCCGAACAACAACAATTTTAACATTCGGATCAAGCTCCAGTTTTTTCCTGAGTTTTGATATGAACATATCCAGGCTGCGCCCAACAATAACACCTTCATCTTCCCAGATCTCTTTTTGCAGACGGCTTCGCTCTATGGTTTCGTTTGGTGATAATGCGAAAATGAGCAGTAAACGGGTTTCCGTCCCGGTAAGGTCTATTGTTTTTCCATTTATCAGAAGATTCCGGTTTTTTGCATCGAATAAAACCGGGCCCAAATTGAAGATATTATCAGGCTGACGGTTTGCTAAGGCTCTACGTGGCTTGGCAGATCTCAAAAAAATAAAACCAACAAATGCTAAAAACGGCAGGCTGCCCAGAAGATATCCATTCTTTGCTATTAGTAAACCCTTCGGTTTGAACCTGATATTAATCATGTAACATGCTGCGGGTTGCACTCTTCCTGAACATGCTACTATATCGTCCTTTTTATTTCCGGAAATAGCAAATCCATAGGCTACACTGGCGTTGCCACAGTTTAGAACGTTAACAACATAATCACCTGCAAGCGGATCTTTCGCCAGCAAATGCCGGGTAGTGTTCACAAGCGAGTCGGGTTGAAATGTAAGATTATTCTCAAACCTGATCTGGTATTCATCCGCTGCGATCTTATTTACAGGCAGCACCCTGGATGTACTGTCTCCCGACTGTAAGAGTAGCTCATGTCCGATCCTGCGTAGCAAAACTTCCCTTCTCGCAATATCAAAGTCGTTGCCTTCTGCCATACTGAAAGCAAGACCGATTACAGAGATAATGAACAACAATATCAATGCGAAGAGGTATTTGTGTTTCCCTGAAATCAGATTTTGGCTAACATGCATTATGTCAAGATTTTATTTACAAAGTTTACATTTTTATTTACAATTCAGATTGCCCGGACAGAAAAACATCAATGTAGTTTTGTTTAATCAACCGGATAGGGTTTAATTAAAATCAAAGAAAATGAAAAAATCAATTGTGTATGTTCCCGCAATCCTCATCGTATTATTTCTTTTAAATTCTTTTGTACTAAAAGAAAAGGACGCGGGGGAGAAAACTACCGCAGGGCTAAAATCATTTAAAGACCTGAGGCCTGGTGATAAGTCTCAGATAGATCCATCTGAAAAAGATTCAGTATTCAGACCCAATGGAAATAAACCGGGGCTTGCAAGCAGCGTTCTCAAATCTATTGATGGCGGACTAACCTGGCAGGACATTAGCGAAGGACTCCCTGAAACTGAACAGCCTGTGAATTTCTTTGCCGGAGAGTCAGATCTTTATTTAAATGTAAAAAATGAAATGTATCGAAGTAAGAGTAATCTTATGACCCCTGTTTGGGAAAAAGAGAATGTACCTGATCCGCATAATGCTTCGATTGCTTTCAGTCGTTCGGGTATCATGGCTTTCAATTATAAAGGACAGATCTATCAAAAGAAGTCTGATACAGAAACCTGGTTGCCGATACATACAAATTTTAACAAACATTCAATGCGGACTGTTTTTGAAACCTCTGATGGAACGGTATTCCTCGGTTATGACCACGGTCTTTACAAATCTACCGACAAGGGCAAAACCTGGAAACAGGTACAAAATGAAGGCTGGGTAATGAATATTGTAGAGTCGGAAGGAGTTCTCATGGCGACTGGTCAGAAAGGGATCATGCGCTCGACAGATAATGGTGAGCACTGGCAATGGGTGATTAGCGAGGGTGGCGTGGGTATAGCTATTGAACGTATTGAAGGTGGATTTGCTGCGATATCCTGTAATACAAAAACCCAGTCCAGAAGGGTACACGTTTCATTGGATAGCGGAAAAACCTGGCAGGCCATTGATGAAGGACTTCGGCCTACTCTGTTCCTTTCATCGATCAAACAAGTTGGCAAATATTTAGTACTTGGTCATCCGGATGGCATATTCCGTACATCTGACAGGGGTAGAACCTGGAAAAGTGTTCATTCTGGTGTTGATGAGCAGGTTGATAAAACCGAGTTTAAATTTTTACCACCCTGGAACACTAAGGCCACTGAACCCGGAAGTGTATTTAAGATACATGTTTCCGGTAATGCAATGTATGCTGTGGTGGTGAGTGCGGGATGTTGAATTAAGCTGCTGTATTTAGTTTAGTGAATTTATACTTGCTCCGATGCTACAAGTAGGTACCAGGCCTGATACGAAAGTATCAGGCCTGGTTATTTTGTCAGATATTGAAACGGGGATGAGACAATTGTTTATTGAATAATCCGTTTCACGCTGGGTTTAAGGCTAAGCGCGGAAGGATTCTTCCTAAAATGGAATTTAATTCAAAAAAGCTAAATTCAAAATCATTGTTTAAATGGAGTATTCTAAGTATTGCTATTAAAATTAGCGGGCGGCAGAGGTAAGAATAATTATCCCTTTTTTAAAATAATATTTTTCAACATTCACAGGGTTTTTTAAAAAAGAGTTACAGGCAATTAAGAACCCTCCAATCACAATAGTATTAGCTATTGCGGTTGTCAATTCAACATATGCTTGTAAATTATTCATTTAATACAAATATAATCAGTCTTTATAAAAAAATGTGTTACTAATTTATTTAGTTTTCAACATTGATTAGTTCTTAATTCTAATATTCAACCTGAATTATCTTGAAATTTTTAAGAAGGGTTACTTCCCTACTGTCCTTAGAGTTTAGCGAAGTGCCTTTAAGCCGGTCGGGTTATTATACTTTAGGGTCATTTTCCCACCCTGTTTCTTTTAGAGCTGGATCATTCTCTTTCTTTAAAAAATCTGCATTCGATAAGGTTTCTGCTTCCCACTCTAATACAGCTCTATCCGGCACTACTTCTATGGGCGTTTTCCATGAGGTAGATGTTTCATTGTAGGCCAGGTTAGACTGCAAGGAGTAGCAGGAAATAATTGACCACCGGGGATGATCGGAAAGATTTGCCTCCGACCTGTGTAGTAAGTTACTGTGAAAGATAAGTGCGTCACCTGCCTCTATCTCACAGTATACCAGATCCATGGTTTTCAGAGCATTTTCGACCATTACTATATCGGCCCCAACCTGTTCACCAGCAAAACCATGATTTACACGCCCGAGTTTATGGGAGCCTTTTATTACCTGTAAACAGCCATTTTCTTTGTTAGCTGGTGTAAGGGCTACCATCACACTAATTAACTGATCGGGGAACATAAACTGGTTCTTATACCAGTATCCGTAATCTTGGTGCCATTCCCATGCTCCTCCTATTTTGGGCTCTTTCTGCATCAGCTTGGAGTGAAAATGGCAAACAGGAGCATACCCCTTAAGAAGCTGAGCAACTGAGCTAACCATTCGTTCACTCCTGCTGAGATAACCAAAAACATCATTGCCCGGCTTAAACCAAAGTGAAAGCCTGGTTTTTTTACCAGCCTGGTCGTTCAGATCGAGTGCATTTTTTGACATCGCATCATCCTTCAGAGCTACATCGTATAGCTTTTTAATCTCAGCCGGACTGCAAAACTTTTTGATAACCAGGTAACCATCGTCATTATAACTTTTAATTTGTTCAGGATTTAGTTTCATAACCGGATTTTTTATTTCAAAACTATGATACTGTCCATATAGTTTAGCGCAGCGCCACTACGGATTATCCAATGGTAAGGTTCTTCTGACGCATTAAATGAATTCAATACTCTACCTTTTTAGGTCATAAAAACGAAGTGTCCTGAATTTATTTTCTAATCAAATTATCCTTCACCAAAACCTCCTTCGCACCTCCCAGATCAATCGCTTTTTTACCTTCCTGAGCACCCTGGTTCAGCTCGGTCATCATATTGCCGGTTACAAGGATGCCGCTGCTTGTTTCATCAGCTTTGACGGCCTCAGTTGTAAGCTTCCCAAAGAAATTGCCCGAAATAGCGATATCAGTAGCACTCTTTAAGATTACGCCAGAACCTACATCAAATGTGAAGGGGTTCTTCTCATTGCGGGCGCCTAGTTTACCACGACTATTGCTAAAGTTATTGCCGGTAATTGTAATACCTCCGGTACCAGGCCCGGCGAGAATAGAGAAATTATGGACCAGGGTAAAGGTATTTGATGAGACTGAACATCCCCAGGCATTGTTCAACTCGATACCACCCCCTAAATGATGTGCAATCACATTGGCACTAATGGTAATGCCATAACAAAAACGATTGGCAGGAGTAGTAGGTGCAGTCAGGATAATGGCTGTTCCCTGGCATTCCTCGATCATATTACTCGAAATAATTGAGCCATAGGTATTCTCTACTACAATGCCGTGCCGCAGATGATCATCAATATTATTCCCTGTCATGGTCAGGTTAAAGCCATCCTTAATCCGCAGTGCATCCTGGTTTTCTTCGAACTGATTTCCGCTAACAACGATATCATGCCCGCCGTCAATGTTTATGCCTGCTTTGGAATTATAGTTCAGGTTACAATTTGCAATCCTCGGGTTTTCTGTACAATCTTTCATGTTAATTCCATGTCCCCCGTTATGATCGATCGTCATGTCAGTGATCATCAGCTCCTGTACCTTTTCCAAGTAAATGCCATCACCGCTCTTAGGGTTACCACTTATGCGAAAACCACTTAACTCAAGTCTGAACAATTCGCCCTTACCCGAGCCGACAATAATAGCAGGCTCGCCGGAAGTATTTTTATTGATCAGATGCGTTGAGCCTCCTGAACCTACAAGACGGGTATTCTCGGTCCTGATCAGAATTGGCTTTGTGATCTCAAAGTTACCCGGAGGAATATTGACGATGCCACCACTCACAGGTAGAGCATCTACAGCCTGCTGCAAAGTACTGTACTTAGTTGCGTCAATTATAGCTGCGGTTTGTGCTAAAGCAGAACCGACCAGACTGTTTAAAAATAAGATCAGAAGCGCATTTTTGAAAAAGGGGTATAGTATGTTTTTCATCTATCTGTTTTTGTTTTTTAAAGGCGATGATTTTTCGTACTATAATAATAATCAATTAAGGCCGGCAAAGCTAATGTTCCATTTTTGAGGGCAAATAAAATCCACAAATAATAGTGGATATTTTGAAATTCCAGTTTACTATTTAACTTTGTAAATCAAAGTACTTTTAAAATAGGGTATTGCCGGTCTTGAAAATAGTTCATTTAGACCAGATAGTCTTGGAGAGGCCTTTTAATTCTGTTATGATAAAATTCAAAGAGCTGTATAATGAAGCAAGGGCTGATAAATGGATGCGCCGTTTTGCGGTTTTCTGTCGTATTGCATTAGCGGCCAGTTTTATTCCCTCAGGATATGTAAAAATTATGGGCGAACGATTCACGGGTTTGTCGTCTAACAACCCATTGGGCCATTATTTTGATGCTCTGCACCTAACCAGCTATTACTATACCTTTATCGGAATCACTCAGATCATAACAGCGATCCTGCTCCTTATTCCGAGAACATCCCTTCTGGGAGCGCTGATGTATTTCCCAATTATCTTAAATATTGGTGTTCTTACATATGCCACACGGTTTGAGGGAACACGCATTGTAACCCTGCTGATATTGGCAAGTCTGTTTTTATTATTTTGGGACTTTGACCGGCTTAAACACATTTTTTTCTCCCAAGGCTCCAATGAGGAGATTCCTTCCGTCAGGAACCCGATAGGCAGAAAATTAAGATTTTGGTTTTTTGGTGGCTCCCTTGTTGCTGTGATCTTTGTTATTTTTATAAATTTCTATTTATTTGAACTCCGGCCCGGCAACTCAATGGCAGAATGCAGAAGCCAATGTGCTGATAGCAAAAACCCGGGCGCCTGCGAGGACTTCTGCGACTGCATTAATAATCAGGGGCGGCCGCTTGATAGTTGTTTGGCAGCTTTTGATCAGGCGAAAGACATTCGGAAGAAGTGACTGGACTATCCAACCAAAAACTCCCCCAAATACACACTATCAGATTGCCTGCTCCGGTCGGCAGCGATAAAGGCCAGGTAAACATGATAGGAGTTAGGCGAGGCGTGAACAGGCACCAGTACTTCACCGGAAGTTCTGTCACTAGCTAAAACTTGACCATACGGACGGTATTCCAGTCGGTAAGCCAATACCATTGCCTGATCATACCGAAAGCCCCGTTCCCTTTTCGGGGTCCAGCTAATTCTTAAGGTGTTAGGTTCCTGAACACTGCATTGTATATTTTCGGGAAGGGGTAAATTTCCTGAACTGATTTTTACAAGAGCAGGATCAATCCGGATTTCCCCATCAACTACCTGTATGCAATTCTTCAGGAGCCATGATTTGGCTGCTGCAAAACCCTGAAATCGTTCATTATAACCCTTGAATCCTACCTTTACGAAATCCTTGATAGGCAGGAGCCAGGCATGGGCCGCAGCAAATTTTTTGCGGTTAAGGATCTCTCCTTCCTTGGGTTTTTTGGTCCTTTTTTTATAAAGTCCCTTCATGTACCCTACACCATTCACGGTATAACCAATCACGGACCCTGCCTTTCCTATGAAGGGCCCGTTGATGCCATTGATCAATCTTGCCATAAGGCTATAGTTTATGTCATTACTGAATATAGGAAAAATCCCCGACAAATTCAAATTAAACACTTAATATACACTAAGTAAACACTTGGTAAACCCTGATGCACTAGTGTTTACTTAGGGTTTCCTATGTGTTTAGTATGCGTTTACTATGAGTTTTTCTACTATCCTTTAATCATGTGTCTTTACGGTTTTATACACTATCTGTTTAGCTAATGGGTCGGTTAATAATTTATGATAAGGGCTCTTCTTGTAAAATATATATATGTATTAGCCTAAAATCCAATAAATATTTTTGGAGATAGAATTCTTTTGTATTTTCACCGACAGGAATGTTTAAAAAAAGCAAGAATTTAAAGGTCTATAGTCATTTTCATTTGTCCCTGGGAACAAATTTGAAGTATGGCATAATTGCTTTTCTTGCGCTTTTTTGCCTTTTTGGACAGACTTCTCTAACCAGGGCCAATGATAACAGGTTCCTGCATATCGCATCGGTTCATCAGACCGAT
The DNA here is from genome assembly GCA_036676565.1 of Pedobacter sp. Lineage (GTDB taxonomy): Bacteria > Bacteroidota > Bacteroidia > Sphingobacteriales > Sphingobacteriaceae > Daejeonella. The sequence goes on from JAKFCP010000015.1 coordinate 386,295, forward strand.
TTTTCATCCAATACGATTCATACCCCATCCCATCTGCCTTTCGAAACGGCTCATAAGGACTGGCTGAATGAGGATAAGGAAGAAGATGAAACTAAACTTTACTGGACCTGTTCATTTGAACCGGCTTACAGCAAGTCATTCGGATCAGATTCATTCCTGTGGGTTTTAAACTTAAACCATAAACAGGCTAAAGTCCCTCTTTTTATACTTTACCACGCCTGGCGCACCTTTCTCTCTTAGTTAAATAATTTCTCAAATTTCTTCTGTGTGGTTAATCCCATGCAGAAGCCTTGTCTATTCGTCCGGTCCGCTGGCTGGATCTTCCTGTTATTTAACTTAAACCAAAATTATTATGAAGAGGATATTCATTCTCAATTGTTTGTTAACACTATTAATTTATACAAGCTGCACAACTCAGGAGCACAAAAAGGAAATGGAATCTAAGTTTCTGGTGACCAGTCCTGTTCAAAGGGATACTTTTATTTATAAGGAATATGTAAGTCAGATCCAATCCATTAATCATATTGAGATCAGATCCCAGGAACGGGGCTTCCTGCAGACAATCTATGTTGATGAGGGTCAATTTTTAAAGAAAGGGCAACTGATGTTCAAGATCATGCCCCTTATTTACCAGGCCGAAGTGGCGAAAGCAAAAGCAGAGATGAATTTTGCTGAGATCGAATACAATAATACTAAAAGCCTCGCCGACAATAATGTGGTATCGCCAAATGAACTGGCTCTTGCAAAAGCCAAACTCGACAAAGCAAAAGCTGAGCTGTCCCTTGCCGAGGCTCATTTAGGTTTCACCGAAATACGTGCGCCTTTCGATGGCATCATGGACCGCTTTCAAAAACGTATCGGAAGTCTGATTGAAGAGGGCGAATTGCTTACTACCCTTTCTGATAACAGCCGGATGTGGGTTTATTTCAACGTTCCGGAAGCTGAATATCTTGATTATGTTAAAAAAGCAAAATCTGAAAGTGCACAAAAAGTACTCCTCAAAATGGCTAATAATGAACAGTTTGATGTTCCGGGTGTAGTAGAGACCATTGAGGCCGATTTCAACAATGAAACAGGAAACATTGCTTTCAGGGCAACATTCCCAAATCCAAAGGGCATACTTCGTCATGGCGGAACCGGAAATATACTCATGCCGATCAATCTCAAAAACGCAATCATCATTCCGCAAAGGGCAACTTTCGATGTGCTTGATAAAAAGTATGTCTACGTTGTCGACAATAACAAGGTGCTGAAGGCAAAACAAATCATCATTGCGCAGGAATTGCCTCACCTCTATGTGGTTGCTTCCGGACTTAATGCAAATGATAAAATTCTTGCAGAAGGTTTAGGTAAAGTGAAGAATAACGTGAAGATAGATTATGAGTTTGTGTCTTTTGCGAAAGAACTAAGCGAGCTCAATAATTTACATGCTGAATAGATTAAGAACCAAAAAAATTTAAAAACATGTTTGATAAATTTATAAAAAGACCGGTTCTTGCTATTGCCTTATCTGTGGCAATAGTCTTCCTGGGATTACTGGCTATAAAAACCTCGCCGGTAGCACAATTCCCGGAAATAGCGCCACCAAGGGTAAATATCTTCATTGAGTTTCCCGGCTCTAATGCCGACGTTCTGGTAAAATCAACACTTACTATTCTTGAGCGTGCGATCAATGGTGTGCAGGGGATGCAATACATTCTTTCTGATGCAACAAGTGCAGGTGAAGCAAGTCTGCAGGTCATTTTTGAACCCGGCACTGATCCTACACTGGCAGCAGTAAGAGTAAAGTCAAGAGTGGATCAGGTGATGACCAATCTTCCGCCATTGGTTCAAAGAGAGGGTGTAATCATTTCTCCTTTGCAACCCAGTATGTTGATGTATTTAAACTTGTATAGCAAGGATAAGGGCATTGATGAAAAGTTTTTATTCAACTATGCAAACACTTATATCCTGCCTGAACTTCAAAGGATAAAGGGGATGGGTCTTGCACAGGCAATTGGTAGCCGTTCATTTGCGATTCGGGTATGGTTAAATCCCGAAAGGATGAGGGCATACAAAGTTTCTGCCGAAGAAGTATTGGAGGCTATTGATGAACAAAGTGTATTGGCACGTCCGGGCAGGGTTGGACTAAGCTCCGGAAAAACAGCACAGTCTCAGGAATACGTTTTCACTTACAAAGGCTGGTACAATACGCCTGAACAATATCAGGACATCGTAATCAGGGCAAACGCGAATGGTGAGATTTTAAAGCTGAAAGATATTGGTGTAGTTGAAGTAGGCAGTGAATTCGTCGATATTTATTCCAATAAAGATGGTAGTCCTTCTGCTTCTCTGGTATTGAAGCAAAATCCCGGCAGTAATGCCAGTACGGTCATAGATGAAATCAAGATAAAACTGGAGGAATTAAAAAAGGATTTCCCTCCGGGTATAGATTATGAAATCAACTATGACGTATCAAAGTTTGTGGATGCCTCTATTGAGAAAGTATTACATACTTTAATTGAAGCGTTTATTTTAGTGGCTTTGGTTGTATTTATCTTCCTTGGCGACTGGCGTTCTACCCTTATTCCGATTCTTGCAGTTCCGGTCTCACTGATTGGTGCCTTTATATTCATGCAATACTTTGGCTTGAGTATTAACCTCATTACCTTATTTGCATTGGTACTCGCTATTGGTATTGTCGTGGATAATGCGATTGTGGTAGTGGAAGCAGTGCATGTGAAGATGGAAGAGGAGCACCTGGCTCCATTTCCTGCTGTGAAGAAAGTTGTAGGGGAAATCAGTGGTGCCATCATTGCCATTACCCTGGTTATGACTTCGGTATTTGTTCCGGTTGCCTTTATGACCGGACCAGTTGGGGTGCTTTACCGTCAGTTTTCATTAACAATGGCAGGGGCTATTGTTATTTCAGGATTTGTGGCACTTACCCTTACACCAGTGCTTTGTGCCATTCTTTTGAAAAACACCCATGGTAAACCCAAAAGGAAAACACCAATAAATATGTTTCTCGATTGGTTTAACAGATCCTTCGAGCGTATTACGGGTAAATACACTAAATTTCTTACTCTCATTGTAAACCGGAGAGTTATTACCTATGGAATTTTAATTGCTTTTGGATTTGGGATTGCAGGGATAAACAAAATTCTGCCTGCAGGCTTTATCCCGAGTGAGGATCAGGGGCAGGTTTATGCGATTATTCAAACCCCTCCGGGAACTACTCTTGAACGGACGAATGAAATCTCAAGGAAACTTCAGCATTTAGCTAAAGAGGTAGAAGGTGTTTCTTCGGTTACTTCACTTGCAGGTTATGAAATTCTTACAGAAGGCAGGGGCTCAAATGCCGGTACCTGTCTGATCAATCTAAAGGATTGGTCCGACCGGGAACATTCGGTAAAGGAAATTGTAGAAGAGCTGGAAGAAAAGACAAAAGACCTTCCTGCAAATATCGAATACTTTGAACCCCCAGCAGTTCCGGGCTATGGTACCTCGGATGGTTTCTCTGTGCGATTACTGGATAAGGGCAGTGATGTGGATTACCAGGAGTTTGACAGGGTGAATGCAGATTTTGTTGCAGCACTGAGAAAGAGAAAGGAGCTGGAGGGCTTGTTTAGTTTTTACTCGGCCAAGTATCCGCAGTATGAAATATTTGTAGATAATGCCCTGGCTGTGCAAAAAGGGGTTTCAGTGGGTGCAGCGATGGAAAACCTGAACATCATGATTGGAAGTACTTATGAGCAGGGCTTTATTCGCTTTAATAACTATTACAAAGTATACACCCAGGCGGGTCCGGAGTTCAGAAAACAACCATCCGACATTCTGAATATGTTCATCAAAAATAATCGTGATGAAATGGTTCCTTACTCTGCTTTTATGAAAATAAAAAAGACCCAGGGGCCGAATGAAATTGCACGTTACAATCTTTACATCTCATCATTGATCAATGGTATGCCGGCGAAGGGTTACTCTTCAGGTGATGCAATTGAAGCAATTAAAGAAGTTGCAAAAGAAACGCTGCCACATGGTTATGACATCGCCTGGGAAGGACTTTCATACGATGAAGCAAGGAGAGGGAATGAAGCATTATACATTTTCATTGTAGTGCTCTTCATTGTGTATCTGATCCTCGCAGCACAATATGAAAGCTTTTTTCTACCGCTTGCAGTTTTACTTTCTATTCCTCCGGGGATCTTTGGTTCCTTCCTCTTGTTAAAAGCGATGGGTTTAGCGAATGATGTGTATGCGCAGGTAGGGCTTATCATGCTGGTCGGTTTGCTGGGTAAAAATGCCGTACTGATCGTGGAGTTCGCTGTTCAGAAGCACAACAAGGGAGCAACTGTTATGGAAGCTGCCATTGAAGGTGCAAGAGCCCGTTTCCGCCCGATCTTAATGACCTCATTTGCATTTATTGCGGGCTTAATTCCGCTGGTAATTGCAACAGGTCCGGGTGCAGTGGGTAATCATACCATTGGTGCATCAGCTTTGGGAGGAATGTTGTTCGGTACTGTTTTCGGAGTTATTGTGGTGCCGGGTCTTTACTACATTTTTGGCAGAATGCAGGAAGGCAGACATCTCATTAAAGATGAAGATGAGAATCCGCTGAGTGAACAATTTGTGGAAAGCGGATCTGAAAGTGCTCTGACTAACCGAATCAAAAAAATTATCAAACGAATCATAAATAAAAATGAAAAAGATAATAACAGTTAAATACCTAATCCTTCTTTTCTGTTTCGTAGGGCTTGGTGCCTGTAAAGTGCCGGTTATCAGCGGGAAAGAGGAAAGCAAATCCGTTCCCAAGGCTTTTCACAATTCGCAGGATACATTGAACTCCACAAGCATCAAGTGGAGAGCATACTTCAGCGATCCTAATCTGCATGCAATTATTGATACAGCCTTGCGTAACAATCAGGAGCTGAACATAACCCTGCAGGAAATTGAAATGAGCAAGAATGAAATCATGACCCGTAAAGGTGAATACCTGCCATTTGTGAATCTGGGTATTGGTGCCGGCATTGACAAAGCTGGTAAATATACCTGGGATGGAATTTCGGAGGAAGATTGGAAGCATGATCCCGATAAAGAGCATGAATACATAGGTGATTTCTTTGCAGGCGCAAACTTCTCCTGGGAGCTGGATGTTTGGAATAAACTCCGGAATGCAAAAAAATCTGCAGTGCTCAAATATTTGTCTACCACCGAAGGGAAAAACTTTATGGTGACAAACATCATAGCAGAAATTGCTGAATCGTATTATGAGCTGCTGGCACTCGATAATTTGATGGCTATTATTCAGCAGAACATCGAACTGCAAACCAATGCCCTCAAGGTGGTGAAGCTTCAGAAGGATGCGGCTAAAGTAACCCAGCTGGCTGTCAACAGGTTTGATGCGCAGTTGCTCAATACGGTTAATTTGCAGTATGAAATTCAGCAAAAGATCATTGAAACTGAAAACAGGATCAACTTTTTAGCAGGTCGTTTTCCGCAGCCCATTGCAAGGAATTCAGCAGACTTTAATAACAGTCCGCTGGATATGATCCAGAGTGGTATTCCTTCACAACTCCTGGTAAACCGCCCGGATATACGCCAGGCTGAGCTGGAATTAGCTGCTGCAAAAATTGATGTGCAGGTTGCAAAAGCAAATTTCTATCCTTCATTCAGGCTTACGGCCGGACTTGGTTTCCGTGCATTCAATCCTGCTTACCTTGTCAAACCTGAATCGATCCTTTACAATTTAGCAGGGGATATGGTTGCCCCATTAATTAACAAGAATGCGATTAAGGCTACCTATTTCAATGCAAACCTGCAGCAGATACAGGCAGTTTATAATTATGAGCGGTCAATTTTGAATGCGCATATCGAAGTTGTAAACCAGCTTTCAAGGATCGGGAACTTTGCTAAGAGTTATGAAACAAAATCGAAGGAAGTTGAAATACTCACCCAATCGATTACGATATCAAATAATCTCTTTTATTCTGCAAGGGCGGATTATATGGAAGTATTGTTGACCCAAAGGGAAGCGCTGGAATCAAGAATGCAGCAGATCGAAATCAAAATGAAGCAATTGAATGCTAAAGTGAATATTTATAAGGCTTTGGGGGGAGGTTGGAATTAAAGTCGGCCCCGTATGGCAATGTCATTATTTAATGATTGGGAGGTTCCTGCGATAGCGGGAACCGATTTTATCGATAGACAAGGGTTGTTTGGAGGTAAGGAAATTCCAGCCTTCGTGCGAATAACTAATTAGATTGGGAGGTTCCCACTTTCGTGGGAATGACAAATGTTGCCGGGGTTTAGGGAGATTCCAGCCTTCGCTGGAATCGAAATGCTGAACCTGAAGGGCATAATTTTGCCTCGGTCTAGTTCATAAATTAGTATTGACCTGAACTGATTCCAGCGAAGGCTGGAATCTCCCGATAACCCACCAGATCTGTCATTCCCGCGAAAGCGGGAACCTCCCGATCCTTAAATAATGGCGTTGCCCCTTCAGGGTCAATTTTGGAATTTCACATTGTATTAAAATAGTATTACAATAATCAGTAATAAACCTGAATGCATTACAAAGTCCGGATTTGATACGAAACTATCAGATCCGGACTTTTTATTTGGGAAAACGTCTTCCCCATTTCCTATTCCCTATTTCCCACCCGATAGCAATCGGGTCCCGATTCCCAGAATGGAATGAAAAAAAATAGAATTCCGAATGTTTTATTTAATTTAAAGAACTCAAACTCTTAATTGAATAAGCGATAGATGAATATTAAATCCGTCCTGCTGGTATTGACTGCATTAATAGCCCCGGATTGGGCAGGAAATGCTTTCATGAGTCCAACAGAACCTATTCAGTTTAAACAGGAGCGTTATTACAGTATTGAAGATTTTAAATCAGTTAAAAAGTTCGATACCCACATCCATATTAATACGGATGAGAGCACATTTATTAAACTAGCTCAGGAGGATAATTTTCAGTTTCTCGATATCGTTGATGACCGGCCGTTTGGATTGCCCTGGACTGAGCAGCAGAAATTTGCTTTCCTGCATTTGGCTAATTTCCCAAAGCAAATGGAAGTGGCAACCACCTTTTCGGTAAAGGGTTTTAATGATAAGGGCTGGGCTGAAAATACGATCAGGGACTTGAAACAATCCCTGTCAAAGGGAGCCAGAGCGGTTAAGATCTGGAAAAACATTGGTATGGATCTCCGTGATGATAAGGGAAAATTTGTGATGCTCGATGATTCCCGGCTTGCACCTATATTCAAATTTCTTGTACAAAATGGTATTCCATTGATCGGGCATAATGGCGAACCCAGAGATTGCTGGCTGCCCCTTGATAAAATGACCTTCAGTAAATCGTATTATGGTTCTCATCCCGAATACCATATGTATTTGCATCCGGAGTATCCATCATATGAAGATCATATTCAGGCCAGGGATAATCTGCTTGCAAAGTATCCGGATCTGAAATTTGTGGGGGCACATCTGGGAAGTCTGGAATGGAGTCTCGATGAACTGGCTAAACGACTCGACCGCTTTCCTAATATGCGTGTTGATTTGTCGAGAATCACTAATTTACAATTGCATACATTGAACGACAGGCAAAAAACCCGTAATTTTTTTATTAAATATCAGGACAGGCTGGTTTATGGTACCGATAAGGCGATTAATTCAGGTCCTGATCCTGCAGGATTGTCTAAAACTGTTCACGATGCCTGGCTGCGCGACTGGATTTTCTTTGTCACGGATGATGCGATCAGCTTAGCCGGATTCGGGGAGCTCAATGGACTAAAATTACCTTCAGATGTAATTGATAAAATATATTATAAAAATGCTAAGGACTGGCTCTCAGCCGGGATTCCGCATATTCGGGACTAAAAAACAATTGTATAATGAAAGAAACAGAAAAATCCGATGAACACATTAAGGCAACAGGAGCGGCAATAAATCCTGCATTGCCTCAAAACCGTGTAGCATCTGTGGATGTTTACCGCGGTTTTGTGATGCTATTGATGATGGCCGAAGTACTTTCCCTTCAGGATGTGGCAAAAGCATTGCCAGATAGTACATTCTGGCAATTCATTGGCTTCAATCAATCACATGTTCCATGGACATGGCTGAGTTTACATGATATGATCCAGCCATCTTTCACTTTTCTGGTAGGGGTGGTCTTGCCTTATTCAATAGCAAGCAGGAAGAATAAGGGAGCCAGTTTCGAAAATATACTTGTACATACGATCAAGCGATCATTCATTCTGATATTTCTGGGGATATTCCTCCGGTCTATGCATTCTGAACAGACCAACTGGACATTTGAGGACACATTGACCCAGATCGGTTTGGGCTATACCTTTCTGGTATTGATCTCTCTTTATTCTCAGCGGATACAGATAGGCATTCTGGTATTTATTTTAGTTGCCTATTGGCTCGCTTTTGCACTTTATCCGCTTCCGGGAGCTGATTTTAATTATACTGCAGCCGGCGTCACTGCGAACTGGGAGCATAATTTAAGTGGCTTTGCAGCTCACTGGAATAAGAATACCAATTTTGCATGGGCCTTCGACCAATGGTTTATGAATCTGTTCCCACGTGAGAATCCTTTTTTATTCAATAGCGGTGGTTATTCAACCTTGAGTTTTATACCTACCCTTGGTACGATGGTATTGGGTCTGCTGGCAGGTAATATTCTCAACTCTTCAGTTACAGCCCGTAAAAAGCTGAATAGTTTTGCTTTATATGGTATTGGTTTGATTTTGCTTGGTGCCATTATTCATTTTGCAGGTATCAATCCGGTCGTTAAGCGTATCTGGACACCGGCCTGGACCATTTTTAGCGGAGGTATCTGCTTCCTTTTCCTTGCAATGTTCTATGGTTTAATTGATATGAAAGACCGTAAAAAAGGAACCTTCTTCCTGATGGTGATTGGGGTAAATTCAATTGCGGCCTATGTCATTGCTGATGGCGGGATGCGGAATGTGATCAATGATTCATTGTTCATTCACCTGGGCAAAAATTTTGATCAGATTCTCGGTCCGGCTTATGCAACATTAATAAGTGGCGGATTGGTTCTGTTCTTCGAATGGCTGATCCTGTACTGGATGTATAAGAAAAAATTATTTATTAAAATTTAGACCATATTTAATTGATTATGAAATTACTTTCAAATTCACGCTTTGCAGGTATGCTGGCGCTCGCTCTGTTCATGCAGAATTGTACTCAATCAAACAAAACTGCTTCAGATGCAGAAAGCGCTGATACAGCTTATTATTCTATGGAAGATTTTCGGAAAGTAGAGAAGTATGATACCCATGCTCATATTAATGCTTACGATACCACTTTTATTCAGCTGGCAAAAGAAGATAATTTCAGGCTTCTTGCACTGAATGTTAATCCTTCCAGTTATCCTACCGTTGAGCATCAGCAGGATGTAGCGGTAAGGATGGTTAAGGCTTATCCTGAGCAGGTTGCATGGGCCACTACCTTTACGGTAGCTAACTGGGGAACAGATAAATGGCTGCCACAAACACTGGATTATCTGAAAGGTTCATTTGACAATGGAGCGATAGGAGTAAAGGTCTGGAAGAATATTGGTATGGAACTACGCGACAAGGATGGAAAGTTTGTGATGTTTGATGATCCGCGATTTGATCCTGTGATTGATTTCATTGAAAAGAACAATAAGACTTTGGTAGGGCATTTGGGTGAACCTAAGAATGCCTGGCTACCTGTAGATCAGATGACCGTTTCAGGGGATAAAAGTTATTTCAGCAAACATCCTGAATACCATATGTTCCTGCATCCTGAATATCCATCTTATGAGGATCAGGTGAATGCAAGGGATAAAATGCTTGAAAAACATCCTAATATCCGTTTCGTGGGTGTTCACCTTGGAAGTCTGGAATGGAGTGTAGATGAACTGGCTAAACGCCTTGATAAATTTCCTAATATGGCTGTTGATATGGCCGAAAGGATCTGTCATCTGGAGTATCAGTCGATTAAAGAAAGACAGAAGGTCAGGGATTTTATGATCAAATACCAGGACAGACTTATTTATGCAACGGATGACTGGGTTGGACCTGATTCAGATCCTGCTGAACTTAAAAAAGATATTCAGGAAACCAGATTAAGCGACTGGAAGTACTTTGTAACTGATGAAGAAATGAGTGTTCCTTATTTCAAAGAAAAGATTCAGGGCTTAAAATTACCTAAGGAGGTTATTGATAAGATCTATCGTAAGAATGCTGAAAAGTGGTTCCCGGGTATTTAGTATTAAAAAGTTAATGACATTATAAATTATTCCTATTTTAAGGGACTGAATATTTAAAGCCTGATTACAGGTCTGATTATAATTATAGGTGCCGCCTGAGCGGATAAGTTGAAAATAATATCTAGAAAATGAAGAATAACCGTAGAGATTTTTTGAAAATAAGCAGTCTGGCAGGGCTTGGTCTTGCCGGAGCTGGTGTAATGAAGGGTTTTGCATCGGAAACAGAGCAATCAAATCCAATGAATTCGATGTATGGACATTCCACTGTACAAACCTTCAATATGAGTGGATATGCTGCTCCTAAAATTCCAATTGTTCGCGTGGGTTTTATCGGGCTGGGACAACGTGGTCCAAGTCACCTGAATGCTATTTCTAAAATTGAAGGAACAGAGATCAAAGCTTTATGTGATTTACGTCCGGCAAGTGTTGAAAAGGCCAGGAAAGTGATTGATGGTACCAGTCATAATCCAACCCTCTATTCAGGCGGTCCGGATGAATGGAAGAAATTATGCGACCGTAAGGATATCGATCTGGTTTATATCGCAACTCCATGGCATCTGCATGTTCCCATGGCTGTATATGCAATGAATCAGGGTAAACATGTGACCATTGAAGTTCCGGCAGCGGTTTCAATGCAGGAATGCTGGCAATTGGTTGAAACTTCAGAGCGTACCCGCAAGCATTGCATGATGCTGGAGAACTGCTGTTATGACTTTTTTGAATTGCTTACCCTGAATATGTCGAGACAAGGCTATTTTGGTGAGCTTTTGCATACCGAAGGTGCTTATATTCATAATCTTATCGACCTTAACTTTAGTGATAAAGGTTACCAGGATATGTGGCGTTTGAGAGAAAATGCAACCAGAAAGGGTAGTCTTTACCCTACTCATGGTTTGGGTCCTGTTTGTCAGGCTCTGAATATTAATCGTGGCGACAAAATGGACTACCTGGTTTCTGTTTCTACCAATGATTTCCAGATGGGTGCCCGCGCTAAAGAACTGGCAGCGAAAAATGATCTTTATAAGGAGTTTGCCAATAAGGACTTTAACGGCAATATGAATACCACTACTATTCGTACCACTAAAGGCAAGACTATAATGATTCAGCATGATGTGACCTCACCACGTCCATACTCAAGAATCCACTTGCTTAGCGGTACTAAAGGAACAGCATTAAAGTACCCTGTACCTAGTATCTCCAACAGTCATGAAGGATGGGTTAATGCGGCTGAGTTTAAAGCATTAGAAGAAAAATATACTCCAAATATTGTTAAAAAGGTTGGCGAGTTAGCTAAAAAGGTTGGTGGGCATGGAGGAATGGACTTCTTAATGAACTGGCGTTTGATCGATTGCCTGAGAAATGGTTTACCTCTTGATCAGGATGTTTATGATGCCGCTTCCTGGAGTGCAGTTTGGCCATTGAGTGAATGGTCAGTAAACAACCGTTCAAATTCAGTAGATGTACCTGACTTTACACGCGGTTCATGGCAAAAGAATGAACCACATGATATTGATCTGAAAAAGGGTGGTGATACTAAGGTGAAGATATAGCGTATAGCTTTAACTCATCCAGTTTGGGGATGAGATAATTAGTCTAATTGAATCCAGATGATTTCGATCGTCTGGATTTTTTTATGCTGAGCCCGAAGGGGGCAAATGTTTACATCCGAACCTTTTTGGCAATGTCATTATTTAAGACTTCGGTTAGTATCTTAGGGTTAAAATTACTGTTTGGAATATAGTTGGAGGTTCCCGCCATCGCAGTGATAAGCGTTGTTGGGGGCGAGGAGATTCCAGCCTTCGAAAGTGGGGCCTTTTAGGATATATTGGCGGAGGTTCCCGCTTTCGCGGGATCCGATAGCTATCGGATGACATGCGTTTTGTTGGTGGAGGAGATTCCAGCCTTCGCTGGAATCGCAATGCGGAACATGATCTTGCCGCCGATTGGTTAGTTAAATTAGTAAGGAACCCGAACCGATTCCAGCGAAGGCTGGAATCTCCCCATCTCCCCCAATAATGTTGTCATTCCAGCGAAAGCTGGAACCTCATAATGTATGGTTAGCATTGTCTTCCTGAAAGAAACGGAACCAACGAAAGCTGCAACCTCAATATTATTTCACAGACATTTTAAAACCATGAAACCAACGCAATCTCTTAAATAATGACATTGCCCTTCAGGGTCCAAAAACGGCATTTATTGCTTTTCTATAAACATACGACCACCTTCGGGGTCGACGACCTGAGTGCTTTCACTAATCTGAATTTTAAGGGAAATGCCAAAATCAACCTTCAAATCCAGTTTAATTTTCATTTATTGTAATCTGATACAAAACACAATCCCTCAGCCTTTCATCATTAATCAGCAGGGGATGTACAAATTCAAGAACCTTTTCCATCCCGATCTTTTTCATCACCTGTTCAGATTTTCCATTGATTTTCGGGGCAATTGAAACTATTTTTTCTAGTTTCAGGACTTCATTCGCGTATTCTAAGCATCTTTTAGCTCCTTCAGTAGCATAACCTTTATTCCATTCTTTGCTGCTTAATCTCCAGCCAATGTCAATACAGGGGGTGAATTCTGCTTCAAATGACTTTTCCGAAAGTCCAATAAAACCAATGAACTCATTGTTTTCAAGTTTATCCACCGAAAAATAACAAAAGCCTTGTTCTGAAAACTGCTTTTGCATCTTCTCAATAAATTCAATGGTTTGATCTTTTGAAACAATTCCCGGAAAGAACTCCATTACTTTTTTATCAGCATTGATTTCGCACAATAAATCAATATCGCTATCCAGCCAATTCCTGAAGCCCAGACGCTCAGATTTGAATAAGTATCTTTGGTCAAAACCCATCTGATAAAGCTCCCCGCCTCCGAATTTCCGATGATTAAAACTCTAATTCTTTACCCTTTAGATAATGCAGCATCCAGCTTAAAGTGGTCTGGGCAGATTTAAGTGTCATTGCCGGCTCCACAGGGCCATGGGGTTGTCTTGGGAGGACAAGAAAGCGCACCGGAACTCCTCTGCGTTTTAGTGCATTGTAATACATTAATCCCTGACTGAAAGGGACCCTGATATCAGCTTCTCCGTGCTGCAGCAGCACCGGGGTTTTCACATTTTGTACAAATCGTAATGGGGAATGTTCGTCATATACTGTCCAATCTTCATAGGGTTGTTTTTCCATATAAGAGGGAAGAAATCCTGGAATATCATCGGTCAGGTCCTGAGTGACCAGATCAACTACGGGTGCCCCGATGCTTGCAACTTTAAAGCGGTTTGTATGCCCGACCACCCAGCTGCTCATAAAGCCTCCATAACTCCAGCCCATGACACCCATTTTATCGGGATCTGCCCATCCTTTCGAAATAGCATAGTCGACTCCGGCCATCAGATCTTTGTAATCGCCACCACCCCAGTCGCGGTGATTGGCTTCCCTGAATTTTAATCCATATCCATTTGATCCCCGCGGATTTGGTCTGAGAATGAAGATGTCATTTTCTGCTATGCCGGCAAGCGGGTAAACTGCAGAGCCTCCAACAAAGCTTTCATTGAATACACCCGCCGGACCGCCATGAATATTGAGAATAAAAGGATATTTTTTACCTGTCTCATAGTTGAGCGGATAGGTTAAAAGTCCCTCAATTTCCATCCCGTCAAAACTCTTCCAGCTGATCACTTCAGTTTTCGGAACCGCTAAGCCTGCCAGCTCAGGGTTAATAGTACTGATCTTTATCGGAGAATAGCCGGAAGAACTGCTGATATAGCCATCCTGTGGTATTGATGTATTCTGAAATGTAAAGCCGAAATGAGTGCCGGTATTGTTCAATTCAAGTCCGCCCAAAACGCCTTTCATCCCCGTATTCCATTCAATCGCTTGCTTTCCATCACTGCTTAGCCGAAATATTCTGGAACTGGTATGAAATGGCTCTAGTGTAAAAACTGATTTCCCATCGCTGCTCCAGCCCACTAGGTCTGCCGGACCATTCGGTGTATCCGCCAATTTTTGAACACTACCAGCTTTAAGAGCATAAATTTTAACTGAAGTTGTACCTCCCCAGATCCCTTTTTCATCCAGGTTGTAATAGGCTATGTAATTGCCATCAGGACTGAACAGGGGTTGATTTTCACCCACCGGGGTATTGGCAATAACTTTAACTTCTCCTGAACTGACATTGATCATCGATATATCGCAAAGTGTATTGTCTTCAACACCTGCAGAGGCCGCATGGGCATAGGCAATCCACTGGTCATCCGGACTCCAGCTAAATGAATTTATATGTCTGTTCTCTTTACTGAGTACTGTAAGCTGAGGCATTCCATCCTTATCTTTTTTATTTAGCTGAAGCACATGGAGTCGTCCCTGCTTAAATTTTTCATTCATAAAATACCAGTCGTTCCCTGATTTCTTGTTTCCAGCCTCTTCTTCAGTTTCAGCATCAGCACTGGTAAATGCAATATGATTTCCTTTAGTACTCCACTTGAAATCGTTTATTCCGGTTTTAAGATCAGTTAAGCGTTCTGCTTCACCTCCTCCTAAGTTCAGAAGGTACAGGTTATTCTTTCCATCCCGGTTGCTGGCAAATGCGATCTGTTTTCCATCAGGGCTCCATTTGGGATTAATATTGTTCTTTTCACCATGTGTAATCTGAATAGTATTCGTTTTATTGATGTCCGACATAAACAGATGACTGATAAACTCGCTTTTGCCTTCGACTGTTTTTAGCCATCTTACCGCGTAAACCACTTTTTTCCCATCCGGAGATACCCTTACTGAACTGATTCCCTTGTGTTTAATAGTTTGCTCTGGCGACCAGTTGCTTTTTGTTTGAGCATGGATGTTGCTAAGTCCGAGGATTAGCAGGCTGATTAAGGAAATTCTTTTCATGGGAATGATTATAGTGGAGAATTGTTGAATATGTTTATACTAATATAAACTATTATGGTTATTAAGTAGCAGGGGAATTCTTAACTTAATAAATCAGATTTATTCACGTAATTCATATACTACTTTCCGGTAAAAATAAAATTTATGCTTAATTATGAAATTGGTCCGCCTTTGCGGCGGAAGGGCACTTACTTTTCCCTTCAGCTGGAAAAGTAAGCAAAAGAGCCGCGGCTTCCCGGTATTTGTTGTAAATCCACACTTAATCCTATTGGTGTAATCCGAGCCGTATCAATGTTAATTAACAGTGAAAGGATCTGCACCACTTCTCCGGATTACTTAGCTGAAGTGATTTATGAAAGATAGTGCAAGGATTAAGTGCGCCTTTCCTGCCAAATCCCGGAATGCCGATCTCTGCAATAGGCAATGACGGTAATTTATGATCGGTTGTAGGCCCAAGCACTATCCCAACCACCGTTCATATCACATTAGCTGACCCGAAGGACGATTCAAGCCCCAGTGCCAGCAAAATCAAAAAAAAAGTAGCAGATTCTTTCAAATAGCACCTCCGAGCATCAGATTTTGGGGTCATAACCGGAATGCTTTCAAATATTACTATCCCCCAAAAGCAGCGATCCCTGTTTTTTTGATGTGCGGAGGATTGTGGTCAAGGCACCTAGGGATTGAAGAAGGCTTTTGTTTCTTTTGGCCCACAAAAGAAATTGGCCTTCCCGGCTATAGAGGGAGGCAAGGTTAAAGCGGGGGGATTATATTGAAATTAACTAAAATATCCATTTGAAAAGCCTAAATCGAAGTGTTCTGAATAGGATTTAAATTGGCTAGACAACAACGAATTACATTTGTCTTTATGTGACTAGTTTGATTGTTTGAAAAGTATAATATTTGTGGAGATTCAAGAAATTATCCCAATATTCGAGCTCATTTTAACAAGCAAATAATTCCGGACATGGTGAGCAATAAAACTTCCAATTTATTTTTAATTCTCCTTTTAGTTCTGTCTTTCTCAGGACAGTCGAAGGCTCAGCAAAGTTTGCCTCCTGGTCTTGACCAGTATATTGAGAAGGTATTAAAAACCTTTGAAGTCCCGGGTCTTAGTGTCTCAATTGTAAAGGATGGTAAAATATTACTTGCAAAAGGTTATGGCATTAAAAAACTCGGCGGGAATGACAAGGTAGATGCAAATACACTTTTTTCAATTGCATCAAATTCAAAAGCCTTCACCGCTACTGCATTGGCTATGCTGGTTGAAGAAGGCAAGTTAAAATGGGATGATAGGGTAATTGATCATCTACCCTGGTTTAAAATGGCCGATTCCTATGTCAGTACTAATCTTACAGTCAGAGACCTTTTGGTTCATCACAGCGGACTTTTAGCCTACTCAGGGGATCTTATGTTGTTTCCCCCCTCAACCTATTCGAGAAGAGAGATTTTGGGAAAACTTCAGAAACTGCCCCTTGTTCATGATTTCAGAAGTACCTATGCATACGATAATATCTTATATCTGGCAGCAGGAGAGGTGATTAAGGTGCTAAGCGGCAGAGAATGGGAGGATTTTGTTAAAGAACGGATTTTTGATAAGGTGGGTATGCCGGGGAGTGTTTCCAGGCATTCAGAATTTGGGAGCAGGCAAAATATTTCTGCTGCACATGACAGGATCGGAGGCAAAGTCGGACTGGTTGAGGATTATATGGAGCAGAATATCGGGGACGCAAGTAATCCGGCAGGAGGGATTCTTTCCAATGCTAATGATATGTCAAACTGGATGATCACCCAGCTTGACTCAGGCAGAACACCATCCCATGGAGAGTTATTTAAGCCTGCCAGTACCATGCAATTATGGAAAGTGATCAGGCCAATACCTGTTAGCAAAGTATCAGAAGGTCTGAAACCTGCGCAAATGGATTTCTTTGGGTATGCTTTAGGCTTCAGGACCTATAATTATCAGAAATACAAGGTTGTTGGGCATGGTGGTAAGCTGGGCGGTTTTGTTTCACAGGTGGCTATGGTTCCCGATCTAAAGCTTGGGATAACCGTATTAACCAATCAGGAGTCAACCGCGGCCTACTGGTCTATTATTTATCATGTACTGGACTATTATGAGAATAATCCAAAATTTGACTGGCTGAAGGCTTTTAGTGATGAACAGGTTTCATCTGCAGCAAGACTGACGGAATCTCAAAATAAAAATCTGATTAAGGCTGATCCGGCCGGCAAATACGATCTTTCAATTGCAAAACTTGCCGGTAATTACAAAGATGAGGTTTATGGGGATGTTATGTTGATTTCTTCAGGAGATGGTTTGCTGATGGAATTTAAACAATTACCACACCTCAATGCATCGCTTAAATACTTCCAGTACAATAGTTTTATTGCGACTTTGAAAAATAAGAGCTTAAAGGCCGATTCATACGTTACATTTGCGTTAAATGCTGACGGATCTGTTGATCAGGTAAAGCTAAAGATTATTGATCCGGATTCAGATCTCACTTTTCATGATGTTCTGCTCAAGCCCGCCAGGTAATCTACAGCCGAAATCATTTTATTGATCTAATTTACAGATCATGCCATATTTGGAGTTTACCGAATGGGTGTGATGATATATCAGAATAAAAATATGGAAAATAGAAAATTCAGTAAAGCTACTGATGCAGTTTGGGCCGGGGAAGACAATCCTTGCTTCAAAGAGGCAGTTACAACACCAATAGTAAATAGCGTTGCTTTTGCGTACAAAGATCTGGACGAATGGTACAACGTATCAACCGGGAAATCAGATGGTTTTATATATAGCCGCAATACCAATCCTACCGTGGCCTCACTGGAAGAGAAAATCAGAGTGCTGGAAGGTGCCGAGGCAGCTACAGCCTTTGCAACAGGTATGGCTGCAATAAGCAATACTCTTTTTACGTTTTTAAAGCCGGGCAAAAGGGTAGTTTCTGTTAAGGATACCTATGGAGGTACAAGCAAGCTGTTTCTTGACTTCTTTCCGGCTTATCAAGTGGAAGTTAAACTTTGTGAAACAGGGAATCACGAAGAACTGGAATATGAGATAGCCAAAGGATGTGATCTGGTTTACCTGGAAACCCCAACCAATCCTACTTTAAAAATCATTGATATCAGGCGTATTGCCCTGGCTGCAAAAAAGGTCGGTGCTGTTGTGGTTGTGGATAATACTTTTGCAACACCAATTAACCAGAATCCATTGGATCTGGGGGCAGATCTGGTATTGCATAGTGCTACAAAATACCTATGCGGCCACTCTGATGCGATGGGCGGAGTATTGGCAGGAAGCAGGGAACTGGTACAGAAGGTCTTTCATTTCAGGGAGATTAATGGTGCGAGTCTGCAGGCCGACCCGGCCTACATGATCGCCAGAGGGATGAAAACACTCGAATTGAGGATCTCCAGACAAAATGAGTCGGCAATGAAGATCGCAAATTACCTAAATGGACACTCAAAAGTTAGCCAGGTATTTTATCCCGGACTGGAGACACATACAGGTCATGAAATTGCTAAATCTCAGATGCGGGGTTTTGGTGGGATGTTAAGTTTTGCACTTGATGGAGGTTATGATCTGGTAGAAAAATTCCTGCCTTCGCTTAAGCTGGTGCATCTTGCTGCCAGTCTGGGCTCGGTGAGCACCCTGGCTGGTCCGCCGCGCACTACAAGCCATGTAGAACTAACTGAAGAACAACGTGCCTCGCTGGGTATTCCAGAAAGCTTAATTCGCTATTCTGTTGGTATTGAATCAGTCGACGACCTTTTAACTGATATCGAAATTGCTTTGAAGAAAATATAGCAGCTGATTACTAATAAAAAGAAATAATAAAGCCGGAAAATGTGATCACATTTTCCGGCTTTATTTTATAAGCTTACACCTTTAATTAAACCCGGGCAATTTCCACTTTTGCGACTCTTTCTTTTTTGGTCCGAAGAATTACTGCAAGAATCACAAAGCTGATTAGTGCAGCGAAATAGCACCAAACTGAGATTATATTTTGCTCATACAGGATATGGGTGAACAGATAGGAACAAAGTACAATAACACCTACAAGTCTTAGTTTCCTGATACTTGAAATAAATGGGGAAACACCGGTAGCGATTATATAGAGTGCACCTCCAAACCAACGATTTGCAGGCGGGAAATCGAGATCATACCTGATATGAGAATGTACTATCTCTGAACTAACAGAGTACACCAACATTCCATACCCAAAAATAAGTGCCTGAACTGAACCTATGATCGTTAAAAAAAGTAGAATCTTCCTGCGTTGCTGTTCTTTCTCCATTAGCATGATTGAAAATGGAATAAAGAAAGGCCAGACTATTTGCGCAAAGATCAGAAAGCCATAAGTTGCAGGGTTACTCCATTCTGAGTATTCAGAGTTCAACAATGAAATCCAGACGATTCCTTCTAAACCCTGCTGTAAAGACAACATCAATGGGATAGAAGAAAGCAGTTTTTTAGGCACAGTTTCTGAATTCTTAATGCAAACACCTCCGATAATTAACAAAACTGCTGCTGAGCCAAAACTTGCTGTTGGTGAAAAACACATAATTTTCTTTGTTTTAACTCCTGAAAAATAGCGGGAGGCTTAATAAATATACTCATTAAATTGCATTTCGAAGGCAGGGCAGAAACAGATAATATGAGTAAAATCATGAAAATACCTGCCTAAGGTCATTCTAAGGATCTGTCGTATTGGTTAAAATTGTTTTATGAAAGAGATCAATATAAAACACATCAACAACCTGCATAGCGATGCATTGAGAAGTTTGGATTTTTATAAGCAAGAGATCACTATACTTACAAAGCGTCTTGAGGAGATTGCATCTGATAATACCGGTCATGAAATAGCTGAAAAGGTAGAACATTTTCAGAATCAGTTCCTGATTCAGCGTAATAATATCGATGAATTGAAACATCTTATACATGAAAATCTAAATAAGATAGAGAATCAGATAAAAGAATCATCAGGCTTTATCTCACAGTCGAGTGCAGCAGAAAATGTTGAATTGTACGATCAGTATCTTACTGAAGAGAAGATTATAAATGAACTCAGGCAGGAGTTTAACCGCTTTGCTTCGAAATGGATGTAGTTGTTTGATTTTTAATATGTTGTTAAGTGTTTCCTGATCATTTTCTGATCAGGAAGGGGTCGGTTCTAGGGAGCTGACCTTTTTTTTAAGGGTAATTATTATTTCCGTGGAGAATGCATGAGTGAAGACTCTAAGGACCACGGAGGACCGATTCCAGCGAAGGCTGGAATCTCCCAATTTCTCACTCCCAATTTGTCATTCCCACGAAAGTGGGAACCTCCTATTTGTTATTCCAGCGTACCCCATCCTTAAATATTGATATTGCACCTCAGAGTCGAAAGAAAATTACCAGACACTGATGATTTTCCTCAAACAAAACTCCCTGATTTTCATTCCCATTTCCCTGCTCTATTGTAGCATTAGCTCATAAATACTCGTCTAATAGGGAATAGACTTTCTGTATGAAAACTTCAATTTATTTGATTTTAATAATTGCACTTATTGTTTCATCCTGTAAAAAGGATAAAGCAATAATCCCTGATGATGAAGTAAATAAACCTGAATTTCCGGAATGGGTGATTTACAATAAGAGCAATTCAAATTTGAGAGATAACCAGATTAATGCGATCTGCATTGATAAGAATGATGTGAAGTGGCTGGGTACAGCCAATGGACTTATCCGTATCAATGCTGATTCCTGGGATTCCTTTAATTCCGCAAATTCTCTGCTTCCCTCTAATTACATCAGGGCAATTACTGTTACTGATCAGGGAATAGTTTGGGTAGGTACTGATGCAGGCCTTGCATGCTATAATGGTCAAAAATGGTCCTTGTTTGATACAAAAAATAGTGTTTTAGCCAGTAATTCAATTACCTGTATCACTTACGATCAAAGGAATGAACGGGTATGGATTGGTACAGATGAAGGCATTGTCAGGATCGATAAAGATGGCCAATGGACTTTAATTTATCTTACTGATCTTGTAATCTCACTTGCCTGTGATCGTGATGGCAATCTATGGGCCGGTACCTTTAATCCATTTTCTTTTACAGGTAAAATCAAACAGTATAAAGAGGGCAAATGGACTAATTTTATTTTGCCGGATATTGGATATCCTTCTGCCTGGCCATATTCACTTTCTTTCGATCTGAATAATAATCTGTTAGCCGTTTTAAGTGGCACCGCCGTTAAAACTCTGGTTCGTTTTGACGGGAATGCATGGCAGGAGGTTCCGGGGCCACAGGATGCTTACGGATTAAAATCCTTACTGATAGATGGTTCCGTTTTATGGGTAGGAGGGAACAGGCTTTCTGTTTTCGGTTCCTCACAAAATATGAGCATAAGTATGCCGGGGATCAATTCAGGTATACTTGCAATGGCCAAAGATAGATATGGCAGAAAATGGCTTGGCACCCTGAGCGATGGTCTTGTGGTTTATACCCAAAGAAAATGATATTTACTGGCTCTTTCTTAAGGTTTTATTTCTGCCAGCGCTTTGAACCCGCTTTTCCATCCCTGGCTAATACCCTTAAGTTGCTTTATGACCTTTGTTAATCCGTTTTTTTATAATTTTTTCAAATTCTACCGCCCAGAATACAATAGCGGATGCAGCAATGGTAATCAGCAATTCATGGATTGGTAATGGCTGTGTTCTGAAGATTGGGTTGAAAAATGGCACATAAATGATCATGAATTGAAGTGAAATAGTTCCCAGCAATGCTGCCAGCATTGGCTTGTTTGAAAACACTCCGATTTTAAATATGGAATCTCTTTTTGATCGTATGGCCATCACATGTCCCAGCTGACTGAAGCATAAAACAGAAAAGGCCATAGTCTGTCCGTAAGGGTTGTTATTATATACAGCCCATGCCTGTATCCCCAGGGTAACCAGTCCCATCAATAAACCAACCCATAGAATATGCCAGGCCATGCTTCCCCCAAAGATATTTTTTGAAGGATCATGCGGCGGGCGTTTCATTACGTTTGTTTCAGCAGGTTCTGAAGCCAGTGCCAGGCCCGGAAGTCCGTCGGTTATCAGGTTTATCCATAGGATGTGAATGGCAAGCAGCGGAATCGGAAGCCCCAGAAATGGTGCAAGTGAAATGGCCCAGATCTCGCCGGAGTTTCCGGTCATTATGTATTTGATGAACTTTAAAATATTGTCATAGATTCTTCGGCCATGCCGGATGGCTTTAATTATTGTCGCAAAATTATCATCAAGAAGAATCATGTGTGCTGCTTGTTTCGAAACTTCAGTGCCATTAATTCCCATTGCAATACCGATATCTGCATTTTTTAATGCCGGGGCATCATTAACACCATCGCCGGTCATAGCAACAAAATTATTTTTGCCCTGTAATGCATGAATTATTCTTAATTTCTGTTCAGGGTTAACCCGGGCATAAACACAAACCTTTTCAACTACCGAATTGAAGTCTGATTCACTAAGATCAGCTAATTCAGCCCCGGTCATAACCAGATCATCATCAGAACTGATAATTCCAAGGTCAGTGGCAATTGCCGTAGCAGTCAGCTTATGATCACCGGTGATCATTACGGGCTTGATTCCTGCATCCTTACATTGAGATATGGCCTGTTTGGCTTCTTCACGTGGCGGATCGATCATTCCTGCAAATCCAATCATTGTTAAAGATGATTCCAGCTCTTTTGGATTTATTTTATCCGGCATTTTAGGCAAAAGCTTGTAGGCATAGCCCAGCACACGATGCCCGCTGGCAGACATGGCATTTTGTTCTTCTTCAAATTTGGTATGCTCGTTCCCGTTTTGATGAGTCAATTTTCCGAGTAAGACATCCATACCACCCTTGGTAATCATGATTATTTCATCTCCTGCCTGATGAAATGTACTCATACATCTTCGCTGAGAATCAAAGGGAATCTCAGCTATTCTGGGAAATTCTTTTTCTAATTCTGGCTTATCATACCCCTTTGAGGAGGCATATTGAACCAATGCAAGTTCGGTAGAATCACCAAGCCATTCTCCTTTATCACTTTTCAGGATATCATTATTCAGTGCCATGGCAGAAAGGAGATTGTTCCTTTCAGTAGAAAAGATTGCCTTTACCTGATGCTCAGCTTCATAAGTCCTCCTGACTGTCATCTTATTGATGGTCAGTGTGCCGGTCTTATCTGTGCAGATATAACTTACCGAGCCCAGGGTTTCAACAGCAGGAAGTTTGCGGATCAGCACATGCTGTTTAACAAGCTTCTTAGCCCCCAGGGCGAGTGAAATAGTAACCAGTGCTGGCAGGGCTTCAGGAATCGCTGCCACAGCAAGCGAAATAGATATTAGAAGCATTTCTGTCAGACCCTCTCCTCTTAACCATCCTGAAATAAATATTATTGCACAGATCAGCAGAATAATAAGGGAGAGACGTTTGCCGAATGCAGAGAGCCGCTTCTGAAGCGGAGTACTATTCTCGGCAATCTGGATCATGGATGCAATATGTCCGAGTTCAGTTTGCATTCCGGTTTCAACAACAATGGCTACCGCCTTCCCGGTGCTGATGAATGTACCTTTGAAGCCCATATTGGTCCTGTCGGCTAAGACTAAATTTTCAGACTCCAGCTTATTCACCTTTTTCTCAACATTCTCAGATTCACCTGTTAAAGTTGATTCATCTACTTTTAGCGAATGAATTTTAATAAACCGGATATCTGCAGGAATGATATCACCAGCTTCCAGGAGGATAATATCTCCCGGAACAAGTTCTTCAGCATTTAACTTTACAGGACTATGGTTTCGCAGAACAAGTGCCTGGCTACTTGACATTTTCTTTAATGCCTCCATTGCCTTTTCAGCACGGTACTCCTGAATGAATCCCGCTAAAGCATTGAGAATAATTATGGTAAGAATAATTATGGAATCAGTGAGGTCACCGGCAATACCCGAAATTACTGCAGCTATGATCAGAATAATGATCATAAAATCACTGATCTGATGAAGTATAATACTCCAGACTGTTTTCTTTTTGCCTTCCTGTATTACATTTTTGCCGGCTTTTGAAAGAAGTAATTCTGCTTTGCTCTGATCCAGGCCTGAAGCTGAACTATCCAGTAATTGATAAACGTCAGAAATGCTTGAATTATGCCAGTTCATTAAACCAAATTTAGCAGGTTTTTAAACCGGAATATTACGGTTCAATAAAAGATTAATTATAAATCTTTGTTGGTCTAAAATCAAGCCATATTATTTTTTCTTATTCTCGGCTCCGTTCATATTTTGAATACCCTTTATCAGTGCATCGGGATTATATGAAATACTGTCGATTTCTTCCTGAACCAGAAACTCTGCAAATGCCGGAATATCACTAGGAGCCTGTCCGCAAAGACCTACCTTGATATGATTTCTTTTTGCAGCTCTGATTGCCTCCCGGATCAGGCCTTTAACAGCAGGATTCTCCTCATTGAACAGATAACTTACCAGACTGGAATCACGGTCGATGCCCAGGGTAAGCTGAGTCAGGTCATTTGAGCCAATCGAAAAGCCATCGAAGAGTTTTGCAAATTCATCAGCGAGTAATACATTACTTGGAATCTCAATCATGACATAAACTTCCAGACCGTTCTCACCCTGTACCAAACCATTGATTTTCATTTCCTCCAGCACTTTTTTCCCTTCTTCTATCGTCCGGCAGAATGGAATCATCAATTTTACATTTTTCAACCCCATTTCTTCCCTTACTTTCTTCATTGCCCTGCATTCCAGTGCAAAACCCTTGCGATAAAAATCGCTGTAATAACGGGATGCTCCGCGGAGTCCGATCATTGGGTTTTCTTCATGAGGTTCAAAGTATTTGCCACCTAAAAGATTGGCATATTCATTACTCTTAAAATCGCTGAGCCTTACAATGACATCATTAGGGTAAAATGCTGCTGCCACCAATGCAACGGATTCAGCAAGGCGGTCAACAAAGTAGTCCTTGCCGTCTTTATAATTTTTTGTCAGATCGCGGATCTCTTTTTGTAAAGCCTTGTCCTTAATCTTTTCAGGCTCACATAATGCGAGCGGATGAACCCGGATACTGTTTGAAATTGCAAATTCAAGTCTCAATAATCCAACACCTTTATTTGGGTAAGAACTTAATTCAAATGCTCTGTCCGGATCTGCCAGGATAAACATAGCCGAAGTTTCCGGTAATTTAAGTCCGCTGAAATCCTGCTCATCCACAGTCCATTTTAACAATCCCTCATATATATGTCCATCCTTCCCATCAGCGCAGGAAACAGTGATCTTATCACCTGTTCTGATGGCTTCTGTGGCATTGCCTGTACCAACCACGGCTACAGTACCAAGCTCGCGGGCTACAATAGCCGCATGGCTTGTTCGGCCACCCTTATTGGTAACAATGGCTGCTGCTTTCTTTAAGATCGGGTCCCAATCTGGGTTGGTGATGTCTGTTACGAGTATTTCACCTTGCAGTAACTGATCGCCTTCAAGCGGGCTCCTCAAAATTCTTGCCTTTCCTGAAGTGATTTTATCTCCAAGAGCAATTCCGCTTGCCAGCAATTTGCTTTTTTCGCTTAGTTTGAATATTTCATGAACCTGTTTTTTCCCTTTAGCATGAACAGTTTCTGGTCTGGCCTGAACAATATAAAGCTGCTGGTTAAGTCCGTCCTTAGCCCATTCTATATCCATTGCCTTTCCATAATGTTCTTCAATCTGGAGACACCAACGGGCTAGAGTAATGACTTCCGCTTTGTTTAGTGAAAGTTCGTTTTTCTTTTCTTCGGATGTGTCATAATTTATGATCGTCTTTTCAGCAGAAAGTTTATCTGCTTTATCAGCATAGACCATTGTAAACTCTTTCTTCCCGCAATGATTCCTCAGAATAGGATCGTATTTTCCATCTTTTAAGGTGGGTTTAAAAACAGTCCACTCATCTGGTGTAACCCTTCCCTGGACAATATTTTCGCCCAGGCCCCATATACTGTTGATGACTATCGTGTTTTTAAAACCTGAATCCGGATCGATTGTAAATGCAACTCCCGATGAAGCCTTATCACTTCTTACCATTTGCTGAACTCCTGCAGAAATGGCAATATCCATGTCCATAAAGCCCATGTCATGGCGGTATTTTATAGCCCGGTCTGTAAATAATGAGATATAACAGCGATGGATGGCATCAAGTAATTGTTCTACTCCGCTAATATTGAGGAATGATTCCATTCTTCCTGCAAAACTCGCTGTTGGGAGGTCTTCTGCAGTGGCACTGCTTCTTACTGCAACATCCAGTGCCTTAATTCCACATTGTTCACAAAGGTTAAAATAGGCTTCTTTGCACTCTTTCTTTATTTCTTCGGGGAGCACCGACTTACTGATTAGTTCCCGTGCTTTTTCTCCGATTGAACTGAGATTAGATAGATTTTTTCTGTCTAATGATTCCAATAAGTCATTCAGTGGCTGTTCAATTTTATTTTCTTTTCGGAAAAGTCTGTAAGCATCTGCACTTAAAGCAAATCCATCAGGGATGTTTATGCCTTTAGATGAAAGTTGATTGAACATTTCACCCAGCGAAGCATTTTTCCCACCAACCTTTGGCAGGTCCCCAATGCTAATCTTATTGAAAGGGATTACATAATCAAATAATTGCATATTGTATCTGGTAAAATAGGATTTCAGGGAAATATGGACTGCTTGGATCTTTAACCAGAGAGCCGGATTGAAAAAATTCCGGCTCTCTTAAATTTAGGATACTTTGATCTGCTTTTTCCCGATTTGTTTAGCTTCTTCTTTTTTCCCGATTTGTATTTTTAAAAGGCCGTCTTCATAATTTGCCTTTACCTGATCTTTATTAACAGTATCTGGCAATAAAAATGAGCGGCTAAATGA
Source organism: Pedobacter sp. (assembly GCA_036676565.1). Classification (GTDB taxonomy): domain Bacteria; phylum Bacteroidota; class Bacteroidia; order Sphingobacteriales; family Sphingobacteriaceae; genus Daejeonella. The sequence goes on from JAKFCP010000015.1 coordinate 413,342, forward strand.
TGAATAGCTAAACTCTCTTTTTGTATAGTTTTCTTTTTCCTCTTTCTGATCCACTTCCTTCTCAGCACTGATTGTTAAGGTGCTGTTATCAATTTCAATCTTAAAATCCTCTTTTTTAAGCCCTGGTGCACTTAACTCAATTTTGAATTCTTTACCATTCTCAATAATGTTAACAGATGGGGTTCGACTTACTAATTCATTTGGGAAAATGTCAAAAAAATGTTCATTGTCAAAGAAATCAGTAAATAAGTTTTTTCTTTTTGTCAGTGTCATGATTTGTCCCTCCTTAATGTTTGAATAGGTTAAATTTTAACTAAAATTAAGGGTTCTTGCACTGATTACTAATTGATTACGGGCATTAAAAAAAATGATTTAAATCACCTGGCAGTTAGCTGTCCGATTGAAATAATAAAATTTTTCTACCACGGTAATTTTCTTTACTAAATTGAAATTTAGTAAAGTAGTACGATAACTAAATGAACATTTTAAGATCAGCTTCTATAGTCAGTTTCAGTAATTCTGTTAAAATAATGGCAGGCTTGAAAAAAATTACAAAAATGACTTGTCATTTTCTGTAATTAAATTAGATTTGTTTAACCTAAAAAATATAACGATGGACAAATTTACAAAAATGAAAAATTTGCTCGCTTCAGTTGAAGTTGATGCAAACAAATTCTACAATTCAGGTAACAGTGCAGCCGGAACAAGAGTTCGTAAAGGAATGCAGGATTTGAAAAATCTTGCTCAAGAGATCAGAAATGAAGTTACTGAGAAAAAAAATAGTGCTAAATAATTTTTCTCACTGTTTTAGATAATAGAAAAGCCCTCCCAGTTTTTGGGAGGGCTTTTTTATTATAGAACCTTCTTTTTATTAAATTGGCCCGAATGGATCATTTTGACCATTTTTCAGATATTTTTTTTCAAGCAGAATATCTATAGTTCTGTTCAAATATTTTAACAGGTCATCATTCTTGTTTAAATAATTGTGATAACTGGAGATAAAATGATGTAATTCCATTATCAGAAGCTGTACTAATTCCCGGTTTGATGTAGAGAGAATATCCTCGCTTATAAAAACAATGTTACTCCTTATTATTGTATCTATCTCCAGGCGTCCCAGAAACTTAAGATAAATCCTGATCAGCTCAATTTTGTTGAATTTATTCCGTGCTTTCAGGCGTTGTTTAATAAAAGCAAGGTCATTTATATCGCCCTCATTCTGAAATATTTCAGCTATGGCAATATCCAGATTTCCGCTCGATGACTCAGTTCTGAATTTTGCCATTTGATAAGCTTTTTCCTTATCCAGCTTGTATAGTCCTCTTAAGCCTGCAGATGATTCCTTTGATCCCTTTAATAAAGAGGTTGAAAAAAACAGATCATAATTATCTTTATCATCCAGCTCAGACAGCCTTTCAAGAGCAAGAGTCCTCAATTGTAATTTCTCATCATTCTGTGCTATATCCTTCAGACAATCCTTTATCTGAGGATCAATTACCCCTGAAAAATTAAAATGTTGCAGAACATAAACTTTTACCTGAGAGCAAAAATCTTTCAGGGCATCAGCCAAAATTTTCTCCGGAAAACTATACTTACCGTTAACACTGATAAGATATTTTATAGCTTCAAGTCTTTCCTGATAGTTCTTTGAGGTGTAAAACTGTTCAACAAACTTATCAGTCAGAGCCTGCCCCTCATTCGTGAGCATTCTCAGGAACCCTCTTGTGTACCTGCTACTATAACGTTCAGATTTGGCGGAACTTTCATTATTCATCATTATAGCTCTTATTTATTTTACGCTTAAATCTTGGAACTTGAACGCATAATAAATTACGTTAAAAATTAGACGAAGGATTTTTGAAAATGTTGCATCTAACACTGATTTTTTTTGAAAAAAATGACAGAGAACATCCGGTTACAATTTTTATTTACCGAAGATCCAACACCGTAAATTGACAGTATTGATCTTCGGTAGATATTCGGCTTAACGATTTGAAAGAACGTTTTTAGGTGTTGTTTCTGTGAAAAACTTGTTTATGCGGGTAATCTTCCAGTTGCCACTCTTGTCAAGTTCAAGTGTCAGGAAGTTCTCAATTACGAAATCTTCATAAACGAAATTCACTTTTGCCATTGCCAAAGCAGAACCGCTGGCAATTACATCAATTGTGGTCGTACAATTTTGCTTAATTCCTTCATTCTGTTTCATGATCTTCATGATTGAAATCTGACTCTGGGAAAGTACTTCATCACCTTTTGAAAATTTCAAAACTGCATCTGAACTAAGGATCTTTCCTAGTTTAGCAGCATCGGTGTTTACGTGGCTTTCCGCAAATTCATTGATCACATTTTTAACATTAGGTGCAGGACGATTTTTTGCGAAGGCGGTGCTTGTTAGAACTGCACATAGTACAGTGCAAAACATAATTGATTTAAGGTTCATTTTTGTGTTTTTTTAGTATAATTTTCTGATCTAAATTTCCGTATAAAACCAGCCTGTCACATAGGCAAAAAACACCATTAATTCCTTTTGGAGTAAATACTTTCAGGTTCTGATATTTTGTGACAATGTGTATGAAATATTATTTTTTGTTTTTTGTAAACTGCTGATAATTAATTAATTATATTTAATTGTATTATTTTAAAATTTCTGTTTTGGGTCAAGAAAATTCAAATTTTTCAAATCATTCAACTTATGGTCTGTTAAATTTTGTTAAAGAGAAAAATGAGGGCAGAACAGAAGAAAAATGACAGTCTTTTAATTAAAGATATTTTTGAAAAGTGAATGATTTTTTTTGCTTAAATCTTTTGATGGATACCGGTTTTATTTCATCAGAATGCTGATCTTTATTTAAGATTATTTATAAGAGAAAGAGCTTATTTACTGAGTATTTATGAAACAAAAACTGTTGCTGTTTAGTTTTTTATTTGTTCTATGTTTTGAGGCTATTGCCCAGCAAAGAACATCGGTCAGTGATTTTGATTTTTTGAAAGGAAGCTGGACCATGAATACGGCAAAAGGTCGTATTGTCGAATCCTGGAAAATGAGCAAAGATTCAGGGATGGATGGAATCAGTTTTTCGATAAGTAATACAGGTGACAGTACTTTACTTGAAACGATAAAGTTATACGAATCTGCTGGTAGTATTTATTATGAACCAAGTGGAAACGGACCAGGTAATGATTCTACAGTTAGGTTTAAGTTAATTTCGGCAAAGGATAGAATTTTTGTTTTCGAAAATAAGAATCATGACTTTCCTCAGCGAATTTCCTATCAATTCCAATCAGCAGGCAATGTTCTGGCCTGGATTGAAGGCACTGTAAATGGCAAATTCAGAAAGATTGAATTCCCTTACAGCAGGGAAAAGCTAAATTAGTTTGCCTGAAGATTCAGGCGATATTTCCCGGGAGTGATGCTGTTCATCGTTTTGAAAAGTCTTATAAATGAACTTGGACATTCAAATCCAACTATCTCCACGATTTCGTTCAGCGTATATCTCGTATTGGTGAGCAGATATTTTGATCTGTCTATTCTTACTTTTATCAGGTATTGATGAGGGGATATTCCATAGGCCTGTTTGAATGTACGTAATAAATGATTTACCGACAGACAGGCAGTCTGGGCTATATCTTCCAGATCTATGTTTTTATTGTAGTTGCTGGAGATGTACTCTTTAGCAAAAGTAAGGCGTTTGAGTATCTCAATCTTAGTGCTTTTATTCAGAAAGCTAAGGTTCTCTGATTTATTGGAAACCTCTTTATGATAGATTTTAAAGTAGTTGATCAGGCTATGGTGGAGGTATTCATTGACAAGCAAATCATCGGGTGACTCTTGTTCAAGTTGGTTTTTAAGGTTCAGTATGTTGTACTTCATATCACCTGAAAAGGGATAGATAGTTTCTAAAAAGAAGCCCTCAGAATGCTCAGATGAATTGAAAGGGTCATCCAGCAGTGCGCTAATGTTTTTATGCTGGGTTCTGTAAAAATCACTCAGAAATTCAGGAGCAAAGGAGATTGAAAGCATATTCACCGGTATATTGGAATCCACCTTACTGGAATATTGTGTGCCCTGATTCAGAGCAAGAAAGCTGTCCGGATATAGATTTAAATGTCTTTTCCCGATGTCATAAGTTGAATTACCACTAAATACCATTTGCATCGAAAAGTTGCTTATGTGCTCCGGATAATAAGCTTGCTTTACAGTTTCGCTTGATATCTGATTATTATTCTTAAGTACACGTAAGTATTTCATTTTATTTAAAACTAGATATCGGTATATATTCTTTCTTCAAGTAAAGTATAACGGTTTTCTTTATGTCCCAGAAAATCTACCCTCAGACCGGCATCAGTATATTCAGGCCTGCTGATGAACTCAACCCCTGCAAGAGTGTATTTGTGGTAATCCCTGAGGCAATCATCAGTATGAAAAATGATATAATTGAATTCGGGCTTATTTTCTATTTCCTGCATAATCAGGGTTAATGAATTGCCATTAATATCTCTCAATTGAATAGGCTCATTTTTTGGGTCCTCGCTTAAAAGGAACTTTTCAGTTGGAAGGAATTGCAGTTTTTTAATTACAAAATCCAGGGCATCAGCTATATGAGGGACATGAGCCGGCAAATAACTCAGTTTTAAAGTTATAGGTCTGCGTTCTGTTTTAATTGGCTGATTACTAGTATTTTGATCCTGATTTACCATAGATTGCTTATTTCCTATTGCCTAACTAGACTATATGACGCCAGCTATTACAAAATGTTGCTAAAAAAAATAAAAAAGTGATTTTCGCATATTTATGCAGCTTGCGGTACCTTGTATAAATTCATTAACCCGGCTTAGATTATCAGGGCATTTGTATTAGATTTGCAATTCACATTATGAAAGATTTTAAGAAATATTACCTGATACAGGCAAGTCCGGAGGAGGTTTACCTCGCACTGACCAACCCGCTGACAATCTCTTTATGGACCGGAGCTGAAGCGATCATGAGTACCGAGCCAGGTTCCGAGTTTTCGCTGTGGGATGATAGTATTTGCGGGAAAAATATTGAGTTTGTAGAGAATAAAAAAATTGTTCAGCAATGGTATTTTGGTGATCAGCCAGAGGAATCAATTGTGACCTTTATTCTCCATCCCGACAAAAATGGCACTTCTGTTGAACTCAGACATATAAATATCCCTGACTCAGATATCGATGATATGATCGATGGATGGAACCTGAATTATTTTGGTTCACTGCAGGATTTCTACGACGAATAATTCTAAAGTATTTCAGGTTAAGGTTTGTGATGATTCCGGCTTATTAAGCTCCCAAATAAGGAAACCAATAACCATAAGATATTCTATCCCGGTAAACCAAAAATCTTCCCTGTAAGGGATCACACTATAAGTATAATAGCTTAAAGGTATCATAGCTGACCATATCAAAGCAAAACGAAATCTGATAAAGGCAGAAAGTGCGACCAGGGGAGTTAAGTACCAGGGATGGACAACCGCGGAGAATGCCAGATAAATAATCAGCAGCCAAAACATCCCATTCAAAAGTTCAAACTTTCTGGAGTAAGCCCAGATCATTCCTGACAGAGCCATAGCGATCATGATCTTACTCAATACAGCTATGGGATTATAAGCCAGAAACCATTGACCAATGGATCTGAACAAACTATAAATGCTTCCATTAAATTCGAATTTACCGTAATAAAGCCTCAGGCTTTCTGCAAAATGAGCAAATCGCTCTGTTGAATTAAGTAATACAAGACTCAGGACTGATGTGATAATCAGGCAAACAGTTGCATATTTAAGGGTCTTTTTCAGGCCAATTTGTCTGAAGAGTAAAGGAATAAAGATCAGAGGCAATAATTTCGCCTGTATGGCGAGTGATAATGCTCCGGCTGAACTAATATACTTCTGATTATTAATAAGCCAGACGGCAAGCAGCATAAAGAATATCATAAAGGCTTCAAAATGTATATTCCCGCTGAGTTCAATAATTACCAACGGGTTCAGAATATAGATCAGTTGGAGTGATTTAGCATTGATTCTTGCTGAAAGAAGTCTTTTCAAAAGAAGGATCGTGCCCAGTTCAGAAAGAAAGATTGCAGATTTTAAAATAACAACAGTCCGGTACAGACTATCACCTCCAATTGCCGAGGCAATTTTAAAAATCGACTGGCAAATTTGTGGATAGACGCTATAATAATCAGGAGAGTTGAGATAAGGAAAGATTTTGTGCAACAATGGATCAGCATGCTGTTTAATAAATTCTGCCGGAGTAAAATCGTAGGGGTTAATTCCCAATTGCTGAATCTTTCCGTCCCATACAAAACGATAAAAATCATCAGAAAGGGCAGGTATTGAAAAAATCAGGCAAAACCGAAAGAGTATACCACTTAGCAGCAGAAGTCTGAAATTTTCAGGGCTGCTGTTTTTTTGAAGAATATAAGCAATCAGAAATAAGGAACCATAAATGCTGATTAACTGCAGAAAATTTGATCTTTCAATATAATATCCGAGCAGAATATAGCCTGTGAGCGATATTAGCAGCAGAAAATTTTGAATCCATTTAGGCATCTATAAAAATTAGCTTACTTTGTAAAAGTATGCAAAAGCGCACATTTACCGATCAGATGGGAAGGCTTATTTCCATCCCCCATCCCCCTAAACGGATTATTTCACTGGTGCCATCACAAACAGAATTGCTTTTTGATTTGGGACTGAACACAGAAATTATTGGTATCACAAAATTTTGCATTCATCCAAGGGAAAAATTTAAGAGATCAACTAAAATTGGGGGCACAAAAATGCTGGATCTTCGCAAGATTCGCGAATTAAAGCCTGATCTAATTATTGGGAACAAAGAAGAAAATGACAGAACCCAGATAGAGGAACTGATGAAGGAATTTCCTGTTTGGATGAGCGACATTAAGGTTCTGCCTGAAGCGATTGATATGATCAGGCAGATTGGTGAATTAACAGGCAGATCAGAAAAGGCCGCTGTAATTGCAGATGATATTAATGAGCAGTTTTTGAAATTGAAGAAAATACATAAGCCGTACAGGACTGCCTATTTTATATGGAAGGAGCCCTACATGCTGGCAGGAAAACAAACTTTTATTGATGATATTTTAAGCAGAGGAGGATTCGAAAATGCGATTAGTGAAGATCGTTACCCTGAAATTAGTGTTGATCAGCTAAAAAACCTCAATCCTGAATGTATCTTTCTTTCCTCTGAGCCGTATCCTTTTAAAGATGAGCATGTTAAGGAGATCCAAATTATTTGTCCCGATGCCCGGGTTTCAATTGTTGACGGCGAAATGTTCTCCTGGTATGGTAGCAGGCTTCTTCTCAGTCCTGCCTATTTGAGATCATTAGGATAAAAATAAAATGATAAGCTTAAATAATAAGCATAAATCATTTTGTAGTTAGATAGAAAAACGTTATTTTTGCCGACCGAAATATATCGGAATTGTGATGAATATCGTTAACCAATAACATATTCAAGCATCCGGGAAACTTTGGAATATAATCCTAACAATGCGGATGTGGCGTAATTGGTAGCCGCACCAGACTTAGGATCTGGCGCTTCACGGCGTGGGGGTTCGAGTCCCTTCATCCGCACTGATTAATTCCCCGGCTACAAGCCGGGGAATTTTTGTATAAACAAAAACGACATAAAACATATAAAATGAACATTACACAGGACAAAATAGACAATCTGAATTCTGTACTTACTGTTAAGATTAATCCTGAAGATTACAAAGAACGTGTAGAAAAAGCGATCAAAGCGCAGGCTAAAAAAGCAAAACTACCTGGATTTCGTCCAGGAATGGTTCCAGCCGCCCACATTAAAAAGATGTACGGTAAGAATATTCTGGTGGATGAGATCAATAATATCCTGAACGATACCCTGAGTAATTACATCAGTGAGAATAAGATAGAAGTTCTTGGGCAGCCATTACCTAAGATCGACGACAGCAAAGAGTTTAACTGGGATTTTACAGATGAATTTGAGTTTATTTATGAACTGGGAATAGCTCCCGAATTTGATCTTGACTTTTCATCAAAAGATAAATTAACCTATTATCAGGTTAAAGTTGATAAAGATACACTTGCTTCAAGGATCAAAAACCTTAGAAAAAGTTATGGCAAAATGTCAAATCCTGACGTATCGGCAGATGATGATGTAATCTATGCTGATTTAAGTCAAATTGCTGCAGATGGTTCTGTTTTTGAAGGAGGAATTTCGAATACGGCATCTGTTCGTTTAGATCAGGTTGAAGATTCGAAGATAAAGAAATCACTGATTGGTCTTAAAAAGGATGATGAAGTGATTCTGGATATTCAGAAAGCATTTGATGGCAATGCAACAATAATTGCAAAGCTTTTGAATATTTCTGAAGAAGATGCTCAGGACCTTAAGTCTAAATTTAAATTAACAGTTAAAAATATAAATCGACTGGAAGAAGGCGATCTGAACCAGGAGTTTTTTGACAAGATATTCGGTGAAAATGTAGTTAAGACAGAAGCTGAGTTTGAGCAGAAGATCAGGGAAGAACTTGAAAGTATGATGGTTCAGAATGCTGATCAGAAGCTTCAGGCAGATTTGTTTCAGTTTGGTCTGGATAAAGTAAAGCTTAGTTTGCCTGATGAGTTCCTGAAACGTTGGTTAAAGGCAACCAATGAAAAGTTGAGTGAAGAGGAATTGGAAAAAGGTTATGATGATTTTGCACGTAATCTGCGCTGGACTTTAATTGAGAACAAAATTATCAAGGACAATAAATTGGAGATCAAATACGAGGAAGTGTTTGCGGCTGCTAAAAATCGCCTTGACGGACAGTTCCGTATGTATAGTCCGCAGCCTCTTTCTGAAGAACAATTGGGACAATACACGGCTCAGTTCTTGCAGAATAAGGAGAATGCAAATCGTATTTTTGAAGAAGTAAAAGCACAGCATGTGTTTGATTATCTGAAGGGTGTTATTACCTTAGATAAAAAAGATATAGAGTATAATAAGTTTCTGGAGTTGAAATAATTTGATTGTTTTTGGTTTTATGACCATTTATTTCGATCTCTTCTTTTTATAGCTCTTTCGAAATAAATGTTAAATATTAATTATAAATTCAAAAATGAACATAGATAAAGACGAATTCAGGAAATACGCCGTTAAACATCATCGTATCGGCAGTCAGCATGTAGATAGTTTTATTGGAAGGGTTCAAAACGCTTCAATACCTACTGCCATGACACCCTATATCATAGAGGAACGTCAGTTGAACGTGGCACAAATGGATGTGTTTTCACGTTTAATGATGGACAGGATCATCTTTTTAGGGGATGCTGTTCATGAGGGGATAGCCAATATTATCCAGGCTCAACTGTTGTTTTTACAGTCTACAGATTCCAAACGGGATATCCAGATCTATATTAATTCACCAGGCGGCTCTGTTTATGCAGGTTTAGGTATCTATGATACCATGCAGTACATTAGTCCGGATGTTGCGACAATATGTACCGGTATGGCAGCTTCAATGGCAGCCGTATTGCTTTGTGCAGGAACAAAAGGTAAGAGGGCCGCATTGCCACACTCAAGGGTGATGATCCATCAGCCTTCAGGTGGTGCTCAGGGAGTTGCTTCAGATATGGAGATCAATCTGCGTGAGATGCTTAAACTTAAAAAAGAACTTTATGATATCATCGCCAAGCATTCGGGTCAAACATACGAATGGGTGGAGAGAGCTTCTGACCGTGATTATTGGATGATCGCCAATGAAGCTAAGGAATTTGGTATGATTGATGAAGTTTTGGTAGGAACCGGAGATAAGAAATAATGAGTAAGGGAAGTAAGGATATTAAATGTTCATTCTGCGGCTCAGGCAAGCAGGATACACTGATGCTGATCGCGGGTCTTGATGCACATATTTGTGATAAGTGCGTAACCCAGGCGAATCAGATACTGGCAGAAGAACTGAATGTCCGGAAAGCCAAATCAACTCAGACCTTCGAGACTCTGCTGAAACCTGTTGAGATAAAAACTCATCTTGATCAGTATGTTATCGGTCAGGATCAGGCAAAAAAGATACTTTCTGTAGCAGTTTATAATCACTATAAACGTTTGAATCAAAAGGTAGGCAAGGATGAGGTTGAGATTGAGAAATCCAATATCATAATGGTTGGCGAAACGGGTACAGGAAAAACCCTTCTTGCCAAAACAATTGCCAAAGTTTTAAATGTACCTTTTTGTATATGTGATGCTACAGTATTAACTGAAGCAGGTTATGTTGGTGAAGATGTGGAAAGTATATTGACCCGTCTGCTTCAGGCAGCTGATTATGATGTAACAGCTGCTGAGCGTGGTATCGTTTATATTGATGAGGTCGACAAGATAGCCCGCAAGAGTGATAATCCTTCAATTACACGTGATGTATCAGGAGAGGGAGTACAACAAGCCTTGTTGAAGATTCTGGAAGGTACTATTGTCAATGTTCCCCCACAGGGAGGAAGGAAACATCCCGATCAAAAGATGATTCCGGTGAATACGAATAATATCCTGTTTATTTGCGGGGGTGCATTTGATGGAATTGAGAAAAAGATAGCCAACAGGCTTCGTACACAAACTGTGGGTTATAAGGTTGATAAGGATGAATTTACTATTGATCTTAAAAACCTTTACAAATACATTACTCCTCAGGATCTGAAGTCATTTGGGCTTATTCCTGAACTTATTGGCAGATTACCGGTGATTACTCACCTGAACCCATTAGATCGGGAGACTCTGCTGAGTATATTGGAGGAGCCGAGAAATTCATTGATCAAACAGTATAAAAAGCTATTTGAATATGAAAATGTAAAGCTTGAGTTCGATAAGGAGGTAATGGCATTTATTGTGGATAAGGCGATGGAGTTCAAACTAGGAGCCAGGGGCTTACGTTCCATTTGCGAAGCGATTATGATCGACGCAATGTATGAGACACCCTCCGGAAAAAGTGGAAAGGAGTTGTTTATTACACTCGAATACGCTAAAGATAAATTTGAAAAATCAGATCTTAAAAAATTAAAAGTTGCATAAAATAAGCCCCGGATCAAGTTCGGGGCTTTTTGTTCAATAGCTATTTATTTATCATGGAAAAGAAAGACCATAAATCTGAAACAGCTTCTACCGCTAAAAAGGATACTGAACTGGAAACGCCTGTAAAATCTGGCTTGAAGATTAAGGATGATATTGTCGCTAATTGGCTACCACGCTATACCGGAAGACCACTTGCCGAGTTCAGTAATTTTATTTTGCTGACAAATTTTTCAAGGTACCTGAAGCTTTTTTCAGAATGGAATGACAATGCACCGATTATGGGCCTTGATAAGCCAATGCAGAGTGTTTCGGCAAATGGTATCACATTGATCAATTTTGGTATGGGCAGTCCAATGGCTGCAACCATGATGGATCTGCTTACCGCTATCAAGCCCAAAGCAGTCTTGTTTTTAGGTAAATGCGGAGGTTTGAAGAAAAAAAATAAAATAGGTGATCTTATTCTTCCTATAGCAGCAATCAGGGGAGAGGGAACATCCAATGATTATTTACCTGCCGAAGTTCCGGCTCTGCCTGCATTTGCCTTGCAAAAGGCAATTTCTACAACAATCCGTGATTATTCATTAGATTACTGGACAGGTACGGTTTATACTACAAACCGCAGGGTATGGGAGCATGACAAGACTTTTAAAAAATATCTGAAAAGCCTGCGTGCGATGGCCGTTGATATGGAAACTGCAACCATTTTCACTACCGGATTTGCAAATAAGATACCAACAGGGGCTTTGTTATTGGTATCTGATCAGCCTATGATCCCTGAAGGGGTAAAAACAGCAGAGAGTGATTCGCATGTAACCGAGAAATATGTTGAGAACCACCTCAGGATAGGTGTTGATTCATTAAAGCAACTGATCAATAATGGCTTAACAGTTAAGCATTTGAAATTCTAAGAGATTTTCGGCTCTGTTTATTGATTCCTTTATTCCGGTATAATTTTTCTTCTGTTTTTTCCCCAATTTCCAATGGTTAAGACTACTTAACCGGTAGTCTTACGATATATTATTTTGCTTTTTAGGCATAGTTGGTATATTATTTTGATTTTATTCCATTTGGGCATTTATTCTGTTGCTTCGGGCTTAAATGCTTATTTTTGTATTATGTGGTATAACAATATTCTCGAAACCATTGGGAACACCCCTCTGGTTAAATTAAACACAATAACAAAAGATGTTAAGGCTACGGTCTTAGCAAAGATTGAAACTACCAATCCCGGGAACTCGATCAAGGACCGGATGGCGGTTAAAATGATTGAGGATGCTGAGCGGGAAGGAAAACTCAAGCCGGGAGGAACTATTATAGAAGGAACCTCGGGAAATACCGGTATGGGATTGGCAATGGCAGCGATTATAAAGGGTTATAAGTGTATTTTCACGACCACTGATAAGCAATCAAAAGAAAAGGTTGATGCTTTGCGTGCTTTCGGGGCAGAGGTTATTGTTTGCCCAACTAATGTTGAGCCTGAAGATCCCCGCTCATATTATTCCGTTTCTTCGCGTCTGGAGCGCGAAGTGCCAAACTCATGGAAACCAAACCAATATGATAATCTCTCTAATTCAATGGCTCATTATGAGCAAACAGGTCCTGAAATCTGGAAACAAACAGAGGGAAAAATCACTCATCTGGTTGTAGGGGTTGGAACCGGTGGTACAATATCGGGCACCGGAAGATACCTCAAAGAGCAGAACCCGGATATTAAAGTTTGGGGAATTGATACCTATGGTTCTGTTTTTAAGAAGTATAAGGAAACCGGTATTCTCGACAAAAATGAGATCTATCCATACATTACAGAGGGAATAGGTGAAGATTTTCTTCCTAAGAACGTTGACTTCGATATCATTGACCGTTTCGAAAAGGTAACAGATAAGGATGCGGCATTAATGACCCGTGAGATCGCCCGTAAGGAAGGCATATTTGCCGGAAACTCTGCAGGATCGGCTCTTGCAGGTCTGATGCAGCTTAAGGATGAGTTGAAGGAAAATGATGTTGTTGTTGTCATTTTTCATGATCATGGTTCCAGATACATGGGCAAAATGTACAATGAAGACTGGCTCAGGGAAAGGGGTTTTCTTACAGATGAAAAACTTACAGCCAAGTCCATTCTAATGAAGCGGGGCAGACAGGAAATTGTAACGATTGATTGTGAACAGTCCGTACTGCAGGCGATCAACACAATTAAGTCCCTGAATATTTCACAGATCCCTGTTACTCAGAAAGGTATGATCGTTGGTAAGATTACAGAGAGCGATATACTGAGTTCTGTTATGGAGAATCCGGCACTTCGATCGGGTTCTGTAAAGGATATCATGACCTCTTCCTTTCCATTTGTTGATCTGAATACTTCTATTGATAAGATCACCTCGATTATAAATAAGGATAATATGGCTGTTCTGGTTGAAGATGAACTCGGTGAAATTGAGATCATTACACAGTATGATATCATCAATGCGATATCTGCCTGATCGGATTAATTCTCAGATTTTTCGGACCAGGCACTCCACAATACGAAGCCAAATCCTGAAAGCATTAATACATGATAGATCAGAAAACCGAAATCTTTGAAGTATATCCCTGAGCAGGCTGCAAATAAGAAGTAAAGAAAAAGCAGAAATTCAGGGGTATATTTTTTATATCCGGGTGTCTTTAAATAGGGATTTATTCCGCCCGACTCACTGACCTTTGGAGTTCTTATAAAGGCTGTCTTTTTTCCTGTAATTCCCTGTAATATTGCCCTTGTATTATGGTATGACATGCCTAAAGAAAGCACCAGGGCAACCGGGAATGCAGTAATGACTTCCATTAACGCTGCGGTAAATTTCTTTTTATCAACTAATATTGCGGTAAAACAATACAGGAAGTTGATCAGCATTACTGTCATAATAATGGTATTCCATTTAAAGAGCTGATTAAATTCTGTGGACGTGTTTTTAACGAACATTAATGGAACGCTTATTAATGCACTGATTAAGACAAAAGCATAGATATAGTTATTGAGGAGGTGAAAGCTTCCGAATATTTTCACAGCTAAGCTGATCCTGGCTTTCCAAAGCTTGCCTAAAAGTTTTTTTGAAGTTTCTACACCACCTTTTGTCCAGCGAAATTGTTGAGTACGTACTGCGCTTATCCTATCAGGTAATTCTGCAGGTATGATTATGTTTGGACAATAATTAAACTTCCAGCCTTTAATCTGAGCCCGGTAACTCAGATCAAGATCTTCAGTGAGGGTATCTGATTTCCAGCCACCAGCATCAATGATGCACTCTTTTTTCCAGATCCCCGCAGTTCCGTTAAAATTTATAAAATATCCGCCTTTGTTTCTTGCTTCCTGATCAATTATAAAATGGTTGTTCAGACCGGTTGCCTGTGCCCTGGTCAGTAATGATTGCATTGCATTCAGATGGCCCCAGCGTGTTTGGACCATTCCCGTGTGTTTATCAGTGAAATAGGGTAATGTATCGATCAAAAAATCCGGATGCGGAACGAAGTCGGCATCAAATATTGCTAAATAATCACCTTCTGAAATGATTAGTCCGTTTTGCAATGCGCCTGCTTTATATCCCTCCCTGTTTGATCGATGGATATGTTGTATGTTGAAGCCAAGAGTTTTTAATTGTTCAACTCTCTTTGCAGCAATAGTTGTGGTATCATCAGTAGAATCATCCAGCACCTGAATCTCTAAGCGGCTTTTAGGGTAATTTAATCGTTCAACTGAATCCAGTAAGCGTTCAATTACAAATCGTTCATTATAGATGGGTAATTGAATAGTCAGTGAGGGTAATTCAAATGTTTTATTAAGCGGATTTTCTTTTTTTCTGTTGAAAAGGAATGTGATTAACAAGGCCAGCTGTCCGATGCTGAAAAGAAGTATGAAAAAAAAGAAAAAGTAATAAAGTATTACAATACCAAGTTCAAGCATAAATCCCGCAGTAAAGAATTAAATATTTTTAAAAATGGTGAGTAATATTTTATATCCGGCCAAAATTGTTCCTTTTATTGTACCTGAGACCTTGCTTACACCAATTCTTTTTCGGTAACTGACCGGAATTTCGGTAAACTTCAGATTAAGTTTCGCCGCTTTGACCTGCATTTCGACAGTCCAGCCAAAGGTTTTATCTTTCATGTTTATTTTTTGCAGCGCATTCCAGGTAATTGCCCTGAACGGCCCCAGGTCGGTAAAATGAGCATTGTAAATTAGTTTGATCAATGTGGTAGCCAGCCAGTTTCCGGCAATTTGCTGGAAAAGCATGGAGCCTTTCTGCCTTTCTCCCAGTACTCTTGTACCAATTACCATATCAAAACCGGAAGAAATAATAGGAGAGACCAGCAATTTTAGCTCAGCGGGGAAGTCTGAATAGTCACCATCCAAAAAGACAATGATATCATGCTCTTTGGCTTTCTTACTGATATAGTCCATGCCTTTAAGACAGCTATATCCATAACCTTTCCTGTTTTCCCTTAAAACGGTGGCACCTTTTTCTTTTGCGAAATCTCCCGTTTTATCTGTCGAAGCATTGTCAACTACAATAATTTCTGTGACCATATCAGGGATATCCGCGATGACCTTTCCTATTGATTTGCTTTCGTTAAAGGCAGGGATGATTACATAAATTAATCGCTTTTGCTGGTCCTGATTCATTTCTTGTCTTCATGGCGGATATATGGAATAAACCGGCCTTCTTCTTCCAGATTTTCAAGTTTTAGAACTCCGCGCGGACAAACAGATGAACAAACACCGCAACCTACACAGGATGCCCGGATTATATTCTCGCCTTTTTGTGCGTAGGCCCTGACATCAATTCCCATTTCGCAGTATGTAGAACAATTCCCGCAGGAGATACATTGTCCACCATTTGTTGTAATTCTGAACTTCGATTTGAATCTCTGGAACAATCCCAGAATTGCTGCCATTGGGCATCCAAAGCGGCACCAGACACGAGATCCCATTATTGGATAAAATCCTGTACCAATAACTCCTGAGAATACGGATCCTATCAGAAAACCATACCATTGTGAAAATAAGCCTGATGCATCACCTAAGATAGTTCCGCTTTTCCATGAATTCAGCCAGAGCAGAGCTGTAGTAAGTACAATAAATACGAGGACTGAGTGAACCATCCAGCGCTCGATTTTCCATGCTTTGAGGGATTTATCTGAATTTTGCCTGTAAGGGTCGCCTAATGTTTCGGCCAGGGCACCGCAACCGCAAACCCATGAGCAGTACCAGCGTTTACCGAAATTATAGGTTAGAACAGGGGTAGCGATGAATGTCATGACCAAACCCCAGAATACCATAAATACTCCAAGATTCCCTGATTGGATCAGATAATCTATATCATTTGGGAATAAATAGGAGTATTTTAATGGCCAGAAATAAGAAAAGTAAAATTCCGGCTGGTTTAGTTTTAACAGAAATGCAGGTAATAAGAATGCAAAGCCCAATTGAAAGAACATTACAGAAATGGTTCTTATGATGTGATAGCGACTGAATTTATATTTTGCAATAAAGCGCATTCCCATGATGAGAACTGCCAAGGTATAAAAGGCACCATATAAAAACCATTGATCAGATGCTTTACTTCTCAGCATCATACTCAATGGATCCATTGTCCGGATCAGACCTTCAAGATAATAAGGAAACCAGTAAAGAATGATATAAAACCCGGTCATTAATATCGCAATGCCCCATGCAATAGCACCCCGGCTGCTCAGGGAATTTTGCATTATCCCGTTATTTTTGATTCCTGCCTGTGCCTTAAAATAGGGAATTGAATAAAATATACCACCGGAAATGAACAAACCGGTTATAAGGAAAAAAAATAAAAGGGGATTGGACTTTCCGGCTCCGAAAGCCGCAATAACTGAGCTCAGTATTGCGCATGCAGTAAGTGCAGCACCGGCTTTTTGTAAAGGGCTGGCTGCAGCCGGACTGGCAATAGAAAGTGAAGTGTCCTTCATTATTTTAAATGTTTATTATTCTTCATCTCCACCTTTTAAACTTTGTAAATAGGAATGGGAGATCTCATTATAAAATGCTTTCGAAAATTCAGGGTCAAACCAGCCTTTTTTCAGATTTTGAATCACAAAACCGATTGTTTTGCGCTCTCTTATCCATTCCTCTGCAATAATTTGTCTGAATCTGATGCCTATGAAATTAAAACCTGATATGCTTTCATCCTTACTGCTGTAATTTGCCCTGAAGGCATGCTTGCCATTCGGGTGTTCCCAGTAAAAACTTTTCTGCTGATCATTGATCTCAGGCAAAACCTGCCCGTATGTTTGATATTCCAAATCGAAAAATTTAGCGGAATTAAACCAAATTCCCCGATTGTAAGCAGATTTATCTCCGCAAATAGTTTTGGCCAATGTTTCCGCCTGCATTTTTCCGGTGTACCATAATTGTTCAATGGCAGGTTCTCCAGGCTTTGGTTTACGAAACTGTGCACAATCACCTGCAGCATAAATATCCGGGATGCTGGTCTCAAAGTATTCATTAACGAGAATTCCGCGCTCAGTTTCCAGTTCATGTTTCTCAAGGAAGCCGATGTTTGGCTTTACACCTGCTGTAAGACCAACAAACTGACATTCAAACTGTTGCCCTGTATTTGTGAGTACTCCTTTAACACGATTCTGATCATCGGAAATGATCTCCCTGAGCTCAGTATTAAATTGAAGATTTATTCCATGTCCGCTTATATGTTTACCAATAAGTTGTGCTTCTTCCCTCGGTAAGACATTATTCCAATATAAATTTTCACGTACGAGCATACTAACCTCAATCTTCCTGCTGTGAAGCATTTCAGCCATTTCGATACCAATCAATCCTCCGCCAACAAGTACTGCGGATGAAATATTTTTTGTATTACTCTCCATCTGTTCAAGATCCTGCATACTGTAAAGGCCCTGAACTCCAAGGAGGTTTTCTCCCGGCCATCCAAATTTATTGGGTATTGAACCACTTGCAATGATCAGTTTGTCGTAGGCTATTGATTTGTTATTATCAAAATGGAGTGTTTTATCTTTTGAATTCAAGGTTTTAACATATGCCCTGATTAGATTTATTCTGTTTTTATTCCAAAACCAGTCTTCATAGGGCTTGGTATGTTCAAATTTCATGTGCCCCATATAGATATACATCAGTGCGGTACGTGAAAAAAAATGTTCGCTTTCTCCTGAGATTACAGTAATGGAAGCCTTGGAATCAATCTTCCTGATATTCCGTGCACAGGTAATTCCTGTAATACCATTCCCGATGATGACAATATTCATGAATGATTTTGTTATGCTGGTATCTGCTGTTTTGCCCGATTTTAACCATTATACGAAATAATGTACTATAATGGATTATTAATATTGATTTTTTACCAGGAATATGGCTTATGGGGTTTAAATAAATCCATAATTGACTTTTATTTTAAAATCATCGGATAAAAAGCAGGTGACAAGCGTGATCCTGCCTGTTCTGAATATTTATTTTCTGTTATATTATTCAGGTCGGAAAATGGATAAAGTGCAAAATGCACAGAACAAAATAAAATTCTGGTTTTACGGTGTTAGGGCTTAATAAGCTAAATAAATTATTTGTTTAGTGCCCTGTTTTATTAGTCACATTAATTCGTTTAATATCGGCGCCCAATGCCCTGAGTCGTACATCAATATTCTGGTAGCCACGCTCAATTTGTTCGATATTGTAGATTATGGATGTTCCCTGTGCTGAAAGAGCTGCGATGAGTAATGAAACACCTGCTCTGATGTCGGGGGAAGTCATTTCAATTCCGCGAAGTTTCACTTTTTTATCCAGACCAATTACTGTTGCACGGTGAGGATCGCATAAAATGATCTGGGCACCCATGTCGATCAGTTTATCCACAAAGAAAAGCCGGCTCTCAAACATTTTCTGATGAATCAGAACATTACCTTTGGCCTGAGTTGCTATAACGAGCATAATACTAAGCAAATCCGGAGTAAATCCTGGCCATGGTGCATCTGCTATGGTCATAATTGAACCATCGATAAAGGTATCAACTTCGTAATGTTTCTGGGATGGGATGAAAATATCATCACCTCTCAATTCAAATTTAATACCCAGTTTTCTGAATACTTCGGGAATCATACCCAGTTCTTCAAAATGGACATTTTTGATTGTGATTTCGGATTCTGTCATAGCAGCCAAGCCGATGAAAGATCCGATTTCAATCATGTCCGGTAAGAGCCGGTGTTCGGTTCCGCCCAGTTTTTTGACACCTTCAATTTTCAGGAGGTTAGAGCCAATGCCGGTAATTTTAGCGCCCATACGGTTGAGCATTTTGCATAATTGCTGCAGATAAGGTTCACAGGCTGCATTATAGATGGTTGTTTCACCTTTTGCAAGTACAGCAGCCATAACCACATTGGCAGTTCCTGTAACAGAAGCTTCATCAAGTAAGATATAGGCGCCTTTAAGATTGCTGGCATCAACGTTAAAGAAGTTTGTTTTTTTGTCATAAATGAATTTGGCACCCAGCTTTTCAAATCCAAGAAAGTGAGTGTCAAGGCGTCTTCTGCCAATTTTGTCGCCACCTGGTTTTGGAATGGCGGCCTTTCCAAATCGTGCCAATAAGGGACCAACAATCATAATCGAACCCCTTAAACTACCCCCCTTTGCCCTGAATGCCTCCGATTGAAAAAAGTCAAGATTGATCTTTGATGCTTCGAAGGTATAAGTATCCTGATTTATGCGTTCAACTTTTACCCCCAGATCAGAAACTAGTTCGATGAGCTTATTAACATCTTTTATATCCGGAATATTGCTGATTGTAATTTTTTCTTCAGTCAGTAGAACAGCAGAAATGATTTGCAATGCTTCATTTTTAGCTCCCTGAGGTATAATTTCTCCTTTTAAAGGTTTACCACCAACAATTTCAAATGCATTCATCTTTTCGGTAAAGGGTTTTAATGTTTTAATATATAGCGAAAAACTAATTTACAAAAACCAGCTTTCCTTGCTCAATTAAAATGTTATTGAATTGGTTATTTTTTTTAATAAGAGGGAAATCTTCTCCAATTAACTTATTCTGCTTGTTCTGACTTAGCATACAGGAAAAAAGGATCCGATGAATTAGAACCTGAATATTTCTTAACAGGATTAATATCTTTTACCACCGGGGTTATTACTCCTCTGGCGGTTGGAACCTGAATTGTTTCTATTGCTGCTGTTCTGTCTGCCTTTATTCTGGTTCGTATTTCTTTGTCTGCCGGCACTTGGTGCTTGTCTCACTTCTACACGCTGCAGGTTAACATTTTCTTCTAACTGCAAAGCGCCATTTGACATTTCGCGTAAATCTTTGATAATGGTTTCATCAGCAACACTATCCTTATTCCAGGTAACGTAGGCCATTTTCATAAAATTGGCAATTGATTGAACCATAGCCTGTTTACGTTCAGGATCTTCTATATTCTTAGCCCGGCTTATCATAAGTTCAACAGTTTTTCCGTAGTGCTTATACTTTATCCTTTGTTGAGGATAAGACAAGGGCGCCGGTTTAAAACGTATTGCATCTTCAGATGGTTTTGGATAAGGAGAATCCACATCGATTTTAAAATCGGAAATAATGTGCAAATGATCCCATAATTTATGTTTGAAATCAGCAACATCACGTAAGTGAGGATTTAAAAACCCCATAAGATCTATCACTACCTGAGCATAGCGATTACGCTCATCTTTAGTTGGAAGATCAACAATATATTTCACCATATTCTGGACATTACGTCCATATTCGGCAAGAATTAACTTTTTCCTTGTGGTATTATAATCAAATGTCATTGTAATTAGCTGTTGGCGCGGAGTTAAATATGCGGTTTTTAAGCTCTAAATCGCGTTTTTGATTTTATTTTATAATTTTCAATTTAGCAAATTTTAGCAATAATTGCTTCTGTCCCAAATCTTTAAAAAATATAGTCGCTTTTATGTCGGGTTTATTGCCTTCCAAATGTATTACTTTACCAAAACCGAAGCGTTCATGTTCCACTTCCATACCCATTTGTAAACCTGAAGTATCCGATGGAGCGAATCCTTCACTGGGCACATGTGCTTTAGGAAGTATAGAGCTTGTCTTTGGGATGGATGACGGTTTTGGTTTACTGAAAGTCTCTTTTTGTTGCCATGCCGACCTTTCATCATCAAAAAGTGAATTCCCCGTAGTTTTAGTCTGGGGTTTAAAGTCGAGTTCAAGATATCGTGCATCTATCTCTTCAATAAACCTGCTGGGTTCACAGCTGGTCAATGTTCCCCAACGATAGCGCGATGTTGCATAGGAGAGCGTTAGTTTTTTTCCTGCCCTGGTTATTGCGACATAAAAAAGTCTGCGTTCCTCTTCCAGATCGGTACGTGAGCTCAATGACATCTGAGAAGGGAATAGGTTCTCTTCCAAGCCAACTACAAAGACATTGTCGAATTCGAGTCCTTTTGCCGAATGGATGGTCATTAGCGATACGGTATCAGCATCAGGGTTCTTGTCGTTATCATCATTGGTGAGCAGGGCAATATCCTGCATAAATATATCCAGACCTTTTTCTTCAATATCTTCACGCTCACTGAATTCTTTTATTCCGTTCAGCAGTTCCTGGATATTTTCATATCTGCTTAATCCTTCAACAGATTTATCCGAATAAAGATCTTTAAGCAGGGTGGAGTGCTGAGCAATATGCAAGGCCGTATCATAGGCCGAATGCGTTTTTGTCATAACCTGAAAACTTTGAATCAGGGAAGCAAAATTTGCTACGGATGCCGAACTTCTTGAATCCAGGTACTTGGGGGCATCGCAAATAACTTCCCACATTGTCAGATTATGCTGATCAGCTGCAATCATGATTCGTTCAATCGTAGTGTCTCCTATCCCTCGGCGGGGATAATTGATCACCCGTTTCAGTGCCTCTTCATCATTGGGATTGAAGGTAAGCCTGAAATAAGCGATAAGATCTTTAATCTCTTTACGCTGGTAAAATGAGAGCCCTCCATATATTTTGTAAGGGACATTTAGTTTGCGCAGTGCTTCTTCCATTGCTCTTGATTGAGCGTTTGTACGATACAGGATCGCAAAGTCATGATATTTTGACCCTTTTTGGGCCTGCTCCTGTACAATGGCCTCAGCTACAATTTTACCCTCTTCATTGTCACTAAAAGCTCTCGAAACCTTAATCTTATCTCCTTCTTCATTTTCAGAGAAGACTGATTTTTTGAGTTGATTTTTATTATTAGCTATAATACTATTTGCAACATTAACAATGTTTTGTGTAGAGCGGTAGTTTTGTTCAAGTTTAAAAACTTTCAGGTCAGGATAATCTTTTTCAAAATTGAGTATATTTTGAATATTTGCTCCCCGAAAAGCATAAATACTCTGGGCATCATCTCCTACAACACAGATATTTTCATTGTTTGCCGCAAGTTTCTTAACGATCAGGTATTGCGAAAAATTAGTGTCCTGATACTCATCAACCATTAAATATTTAAATTTATTCTGGTATTTATAAAGTACTTCCGGATGCTCACGCAGCAGCACATTTGTCTTAAAAAGAAGATCATCAAAGTCCATTGCACCGGCTTTAAAACAGCGCTGAGCATATATTTGATAGATCTCACCTAAACTCCCGCGTCCGGTTGAAAAGTCTTCAGCCTGAATATGCTCGTTTTGCAGATATTCGGCCGGAGAAATAAGATTGTTTTTTGAGGATGATATCCGGTTGTATACAAAATTGGCATTGTATAACTTATCATCTAATTGTTTTTCCTTTAGTATAGTTCGAATCAGGCTCTTGCTATCATCGGTATCATAGATTGTGAAATTGGACGGATAACCAATCTTAGTGGCTTCAACACGGAGGAGTTTTGCAAAAACCGAGTGAAAAGTGCCCATCCAGATATTTTTTGCTTCAGCACCGACCACTTTCATGATACGTTCCCGCATTTCTTTTGCAGCCTTGTTTGTGAATGTCAACACCAGGATGTTGAATGGGTCAACTCCCTTTCTGATGAGGTGAGCTACACGGTAAGTAATTACCCGTGTTTTCCCGGAACCCGCACCGGCAACAATCATCACTGGTCCTTCTATCTGTTCAACTGCCGCCCGCTGAGAAGGATTTAGTCCGTCTAAATAATTCAAAATTTACTCCTGTTTTTTGTCTGCTAAATTAAGAAAGAGAATTGAGATTAAGGTCCTGGTATGAATACTTATGCCTAAAATAAGAATTGAAGCTAATGATTAATTAGTGCGATACCGGCGACTAAAATCCGGGTTAATCTTCACTAATCAAACTTGATTTTTGGGGATTGTTTAGGTTCTCATTGATATTCATAATTTTATCATCGAGATCGTAAATACATTTACCAATTTGCTCAACAAGCTCATCTTTTTCTATTAAATCATCCTTTTCTAAGAGCATAAGACCTTTTAAAGTTGCTACAGGACTTCTGATCTGATGAGACAGGTGGGAGGAATATTCAGACAACTTTTTATTCTTGATCTTCAGGTCTTTAGTCCGGGTTTCAATAATTTCTTCGAGATTCTGATTGATCATGTCCAAATCATCTTTTTGTTTGGAAATCTCAAGATTCAGACGACTTAATTCTCTGTTATTATCTGCAGATTTTCGTACAATTTTAACTAATAAGTAAATCACAAAGAAAGCCATAACAGCGATAGCTATACTTGCCCATAGAAACAATTGCGTGTTCTTTTGTCTGGCAATGGTTAATTCATTTTCTTTTTGTTTTTCAAGTTGAATATGCTGAGTCTCAAGAAGACTGATCTTGTCGGAAATATTATTTACGTATCTGGCACTATCTTCCCGATAAGCTTTCCGGAGATAGGTCAAGGCTCGAAAATAGTTTTTTCGTTTACTTTCCAGCTCGAAGGAGGTCAGGGTATAATTTCTTACCTGTTTCGAATCCTGAAGGAGTTCGGCATATTTTAAGCCCTCCGCGATCGTTTTTTCAGCTTCATCAAACCTGCTTTGTGCAATGTGAACAGAACTTAGCGTTAAGTTTATTGCTGCAATTGAGTTATTTAATTTTTCTTCTTTCGCTTTCTTTAGTGCATCAATAAGGTGGACTTCTGCATTTTTAAAGTCTCTCATATTTAAATAGAGTACCCCCAGATTCTGATGGCTTTGAACAATGCCTATCTTATTATTCAGACTTTCAAACATGGAAAGACTTTCCCGGTAATATGTTAATGCTTTAGGATAATTTTTTCTTTGTTGATAAGCAGTTCCTATATTTAAATTCAGACCTGCAATTAGATCCTTAATATTCAGTTTTGTCGCAATCCTTAATGATTTTTGAAAATTTTCTAAAGATTTATCATAGTCAATGTCACGATAAAGATTTCCAATATTATTATAAACTTTTGCTTCTCCCTCCAGATTTTTGTTTCTTTTAAAATAGCTCAGAGCATTCAGATAGTTTTCAATTGCAGTGTCGATAGAATTTTTATAGCTATTTCCTACACCAATAACGCGATAAGATTCGGCAATTCCGTTGATATAATCTATTTTTAATGCTAATTTGAGTGCTTTTTTGGCTTCATTAATTGTGATGTCGGGATTGATCAGCCGGGATCTAAATGCCTGACTATTAAGTTGAATAACTTTAGTAGTGTCAGAAATCTTTTTAATATTTGCGGAACTATTTTGAATACTTTGAGTATAAGTGTAAAAGCTTATTACTACTAATAATAATTTCAAAATTTTCATTGCCATATTTACGTGTAAGTTTAAAAAAAAAATAACAATTGTAAGCAGCGTTTGATTATTATTTGACATTCATTTCGAAATTCATTAACAAAAAAATAAAATAATTTATTGCTAAAATTAACCCCAAACTCATGAAAAAATTATTATTAACAGTTACTGTCTTAGGGACAGTTTTATTAAGTGCCTGTCAGAAAGAAGAACTAGCAGTGCCTGTAGAAAAATCCTTGATTAAAGCGGATAAAGGAATTTTATGCCGTGGCTGTGGTGACTGGGATATTATACAACCTGAAACTTCAACCGGAACTACCACATTGAGAGTAACCAGTTCAGTTGACACAACATCTACAGCTCCTAAACCTATAAGAACCAGGAAGAATAGATAATAGTCATTATACTTTACATTCTGATAAACCAGTGTTTTTCAGTATGATCAGACCTTAACATTCAAATATTATATTTTATCAATCCTGATAAGTCAGGTAATTTAAAAACAAACTATCATGAAAAAATTTATCATAACATTATCTATAGCTGGTTTTATATCATTGGGTTTTACAGTAGTTGGCAATAATACTGAATCTGCTTCCGTTTCTAAATCAGAGCAAAATGTTAGCTCTGCAAACCTAAATGGATCAAATGATAACAACGACAAGCGTCTTGCAAGTTGGGATTGATTTTAACTGAATCAATTATTGTTCGTATAAGAAACTGTAAAATGCTCTTTGGAATAAAAGGGTTTAGATCCCAGTTTAGTTGATTTTTTAGAACAATAATTCATGGCTAAGTATAGATTCATATCTTTGCGTAAAAACCAATTATATGCAAGATATTAGAGGATATGTGAGCGAAAATAAACAGCGCTTTCTGGATGAGTTATTCGAGTTGTTAAGATTCCCATCAGTCAGTGCAGATCCAAAGTTTAAAGCTGATATGCTTAAAACTGCGGAATATGTTGCTGATAAGTTAAAATCTGCCGGTGCCGATACAGTTGAGATTTGTGCAACTGCCGGTTATCCGATAGTATATGGCGAAAAAATTATCGATAATTCGCTTCCTACAGTTTTGGTGTATGGACATTATGATGTTCAGCCTCCTGATCCACTTGACTTATGGCATACTCCTCCCTTTGAACCGACAATTCGGGATGAAAAGATCTACGCCCGTGGCTCATGCGACGATAAGGGACAGTTTTATATGCATGTGAAGGCTTTCGAGCTAATGATGAGCACCAATTCACTTCCATGTAATATTAAATTTATGATCGAAGGGGAGGAAGAAGTTGGATCAAGCAATCTTGGAATATTTGTTAGTCAGAATAAAGAGCGCTTAAAGGCAGATGTGGTATTGATATCAGATACCTCTATGATAAGTTTGGAACATCCTTCACTGGAGACTGGTTTGCGCGGACTATCCTACGTAGAAGTTGAGGTTACCGGACCAGACCGTGACTTACATTCAGGTGTTTATGGGGGTGCAGTTGCAAATCCGGCTACAATACTGGCTAAGTTGATTGCTTCAATGCACGACGAAAACAATCATATTACGATCCCCGGTTTCTATGATGATGTGCTTGAGTTAAGCAGAGAAGAAAGGGAAATGCTCAACCGGGCACCTTATAATGAGTCGGAATATAAAATTGATTTGAAAGTAGATGAGTTATGGGGCGAAAAAGGCTATACTACTCTTGAACGAACAGGTACCCGTCCAACTCTGGAGGTTAATGGTATTTGGGGTGGTTATATTGGTGAAGGTGCCAAAACTGTTCTGCCATCAAAGGCATTCGCAAAGATTTCAATGCGCCTTGTGCCAAACCAGCAATCTGATAAAATCACTAAGCTTTTTAAAGATCATTTCGAAAGTATTGCTCCAAAAAGTGTAAAAGTTAAAGTTACTCCGCATCACGGAGGTGAACCCGTAGTAACTCCAACTGATAGTATAGCTTACAAGGCAGCACAAAAAGCAATTCTGGAATCTTTTGGTAAGGAACCGATCCCAACCAGAGGCGGAGGAAGCATTCCAATTGTAGCATTATTCGAGAAGGAGCTGGGTATTAAAACGGTTTTAATGGGTTTCGGTTTGGACAGCGATAACCTTCATTCTCCAAACGAAAAATTTGATATCGCTAACTTCTACAAGGGAATTGAGACAATTCCGCTATTTCATAAGTACTTTGCTGAACTCAGCAAATAAAGAAAGGATAAATTGTTAAACAACAAAGGCCGGAATTTTCCGGCCTTTGTTGTTTAACCTGAGTTCGATATAAAATCTTGTTTGGCTAATATAAAATGTTTTTTTACAAAGCAGGTTTATACCCTCTTCGGTACTGCCAGTCCCGTGTTCTGCTGTAGTTTTTGCAATAGATTTAGCATGTATCAGGAAATTCAGTGTTGCAAAAAAGCTACAACTGCCAGCCGTGTTTATTTCAAATAGCAAACGGTCCTTTTGCAGGGCTGCCCGTCCCAATGAAAAACAGCACCGGGTAAAATAAACCTTGCCGGAGGAGGTAGCTTCCGGCTATTGCTAATTTGATGTAGAACGCCATTTCGTGCCGGGACTACCCCGTAGGAAAGGACTGAACTGACCTATTGTACACAGGTATTGTTTTCCAAAATCAAATCATTCAGGCTCCGGAGCCTTATTTGGATAATTATAACCGTATTATTTCACCCTTCATTAAATCGATTCAGGCTAATTAAATAGACCACTTTTCGCAGGATTTGAGAAACTCTTCATCAGCATCTGCTCCAATACCAGGGCTCTCAGGAATGTCGAGGAAAAATCCATCATAACTGAGCCCCCCGTTTACCGGATCTACCAGATGACCTAGCAGGCAGGTATCCAGATCGAAATATTTAATACCAGGGCAGGCATAGGCAAAATGTAAGTTTGCACTCAGGGCAATTCGGCTTTCCAGCATACTTCCAATCATACAGGGAATGCCTGATTCATTCGCTATTTGATGAATTTTCAGTCCTTCATGAATACCTCCCGACTTGGCGAATTTAATATTGATATAATCACAGGATTCTGAATTAATGAGTTTCCTTGCATCATGATGATTATAGCAACTCTCATCTGCCATTATTTTTATGTTTGTCAGTTGTTTTAATTCGGGAAGTTTGTCGTCATACCAGGTGCGCATTGGTTGTTCACAAAACTCGATATTAAGATCCTGCATGCCATTTAAACACCTTACTGCATCATCAAAACTCCAACCCTGGTTTGCATCAATTCTGATAATTATCTGCTCACCAACTTTTTTTCTTATTTCTCTGATTCGGCGCAGGTCCAGATCCGGGTCTTTGCCTAATTTTATTTTCAGAATCCTTGCACCCTGATTTTGGTATTTCAATGCAGTTTTAGCCATCTCATCAGGTTCTGCAATGCCTATGGTCATGTCGGTTTCGATCACTCGTTTTTCTCCACCCAAATACCTGTAGAGTGGCTTACCTTCATTTTTAGCGGCAATATCATAAAGTGCCATATCAAAAGCACTTTTTATAGTTGAATTATGAGCAGTGAAATTGTGAAGGTCTTGCAATCGTTCTGCTATTGCAAGAGGGTCTTTTCCCTTGAGCATTCCGGCAAAATCTTTGGCCATTGCCAGACAGGTTTCCTGTGTTTCTCCAACGATCATCGGAAATGCGGAGCACTCTCCAACCCCATAATGATCACTGTCCGTATGAATTCTTATAAAGACATTTTGTGCAAAGTCCATAGTGCCGGTTGCGATTGTAAAAGGCTCCATGGGGATACTAAATCTGTATATATCTGTATGGCTTATTTTCATGGCGAAATTTAAAGCTTTCTCTTTACACTGGGTGATATTTCTTTAAAATTTGATTGCAAATGAATTAATCTGATGTTTTGTAAACCTATATTGGAGTTTCAACACGAAGGGGTCATTAAATTTATAGTCATGCTTAATTGATTATGCCTTTCTTATTTTTACATAATTATATCAGATTATGTCAAACAGATTAAAGAACCAGAGCTCCCCATATTTGCTGCAGCATGCAGAAAATCCTGTCGATTGGTATCCATGGGGTGATGAAGCCCTGGTAAAAGCGAGGACGGAGAATAAACTGATTCTGGTAAGTATAGGTTATTCGGCCTGTCATTGGTGCCATGTTATGGAACATGAAAGCTTTGAGGATTCAGAAGTTGCCGAAATTATGAACAGGCATTTTGTTTGTATCAAGATCGATCGTGAGGTGCGGCCTGATATTGATCAGATTTATATGAGTGCAGTTCAGTTAATGACAGGAAGTGGTGGCTGGCCCCTTAATTGTTTCTGTCTTCCCGATCAAAGACCAATTTACGGTGGCACCTATTTCAGGAAGAATGACTGGAAAAGTTTGTTGCAGAATCTCGCCGATTTTTGGAGAGAAAAGCCTGATGAGGCTGTAGCCTATGCAGTCAGGTTAACGGAAGGAGTTAATCAGACGGAACAACTCGTTCCGGTTAAGGAGGAAATTGCTTTTACCAGAAAGGATTTGGAAAACATTTTTATTCCCTGGAAGCGAACTTTTGATTTAGTTGATGGGGGATATAACCGGGCTCCGAAGTTTCCATTGCCCAACAACTGGCAATTTATGCTTAGGTATGCCCATTTAATGAAAGATGATGCAGCTCATGCAGCAGTAAGGGTTACTCTCCAAAAAATGGCATTTGGAGGGATTTATGATCAGATAGGAGGGGGATTTGCCCGATATTCTGTCGATGGAAAATGGCATGTGCCACATTTTGAAAAAATGCTCTATGATAATGCACAGTTGGTTTCACTTTATTCTGAAGCATATCAATACACCCCTGATCCGATTTACAGGGAGGTAGTTTATGA
The DNA here is from genome assembly GCA_036676565.1 of Pedobacter sp. Classification (GTDB taxonomy): domain Bacteria; phylum Bacteroidota; class Bacteroidia; order Sphingobacteriales; family Sphingobacteriaceae; genus Daejeonella. The sequence continues at coordinate 442,986 of JAKFCP010000015.1, forward strand.
AAGTCTGAATTTTGCAGAGAGGGAATTAACATCAGCTGAAAATGGGTTTTATTCTGCTTTAGATGCAGATAGTGAAGGTGTTGAAGGTAAGTTTTACACATTTACTAAGGAAGAGATAAAGGCCATTTTAAATAAAGATGAAGACCTGTTCTGCATTTATTATCAGATTACGGATGAGGGCAACTGGGAGGAGGAAAGAACAAATATTCTGATGAGGAATATGGAAGATTCTGAATTAGCATCCCAGCTTGGAATAAGTGAAAAAGAACTGACTGATAAAATTTCAGAAGCAAAGAAAATATTGCTTGCTGCGAGGGCAGGGCGTATTCGTCCGGGACTTGACAACAAGATACTGGCCTCCTGGAACGGTATGATGTTGAAAGCCTATACTGATGCCTACCGTGTTTTCGGAGAGCCTGAATTTCTTGAAAAAGCAAAATTAAACGCGGCTTTTATTCAGAATAAACTTATGTCTGGAAATGAAATCAGGAGAGTATATTCTTCTGATAATTCCCCGGATGAATGGTCGGGGGCATTTCTGGATGATTATGCCTTTGTGATTGATGGTTTAATAGGCTTGTATGAAGCCAGCTTTGAGGAAGGCTATCTGTATAAAGCAAAACAATTGGCAGATTATACTATTTCAGATTTTTATGATACCAAAAGTGGTATGTTCTTTTACACACCGAACACAGGCGAACAACTGATTGCCAGAAAGCAGGAAATTATGGATAATGTGATTCCTTCTTCAAATTCTGTAATGGCAAATAACCTGTATAAACTTGGTCATCTCTTTGACCAGCAAAACTATCTGGAAATTTCTTTAAGTATGTTGCGAAATGTTCATCCTCCTATCAAATCATATGGTTCGGCCTATTCGAACTGGGCTATTCTATTATTAAACGATGTTTTTGGATTATATGAGATAGCAATTACCGGAACTGAGGCAGAGGAAAAGCGTAAGGAGATTGAAAAATATTACATTCCTAACAAAATACTTTTGGGAGGAACTTCAGGAACGTTACCTTTGCTAACGGACAGGCTGACAGCAGAAACAAAAATTTATGTGTGCCGTAATAAAACTTGTCTATTGCCTGTAAAAGAGGTAGTTGAAGCAATTAAACAAATCGATAACCCAAATACAACGCCGGGGGGACAGGATTAAGAATCCCAAACCTGTTATTACTTAAAACTATTAAAATGACAATTCAATCAAACAGCGTTGTGGCGCTAACCTATGATCTTTACACAAAAGAAAATGATCAGGAAGTATTTGTAGAAAAAGCTGATGAGCAAAACCCATTGGTTTTTTTATACGGAGTAGGAATGATGCTTCCAAAGTTCGAAGAAAATCTGGCAGGTTTGAATATTGGCGACCTGTATGATTTTCATCTTGTTGCTGAAGATGCTTACGGTTTAAAAGATGAAAATGCAATCACTGAGCTTCCTTTGGACATGTTTGGAGATATGGAAATGCCTGAAATCGGATCAATTCTGCCATTACAGGATAACGAAGGTAATCAGTTTAGGGCAAAAGTAAATGAAGTGACCGAATCAGCTGTAGTTGTAGATCTGAATCACCCAATGGCTGGTCAGGATCTTCATTTTATAGGTAAGATCATTTCTGTTCGTGCTGCCACTGATGAGGAACTTGCACATGGTCATGCTCATGGTGCAGACGGACACGCTGGACATTAATTCAAAATATTTATTAGCGGAAGGGCATTGCTATTGGCAATGCCTTTTTTGTTTTAAATAGTCAGGCCAATTCAGATTTGTTAAATTTTATCCCTTTTCAGGATAGTTCCGGGCTGATTTTCTGTTAAATTAAAAAAAAATCAAAAATCATCTGTTCTTCATCTTGTGTCTCTAGGTTTACATAAAAAAACACAGATATGAAAAGATACACACACATTAAAAGTGCTATACTGGTAGTTAGTATGGCTATTTTGAGTCTTAGCTCATGTAAAAAAGACAATGCCCTTTCATTGGATGAAGAACTTCAGTTTGCAAAACTCGAAGCTATAACCATTAGCAGTACTACTGCAATCAAAGGTTCAGGAAGTACTACTGATTCTTTATATGCGATGGAGGCATGTAAAAAAGGGAATAAAAAAACTCCTGTCGAGCAAAGTTCACTCCCGGCATCAGTTACAACTTATTTAAGTGCAAATTATGCAGGTAATACCTTTCTGAAGGCTTACCAAATTGCAAATCAATCTACATCTGCCTTAGAAAGTTATGTAGTCCTTATTCAATTTAACGATAAGCCAGTAGCTATAAAATTTGATGCCAGCGGAAACTTTGTAAAAGTGCTTGAAATACGTGAAGGACGAAACATGAAAGGCAGAGGTGGCTGGCATGCAGGTGGTTGTTTTGATAACAGAGATGGTAAGCAGCGTGATACCCTTGCCATTAATGCTATCCCAGCAGCAATTAAGACCTATATGTCCTCAACTTACCCTGCTGATACCCTTGTTCATGCCTTTGTAAATAAGGATCAAAGTATAGTTTTGATCAGTAAAAACGTTGATTTTTATGCAACCTCATTTTCAACAGCAAATTCATTTATAAAACGCATTCAATTGCCTGCAGGACATGCTAAGGGAAGATCAATAGAGGCTACAGCATTGCCTTCAAATACAACATCATACCTAAGTACTACCTATCCTAATTATGTATTCAAAAAAGCTTTCGAGCTGAAAGTAAATGGAGCATTGAAAGGATATCTGGTTCTGATTGACGCGAATTTAACCAAATATGCAATTCATTTTGATGCTAACGGACAATTTGTAAAGGCTGTAACCATCCGATAAAATTCTCTTTTACATTTGCTTTTGAAGGCCGCATCCTTACAAGGATGCGGCCTTTTTTATTAGGTTGCTCAGATTTGTTCCATAATAATCAGGGCTGTCCAATCATTTTATAAGGTTCGGTATTATTTGCATAAATTGCCTCCAGTATAAGCTTAAATCTAATTAATTGGTTATAAGGCTGTTAATGAGATTTTAAACACTATTTAAATAAATAAAGCACAAGTAATGAAGTTTAGCATTCAATTTTTAATTTGTTTTTTCATTTCAATTAAGACATTCAGCCAGGCTTTTAATCCGGAAATTTCGATAATTCCAAAACCAGTCGAAATACTTAAGGGAACAGGTCATTTTAACCTGCCTAAAAATATCCTTATTTATTCTTCTGCCGCTCCTGAATTAGCACAAACCCTTATATTCTTAAAGGAACGGCTGACCTTACCTACTGGTTTTCACATATCCGCTTCAGGAAGTCCAGAAAATGCTTCTGTTAAATTATTGATTAATTCACTTGCCGATAATAAATTAGGATCTGAAGGTTATCATCTGTCTGTGACCTCTTCGCATGTAATTATCAGAGCAAATCAGCCTGCTGGTTTATTTTATGGAGTACAAACATTATTGCAACTCCTGCCAAAGGAAATTGAAAGTAATACGCTTGTGAAGGATGTCCATTGGATGATTCCTTCGGTTGAAATTACTGATTATCCAAAGCTTGGATGGCGGGGTTTAATGTTTGATGTTGCCAGGCATTTTTTTACAAAGGAGGAGGTAAAGCAATACATCGTTACAATGTCCCGCTATAAATATAATGTGCTTCATCTGCATCTTACAGATGATGAAGGCTGGAGAATTGAAATTAAAGGTTTTCCAAAGCTTACAGAAGTCGGAGCCTGGAATGTAAAAAGAGTAGGAGAGTTTGGAGATTTTATTCCGCCAAAAGCAGATGAACCCCGTGATTATGGCGGTTTTTATACACAGGAAGATATCAGGGAGCTGGTGCAGTTTGCAAAGGATCGTTTTGTTAATATTTTGCCTGAAGTGGATGTTCCGGGTCATAGTCTTGCAGCTATTGCCTCATATCCTGAATTATCATGTACTCCGGAAGCCATAAAATATAAAGTACGATCAGGGGAGAAGATTATGGATTGGTCTAGAGGCGCACCACCAATTGCCTTATTGGATAATACCCTTTGCCCTGCCAATGAATTGGTTTATAGTTTTATGGATACTGTGATCACGCAATTAGCGGAACTATTCCCCTTTGAGTATATACACCTTGGAGGTGATGAAGCACCAATAAATTTCTGGCAGAAGAATGAGCAGATTAAGGCTCTGATGGCTCGTGAAGGCATTAAAGATATTAAACAGGTCCAGGGTTATTTTACGAGAAGGGTTGAACAGATCGTGGAATCGAAAGGTAAGAAAATGATGGCATGGGATGAGGTACTTGAGGGAGGTGTAAGCCCGTCTACTGCAGTAATGAGCTGGCGTGGAATGAAGTATGGGATAGAAGCAGCACAGAATCAGCATCAGGTGGTGATGAGCCCTACAACCTATGCATATCTTGACTATATGCAGTCTGATGAAATATCTGAACCCAGGGTTTATGCTTCATTACGTCTGAGTAAATCTTATGAATTCGAACCCGTTCCTGCGGGAGTTGATCCGCAATATATTAAAGGTGGACAGGCTAATTTATGGACGGAGCAGGTTTACAATATCCGTCAGGCAGAATATATGACCTGGCCAAGAGGCTTTGCAATTGCAGAATCAGTATGGTCACCAAATCAGCAGAAAAACTGGCCGGACTTCTTTAGCAGGGTTGAGCAGCATTTTGGCCGCCTTGATATCTCCGAAACCAAGTATTCTCCTGCAGTTTATGATCCTATATTTAAAGCTGGTAAAACAGCTGATAACAAACTGACGATTGATCTGAGCACTGAAGTTGAAGGACTGGACATCTATTATTCATTTGATAATTCATTCCCCGACAGGTTTTACCCAAAATTCATGACTACATTGACTGCACCTATAGATGCCAAACAATTGAAAGTAATTACGTACAGGGGTAAAGAACCTGTAGGTCGGATGCTGACTATGCCTATTGCTGAATTAAGAAAACGGGCCAGATTGTACTAAAACAAAAAAAGCCGGCAAATGCTAATTCGCCGGCTTTTTATTCTCTTTTAAATTTTATACCAGAGCATACAGTTCTTCACGTTGTTGCTTAACAATATCACTGTTAATGTATTCATCATAAGTCATTAATTTATCAATGATTCCACCTGGTGTTAACTCAATGATGCGGTTGGCAACGGTTTCTGTCAGTTCATGATCTCGTGAAGTGAATAAGATTACTCCTTTAAAATCCTTCATTCCATTGTTCAAAGCAGTAATTGATTCCAGATCCAGGTGATTTGTTGGCTCATCGAATAACAAAAGATTAGCCTGTTGAAGCATCATTCTCGAAAACATACAGCGCATTTTCTCTCCACCCGAAAGAACAGAGGATTGTTTTAAAACCTCCTCACCCGAAAACAGCATTCTCCCTAAAAATCCTCTGATAAATTGTTCGTCCTTGTCAGCTTCAGAGTATTCACGCAGCCAGTCGACCAGATTTGTATCCTTGCCTTTAAAGTATGCTGAATTATCATTAGGAATGTCAGCAATATTAATGGTAACCCCCCATTTAAATGAGCCCTTGTAATCCTTGTCTCTTCCTGTTAAAACATCATAAAATGCAGTTGTGGCTAAGCTATTCTCAGATAGTACTGCTATTTTATCACCTTTATTTACCATCAGGTTGATGCCTGAGAACAGGACTTCGCCATTCAACTCTTTCTTCAGATTTTCAATCTGAAGGATCTGATCACCTGCTTCACGTCCCTGATGATTGAACAGAATTGCCGGGTATTTACGGTTAGATGGTTTGATCTCATCAATATTGATTTTATCCAGTGCTTTCTTACGACTTGTTGCCTGCTTGGATTTCGAGGCATTGGCACTGAAACGACGGATAAATTCCTGAAGTTCTTTAACCCGTTCCTCAGTCTTTTTATTCTGATCAGAACGTTGTTTTAATGCTAACTGACTTGATTCATACCAGAAAGAATAATTACCGGTATAGATATTCATTTTACTGAAATCGATGTCGACTACATGGGTACAAACAGTATCTAAAAAGTGCCTGTCGTGAGAGACAACCAGAATAATTCCTTCATAAGACGCAAGAAAATCTTCAAGCCATGCAATGGTTTGTATATCAAGGTCGTTGGTAGGCTCATCCAGTAAGAGGATATCAGGTTTTCCAAATAATGCCTGGGCAAGAAGAACCCGTACCTTTTGGTTACCATCTAGGTCTTTCAATAAATTATAATGGAATTCTTCTTTGATACCCAGATTGCTCAGCATGGTTGCAGCATTATTCTCTGCATTCCATCCATCCATCTCGGCAAAGATATTCTCAAGTTCACCTGCCCGTTCACCATCTGCCTCAGTAAAATCTTCTTTGGCATACAGCGCATCCTTCTCTTTCATGATACTGTACAGCTCTTTATGACCCATCATAACAGTCTCAATGACTGGAAACTCATCAAAAGCGTAGTGATTCTGGGTTAGAACAGCCATTCTTTCACCCGGGGTAAAAGAAACTGAACCACTGCTTGGATCGATCTCTTTAGAAAGAATTTTCAGAAAAGTTGATTTTCCGGCACCATTTGCACCTATTATACCATAACAATTTCCGGGGGTAAACTTTAAATTTACTTCTTCAAAAAGAGTTCTTTTTCCGTAACGAAGTGAAAGATTAGATACTGTAATCATGTATTTAAAATAAACTGCAAAGGTACGGATTTAATGCTGAATTTTAACATCAACGAATGTATGTCTGTGAAAAAGACTAATTCTCAATTTTTATGCATGGACAGGGATAATTTACTCAACAGACTTTCCAGAGCTCTGAGCAAGGCTGAGGCCGTTAAGATTGCCCTTGACAAAGGCTGTATACCCGCTGATCTGATTAGTTTAAGTTTATATCCTCAAAATGAAATTGCCTTCAGGGCATCCTGGGTATTGGAGCAGTTTCTTTATTACAGGAAGGATGATCTTTTTCCATTCATACCTGATTTTATATCAGGATATCTCATTCAGACGAATCGAAGTTGTCAGCGACATTTTACTAAAATTATGATGTCTCTGACTGATTCGGGATCCTCAACAGAAATCAAACCTCTGATAACTGAATGTCAGGAGCAGATCATAGAAATTACTTTTGACTGGCTTATCGATCCGCAAACACCGGTCGCTGTGAAAGTTAATTGTATGGATATTTTACTTCATTTTGGTAAAGAACAGGCCTGGATCACTGACGAACTTCGTTCTCAGGTTCAATTCCTGCTAAAGGATGGTTCAGCCGCGGTTCAAAGTCGCGGGAAACGGATCTTGAAGAAATTGAAATCCTGATTCCATTCTGTTTAATTGCTGTCAATTGTTCATAAATATCAGCCCTGATTAATGCTAATATCTTCGCTAATCCTGAAAAATTATGCTCCTTTGCACAAATGATTGGGATAAAGGAAGAACTGTACAAAGAGTGCCTGAATTATGTTCAGGATTGCATTGATACTTCTCAGCAGGCTATTGATGCTGCAATAGAATCATCCAATGATGATACGAAGAGCAGTGCCGGTGATAAGTATGAAACAGGGCGGGAGATGATGCAGCAGGAAATCGACAGAAACAGGAAACAACTTGAAGAAGCTAAAAAGCAAAAGTTAATTCTGGAGCAGATTGAACATCATAAGCATTACGATATTGTTCAAACAGGAAGCCTGGTTATTACAAATTTTGGTAAATTTTACATCGCAATCAGCCGCGGACAGATACAGGTTGAGGGAGTCAACTATTTCGCAATATCTGCAGCTTCGCCAATAGGGACAAAACTAATGCGTCAAAAAATAGGGTATGAGTTTGACTTTAATGGTAAGACTTTTAAAATAGAAGATATCCAATAATAAGTTTTATTTAGCCTTGGGTTTATCCGGCATTGTTTCATCAAACCAGTTAACTATTTCTTTAGCCAGTGCAATACGTTTGTTTGTAAACGCGTGGTCTGTGTTCCAGATCTTGTAGTCAAAATTTTTCCTTGGATTAAATTTTGAGAAATAGGTATTGTTCTGGTGTTCATCCAGAACCAGTATTGCCTTATTCGATTTGGAAACTTGTGTTTCAATATCATAAGAGTCAAGTTGGGCCAGGATATCATCTAAAAATTTATTTGGCTCACAATTAAGCATACCAAGGGTTAGCAGGTATTCTTTGAGTCCGATAAGATTACCTTCAGCACCCTCTCCCTGTAACAGCGTGTAGGGATTAAACACAGAAACTCCAACAATTGACTTAACCCTTGGATCTTTTAATCCTGCAAGCAAGGCTATTCCGGCTCCCATACTATGGCCCGCAAATGCTATTTTTGAGGTATCGACCCGTAAAGTTTCTGTGTTCACGCTATCGGTAAGAAAATCTACAACTGCACTTGCATCGTCAATTGCATTCTGAAAGCCGAATGTACCCTTACTGCCCCATGCTCCACGGTAATTAAAATAAATGGTGTTATATCCTGCACGCCTTAAGTTCTGAGCAAGGTCATGACTTCGTTCATTACCCGGTAATCCATGCAGTAAAACCACTGTTGGATGTGGACCTTTTCCATCGGCTGTATAAGCAAAACCATACATGGTTGAGCCATTTGATTTTATTTGTAATTCAACCTGGCCGGCCGGATAGAATTCGTCTGGTTTGAAATCATTTTGAAGATAATCGGTATTTCTCTTCTTTGAGCTTGATTTATTGTCTGATTTACAGGAAGATAGAAGAGATAGTGATGCTAAACACAAAAGGGTAAATGAGTAAAGAATCTTCATAAGGGGCTTAGGGATAATCTCAAGCTAAATAAATGAACACAAAAAAGGGCTTATGTTGTTAAACATAAGCCCTTCTAATATAAGAAACTTTTTTATCGAACTCTAAAAACTACTTTTGTATCTGCCCAAATCATAGAGACATTTCCGTTGTCGGCAATATCAAAAGTAAATACTTCTGTAGTTTCCGAGGATTTTCCGGCCTTAACATTTACCCGTAATGCGTCTTCACTGTCTTTGTAAACGGTTCCCCATTGCTTCCAGCTCTTATTAAAAATTATAGTCCATTCATCATCTCCCGGAATGGTATAAAGTCCATACTTGCCGGCTGGTAAGGTTTTGCCTTCAATTTTAACATCCTTACTTGTTTCGAACACGGTAGCCTCATTTGCTCCTGTACGCCAAACTTTTCCAACTGGAGCAAGAGCTGATAATGCTCTTCCTTTTAAAGAAGGGCGACTGTAATCAACTGAAATTTCAGCGCCTGAAGCAATAGTTTTCGAAACTTTTGCAGGCGGACTTGGTCTTTTGCTTTTATCCTGCTGAGCGGATGAACCAAGACTTAAAAATAGTCCTGTAACGAGGGTTAATAGAAATAGTTTTTTCATGATTTTTATCTTTAATAATCTATAAATATATCGATTAGCTTGATCTTAAATATAAAATTAAAAACTTTTTACAATGCTGTTATGAAGTGTGCGGGTATTCCAGTATCCACTTGCAATTATCCGTCTAATTGTAAATAATGGATCATTTTCATCCCTTTTTTCTGCAAGAATGAATGCAGATGTGAAACCTCTTTTCTTTAATTCGGGGATGGCTTCCTTATTCCACAAGCCGAAAGGATAGGCAAAATATTTCACGTCTTTTCCGGTAATCTCCTTTAGTGTTTTTGTGGGTTTCTCTATCTGAGTCACCCAGTCTTCGCCCTGATATTTTTTTACGTTCTGGTGGTCATAAGTATGTGAACCTATAACATGTCCGGCATCCGAAAGTTCTTTTACCTGTGCCTTGCTCATATAATTTGGTTTGCCTAAAGAAACGGTCATGATAAAAAATACGCCTTTAAAACCATGTTTTTTCAATTCCGGGAGTGCGTTGGTGTACTGATCCAGTTTGGTATCATCAAAAGTAAGCATGATCGGCTTCTTTGGTAATTTAGCGCCATAAACCAGGTAATTATAAAGCTGATCCGGCAAAATTGTCTGATAGCCGCTATCAGCAAGCATTTTCATCTGTGATTTGAACTCTGCAATCGGTACAATGTAATCTTTCCCCATTTTTCCGTCGGTTGAAACCCAGTTTCTTATCTGGTGATAGCACAAAATGGGTACCTGAGGTCTGGCAAGAATCTCTGCTGCACTGGCTTTTTTACGACCTGTTTGTTGTTCTTCGGCTTCTTCCGGCTTTTCCTCACTATTTTGTGTAGCGGCTAAACTATCAGCAGAGCCTGATGCCAGAGTTGTAGAATTTGACTGGCAGGAAATGAGGAAAATACTAAGTACAAGTACATAAAACGGGATTAACTTTTTGATCATCATCTGAAAATAGATAGGCTTGAGTGTTTGATTAAATTTGTTCACGAAAATAGAGAAAAATAGACTGATACGCAGAATAGCCTCTGAAATTTATATTGAAGAACTATGCCCAAATCAATAAATTGATTGAAGATAATTGCATTACCTTTGCATTTTGAAAAGCCAGATGACTGAAAAGGTATTAAAGAATTTAAAAATAGCATCACTGAACGAGATGCAGCGCGTTGCGATAGATGCTGCAGCTAATAAGGATACAATTATTTTATCGCCTACAGGCTCTGGAAAGACTATTGCTTTCTTAATTCCTTTGTTAAAACGCCTAGAGGATTCGAAGCAGGGGGTACAGGCAATGATTCTTGTTCCATCAAGAGAATTGGCTATGCAGATCGAACAGGTTTTTAAAGCCATGATGACCGGCTTTAAGGTCAATTGTTTTTATGGCGGGCATCCGGTCAGGACAGAGAAGAACAATCTGACCCAGGCACCAGCTGTATTGATTGGTACTCCAGGCCGGATAGCATATCATATCCGTCATGAGAATTTTAATCCGGATGAAATCCATACTCTGGTATTGGATGAATTTGATAAGGCACTGGAATTCGGTTTCGAAGATGATATGAGCTTTATTATCAGCAGGCTGAAAAATGTCCAAAGAAGAATACTGACTTCGGCAACCAAAATGGAAGGTATTCCCTTGTTTACCGGACTTGTAAAGCCCCTTGAGGTTAATTTCTTAAAAGATACTAACAGCCTTCCAAACCTAAAGATCAGATCAGTGATTTCTGAGGCTGCGGATAAGCTGGAAACCTTGTTCTCGCTGATCTGCAAAATTGGGAAGGGTTCAGCTTTGGTTTTTTGTAATCACAGGGAAGCGGTTGACAGGATAAGTGCTTTGCTTTGGGATATGGGCCTTGATCATGGGGTATTTCATGGGGGAATGGAACAGGAGGATCGAGAAAAGGCCTTATTAAAATTCAGGAATGGGAGTTACCGATTACTGATCACTACCGATCTCGCATCCCGGGGTTTGGATATACCTGAAATAGATTATGTGATTCACTACCAGCTGCCTCATAATGAAGAAGCCTTCCTGCATAGAAATGGACGCACAGCAAGGATGCATTCAAGCGGAACAGCTTATGTCATTCTTACTGAAAGCGAAAATCCATCCTTTCTTTCTGATAAAATAGAAGTAGAAACATTGCCAGAAAAAAATGTCGTTCCGGCGAATACAGATTGGGCAACATTGTACCTTGGAGCAGGCAGAAAGGATAAAATAAATAAGATTGATATTGTTGGCCTTTTAATGAAAAAAGGTAAATTGGATAAGGATGAGCTGGGTTTGATCGAAGTTCAGGACTTTTCATCCTATGCTGCTGTAAAGCGAAATAAAATTGACGCAGTTGTAAGACTGCTGAAAATGGAAAAGATTAAAAACAAAAAAATCAAAATTGAGGTTTCCAGATAATTGATATGAGTAATAATGACATTATGAAAAAGCTTCGGGTAGCACTTAAGCTAAACGATCAGGAAATTGTTGACATACTAAAGTTGGTAGATTTCTCAATTACCAAAGCTGAACTAGGAGCGATTTTCCGGAATAAGGAGCATGAGAATTTTAAGCCTTGTGGCGATCAGATTCTTCGGAATTTTCTCAACGGACTGATTATTTACAAGCGTGGCCCGAAACCGGAGAAATAACGTACAAAGCTTATTTTCCTAACATCGGGAATAATCTTTTGATGTCCTCCTCGCTTGGCCGGCTGCCGTATTCACATATTTCAAATGATTCGGCAAAGCTCACCTTTGCTGCTTTTGATGTTCCATACCATTTTTCAAGACTGCTTTTAACTGCCGGATTGATGCCGCTTCCCCTTAATTTCTTTAACCATTCCAACCGCTCTGCTTTTCCTTTTGGAACCTGATCTTCATAGTTTCCGATCCATGGAAGCCATTCATAAAATTGCGACTGATGGGAATCCAGACTGTAAACTTTCTTGTCAATTACACTTGTAATATCCACCGCTATATCCGGTTGAAAGGGGTTCGGTTTTTTGAAATTATCCTGAAAATACAGGAACACCGGGTTCTTTCTGAGGGGAGGGGTGTCGGGGGCAATATTTGGAACCCCAACCATAAATGCAGCATCCTGTACTAATATTCCGGTATAACGATGGTCAGGATGATAGTCGTTGGATCTGGGAGCAATTACCACATCTGCATTCCATTCCCTGATCCTCTTGATGACCTCCATGCGGATAGCCAAACTAGGAAGTAATTCTCCATCATGATTATCCAATACTTCATAAGTAACTCCTAATCTTCTTGAAACTTCTTTTGTTTCTTCCAATCGCCTCTGAGCAAGCATTCCACCGCCCTCTTTCATATGACCGGCATCCCCATTCGTGACCGATAGAAACTTAACCTTATGCCCCATTGCTACAAAAAGAGCAGCAGTTCCCCCTGATTTGATATCACAATCGTCCGGATGGGCCCCAATCATTATAATCTGAAGTGGTTTTTCCTGTCCAATCACAGGATTGATAATAAGAAATAATAGAAATAACAGGTTTAAGAATCTTAGTTTCATGTTTTGGGTTATATATCCTAAACTGAAGTTATGCAATTCATCCTGAATTGGAAATTTTTAATCATTTTCAGGTTAAGCATATTACTCAATAATATTTGCATGATCAGAAAATTCGAGGGTCGGATTTTTGCATTGTCAAAGGTTTTATTACCTTCCTGCCTTAATGAAATCCAATTTATAGCCCGGAGATTGAATGAGTTTATTTAAACCCGCACATATTAAGGGTAATTCCCTTCAGATAGGTTTGTATGCAGCTATTACTGTTTTTCTGACCTATACGATGGTTTTTGGGTTCCGGAAATCTTTTACTGTTGCCACTTTCGATGGGATGACAATCGCCGGTTATAGTTATAAAACTGTACTGGTAATCTCGCAGATGTTAGGTTATATGCTCGCAAAGTTCTATGGAATTAAGTATATATCTGAATTAAAACGACATGGCCGGGGAAGGATTATACTCATTCTGACGCTTATTGCCTGGCTTAGCTGGTTGTTTTTTGCCATAGTACCTGCTCCATACAATATTCTTTTTTTGTTCGTTAATGGCTTTCCCTTAGGGATGCTATGGGGAGTAGTTTTCTCCTATGTTGAAGGTAGAAGGAGTACCGATTTTATAGGTGCCACGCTGGCTGTAAGCTTCATTTTTGCTTCCGGTTTTGTTAAAACAGTTGGGGCCTGGTTAATGCTTACATTTAATATTACAGAATTTTGGGTTCCTTTTTATACAGGATTGGTATTTGCAGCCCCATTGCTGCTGTTTGTTTACCTCATAGAGAAAATTCCGGCACCGGATGATGAAGATATTGCTTACCGGATGAACAGGGTTCCGATGTTAGCTGCCGACAGGAAAAAGTTTGTCAGGATGTTTTTTCCAGGACTTGCTGCCTGTATACTGATCTATACCTTCGCAACTATTTTCAGGGATATGCGTGATAATTTCAGTGCAGAAATGTGGAAGGAAATGGGCTTTTTTGATAAACCTGATCTTTTTGCGAGGACAGAAACGCCAATAACTATAATTATTCTTGTGCTGATCGGAAGTATGGTGATGATTAAGGATAGTTTTAAAGCCTTTATGCTTTCACATATTTTCATCGGTATTGGTTTTGTATTGGCAGGAGTATGTTCCTTCCTTTTTATCAGCGGGGCGATGGCACCTGTTTGGTGGATGACTCTTGTTGGGCTTGGTTTGTATATGGTCTATATACCGTTTAATTCCGTGTTTTTTGAACGTATGATAGCTAGTTTTAAACATACCGGGAATGTAGGTTTTCTGATCTATCTTGCTGATTCTTTCGGCTATGTTGGAAGTGTCGGGGTGATGCTCAGTAAAGAGATCTTTAAAGTTCAGCTCAATTGGGTAACATTTTTCTCCAATAGTGTTATCGGGCTCTCAATAGCCGGGCTAGCTCTGACAGTCTTTTCATTTATTTACTTTTATGCAAAATATAAAGGGCTGGTCTTAAATAAGCCTTCCTCTTAATATTAATTAAAAAATATCGTTTTAATCAATAATGGACAAACAACTCATCGAACAAGTTCTTAATGAATACGGATTTCAAGCTGATCAGGTTAATTATAAACCCTTTGGAACGGGTCATATCAATTCTACCTGGTTAATTAGTCTTCAAAATAGTTCAGAACAATACATTTTGCAAAGTATTAACAGAAATGTATTTAAGGAGCCCGAAATTATTGCGGCCAATGTGAAGCTGCTTTCAGATTATCTGAAAAAGCATAATCCTGAATATCTTTTTGTGAGTGCTATTCCAACCCGGAAGGGTAGCGAAATGGCTTTTGTTGGAGATATCTACTGGAGACTCACTCAATTTATTAAAAATTCGGTTTCATTCGATACCCTGAGCGATCCTGATCAGGCCTATGAGGCTGCCATGCAATTTGGGAGGCTAAACAGGTTGCTAGCTGATTTTGATGCTTCTCAGCTTAAAGAAACTATCCCCGGTTTCCACGACCTGGGATTAAGATACAGGCAATTTGCCGAATCACTTGAGAATACTACTGAATCGTTAAAACAAAAAGCTGAGCCTGAAATTCAGAAGGCCAAACATTATTCCTTTATTCTCGACTATTTTAATTCATTTAAGAATTCACGTGATTTTCCCAACCGGGCGATGCATCATGATACCAAAATCAGCAACATGCTGTTCGACAAGGATACTATGAAGGGTATCTGTGTTATCGATCTGGATACGATGATGTCGGGAAAATTTATTTCGGATCTCGGTGATATGATGCGGACCTATCTTTGTGCCTTTTCAGAAAATGAGCCGGATACTGATAAGATATTTATTCGCATTGAATACTTTGAGGCTATTATTAAAGGTTATTTGCACGAAATGGGCTCTATTTTGACGGAAGTTGAAAAGGATTTGATCCTGTTTTCCGGAAAATACCTTATTTATATGCAAGCAATCAGGTTTTTAAGTGATTATTTGAATGGAAGTATTTATTATCCTATCTCTTACCCTGAGCAAAACCTCGATAGGACAAGAAATCAGTTTAAATTATTGGCTGAATTCTTTGAAAAGGAGAAAATATTGGTAGATATTGTAAATAAGTGTTTAAAAGAGAATTAGACCGATGTTTTTTAAGCGTTTTTATATTTAATATGAAAAATTAAATTAGCTGAATTTAATTTTGTTTTTTATATATTTATTTATTGCAAATAAATGAGTAATTTGCAATAACACTTAACAAATTAAACAACTAAACTATTCATTAATGGAAACCGGTACAGTAAAATTTTTCAACGAGTCCAAAGGATTCGGATTTATTACCCAAGAGGATGGCAAAGAAATTTTTGTTCACGTAAGCGGACTTAAACAGGATATAAGACAAAATGATAAAGTAGAGTTCGATGTTGAAGAAGGTAAAAAAGGCTTAAGCGCAGTTAATGTAAGACTTGCATAAACGCTTACTTCATTACAATCGGATATTACATCCTAACAAAAAGCCGTGCAGATTCAAATCTGCACGGCTTTTTTTATTAAAAATTCAGGCTCAGGCTTTATCTGTATTCAGAAATACAAAATGATTGTCAAATACATCCAGCTTGATTCTGCTGTCTTTATCTATCTTCCCCGAAAGGATCTCTTTTGATAATTCATTCAATATTCTCTTCTGAATGACTCTTTTCAATGGACGTGCTCCAAACTGCGGATCGTATCCTAATTGCGCAAGCCAGTCGAGGGCTTCTTCAGAAGCTTCAATTTCAATTCCCATTTCAGCTAATGTACTTTGTACGCCTTTGAACTGAAGTGTTACAATATCCCTGAGTTCGTTCCGGTTAAGCGGAGTAAACATGATCAGTTCATCGATCCGGTTTAAAAACTCAGGTCTGATGGTTTGTTTTAATAATTCAAACAATTCAGTCTTTGTTTTGGCAATCACTTCATCTCTGTTTATTTCGTTCAGATCCTTAAAATTATCCTGTATCAGGTGAGATCCAATATTAGAGGTCATTATGATGATCGTGTTTTTGAAATCAACTGTGCGTCCTTTATTATCAGTTAATCTTCCATCATCCAATACCTGTAATAGAATATTAAACACATCCGGATGCGCCTTTTCTATTTCATCCAGCAGAATCACAGAGTAAGGTTTTCTTCTTACTGCTTCTGTTAGCTGACCGCCTTCATCATATCCAACATATCCCGGAGGCGCACCGATCAGTCTTGAAACTGCATGGCGCTCCTGGTATTCACTCATGTCAATCCGGATCATTGCATGCTCATCATTGAACAGATAATCTGCTAATGCTTTCGCAAGCTCGGTTTTTCCAACGCCTGTTGTTCCCAGGAAAATGAATGAGCCAATTGGCTTCCTTTTATCCTGTAATCCTGCTCTTGAGCGACGAATAGCATCTGAAATAGCTTCAATAGCTTCATCCTGACCGGCAACCCGTTTATGGAGCTCGGCCTCCATATGGAGCAGCTTTTCACGCTCACTCTGGATCATTTTGGTAACCGGCACACCTGTCCAGCGTGAAACAACTCCAGCTATATCTTCTGAGGTTACCTCTTCTTTCAGCATCCGGTTATCAACCTGAGTTTCGGCCAGTTGTTGTTTCAATTGTTCAACCTTATCCTGAGCTTCCTTGATCTTACCATATCTCAATTCAGCTACCTTGCCGTAATCTCCGGCACGTTCGGCCTGATCTGCTTCCAGTTTAAAGTTTTCTATCTGTTCTCCCTGATTATTGATCGCATCAACAAGGTCTTTTTCAGCTTTCCAGCGTGCCTTGAGCGAATCACGTTCGCTTGAAAGGTTAGCTATTTCTTCAGAAAGTTCTTTTACTTTTTTCTCGTCATTTTCTCTCTTGATTGCCTCGCGTTCAATTTCCAACTGCATGATCTTACGATCCAGCTCATCAACAGCTTCAGGTACAGAGTCCATTTCTAAACGTAGTTTTGAAGCAGCCTCGTCCATAAGGTCTATAGCCTTATCAGGCAGGAAGCGATCTGAAATATAGCGTTGTGATAATTCTACTGCAGCAATAATAGCTTCGTCTTTGATCCTTACCTTATGGTGAGTCTCATACCTTTCTTTTAAGCCCCGAAGGATAGAGATTGCATCCTGAGTACTTGGTTCATCAACCATTACTTTTTGGAAGCGGCGCTCTAATGCTTTGTCTTTCTCGAAATATTTCTGGTATTCGTTCAGTGTAGTTGCTCCGATCGCACGTAATTCTCCGCGCGCCAAAGCCGGCTTGAGAATATTTGCAGCATCCATTGCACCTTCTCCGCCTCCGGCACCTACCAGGGTATGGATCTCATCAATAAAGAGAATGATCTCTCCGTCACTCTGCGTTACTTCCTTGATTACCGCTTTGAGGCGTTCTTCAAACTCGCCTTTATATTTTGCTCCTGCAATCAGGGCACCCATATCCAATGAAAAAACTGTTTTGGTCTTCAGATTTTCTGGTACATCACCCTGTATTACCCTAAAAGCAATACCTTCTGCAATGGCAGTTTTACCCACACCCGGTTCTCCAATCAAAATCGGATTATTCTTTGTGCGTCTTGAAAGGATCTGAATTACCCGTCTGATCTCTTCATCTCGTCCAATTACAGGATCAAGCTTGCCCGATTCAGCATATTCATTAAGATTGCGGGCATATTTATTGAGTGCATTATAGGTGGCTTCTGCATTCTGATCTGTCACTCTTGTATTGCCCCGAAGCTCCAGAATAGCTTTCTTAAGATCTTTTTGGTTAACACCCGCATCTTTTAGAATTGAGCTGACCTTATCGCCTGTTTCAAGCAATCCCAAAAGGACATGCTCCACTGAAACAAATTCATCTTTAAATTCTTTTAAATAGGAAACTGCCTTTTGCAGTGCCGAATTGGCTCCTGAAGAAAGGTAAATTTCAGACCCGCTGACTTTTGGAAAACTTTGGATCTGAGCGTCAAGAACTTCAGAAATCCGGTTAATATTGACATTTAGTTTTTTCAGAAGGTAGCTGATCACATTCTCATCAACACTTAGTAATCCTTTCAGTATGTGTGCAGTTTCTATAGCCTGCTGCTGATTGCCGCCTGCTATTTCGGAAGCTTTCTGAATTGCCTCCTGTGCTTTGATGGTGAAGTTGTTTAGATTCATAGTATCAATATACTCTCAAATTAATTGCCATTTTGAGATAATACCGGCGAACTGAAATTTTGTCAGCTCGTCTTTAATTTAAACTGACTAAATGTCTGTATTCTAGTAGTTTAACCTGATACTTTGTCTTAGTGAACGGCATCCAGAGAGGCATGATAAAGAAAGCTGTTTTGCCGGACAGCATAACAGAAGAAATTAAACCCGTTTATTTTGAAAGAACAGCCTTAAGCTGAGCGGCTTCATGATCTACGAGTTTTTGAAGCGGACCGGAAACGATCATTTTCATCATCATATTCAGGTCTGCAGAAATGGTGTAAATCGCTTCTGTTTTTCCATCACCAAGATCATTTAGAGTCCATTTTAATTCCAGTTCGAATGGGGCAGCTTCTGATGGCTTGACAAGAATTTCTTTGTCTTTTGTAATGGAAGAGACCTTTAAAGCCAGTTTTGCCATATTTTGTATGGTAAAACTGGCTTCATCTTTTGTTGACGACCAATTGTAAATATTATCGGGCATCAGTTGCTGATGATTGTTCAGATCAGAAAGGAAGTCGAATACCTCAGAAACCGGCCTGTCAATAGATACTGTACTTTCAATGTTTGTCATATGATCAGGTTTGGATTCCTAAGTTATTACCCCAGTTCTGAGGATCTTCCCGCCAGGTTCTCAATAATTTCAAATCTTCTGCTGATACAAAACTGTGCTCAGCGGCATAATTGATCAAAGCATTATAATTTGAAAGTGTTAAGAAACGGCATTTTGCTTTTTTGAAATTCTCATCGGCAGCATCAAAGCCATAGTTGAAAATTCCAACCAGTCCGGCAACCTCGCAACCAGCCTCCCGTAGTGCCTGTACGGCCTGTAAACTACTGTTCCCGGTTGAGATCAGGTCTTCAACAACAACAACCCTTTGACCTGGCGAAAATTCACCTTCAATCAGATTCCCTCTCCCGTGCTCTTTGGCTTTTGCCCTCACATAAATAAATGGTAGCCCCAGTTCCTGTGCAACCAGAACCCCCTGGGGAATACCGGCAGTTGCCACTCCGGCTATTACAGAAACAGAACCAAATTCTTCCTGAATCAAGGAAGAAAGTTTTTGCCGGATATAGGTACGGATAGACGGATGTGATAAAGTAATACGATTGTCGCAGTAAATAGGGGATTTCCAACCGGAAGCCCATGTAAATGGATTGTTGGGTTGTAATTTAATTGCTTTAATTTGTAGCAAAAATTCAGCTACTTTTTGTTCAATCTCACTCTTATTTATCATGGCTCAAATTTATAAAATTTATATCAACGAAGTAGCTTTAATCATTACAGATTCTCAACCTTCAGATATTCAAGACTATCAGGAACTTAAAGTTTCAGAGTTTAATTTTTTCAGGTTTTATGAACAGGTCAGAGAGCTTAACAGTCCTAAAATATTTCTCCTTTTAAGTAAAAAATTTAAGTCACATTTCAAGAAAATTAAGCAGTCAATGAAAATGATTAAGGCTGCAGGCGGACTTGTGAGTAATGAAGAGCAGCACTACTTGTTTATTTTCAGAAATGGTAAATGGGATTTGCCAAAAGGAAAGCTGGATAGCGGAGAAACTGCTAAAATAGCAGCGGTTCGTGAGGTAGAAGAGGAGTGTGGGATTCATATCGACAGTGTTGGAGGTAAGATCTGTAATACCTACCATATTTATGAAATGAACAAAGAGCGGATACTGAAGAAAACCTCCTGGTACAGGATGAAGGCTGTTAATCAGAAGGTATTGATCCCTCAGTTGGAAGAAGGAATTACTGATGTGCGATGGCTTGCCCCCGGTGATTTCATGATGATCAGACAAAATACTTATCCTTTGATCAGGGATTTGCTGAATGCTGAATTCTGATTTTAATTAAGCTGAGATCAGTATATAATCCTGCCAGGCTATTCTGAATTATCTAATTTCCCCTTTTTTGGAAAGAAGGGCCTGTTTTCTTCGGTTGTGCCAACGCACGCACAATGTCATCATTTAAGAGATTGCGTTGGTTTCATGGTTTTAAAATGTGTGTGAAATAATATTGAGGTCGCGGCTTTCGTTGGTTCCGTTTCTTTCCGGTTGACAAGGTTAACCGGAATGCGTTATGAGGTTCCAGCTTTCGCTGGAATCGGTTCAGCTTCCTCACTAATTTAACTAACCAATCGGCGGCAAGATTATATTCCGCATTGCGATTCCAGCAAAGGCTGGAATCTCCTTATTAAACAAAAAAAAATGACATCCGATACCTATCGGATCCAGCGAAAGCTGGAACCTCCCGACTCTTCAATAATGACATTGAGCGCACATGTGTCGCCTGTGCTTCCTTATTTAATTCCTGGAATGAAGCCCAGGCTGTCCGATCCAATGAAATACAGCTCCGGGTAAAATAAACCTTGCCGGAGGAGGTATCTTCCGGCTATTCCTAATTAGAATTGGAATGGGATTTATTGCCGGAAATACTCCGGAGGAAAGGGCTTAGCCAGCCTATAACACATAGTTATTGGTTTCAAAAATCAAATTATTTTGGCTCCTGAACTATATCTGACCAATTATAATGGTATTATTTTACACTTTCTTTATCGAATTCGGGTTAATTAAATCAAAGGCCTCCTGCGGGATAAATTGCCTTACATCCCCATTATTCCTCATTATATCACGAACTATTGTCGAACTTATGGATGAATACCCCGGTTTACTGACAATAAAGATACTTTCAATTTCAGGTACCAGCGCATGATTCATTTGTGCGATCGCCTTTTCATATTCAAAATCTGAAACGGTTCGAATACCTCTTATCATGTATGTGGCATTGATCTTTTTACAAAATTCAACCGTCAGTCCTTCATAGGTTTGAACTTCAACTTTAGGCTCATTCGCAAATACCGCTCTCAGCATTGCTTTTCTGATATCGATACCAAGGTATGGTGCTTTAGTACTGTTTAAGCCAATACCGATGATAACTTTATCAAAAAGGGGTAAAGAACGTTTTAGTATATCGACGTGGGCTTTCGTAACCGGGTCAAATGAGCCTGGAAAAAGGGCGATTTTCATAGGTTTTTTGTTTTTCCGCCCGGGGCGGATCGATTAATTAGAATGATCTGTACTTATTCAGAAATTGCTTTTTTTGCGTTTTGATTAAAGTTAAGCATAATTGAATATAATCAATCTTCATTTTCACCCTGCTTTTCCCTGAAAAAGCTGAATGAAGATGAGCCATACTTACGTTGTTCAATATAATTTGGGTGATTATCCAGTTTTTTCATGCTTGGATGTTCAATAATCAGATATCCATCAGGTTTTAATAGCTTATGATCAAAGATTTTTGATGCAATTATATTAATCTGTGGGAGGTCGTAGGGTGGATCAGCAAATATGAGATCATATTTTTCTGTTTCAGATTCCAGAAATTTGAATACATCAGCCTTGAACGGTTTTATGGCCTGAAGATCATATTGTTTCACCAATGTTTTAAGGTAATTATAGCAACCATAGTCGCGGTCGACCGAGCAGATATCGGGGACTCCTCTTGATGCAAATTCCATTGAAATATTTCCGGTTCCGCTAAAAAGATCTAAAACCCTGATCTTTTCAAAATCAAACTGGTTAAGAAGGATATTGAACAAGGCTTCTTTTGCAACATCAGTTGTAGGTCTGACAGGTAATTTCGCAGGGGGGTTCAAACGCAGGCCTTTTAATTTCCCGCCTATTATTCGCATTCGTCAAGACTAATTAGTGAGAAATAGGTATGATGACTTACATTTTTAAACAATTCCGGGTGATTAACAATTAATCTGCTATCGGCAAATACCGGTTCTTTAAAATATTTTATAATCCTCTGATAATATTCATCATTCCCGGATGTCACATCTCCTGAAATCGTCACTTTTGTATCTCTTGGTTCAAGATCTAAGGAATCAATTGTATTTAGCAGATAGTAGTTAAATTCATCTGCATTGATACATTCAAGTATATTGTAGAATACAAGTTCAGATTTTTTTAAACAAGCAATCTGGATATGATCCCCATGAAAATCGATGAATAAGCAGATGCCGTTTCTATCGGGGTTGGTCTTCTTAATACCTTCAATAAATGAACTTGCCTGGTTGTAAATTCGCGGTTTATGAAAAATATGATTCAAAGCGCTATTGAAATTTGCATCGATGGCGAAAATGTTCCTGATTTTTGAAGTTCTGATCCTGTTTGTCAGAATCAGATCTGATGCAGAGGGATTGATGAATTTTGCATATTCCTGCTCATTCTCATTTTCATATAATTCTTCAGGGATGAACGTGAACTTATAGGAGTCGAAAGAAATCCGGATCTTACTGAAAGGGTATGTAAATTCCCGTTTGGTTTCAGGAAGTCTTTCAATCGCAAGCATCAGGTCAGCAAGATTACTAATCCCGGGCAATTCATATTCAGCAAGAGCTTTAAGTTCATCCCTTACCTTGTCAATTATGGCGTATTGTAGTTTTCCAATACCAATATGGATCAAAAGATCGCACTTTGCTGCTGTTTGAGATTGTAAGCTGTTATCGACTAAGTGTAGTAATTTGATCATCAACAACAAAAATATAGTTTCTCTGCAATATTTTACACAATCTGCAGATTTACCGCATCAATTATTTTCAATCCATTTCATGCTTTCTGGGGAAAATAGATTCATTATTTGCAATTTGCGGGAATGTATATCCGGGATCTTATCGGGCAAAATTTTGGTAATATACCTACCTCCCAGCAGAGGGAGGTCTTTGTTATGCTGGAGAAATTTCTTAGCTCAGTTAACGAAGATGAATGCTTTATTCTGAAAGGATATGCTGGTACAGGTAAAACTACCCTGATCAGTGCACTGGTTAAGGTGCTTCCTAAAATGAAGTTAAAATCAGTTTTACTCGCACCAACCGGCCGGGCAGCTAAAGTAATCAGTAATTATTCAGGTAGAAAAGCATTTACCATTCATAAGAAAATATACAGGAAGAAAGTTGCTGCAAGTCCGGAAATGAATTTCGTACTGGGTGATAATATCATGGAGAATACCTTGTTTATCGTTGATGAGGCATCTATGATTTCAGACCAGGTGCATGATTACAGCCGCCAAAGCCTTTTGCAGGATCTGATCTCTTATGTTTACAATGGTAAGAACTGTAAACTGATGTTAGTAGGGGATACCGCACAATTGCCACCGGTGGGTTCGGCTATAAGTCCGGCATTGAACGGGCAATTCGTTTCCGATCAGTTTCGATTGAAAGTCTTTACTTATGAGCTGACTGATGTAGTTCGTCAGGAAAAGGAATCCGGAATATTGTTTAATGCAACCCAACTCCGTGAATTGGTAAGAAAAGGAGAAGAGGTCTTTCCCAAATTTAAGATCAGGGGATACAAGGACATTTTCAGAATGACCGGTGAACGGCTTGTTGAAGGCCTGAATTATGCATATGATAAGTATGGAATGGAGAATACCATTGTGATCTGCCGTTCCAATAAAAATGCAAATGCCTACAATCAAAATATCCGTAACCGCATTTTGTACAGAGAAGAGGAGTTAAGTGGTGGCGACCATATTATGGTCGTTCGGAATAATTATTTCTGGTTGAAACCGGAAGATAATAGTGGTGATTTTATTGCGAACGGAGATATTGCGAGAATAAGGAAGGTGAGAAGAATTGAAGAGCAATATGGCTTCCGCTTTGCTGAGCTTGTGATTGAATTGCTTGATTATCCTGAGGAGGAACCTTTAAGCTGTAAAGTGATGCTGGATACCCTGTATTCTGAAACACCAAGTCTTTCAAATGCCGACAATAAACGCTTTTATGAAGCAGTATTGCAAGATTATATGCATATTGAAAACAAGAAATTCAGAATGGAGGAACTAAAAAAGGATCCATACTACAATGCCCTCCAGATAAAATTTGCATTTGCCGTCACATGCCATAAAGCTCAGGGTGGACAATGGCCTGCCGTTTTTATTGATCAGGGATATCTTACAGATGAAATGCTCAATACTGAATTTTTAAGATGGTTGTATACGGGTGTTACCCGCTCTAATAAGGAACTATTTCTGGTGAACTTCAGTAATCAGTTTTTTCTGGAGAATTCTAATTCTTTACAATAATTTACAGCTATTCACTTTACTTAAAATAGAAGTTAACAGGAATATTCATTGACTTTAGGTATGAAAGCAGGACGTTTATGAACATAATTATTCCAATCATTTCACAGCTTTCTTCTATGGTTGTCACTAAATTATACATCAGATCTTTTGGACTTTGCTCCAGACTGATAAATATTTTGGCACTTAAAGTTTCCAGGCCAATAGAACCGCTTAAAAAAATCAGGCATGAGCAAAAGAAGCCTTTAATATAAGGTTTGGGTAAGGCTTTTAAAAATTGAAAGTAGTAAAGGGAAAAACCGGTCATGAAAATTAAACCCAAAAAGACCCAGGGAAACCTCATGTAACCGCTTAGCTGATAAGCCCTTACCAAAGGGTCGATGGTCATTTCGTGAAAGCCTGCAATTTCATCAACCGATAAGAGTACAAAAATTATTGAAAGCAACTTCCATTGCATGGTAAAAGGATCATTTAACTTTGACTTAAAATCTGTAATTATGGCTAATAAAATTCCTGCGAAAAGCAAATTAATTGCTGAAAAATAAGTGGGTATACTTTCCTCATCATCAAAGAAGAACTTTTTAAAACCATAAAAATTGGTATGGCCTGCTTCAGTTAAAAAGACTACTGATAGATTGAATAATAATTGTATCAGGAAGGCGAAGTAAAGAAATTTTTTGATCCTGGGGATGTCAATATTGATCTGGTTAGTTATTTGGGCAGTTTTATGGAAACGCTTATCACTGTCATCATCTTTTTCCTGGGGCAGCATATATCTGTTATTTTATATCAGTACAGTTAAATATGAGAATTAAACAGTTTATAATGAATATAAATTACAGATTTTCAGCAATTAAATTCTGTCAAAGCGATATGATGTAAAATTTCCTATTTGGAAAATTAATTTTCTTTTACGATAGTAATCCTTTATCAATTTGGCAGAAAATATTCCTTTATAACAAGATCGATTTCTTATTTCTTTAACAACTCGTTTTGTAATAGATTTTTCAATTCGCCTAATTTTGCAGGAACAGAAGTTGCGAGATTATATCTTTCAAAGGGATCTCTGCTAAGATCGTATAGTTGTTCTGATTCATCGTTACCATATTCGATATCGATTTTTGGATTGTAAGCAGGGCCTTTATTCGGTTTGATATACTTCCAGTTGCCTTGTACGATACTTAAGGTGCCCGACTGCTCGATAACATGAGTTCTTCCCTTACTATCGGTACCCAGCCAGGTTTTAAGCTGATTCTGACTGTCTGAAGCTGAAGTTACATCATATTTTTGATTCGTTAAACCGGCCATTGTTGCCAGAAAATCAACCTGAGATACCAAAGCTCCAGAGACTTCGTCTGCCTTTACTGATGAAGGATATCTGACAATAAATGGCACCCTTGTTCCAGCTTCAAATGCACTGTATTTGCCCCCTCTTAAGCCTGCAGCAGGCTTATGTTTTCCAATATTCTCTTTTGAACCATCATGGTATCCATCATCAACAACAGGTCCGTTATCACTTGTTAAAATAACCATAGTGTTTGAACTCAATTGAAGCGAATCAAGTAATTTCATAAGCTGTCCTACTGAATCATCGAACTGCAAAATAGCATCACCCCTGTTTCCAAGACCACTTTTGCCCAAAAATCTGGAATTAGGAACTCTCGGAACATGAATGTCATGAGTAGAGAAAAAAAGGAAGAATGGGTTTTGGCTGTTCTTTGAAATAAATTCTTTGGCTTTGTCGGTAATTCGCTGGGCAATATCTTCATCCTTCCACAGAGCACTGGTTCCGCCAGTCATGTAACCTATACGACCTACTCCGTTGACTATGGTGTTGTCATGTCCGTCAGAATGTTTCATTCTTAAAAGTTCAGGATTGTCTTTCCCTGTTGGCCACTGACCTATTTTATTTACATAATTAACCTCAATCGGATCTTTTGGATCCAGATTTACTACGCGATCATTTTCAACATAAACACAAGGTACCCGGTCGCCGGTTGCGGGGATTAAAAATGCATAATTGAATCCTATATCCAGTGGTCCGTTAGATATCTTTCCATTCCAGTTAGGGCCTTCGGGACCACCAAGGCCCAGATGCCATTTACCTACGACTGCCGATTGATAACCTGCTTTGCCGAAAACAGAAGCTATACTCTGCTGCCCGCCTTTAATTAATGCAGAAGCATTTCCCGGGGCTATTCCTGTATCATTCCGACGAAATGCATAACGGCCGGTAAGCAATGAATATCGGGATGGGGTACAGGTTGCAGAAGTACTATAACCCCTTGTGAACCGTGTACCCTGTTTGGCTAATTTGTCAATATTGGGTGTTTTTATGGCTTTAGCACCATAGCAACTCAGATCACCGTAACCCAGGTCATCCGCATAAATGAGAATTACATTTGGCTTCTGTGCGAATGATTCTGCAGTCAGAATCAGTAATAAAATTAAAAAGCGATACTTCATGTCTTAGTATTAAAAATCAGGTCCTTTAGGCTTAGTTTTTGATAATTTTTGGGTCAATGAATTCCCAGTCGAGGATATGGGGGTGAATATGTTCCCGTTTTACAATAGCATTCATTTTTTCAATGATTTCCGGATGTTTAGCTGCAAGATCATTTTGCTCATATTGGTCGCTGGCAAGATTAAAAAGTTCCCATGGACCTTTTGGGTCTTTTCTCACATTTCGTTTTACCCCTTTCCAGTTTCCGATTCTGACAGCCAATTGCCCTCCGTTTTCAGGGTACTCAAAATAAAGAAATTCATGTTTTTTCTGCTCTGTTTTCTTACCCAATAACTCCGGAACTAATGATTTTCCATCTGTTAGCTTAATTTTTGAGCCAGTCAACTCAGCAAGGGTGGGCATAATATCATATTGAATAGAAACATGATCACTCACAGTATTCGCTTTAATATGACTTGGCCATCTGGCGATGAAGGGTACCCGTATTCCGCCTTCATACAGATCCATTTTTAATCCTCGTAAGCCCGCAACACTGTTAAAAAATTTTGTGTCTACCCCCGCCGAAAAAGTTGCACCGTTATCACTTGAAAACATGATGATCGTATTTTCATCAAGTCCGAGTTTTTTTATCCTGTCCATAATGATTCCGACCTGATCATCCAGATAGCTGATCATCGCTGCATAGGTTGAGAGTGGGTATTTATTTGGAGCATAACCATTTTCGCCATAATAGGGCTTTTCATCAAACTGGCCGACATATTTCCTGACATTTTCTTCGGGAGCCTGCAAAGCCAGATGAGGCAGGGTATAGGGCAGATATAAAAAGAAAGGCTGTTTACTGTTTTTATCAATAAAACTCAATGCCTTTTGAGTGAATTTTGCAGGTGCATAATCTTTGCCTCTGAATTTTTCAAAATCAGCATCTGTTGCAGTCTTAGGATCAATTTTTCCATGAACACTGAATATATGATTGTTTAATGCATCCCATTTATCGTTTTCCCAGAGGTGGGTTGGATAGAAATTGTGAGCCTGTTTCTGATCTAAAACCCCGTAATAATAATCGAAGCCATGATTCAGCGGACTACCGGTGGTTCCGGTTACCCCCATTCCCCATTTTCCGACAAGCCCGGTATGGTAGCCTCTTTCTTTGAGCATTCTGGCTATTGTATAGGCTCCTTCATGCAGAGGCATTTGTCCGCCCTCCAGACTATCAGCAAAACCACCCATTTCATAATTTCCTCTGATGTAAGAGTGTCCTGAGTGTTTACCCGTCATTAATATACTTCTGGATGGAGCACAAACCGGTGCTCCGCTATAATGCTGCGTAAAACGCATTCCCTCTCTGGCCATACGGTCGAGATGCGGGGTTTTTATTTTTGTTTGACCATAGCTGCCCAATTCTCCGTAACCAAGATCGTCAGCATAGATGTAAATGATATTTGGTTTAGTTTTTTGTTCCTGGGCTATAGTGAGCAAAGGAATAAGGAAAAATAAAACAAACAGGTCTGATGTTTTTAGGTATTGTTTAATGGGATGCCCTGATGAATTGAACATTTAAAGTATTGAATTTGAATGACAATATAGAAAAATTGTAGGCACTTTTTTATGGAATATTCTTCAGGAATTGAATATCTATTGCAATTGCTGTCAAGCTAAATTGAATAATGTTCAGAATATCTCGATTGATATGTTCAAATTGATATTCTAGCTAATTTCAAAATTTGAGATCTCACTCAACTTTGCCTCCCTCCATTGCCGGGGGGCGAATTCGTTATTCACCAGCTTTTAATGTTTTTTAAGGTGTTCATGCTTTCGCCGCTGAAGGGCGGCTCAGGTTTGAAGGCCAAAAGGAACAAAAGCCTTCTTCAATCCCTAGGTGCCTTGGCCACAAGCCCCCACACATCAAAAAAAAAGTGATCGCTGCTTTTGGGGGATATCTGATTATGAAAGCATTCCGGGTATGATCCCAAAATCTAATGCTCGGATGTGCTGTTTGAATGAATCTGCTTCTTTTTTTTGATTTTGCTGGCACTTGGGATTGAATCATTCTTCGGTTCGTCCAATTTGATATGAACGCTCTTTGGGGTAGTGCGTTGGCTTACAACCGCTCATAAATTACAGGTATTGCCGATTGCAGGGACCGGCATTTCGGGATTTGGCAGGAAAGGCGCACTTTTTCCCTTCAGTGACATTCATAAGTCCCTACAGTAAAGCAATCCGGAGAAGTGTTGCAGATTCATTCA
>JAKFCP010000016.1:0-1964 GCA_036676565.1 Pedobacter sp.
AATACCGGCCTTCTCCTCCAGATTCACAACTTTATAATACATCCAGCCCTTAGCCCAGTTCTTCCAGGCAACTGGAAGGGAAGCAACAGTCCCAAATTGATTTGCACCAAGCAAAGGAGTTCCAAAATCCTCATGATCTGCCTGAGCCTGGAGTTCTGAAATACGAAGTGAATTGGTCAGTGCGCGTGCAAGGCGATAATCCTTCTTATCCCAGGCTTTCTGAAGCATTTTCATCTTATCTTCAAAACTATCCGACTGACTGGAGACTGATTCAGCAATAGAAACAGAATCAGCCACAAAATTCTCAATAGCTGTATTAGCTTCTGCCTTATTGGCAAGAGGTAAACTAAGTCCGGCCACACCCAATAAACTCATACCAAGGAATTTTCGTCGCTTAATCGCAGACATTCCAGCTTCTGGAAATTCAAGCTCAGACTTATCCTTTGGATTTATAAGCTGGTTGCTAGCAGGTATTTTTAAGTTTTTCATTTTTAATTAAAACATTAAATTTTTACTAAAAAATATAATTCATTTCTCAGCAATTAAATTCCAAGTTTCTTTCTTCCATCATCAGTCAGCATATTAGAACTCCAGCCAGGATACCAGGTCTGTTCCATGATCACTTTCTTAACACCAGGAACCTCATATACGGCCGTCAGAATATTTTTAGAAGTAGTTGGATGAACGACATTAGATCCGTAAGCAAAGTAGGTACCCAGCGGGCGACCTCTGTGAGGCATTGCTATTAATACTTTTACTACGCTCCCCCTTACCGTCACGTCATAGACTAAACCAAGATCAACGATACTGATATCTGATTTATAGAATTGGGGATCTTTAACATCTCTGAGAGCCTTCCATATCAGTTCTTTTGGAATCGGACTATCCTGAGCCTCGGCTAATCTGGCTAATCGTCGCGGGCCATCCTTTGCGATTACATTCGCTTCAAGCGAGCTTGCGGAAACAAGCAAAGGATTCATTAATTCCTTTCTCAGACCTTCTATCTTTGCGGGACCGTCTGTTCTATCAAAAGGAAGGGTAACATAGGCGTTCTTTTGATGAAAAACAGCACCTTCAGGTATAGTTTTCACCCCTTTAGGAACTGGCATCCTTTGCCAGAACTGACCATGCCATTTGTAATAAAAGCTTGGTGAACCGCTATGACTTGGCTCCTGAAATCCATCGGTATGATGATCAAGAAAGAGACCAATAAAGGAATCCCTGGTATCTTTATTAAAGAAGCCTACTCCCCATAATTTATCGGCTGATTCTTCAGGTACCGGCCCCATTTGTACCTTACCTTCAGAATTCATCCACAGAATATCAGTGAAAGACTGACCGGTAATGACCCATTCATCATCGCGTACATAGACCATATCAAATGTCTTGAGCGCCGACATATGGCCAAACTTGTGGAAATAAGGTAAGCCGGCATAAAAACGGTACTCAATATCCATGTTCATCCTTGCAGGAGAGAAAATTGGATGTACCGGTGAATAAGGTAAGCCCCAGCGGCGAATGATTGTACAAATAGGCCCCCTTACAACTTCAAAATCAGGGCATTCTTCCCAAAGTGAGATCCGCACTTTTTGAAAATTATCTTCAGTCACATAATCATGTGCCCAATCTATACCGGCAGGTTCACCATGCCCTTGTCCGCCAGAATAGATCTCCAGTCCATGCTCACGTTTCAGAATCAATCTGGCCAGCTGACCGGTTTGCTTTGAAAGATAGGCAGTAAAATATTCGTTCTCGATATCAAGCCCATAACCTTCACCTGTAACCTTCAGATCAGATTGGTAATTGGGTAATTCTGCATCCGGATTGCCATAAAAAATAAGGTAAGTCCGCTTCTCTTTACCCTGATTATCTGCAAGAAACAGAAGTTTACAGATCTTTTCAGCTCCTCGTCTAATTTCTGAAAAGACCTGCGATATTACTTCTGTCAAAACCCCATCCTTTAC
>JAKFCP010000017.1:0-10297 GCA_036676565.1 Pedobacter sp.
GAGTTTTTTCATCCTTTCGGCTCCATCCACCGCAAAGCGGATATAGCTGCGTGCTGTATCATCAAACTTATCATTGTATTTTTTTTGCAGCAGCCCCATAAAGCTGCTTACCATGCGCAGGGGTTCCTGCAAATCATGAGAAGCTATATAAGCAAAGCGTTCCAGTTCGGTGTTGGAAGCAAGCAGTTCAACAGCCCTTGTTTCAAGTGATTCATTTAACTGCTTCAATATAAGTTCTGAATGTTTCCGTTCGGATATATCCCTGATAAAAGCACAAAAGAACTCTCCGCCCCCCTGGTTAATAGGCAATACAGTTAATTCAATGGGAAACTCTTTGCCCTCCTTGTTCATTGCTCTCAATTCCAACAATACATTCAGGGCTGGACCATATCCGGTTTTTAAATAGTTTTTAAGACCATTTATATGCATAGTACGGAATGCAGGTGGAATAATAAAGTCGGCAAGTAATCCGTTTTTTACTTCTTCTTCTTTCCATCCAAATGTTTTTTCTGCCTGTGGATTCCAGAAAGTAATTGCGCCTTTTGTGTCCATACATATAATGGCATCAATGGAGGCATTCATGATCAGCCTTCTTTTCTCTTCACTAAGTTTTGTGTGTTCTTCGGATTTTTTTCGTTCAGTAATATCATGGTTAAATCCTACCAGGCGGGTTGGTAGTCCTTCACTGTTTCTTTCAATCACTATCTTGGAATGTATATATTTTACATTACCCGCTTTATCAATTATCCTGAATTCTGACTCATAAGAATCCCGGCTTTCTATAGCTTCGTCCATCGCTTTCTTTACCAATTCGATTTCCCCGGGGTGAACATGACTTAAGAATGTTTCATAACCCGGTATTATTTCACCAGGTTCATAACCGTAAATACGGTTTTGTTGATCTGAACATTTAACTGTGCCTGTTATCATATCGGCCTGCCAGCTGCCAATATCTGCCATTTTCTCAGTTTCTTTCAGCAAGGATTCATTATCAACTATATCTTTCAGGTATTGCTGTCGCTCCCTGTCAATGCGAAATTTTTCTAAAGCATTAATGATGGCCTTAGGTAATCTTGCCAGGTTATCTTTTAACAGATAATCATCGGCTCCTTCTTTTAAAATATTTACTGCAAATTCTTCAGATACTGTTCCGGTAACAAGAATGAAGGGGATCTTAAGATTGTATGACTTGAATATCTTTAATGCCTGCACTGAGTTGAATTCAAAAAGAGAATGGTCTGCCAGAATCAGGTCAGGCTGGTACTCTCCAAGCGCATCTTCATACTCATTTTGTGAATCAACCAGCTTAACAGAAAAATCAATGCCTTCATTTTTTAATGTTCGTCCTACTATTTCTGCATCATGCTCAGAATCTTCGAGGTAAAGAATTTTAAGTTTTTTCATAACCGATAAGTTTATTTAGGAGGCTGGTTCACCAATAACCAGTATAAGCCCAAATCGGAAACCGCTTTTACAAAATTCCCGAAATCCACGGGTTTAACTATATAACTGTTTACACCAAGCTTGTAGCTATCAATTATATCCTTATCCTCTTTGGAAGAAGTGAGCAGTACCACCGGAATTATTTTAGTACGTTCATCAGATTTAATTTTTTTCAATACTTCAAGTCCGTCAATTTTAGGCATTTTCAGATCAAGCAGAATTATTTTCGGGATTTCGTCAATATTTCTTCCTGTATATTTTCCAGTAGCGAAAATATACTCAAGCGCCTCTTCGCCATTTTGCAAATGAAGCAGTGCATTGATTATTTTGTTTTTTCTTAAAGCCCTGATGGTGAGTTCAGCGTCACTGGGATTATCTTCAACCAGGAGGATGTCAATTTTCTGATGCATAGCGGTAATTTTCTTTGTTAATTTTGGGTAATGTGAAATAGAACGTAGCCCCTTCATTTACTTTTGCTTCGGCCCATACTCTGCCTCCGTGTTTTGTAATGATGCGCTGAACAATAGCCAGACCTATGCCTGTACCCTCAAACTCAGTGGGATTGTGCAGGCGCTGGAATACGCCAAAAAGTTTA
The DNA here is from genome assembly GCA_036676565.1 of Pedobacter sp. GTDB lineage: Bacteria > Bacteroidota > Bacteroidia > Sphingobacteriales > Sphingobacteriaceae > Daejeonella. Next base: position 2,039 of record JAKFCP010000017.1, read on the forward strand.
TCAGCATATTCCATATTAAACCCTGCCCCGTTATCTTTAACAAAAAAGATAATTTCATGCTCCGTTTCTGTTGAACCAATCTGCACTTCCGGCTTTTCTTTTTTTGAAGAATATTTGATTGCATTTGAAAGCAGGTTTATCCATACCTGGCGCAGTAAGGTATAGTCGGCATCCGCAGGTGGCAGCGAATTAATTTTTGTCACTGCATTATACTCTACCGGGATGTTGATTTCTTTCAAAACATTCTTGACCAGTTTCGCAGTATCTATTGTTGATTTTCGAACTTCCTTCCGGCCCAGTCTTGAAAATGCCAGCAAGTCATCAATCAGGGTACCCATCCGTTGGGCATTGTATTGAATATTGCCCAATAATCTTTTTGCTTCATCATCCAGTACCGGCGCATAATCTTCTTCAATCATCTTGGAATAACCGTTCAATGCCCGGAGTGGAGCTCTTAAATCATGAGATATGGAATAAGAAAAGGACTCCAGTTCTTTATTGGTGTTTTCAAGCTGAAGCAAGTTAATTTGCAATTCATCATTTAATTGCCTTATCTGTTCGTCAGCTATTTTTTGTTTGGTAATATCTTTTGAAATTACCAAAACAGCATTATAGCCCCCGTAGTCGATAAGATGAGAAGAAATTTCCACATCAATTATCTGGCCGTTACGCAAGCGATGTTTCCAACCGTCGGACGACTGAATCTCATGGGACCTTTGATTAAGGTCTTCCATCAGTTTGTTAACTTCCTCCGGCGGCCGGATATCAGTAATTTTCATAGACAGGAATTCCTTCCTTGAATAACCGTACAGATCAATAGAAGTATGGTTTATTTCCAGAAATCTAAGGCTGTTCAGATCGTACACCCACATAGGATAGGGTGCAAATTCAAACAGGTTCCTGAAACGTTTTTCACTTTCTTTAATTTGTTCATCAGCAATTTTCTGCTGCGTAATCTCTCTTTCAGTAATAGCAATTGATACATGGTCACCACCAGCGGAGGTTAATCTGGAAGCAGAAAATAAAATGTCTATCAGCTTTCCATGTTTAGTGATGCGGTTTGTTTCAAGGTCGTGAATTTTTGCCCCTTGTATAATCTTATTCACGAGTTCACTCATTTCAGGCTGCATATAGCCGGGAATGATATTCCATATCTTCATTTTCAGCGCTTCCCTTTCGGTATAACCATATATTTTTTCAGCGCCCAGGTTCCATGAAATTATTTTTCCTTCTCCATCATGAATGTAAACAGCATCATTGGATTGTTTTACCACCGTAGTAATATAGTTCCTGATCTTTTCAACCTCTTTAACTTCCGTTATATCCCTGGCATTCACAAACCATTTTCCATACCGGGCCACTACATTCCACTGCAGACATTTTATACTTCTGTCACTGCAATAAATACGGGTTTCAAAAGATAACCGTTCTTTATCCTGTTTGCTTAATTCCTGAACCATTAGCCGGTCTTCATTACTTAGAAAAAAAGTTAATGCTGTTTCTTTGGTTTCTTCCAGCGCATAGCCAAGAAGGTTTGTAAAAGCATGATTGATTTCTTCTATCCTGAATGTTGATGCATCAATGATGCCGATGATGTCGGCAGAATTATTGATAAGCAATGCGCTTTTCTGAAGAGAAATATTTTTTTCTACCAGCTCTTTATTTTGTAACTGAATTTTCAGCAACACGGCAACTTTTGCCTTTACTATTTCAGGGTCAAGCGGCTTGAATAAATAATCTATTGCACCTTCATCGTACCCCTTCATTATAAATTTATGTTCTTTACTTTCTGCGGTAGCAAAGATGATGGGTATGTCTTTTGTTCTGTTGTTTGATTTTAAGATCTGAGCTACTTCAAAACCGTCCATGCCGGGCATCTGCACATCCAAAATAATGAGATCAATATTTTTGTTAAGTGTAATCTTCAGCGCATCTTTTCCATTCGTTGCACTTAACAGTAGCCGGTCTTTGGTCGCCAACAAACCCTCTAATGCAAGAATATTGCCCGGCTTATCGTCAACAATTAAAATGACCGCTTTGGTATTTTTATTTATTTTATCCATCACTGATTTGTAATAAAAAGTTTTGTATTTCTACAAGCGTCCAGATATGTTGTATGTTTTTTGTTTCAATGGATGCGCCGGGCATAACAGGGAACTGGGCTTCTGCAGGAGCCTGTGCAATGGTAAGGCCGCCATGTTTTTTAATCATAGAAATCCCTGAAGCGCCATCATTGTTTGCTCCGGTAAGAATGATGCCGACCAGTTTATCCCGGTATGCTATAGCTGCTGACTCAAACAGCACATTGATGGAAGGCCTGCTGTAAAGGACCAGCTCATCGGTTGATAGTGAAAAGGTCATGTCGGTTTCAACCAGCAGGTGGTAATCCGGGGGGGCTGTATACAAGTATCCGCCCATTATTTTCTCCTTTTCATCAGCCTGCTTAATTTTTATTTTGCACTTGCTTTGCAGTACCTCTTCAAATAAATCCCGTTGATCTTTTGACCGGTGTTGTACTACTACAATGGGAATTGGATAGTCGGGGGGAAGTTGGTTAAGTAAAAAAGTAAGGGCATACAAGCCTCCCGCTGAAGTGCCTACCACAATTGCCCGGTATATTTTTTCCTTCCTCACTATTTATTTGCTTTTCATGAAAATTTTTTCTTTACGGTCAACTTCATCAAAACATTTTCTTTTTTCTGAAAACAGGAGTGATTCCTTGTTACCCAAACCCAGAAAACCAAAAGGGCATAAGCTTTCATAAAAAAGGTGGATGACCTTATTTTGAAGCTGCTGGTTAAAATAGATCAGCACATTGCGGCAAATGATCAGTTGAAACTCATTAAAGGATTTATCAATGGCAAGGTTATGCGGTGAAAAAACAACATTCTGCTTCAATGATTTATCAAACATCACCGAATTATATTTTGCTTTATAATATTCCGAAAATGACCTGGTACCTCCTGCCTTCTGGTAATTGGCCGTATGCGACTTCATGTTTCCAACAGCATAAACCCCATCTTTTGCAATTTGCAGCGATTTTTGGTTGATATCCGTTGCATAAATTACGCACCGGCTCAAAAACCCTTCTTCCTGCAGCAGAATAGCTATGGAATAGATCTCTTCGCCGGTGGCACAACCGGCAATCCAGATTTTTATGAAAGGATAAGTGGCCAATCTTTTCATCACGTTTTGCCGCAGGCTTTTATAAAAATCCGGATCCCGGAACATTTCTGTAACTGTAACAGAAATTTCCAGTACAAATTCTTCAAACAGTTTTTCATCCTTCAAAATCAGTTTACCCAATTCATCCAGTGCTGTTATTTTCCTGGTACTCATAAAATGGTCAATTCGTCGTTTTACGGAAGCCTCCGAATAATCCGTAAAATCATACCCGTAAACAAAACGGATGGACTCGAGCAGTTCCTTAAATTCATTATTATCGAAGTTCATAAACAATGGCAGTTTTATAAATTGCAGTTGGCTTATAAATCCTTTTAACGATACAGCCAAACCCGCATGAGCGATAAAAGTTGGTCAATATTCACCGGTTTGGCTATGTAGTCTGACATGCCTGAGGCAAGGCATTTTTCCCGATCGCCCTTCATGGCCTTTGCTGTTAAGGCAATAACGGGCAGCTTGCTGAACTTACTGATACCCCTGATTTCTTTGGTTGCTTCATAACCATCCATTTCAGGCATCATTACATCCATCAGAACAAGTTCAATACCCGGATTTTCTTTCAGCATTTTTATTGCGGCTATTCCATTCTCGGCAGTGAGGCAGTTCATACCTTCTTCTTCCAGCACATTGGTGAGTGAATAAATATTCCTGATGTCATCATCAACCACCAATACTTTTTTATTCCTGAGCACTTCATCGGTTTTGTGAAGCTTGCGGATGATATTTTGTTTTTCTTTGGGAAGCTTTGATTCTACCCTGTGTAAAAAAAGCATTGTTTCGTCCAGTAACCGTTCATGGGAATTGGCGGTTTTAAGCACCACCGTGTTTGCATACTTCATCAACCGGGCATTCTCCTCTTTCGACAGGTCTTTTCCGGTATAAACGATGATGGGTACCTTACTTAACCTGCTGTCAGTTTTTATTTTTTCCAGCAGGTCAAAACCAGACATATCAGGCAGTCCCAGATCAACGATCACGCAATCGTAATCTTCTTTTGTCATCATCTCGTAAGCTTCTTGTCCTGAATACGCCGAGGTAGATTTGACGTCTCCATTACCGATCAATTCCCTGATAGCTTTATTCTGCATATCATTGTCTTCTACTATCAAAAGTTTTTTAAGTTTTTTACTGACAAAATCCTCGATTTTGTCAAAAGCATTTGTAAGGTCATCTTTTGATACGGGCTTGCGGATAAAATCAAATGCACCCAGATCCAATCCTTCTTTTCTCCTGTCGTAGCCCGAAATGATCTGTACTGGTACGTGGCGCAGATCGGGATCTTTCTTTAAATGCTTCAGCACTTCGGTTCCTTCCATTACAGGTAATTTCATGTCCAGCAGAATGGCATCGGGTTTATAATGCCTTGCATAGCTTAGCCCGGTATTTCCCTGGGCAGCAACGATCCCTTTGTAATTCCGATCCCTGACAAAGTCGAGCAGCGCCTGGGAGAAATCCTTATCATCTTCCATGATAAGGATCACTTTATCATTTTCCTGAATGTTGTACCGGTCATCATTCACCTCTCCTTTTTCAACCTGGTTTTGCTTTGGTGGATGTTCGTTCTTCTTTTCTTTTATTTCTACATTTCGCTCCACGGAAGCCATAACAGAAGCATCAAACTGCAATGGGAGATAAAGCGTAAACCTGCTGCCCTTTCCTTCTTCACTTTCTGCGTGAATTTCTCCTCCAAGCGCATTGGCCAGTTCACGGCTGATGGAAAGGCCAAGCCCGGTACCACCATATTGCCTTTTGGTGGAACCGTCTGCCTGCTGAAAGGCTTCAAATACAATTCCCAGCTTATCGTTGGGAATGCCGATACCTGTATCAGATACAGAAATGGCAACAATAACAGGAACACTGTAAAGCTTTGAATTTTTATACGAAGTATTTGAAGCCGCTCTTTCAATGCTGAGTGTCACCTTACCTCCTTTTGGCGTAAACTTAAAAGCATTGGATAATAGATTTCTGAGTATCTGCTCCAGCCGCTGTTTATCTGTGGTAAGAAATTTTAAATCCCCTTCCTTATGGCGAATGGTAAAATCAATGGATTTGTTTTTTGCCACTTCGGAGAACATGGAATTTACCTCTGTGTCTATTTCCGCAAATGGAACTTCGGCAATATCCAATTCTATTTTCCCTGATTCAACTTTTGACAGATCCAGGATTTCATTGATGAGGTTAAGCAGGTCGGCTCCGGAATTGTAAATGTTTTTTGAGAATTCCACTTCTTTGTCTCCCAGCACTTTGCTTTTATTTTCAGAGAGCAATTGTGAAAGAATAAGAATACTGTTCAGTGGTGTGCGGAGTTCGTGCGACATATTGGCCAGGAATTCAGATTTATACCTGCTGGTAGCTTCCAGTTCCCGTGCTTTGTTTTCAATATCCAACTTTGCGTTCTCCAATTTTTCTTTTTGCTCTTCCAGCAGGCTGGCTTTCTCTTCCAGTTCTTCATTGGTTTGCTGCAGTTCTTCCTGCTGGGCTTTTAACTCGGCCTCTGATCTTTCAAGCATTTCTGTTTTTTCATGCAGCTCTTCGTTGGATTGTTTTAATTCTTCCTGCTGTGCCTGCAGTTCTTCTGCCTGCTGCTGTGTTTCATCCAGCAATTCTTTCAATTTTGTCCTGGATTCAGAAGCGTTGAATGCAATGGCAACATTTTCACCCACCATATCCAGGAACTGCATATCGAGATCAGAAAATTCGTGTGCAGCGCCTATTTCTATCACGCCCTTTACTTCTCCTTCGTATAAAAAAGGAAATACAATAATGCTTTTGGGAATAGAATTTCCCAGCCCTGAATTGATCCGGATATAATCATCCGGAATTTCACTGAACACAATTGCTTTCTTTTCCAGAGCCGCCTGGCCAATCAATCCCTGGCCGTTTTTAAAAGAATTTGCATTTTCTTTGCGGTGTTGAAAAGCATAACTTCCTGCAAGTGTTAATTCACCGTTTTCCTGCAGGTAAACTGCACCTATCTGCGCTTTCAGATAGGTAGTGAGATAGATGATGACATCCTGTGCAAGGTCTTTTACCCCTTTTTCGCCCCGTATTTTATCATTCAATTCACTGTTGCCTGTAAGCAACCATGTCCTGGTTGCATTTTCTTTGGAAAGCTTTTGAAGGTTGTTCTTCATTTTATCCAGCGCTAGTCCAAGCGTATCTGCCTCGCTTCTCACTTTTATTACCGGGCTGTAATCTCCTTTGCCAATAGTATCGGCTATATCAGAAAAATTCTTTGTCACGCCGATCATTTCGTTAAATGAATTGGCAAGTTCTCCCAGTTCATCTTTTGCTGTAACATTTAAAAAGGCGCTTACATCTCCCTTTGCCATCCTTTCAGCAGCTTCTTTCAGTTGGTTGATGGAATTAACTATTCCTTTTACGGTTGCTGTTACAATCACAATAATTAATAGAATTATTAACGCAGCGATAATGGCATTACGCATTACATTGGCATTGGCAAAAGACAGTTCGTCATTGGCTTTTTGCCCGATAATGCCGATAGAATAGTCTTCAATTTCTTTTAATGAATTGATGCTGCTGGTTGCAACTGACCACCATGTGTCAAAATCGGGTTTGAAATTAGTAAAGGAAGGGTCATTAAATGCTGAGTCAATGATACCATAGGTTTGTTGAATAAAAGGGCCCTGGTATCTTCTGTCAAAAAAATCCTTGATTTCAGGAGAGGCGATCTTTTTAAACCGTTGCAGGTTAATGTCGTGTTTTCCCATTACTGAAGCAAAGCTGCCGTAAGCCATGCCGTCAAATTTTCCTGCTGTTAAAACGCCTCCCAGTTCACCTCTCATCTGCGCCATAAAGTCCTTTGCATATAACAGGAATAAATATTCTTCAAAATAATTTTTGAGCGTAAGATTTTTTGAATTCCGGAGAATAGTTGAAACCTCCTCTAAAAGATTTGCTTTAAAACCTGTATAAAAAACATCAATCTCAGCAACAGGTTTTACAGCATTCACCTTAGCCCGCACAGAGAGCAAACTATCCAGATTGGAATAATTTTGGATAGTTCTGTTCTGCTCTTTCAGTATTTTTTCTAAAGAAGAAATGGCCTTATCGGTTGACTCCCACTGATCTGACAACGACTCTTTTTCTTTTGTCCCGTTACCGACAAGAAAGCTAAGCGTTAGCGCCCGCTCTTTCTGAAATTCATGGATGACTTTAGAAATCTCCTGTATTTCCTGCACATCGCCTATTACCTGCTGTGCCGAATTTTTATTGCTTAGTTCCTGCCGGATATTGATCTGTAAGTAATACAAAAGAGCAAGAAGTGGAATAAGAGAAGCGATGATGAGTTTGTTGCGGATAGAAATGTTTTTAAAAATATTCATGGTATAATTCTTAAAGTTTTGCGGTTAATGGGGGTTATAAACTTCCAGTGTGCCTCCCCCTGTCCGGGAGCTGGCAGCAAGCTGTTCAATGTTGTAAGAGAATGAACCCCTATGCTGTCTGCATGGAAGATTTTTTCAATGGGGAGTTTACTCAATTGAAGGTACTGTTGCAGTAAAAAATAATCTTCCGGATTATCTTCTACTACCTGCAAACGATAAGTTTTAATTTCTTTATTCATCACCGTTTTTATTGGGTAATTGCACAATACTTAACCAGAAATCTTCTATTTTATGCACCACTTCCATAAACTTGTCCAGGTCAACGGGTTTGGTGATATAGCAGTTGGCATGATGTTCATAAGCAAACCTGATATCTTTTTCTGCTGAAGAGGTGGTGAGCATTACAACCGGTATAATTTTAAGCTGCTCATCGTTTTTCATCGCTACCAGCACTTCCAGGCCACTAAGCCGTGGCATATTAATATCCAGCAGCACCAGGTCGGGTTTTTTTGCATTCGGGTGGTTGTCTTTGCGCTGCAAAAAATCAAGCGCTTCATCGCCATCCCTGGCTACCGATACCTGGTTGATGATTCTACCATCATGCAGAGCTTCTTTAGCCAGCACTATATCGCCTTCGTTGTCTTCTACCAATAGAATGTGAATGTGTTTTGACATAAAATTTGTTTTAGTTTAAATAAATCCTGTGCCTCTATTCTTTCTTTGTGTTCCT
>JAKFCP010000018.1:0-18982 GCA_036676565.1 Pedobacter sp.
CTAAGTAAATTCGTAAGTCTGAGTGATCCGACTTGCGAAATCACCTGGGCGCTTAGAAAGTAGATTTCGTCACCCGATAGCTATCGGGTCGCATACCAGAAAAGTGACTGACGAATTTAACCGGTATGACGCCAAAGCAAATTCGTAAGTCTTACCAATCCGACCCGATAGCTATCGGGTCTTAAACAACCCTTCCCTGCTCCAGTTTTAGGGAATGTGTAATACAATCAGGCATTTCATTTTGATAATGGCTGACATAAATTAAGCTCAGCTTGCTGATTGAGCAAATCTCATCTATGAGATTTTTAAACTGTTCCTGCTGTTCAAAATCGAGTCCGAGGCAAGGTTCATCAAGAATCAAAAGAACTGGATTCTTGACCATTGCCCTGGCAAGCATACAAATGCGCTGAACACTAACAGGAACATTTCGAAACATCCTTCCGGCATATTCTTCGATCCGGAGCAGATTCATCCAGCGCCTTGAAGTTTCGGCTTTCGATTGGCTTGAAACACGAAAAAGGCCGATCGTATCATCAAATCCGGATTCTATAACCTGAAGGCAAGTGTTTCCTGTCGGAAAATACTGAAACAACTCTGGTGAAACATAGCCGATCTTCTTTTTTATTTCCCAGATACTCTCGCCAGTCCCTTTTCGCTGATCGAACAAGGTGATCTTATTGGCAAAAGCCTGCGGATTATCCCCGTTGATCAGGCTTAATAAAGTTGATTTGCCTGCCCCATTATGCCCGATCAGCATCCAGCGTTCCCCCTGCTTCATTTGCCAGTTTACCCGATCAAGAATCAGTTTATCACCATACCTGATACTGACATTTTCCATCCCTATAATAGTTTGATAAAGAGGCCATTGTGTCTGTGAAAGCAGTTCCTTCAATTCAGCCCAGTTAATCTTGTCTGCTGTACTTAGGTACAGATTCTCGGGATTAAACTGATCTGAGGGCACTTTACTGATTATTTTACCCTGATCAAGAACCGCAACATGGCTTATAGCCTCCGGTATTTCTGAAGGAGTTGTAGCCATGATGATGCTGATGCCCGAATCAGAAATTTCCCCGATAAGTTCATTGAAATCCTGACGGGCGGCTACATCGAGTCCATTCAAAGGATTATCGAGTAATATTAATAATGGATTTCTGATCAATGCCGAAGCAATCAGCAGGCGCTTGGTCTCCCCATTAGATAGTTTGATCAGCTGCTTGTCCAGCAAGGGCAGAAGATTCAGTCGTTCGGTAACCTTTTTGAAAGTCCAGACACCTCCCGGTTGGACCATTTTTATCGCTGAAAGATAATCTGATACTGTATCCGCATCTTCAGAATCACATGAATTAAATCGCTGCTGATAATAGAAGTCGCTGGTATTCGAAAGATTACGGAACTCATGCCGGGCAGATACCTGAGTCATCAGTTTATACCGGTTAAAAAAGGGATCATCCTGATGATGTTCGGCAATATAGCTGTCAAAATAAGGATAAATAGCTTCCCCTCTGGCCATAGAGGCCTTACCCATAATAAAATCCAGAAAAGTGCTCTTCCCTGATCCGCTTTTACCCACCAAAGCCCAGTTCTGACCTTTTTCGATCTCAAAATCAAGTTCTTCGAAAACAAGAGAATTGTATTGGCGGATGCTTACGTTACGAAATGAGATTAGCAGTTTATTCACAGAAGCACTTTAAGATCTGACAGGTCTCAAAACTATTGTTTTCGGCTTAAAGAACAAAGGAGGATTTTTTGTTTTAAATAGTAATATCTGCTTTTACATGCATGCGACTCTAACGCGCGTCTACACAGGCATTGACACCCGACAACTCTCAATTGTCAATTCTCAACTCTCAATTCTCAACTCTCAACTCTCAATTCTCAACTCTCAATTCTCAACTCTCAACTCTCAATTAATCAGTACCATTTCCTCAAACAATCTTTCCAGCGTTTCTGCAGCATCTTCGCAAAAACCGGGATGTACTTTTGATGTTTGTAAAACGGTACTTCGGGTTGCAGTCAGCCATCTGAAACGGGATGCCTGGTCGAGTTTGGCTATTGGACCTGCCTCCTTTTTCCCCAAACTGATCTGGCAAAAAGCATTCAGGTTTTCTTCAATTTCAGACAGATCAGTACCCGGAGCAAAGGCTCTCAGGCGTTTTTCATCAAGCCAGAATTTTGCCTGCAGAAATTTCTGAGCGGAACAATAGAGCACTATTCCCACATTCAAAAACTCTTCACGTTCCACCCTTGGTACAAGGCGGATGACAGCATACTCAAATAAGTATTTCTCTTGCATTCAGGGCTTCGTTTACAAAAATTTCTGATTTATTTATACGCCTTTCGAGAAAGCTGATATAGGCATTACGATGTTCTTCAGTACTCTGGAAAGCACTGTCTTCAAGCCATTCATCCGGAATCAGGGAAACAATTTCTTTGATCCGATCAGCACTCAGCAAAGCTTTAAATTGCTGATCAACCTGTTTAAGTTCAGTAGCGTGCGATAGTAAAACATGATCTTTTATTAGGGTAAATGGCTTCTCCGCCTGTTCTTCCCAGTTCTGCCAGGAGTGATGAAAATAAAGCGAAGCTCCATGATCAATCAGCCATAATTCTTTATGCCAGATGAGCATATTGGTGTTCCGGCAGGTGCGGTCCATATTCATCAGCAAAGCATCCAGCCAAACAATCTTAGAGGCTAAGTGATCATCAATACTATTCACCGCAGGATCATAAGTAATCGATCCTGAAAGATAATGCAAACCCAGATTCAGTCCGACACTAAACTTGAGCAAATCCTGAATTTCCTCATCCGCCTCAGTACGGCCAAAAGCCTCATCAAGCGTAGCAAATACAAGTTCAGGGACATTTAAACCCAAAGTCCGGGCAATTTCTCCACCAATAAGCTCAGCTATTAAAGCCCTCGGCCCCTGACCGGCACCACGGAACTTGATCACATACAAAAACCCGTCATCCGCCTCTGCTATAGCAGGCATAGAACCTCCTTCCCGAAGCGGGGTAACGTAACGGGTAACGTTTACTGACCTTAGGGCTGCTAACATGCTGCTAAATTCGGCTATTTTTTACTATGGAGCAATAATTGCTTCATTTTGCTCTTCACAAGGAAGAAGAACCTTAATTAAGCTGAGTTCTATCTAAAGTAGGTTAAGATAATACCGTTTTAATTGGCCAGACAAGGGTCTGGTACACGATGATTAGATTTTGGAAATCAATACCTGTATATTATAGGCTGGTTCAGCCCTTTCCTCCGGGGTATTTCCGGCAGGAAATCCCGTTCTATTTCAAATTACGAATCGCCGGAAGCTACCTCCTCCGGCAAGGTTTATTTTACCCGGAGCTGTTTTTCATTGGGACGTGCAGCCCGGCGCTGCTGGTGCGAGCGCGCAATATCTACAGAAAAAATATCAAATGTACTTTATTGTCCGACCAACATTTAAGTATTTAACTCATCATTTGCCTTTAACTCGGCTTTTTGAACAAAAACTGTTAATTCCCTTGTATACTTATCCAGCGACTTAGCCGATTCTATTATAAGTCCTGTCATCTCTGCAGTTTCTTCGGGTGAATCCTTTAAAATTTCCAGCACACTGGTAATACCCAATATTTGCACCACCGGCTGCCTGAGTTCATGGGAGATCATGTACATCATTTCCTGCAGACCATTTATATTCTCCTGTTGTGACTTTTGGGCTTCCTTAAGTTCATTATTGGCCAGCAAAAGTTCTGCTGCGCGCTTTTCCTTTTCTTTATTCTGAAAAGCAAGTTCCTTATTCGCAATCAACAGTTCAGAAGCACGTTTTGCCTTCTCCTTTATCTGAAAAGCAAGCTCCTTATTTGCAATAAACAGCTCCGAAGCACGTTTTGCCTTTTCCTTTATCTGAAAAGCAAGCTCCTTATTTGCAATAAACAGCTCTGAAGCACGTTTCTCCTTTTCCTTATTTTGAAAAGCAAGTTCCTTATTCGCAATCAACAGTTCCGAAGCACGTTTCTCCTTTTCCTTATTTTGAAAAGCAAGTTCCTTATTCGCAATCAACAGTTCCGAAGCACGCTTCTCCTTCTCATTATTCTGAAAGGCAAGTTCCTTATTCGCAATCAATAGCTCTGAAGCACGTTTTGCCTTCTCCTTTATCTGAAAAGCAAGTTCCTTATTCGCAATCAGCAGTTCCGAAGCACGCTTCTCCTTCTCCTTATTTTGAAAAGCAAGTTCCTGATTCGCAATCAACAGTTCCGATGCACGCTTCTCCTTCTCATTATTCTGAAAGGCAAGTTCCTGATTAGCAATCAATAGCTCTGAAGCACGTTTCTCCTTCTCATTATTCTGAAAGGCAAGTTCCTGATTAGCAATCAATAGCTCTGAAGCACGTTTCTCCTTCTCATTATTCTGAAAGGCAAGTTCAGCAGCACGGTTCTCCCGTTCTGAATTTTGATAAGCCAGTTCTTTATTTGCTGAAATAAGTTTATTGGTAAGCTTCTCTTTAGCCTTATATTGAGCGAGCAGCTTTTTATTGGCTAAGATTAACTCTGCGGAAGTTTTATCCATAAACAGAATACTAATTTCAGATCTTCTATTCAGGAATATTGACCTATTATTTTAAATATATAAATAATTCAGGCAAGGCTAAAATATATTTATACAGGCCTTCTATATTTAAGCCCAGGCAGAGGTAGATTTGGTTGTTGTCTGTTATCAGTTATCTGTTACCTGTGATGCAGTGGTTCATTTTAAAATTTATTTCAAAACATTATCTGACATCCTGCTTAAATGAAAATTAATAATAGTAGCAAATTTATTTGCCCAATTATCAAACCGATAGCTTTGGGGTATCAACTCCATTCCCTATTTCCTATTTCCTATTCCCTATTTCCTATTCTCAACCCAATAGCTATCGGATCTCAACTCTCCACTCTCCACTCTCAACCCGATAGCTATCGGGTCTCAACTACCTCACCTGCCCATTCCCCCTCACAATCCATTTCTCCGTAACCAGTTTCTCCAAAGCAAAAGGGCCACGGGCATGCAGCTTTTGTGTAGAAATACCGATCTCTGCACCAAGTCCAAATACTCCCCCATCCGTAAAACGGGTAGAAGCATTGGTATAAACAGCTGCAGCATCCACCTCATTCAGGAAACGCTCACAATATTCCATATTGCTGGAAACTATTGCTTCTGAATGTTTGGATGAAAATTTCCGGATATGCTTCATCGCCTCATCAAAATTTTCCACTGTTTTTACCGAGCATTTAAAATCGAGAAACTCACGTCCAAAATCTTCTTCAACAGCTTCTTTGAGGTATGGATATTCCAGACCTTTTAAAATAAGATATGATTCAGGATCTGCAAAAATTTCTACCTGATAAGCTTCCAGTTTTGGAGCCAGTATATTGAGTAGGGGCTTAAGGATTTCCCGGTCGGCAATAACTGTATCGAGTGAATTGCATACCGAAGGGCGTGTAACTTTGGCATTAGTCACAATATTTGCTGCACTTTCCAGATTGGCAGATGCCTCCACATAAGTATGGCATACTCCTGCTCCTGTCTCGATCACCGGAACCGAAGCATGTTCACGAACGTAATCGATCAGTTGCTGTGAGCCCCGTGGAATTAAAATATCCACATACTTTGTTGCGGTAAGCAATTCAGGCATAAATTTGCGGTCGGCAGGAAGCAATTGAACGATGCTTACATCCAGGTCAAAATTGGCCAGAACCTCCTGTATCAATGCTACCAGGTAGGAATTGGTATAAAAGGCATCTGTACCTCCCCGAAGAAGACATACATTTCCTGATTGGATGCACAAAGCAGCCACGTCAACGGTCACATTTGGTCTCGACTCGTAAATCACCCCGACAACACCCAATGGGACAGTAATTTTCTGCACCAGGAGGCCATTATCCAGAATCTTTTCAGAAAGTAGACGATTACTCGGATCAGGGAGCGCCGCAATTTCTTCCACGCTTTTTGCAAGGTCTTCTATCCTTGCAGCCGTAAGTAATAGCCGGTCTTTTTTAGGATCAGTATCCGGCATCCGGTCGAGATCCAGTTGATTTTCGGTAAGAATGGTAACTATATTTGCCCTGAGCTTTGCAGCCAGCGCTCTGAGTATATTTTCTTTCTTGTCGTCACTTAAAAGCTTTACTGCTACCGTTGCCTCTGAGGCCTGTTCAAGAAGAGATTGTATCGATTCCATGATTGAAAATTACAATAAAACAATATTATCGGCATGCGCCACTTCGAGGTTCTTAACTTTGGTATCACTGCTCAGCATAGCCGAATCGATCTTTGATTTAGCCACTGCCACCACATTATTCTCCTCATCCAGAATTTCAATGATCTCGCCGTTCTCAAAATCATTCAGCACTGATTTAATTCCCACTGCCAGCAGACTATGCCGCTTTTGCAATGCCTTACATGCCCCTGAATCGATTTGAATACGTCCACGTACCAGACTTCCGCTTGCCAGCCATTTTTTACGGGCCGGCAAAGTGCTTTTCTGCGGGAGACATAAAGTACCGGTATTCCCATCAAGGGCCTTCAGTATTCCATCCTCAGTTCTAATGCCGAAGATTACCACCCTGATACCCATTTGATTGGCCAGGCGGGCAAAATTCAGCTTCGAGGTCATGCCACCTAAACCCGATGCCGATTTCTCTTTATTTGCAAGTAAAAGAACCTTTTTATCTGTAGTATCCAGCTCAGGAATCACCGCGCCTGAACTGTCGAGTACTCCCGGTACCGAGGTACTGAAGAGTATCTGCGAAGCGCCAAATCCGGCAGCTATCAGGGTTGCCAGTTCGTCGTTATCAGAGAATTTCAGCTCCAGATTACTGACTACATCATTCTCATTCGCAATCGGAATTATGTCACTGTTCCATAACTCTTCGTAAGTCCGCTTGAGCTGCAGGAACTGATCGCGGTTTGAAAAGTGATGTCTCTCACATAAACTCTGCGCGATCGCAATGCCATGAGGTGAGAAATATTTAGCGTAAGTATTTAATAAAAGCGGATTCCCAATCGAAGCAGCCGCTTTTTTCTCATTCAATGTGCCGCCATAATTCTTCAGAAATTTTTTGCCCGCAGCAACGGCACCCGATGAAACAATCACCAGATTATAGTCTTTATGTATCATTGCCACCTGACGGGCAATTTCTCCGATCACGATCTCATCTAACTCACCCTTAGAGGTTGTGATCGATGCCGTGCCGAATTTCAGTACGAGTATAGGTTTTGCCAATGTAAATGTTGTATGGAGCGAATTTAAGAAAATTTTAGGAAGCTGCTGACTTGGACATATCCGTTTTATTGAGCATTGACCATATCCATCTTTAAATATATATTCGCAATTAGGGAAGTAAGTTCAATAAAAAATCATATCCGGGAAAGCTTAGATTACCGATTTTTTAATTTTAGAAAGCAGTGTCTGTATCTTTTCGGCCCCGCCAGTCCCGTGTTCTGCCCTAGTTTTTGCCCATAAATTCCATTTTACTTATAAATTTGCATGGGCAAAAAGCTAAGGCTGACACCCGGGTTTATTTCAAAGGGCAAATGGTCCTTTTGACGGGCTGCCAGCCCTATGGAAAACAGCTCCAAGTAAAATAAACCTTGCCGGAGGAGGTAGCTTCCGGCAATTCGGAATTTGAATTAGAACGAGATTTCTTGCCGGAAATACCCCGGAGGAAAGGGCTGAACCAGCCTATAAGACACTGGTATTGCTTTCCAAAATCAAATTATTGCGACTCCGCAGCCTTTTCTGAATAATTATTAGGATTTGAAATTAACAGAATAATTAAAGATTGAAAACAGTCCCTTTAAAATTCCTGCTTTAAATTCTCAATCTGCTCAAATAAAAATGGAGGATTTGCCCCTTTTTGTGATGCAACCCAGGCCCCTAAAAGGCAGGCAAATTCAAGGGCTTCCTTCAATGGCTTATTTCTGCTGTAATTATGGATAAATCCGGCAAGAAAAGCATCCCCGGCCCCAACTGTATCTTTAGTATCCACCGTAAATCCAAGCTGATAAATTTCTTCATCTGCTGTCTTCAGAAACGCACCATCAGAGCCGCGGGTTATACAAAGTATTTTGAGTGAATATTTTTTGAAAACCAGATCTGCTGCCAGTTCTAAATCCTCATCCCCCAATCCATTCCATGCAGAAATTTGAAAAAGCTCCTCATGGTTCATTTTAACGAGATCTGATTTAATGAGCAATTGCTCAATAATAGGCTGATCAACAAACGGAGGCCGAAAATTAACATCAAAGACCTTGATTGCTCTGCTATCCAATAAAGAAATCAGTGTTTCGAAAGAGGTTTCATTACGGCAGGAAAGGCTTCCATAAACCAGAATGTCAAACTCCGGAAGTGTTTGAGGTTTATGAATATAGTCCCATGCTGAAGGAAAAACGATTTCATAGCTGGCGTCTTTCTTTTCAGAGAGATGCACATTGACTTGCCCTGTTGGATAATTGCTCTGCTGAACATATTTAGTTGACAATCCATTTTCATCAAGGTATTCAAGCAACTGTTCTCCCAATTTATCTTTTCCGCAACTGCTTAAAATGAAAACATCAGATCCCAGTTTTTTTAATCCGATAGCCACATTCAATGGCGCTCCGCCCGGCACTGCTCCATCAGGGAAAATATCCCATAACATCTCGCCATAACACAGTATTCTATTCTTCATGCCAGTATTTGATGCATATAATTTCAAATAAATAAAAAATAGTAAAAAATGAATCGCTAATAAAATCGAATAAACTCATATTGAATATAGCAGATAATCTTTAAAATCAAGGGCCTATATTTTATTGAGAGCTTTCCAGCCAGAACGGCCTGGCCCCCTCTCATCCTTGCCACCCTCTATAGCCGGGTGGGCCAATTTCTTTTGTGGGCCAAAAGAAACAAAAGCCTTCTTCAATCCCTAGGTGCCTTGGTCACAAGCCCCTGCGCATCAAAAAAAAGTGATCGCTGCTTTTGGGGGACAGCGGTATATGAAAGGATTCAGGTTATGATCCCAAAATCTGATGCTCGGATGTGCAATTTGAATGAATCTGCTGCTTTTTTTTGATTTTGCTGGCACTGGGGATTGAATCGTCCTTCGGATCATTTAATGCGATATGAACGGTGGTTGGGATAGTGCTTTGGGTTAGAACCATGATTGCAGGGACCGGCATTCCCGGATTTGGCAGGGAAGGCAGACTAAAGTTAAAATTAGACCCTAATTTTTATTTTATCGGACACTATTGATGGTCAAATCAGTAAATCAAAGTCACCATTCCCGATACCACCTGCTTCCCCGACCTGACTGAAATCTTATAATAATACGTCCCCTGCGGGAGCTTAGCACCCTGATGATGCCCATCCCATGGTGTTGTGTATCCGCTGCTGCCGAAAACCATTCGTCCATAGCGGTTATAAATCTGCACCATTGCCGTTTTATCAGATTCCAGCCCCTTGAGAATCCATTGATCATTTATTCCATCCCCATTGGGGGTAAAGGAATTTGAACTGACACTGAAAATTGCAGGATAAATTATAAATTCCCTGAAAACACTGACAGGATTATAATTCGAATCTCCGATCTGTATAGCTTCAATCCTCACTGTCCCGGGATTATTGATCTTCACCTGATTTCCATTTACAATCTCTGCAATCAGGTTATCACTGCTGATAAATCTGAGTGTTAATCCCGAATTCACACTTGCGTTCAAAGGAAATACCGGGTCCGATTCCATTTTATTCGGAATCGGATCAAATATTAGAATCTGATCAGCCTTGTTAACCAGCATTACACCCGGCTGATAGCTGATGGCATAATTTACTGCTGTGGCCCCGCTAGCCACAATAGGATAAGTTCCCGGAGCTGAGCTTAGAGTAGCCGTGGTACTCACCACTGCTTTATTCTGCAAAACTGCTTCAGACTCTCCATTAGCAAAACCAATGTAATCCAGGGTCAGTTCCGGGTTCAATACTCCATAAACTCTGCTTTGATCCTTCGCTTTGATGATCAAAGCTTTGGGCTTCACGGTTAATAACTGGGTCGCAAAGACCGCAGTATTTGAAGCTTTGGTAGCAGTGATCAGACTGGTTCCCGCACCGGTAATTTTGATCTGTCCGGATGCACTGATCGTCGCAACCTTGGGATCAGCACTTGTATAGACAATCACTGCTCCCGGTTCTGCAGTAAAAACCGTGGGTGTAAAATCATCCTCACCATATATTTTTTCGGGCAGAGCCTGGAAATTAAGTGTCTGCTGTGAAGATGCTGAAACGACCAGCAAGCTAAAATTTGCCGTATTGGTACAACCAAGTGCATTGCTCAGGGTATAGGTAATAATTACAGAACCCTCTGCGATACCAGTTACTTGTCCATTTGTTGCATTTACTGTTGCGATTGCCGGAGCGTTGCTGCTCCATACACCTGAGGAGGTGGCTGTAGAAGTTGAGAGCGTCGTATTTGATCCTACTAAAACAGTACCTGAGCCTGTGATAGGTGATATTTTAGGTGGTTCGGGAATGACCAGAGTAAATATACTTCCTGTACTGCTTTCTCCGGTACTGCTGTTACGCACTTTTAAGGCACCATTGTAAACGCCATCAGCAAGAGAAGCCGGCATGGTAATCTCAAACGAGCCCGGGGGTAAAACCTGATCGGTCACATTGCTCAAGCCTCCCGTCAGGCCTTTCTGATCCCAGATAATGCTGTACAAATTGGGATCACCTTCGGTTTTATCATACGAAAAAGTAGTCTTGATGACCCCTTTGCAAAATTCAGAACTATAATTTTTAAGTGAAATTGAAATTTTTGGTCCGGGGGCAAAAATCCATGAGGCACCCATACGATCATTATCCTGATTCCCTCCGATCATTGCAGTTGAACCATCGGCACTTAATGCGAGCGACTGTCCCTGATTTGCAACACCAACATTTCCAATACCTGTTAATTTCGGTCCTCTTTGTGTCCAGGAATTATCTGCCCATGTGAATACCCATGCTGCACCATTTGTCCAGTTATCTGCTTTTGCCCCGATCAATACCGTATTGCCATCAGCACTCATGGCCACCGACCAGCCCTGAGCGGCATTATCTGAACTTACGGTTCCCGCCATTTTATTCCCTTTCAGAGTCCATTCAGAGCCATTTTTGACAAATACCCAGGCCGCTCCCCGGTTATTGTCGGCAACCGAAGCCCCGAGAATGGCACTGCTTCCATCAGCATTCAATGCAACAGATATCCCCTGCCATTTCGTACCCGGATAGGAGGAAACATCCAGCCTTTTAGCCTGCTTGTCCCATTCTGTACCATTTCTAAAATAAAGAAAAGCGGCACCCTGCTGGTTCTTGTCGAGCGGTGCCCCTACAATTGCCGTATTCCCATCCGCACTCAGGCCTACAGAAATGCCCTGCCCTCCCTCCGGACTGCCTTCATCAAATAATTTCTCACCCTTCTGTGTCCACAGATTATCTTTACGGTTAAAGATCCATGCTGCACCCCGAGGGTAATTATCAAAGGGTGCACCAAGAATAACGGTATTTCCATCAGCACTCATACCAACAGAATAGCCCATATTAACGGGTAAGATGAAGGCATCATAACCAGTTCCAACCAGCTTTTCGCCCTGCTGCGTCCAGACATTGTTTTTTCGGGTAAAGATCCATGCAGCCCCAATACCCCCACTATCAAAATATCCACCAATAATTACTGTATTTCCATCGGCACTGATTGCGACAGCCCTGCCCTGCTGCGCCGGACCGACATTCCCGGTTCCAACCAGTTTAGGTCCCTGCTGTGTCCATACATTTCCATTCCTGACATAAATCCATGCCGCACCCTGCTGATTATTATCATTCGGAGCCCCCGCTATTGCCGTATTCCCGTCGGCACTGATTGCGACAGACCTTCCCGATTCCGCCGGACCGGCATTCCCTGTTCCAACGAGTTTATCCCCTTGCTGGGCACTGGGGAACAGGCTTGTATTTACAGTAAAATTTTCTGAGCTGCTGGTCGTACCCGCAGCTGAACTTAAAGAAACAGGTCCACTCCCGGAACCAGGCATAATATAGGCAGTAACAGAATTCGCAGCCAGAGAAATAATCAATGCTGGTTTTCCTGCTATAGTGACTGAGTTAACATTATCGAGTGAAGAACCCTGAATAGTCACCAGGGTTCCCGCCGGACCAGATTTAGGCGAAAAAGAGCTGATGACCGGAGCCTGCGCTTTTGCATCAGTAAAATACAATATGGTCAGAAAGATGACCAGATTTGTGATTTTATACCTCATTTTCTAAAAATAACCGTTTCGGTATATACGTGTCGGGGATACCTGAGGGTTTGCAAAGGGCTCAGGTTTATTTTAAATATGTAGATTTTTAAGCAGATAAACAAGGTCATAAGCCAGAGCCCGAATAATCCCTTGCCAATTTGTAAGCCAATATTCTGTTTTGTACCTTTAAATTTAATTCAAAATCAAAAACTATGAGACTAATATTATTTTTGGGAGTACTCTTCCTGGCAGCCTGCGGAGGTTCAAGTGATAAAAAAACGACAGAACAGGCAGATTCTGCAAAAGCCCCTGAACTGGTTCTTAAATGGGAAAGCGACAGCTCGCTGAAGGTTCCTGAATCAGTATTGTTTGATAAAGCCGCTCAGGTTTTATATGTAAGTAATATTGATGGCACAAATCCATGGGAAGCTGATGGTAAGGGTTCGATTGGCAAAGTTGGTTTGGATGGCAAGGTGATCGCGGCCGAGTGGGTAAGCGGTTTACAAGGGCCAAAAGGCATGGGCATGTTCAATGGTAAATTGTATGTTGCCGATTTGGGAAATATCGTAGTAATCGATATCGCTGCTGGTAAAATCGAAAAATCAATTCCGATTGAAGGTGCTACCGGACTGAATGATATCAGTATCGATCCGAACGGAGTAATTTATGTCACCGAAATGCTAAGCAAAAAACTATATAAAGTAGAGAATGAGAAAGCCGAAATCGTTTTAGAAAATCTAAAAAAACCTAATGGTGTTCTATTCTATGAGAATGAACTTTATCTGTTAGACGATGGTGGTTTATATAAAGTAAACCAGGATAAGTCATTAAACCTGATTGTTGATGGTATGGAAGGTGGCACCGATGGTATTGAAAATGTTCAGGGAAATGAATTTATTGTTTCCTGCTGGGAAGGAGCACTATGGTATATAAAAGCGGATGGTAGCAAACATTTGTTGATGGACACCCGGGCAGAAAAAAGAAGCACTGCTGATATTGGCTTCGATCCGGCTACTAAAACTGTTTATGTACCTACGTTTTTCAGGAATACGGTTGTTGCTTATGAAGTAAAGTAGTAAGTTATAAGTTGTAGGTTATAAGTTTAAAGGGTGGTTCAGAAGAAATGAATTTTTAAGCTTACTAGGATTAAAGCGGAAAGGTGAAAGCGGAAAGCAGAACACGGAATTCGTACCTGTCATTGCGAGGAGACACGACACGCCTGTCATTCCGGGGAGTCACGACCCGCTTGTCATTGCGAGGAGGTACGACGAAGCAATCTTATGATAATAGTAGGATTGCTTCGCTACATTCGCAATGACAAATTCGTTTCATCTGAACTACTAAATCACTGACAACAGGCAACCGGTAACAGACAACTATATTAAAATGATCCAGGTCAGCTGTGCCATCATCACTAACGCTCAAAAGCAAGTGCTCGTCACCCAGCGCAGCTCCCTCATGCCCCTTCCCCTAAAATGGGAATTCCCCGGCGGCAAGATCGAAGAAAATGAAACAGCCGAAGAATGTCTGATCCGGGAGATTAAGGAGGAGTTGAATATTGAGATAGAAATTACCGGAAGCTTAAGTCCGAATGACCATCAATACCCCGACAAACTGATCCGGCTGATACCATTCATTTGCCGGCAGGTGGGCGGAGAGATCATTCTAAAAGAACATGATGATTATAAATGGATGGATGTTAAGGATTTGTTAGATTTGGATTGGGCGGAGGCGGATGTGGGGGTGGTGGAGGAGTATTTGAGAATGGTTGCTATGGATTAAGAATCTGGCAGATCATAATTTCAATTCCTGACAACTGGCATAAGAAGTTAGCGATTCTTTATTTATCACTATGATGATCCATAATCCCTAATAAGGTACCTTTTGGCTATTGATAAACAAGAAAATTTTTTGAACGCAACTTTCCAAATTATTCTTAATATCCTTACTCCAAAACCTGAAGACTTTATATCCTAGCAATCCCAATTTGTTATTATTTTGGATGTCACGTTGCATATTCCTTTCAATTTTAGGTATCCAGAATTCAATATTAGTTTTGATTTTCGCTCTCTTCTTCTCCCAATCATGACCATGCCAAAACTCCCCGTCAACAAAAACAGCTAATTTATATTTTCGAATAGCAATGTCTGGTCTCCCAGGTAGATCATCATTAACAATACGGTATCTTACACCTTCGGCGTAAAGTGCTTTGCGTAATACTATCTCAGGGACAGTATTTTTTCCCTTAATTTTTGACATGATTTGGCTCCTTTGCTTAGTTGTATAAAAGCCATTCACCTCCTCGAATCTCGGCACTTTAATTTTATCTTCCTTATAATCTGACATATATAAAAATGTGGAAAACTAATTTTATTAGTATTTCATTTCTTTGAACAAGGCAAATATATTTGTAACCATGTATAATGTTGTATAATATGGGTATAAAAGATTACTATTCTCTATCAGAAGTTGCAGAACTATTGGGTAAAAGTCCAGAAACCTTAAGAAGATGGGATAACAATGGCAAATTAACGGCACTCCGGGAGCCAATGAGTAACTATAGGATTTACAAAAAAGAACAACTCAAAATTTTTGATGAGCTAAGCTATTTATTTAATAATGAAATCGAAACTTCAACAATAAGTCCCAAAGGAGCCTTTAATGTCCTAGAGTTGTTTGCTGGTGCAGGAGGATTAGCAATAGGGCTCGAACAAGCTGGCTTAAAATGCATTGCTTTAAATGAGATTGACCATTGGGCGGCAGAAACACTGCGAATTAATAGACCAAATTGGAATGTACTTGAAGGAGACATAAAAGACTTGTCTTTTATAAGCCAAAAAGGAAAAGTTGATGTTGTAACAGGTGGATTTCCATGTCAGTCTTTTAGTTATGCTGGCAAAAAATTAGGGTTAGAAGATGCTAGGGGGACATTATTTTATGAATTTGCAAGAGTTGTAGATGAAACCCGCCCAAAAATTTGTATTGGTGAAAATGTGAGAGGTTTATTGAGTCATGATTCTGGAGACACCCTCAAAGGAATGATTTCTATTTTAGATGGTCTTGGTTACAGAGTCCTAGAACCAAAGGTGCTCAAAGCAATATATTTTAAAGTCCCACAAAAGAGGGAAAGACTAATTCTAGTAGGAATCAGAAAAGACATTAAATTTGATTTCGAATATCCAAAACCATCTAAGCAGGTTTTTACATTAAAACATGCTTTGAAAAAAGGCGATCTTTATCCTACAGATGTCCCACCCTCACCAGGTGCAAAGTATCCTGAATCTAAAAAGAGAATATTAGATTTAATTCCTCCAGGAGGTTATTGGAGAGACCTTCCATTAGATCTTCAAAAACAATATATGCAAAAGAGCTTTTATTTAGGTGGTGGAAAGACTGGTATGGCTAGAAGAATAAGTTGGGAAGAACCATCTCTAACATTAACATGCAGCCCTGCACAAAAACAAACTGAAAGATGCCACCCCGATGAAACAAGACCATTTACAGTAAGGGAATATGCAAGAATACAAACGTTCCCAGATGAGTGGAAATTTGCTGGACCTGTTTCAGCACATTATAAACAAATTGGCAATGCCGTTCCTGTTAATATGGCGAGAGAAATAGGGTTCTCTATTGTCAAATTCTTAAACTTGGTGCAAAAACATAAAGAAGAAAACGAATTGACCATTCAGCATCAAAACGTTTTATTGTAGATTGACCCTCTTATGTATAATTTACTTATAAACCATCAAAACCTAAATAATAAGGGTAGTTATCGAAAGTAACCTGGTCAATAATTGTTCTATTTGATTTTATGACTTCTTCACCTATTTCAGAAAGTGCAGAATTAAGTGCAATCTCTTCTGATGGTTGTATAGTTTGTAAATAATGATCAATTGCAGAAGGTAATATTTTGTACAGCTGAAAAAAAGCATCGTCGTGACCGGTAACTAATTTATAAAATTGATCACCTGAAATTTTAAATACCCTACTATGACTATATTCTTTTCCATTTATTATTCCTTTCCAAAGTGTATTAAAGCTCTTATTTGCTAAAATTTGCACCCAGTAACAATTTGCTTTCTTATAATTATTAGCATATTGTGCTAATTTCTGGAATAGACTTTCAGCTGAGCTACTATTCATTGTATTGTGTTTATTTTTGATATCAGCGAATAACGTATTATCCTCCGCTCGTATATCAAACCCACTTAAATTACCTCGTTCAAATCCATTAACGCCACCTAGTATCTCTTCATGAAATGTTCCAAGAAAATTGTTAATTGATTTATCTATCTGCCTAAGAACTTCCGCTTCAATTATATCCTCCTCGCTTATGTTATTAAACTTGGTGTCAAAAGTTAATTTTATAGTATCAACTTTGTTCTCGTAAAATTTTCTTTTGTCTATGTTATTCTTAGCATTAATATATGACCTATGCAAATTTGCAATGCATTTAAATAAGTGTTCGTCTGATATATAATTGAGATATTCATTTTTCATTATACCTACTTTTTAAGACTTCAATATTATAAATTCTTACTATTATGCAATCTATAATTTCGATTATCCACCTCATAAAGATATTGTAAATAATTAATTTGAAACCATATATAGGCATCTACTAAAATAATCAGTATTATAGTTCATATCTCGGACATAAAAAGACCTATAATAACTATACTTCCAAAATATTAAATAAAATCCCTCATGAAACGCCGTCAACTCCTCAAATCCCTTACCCTCCTACCCCTTGCAAGTGGAATTACCAACCTTTCCCTACAGGCAGAACCTGCCCCGGCAGAAGATCTGTACAAGGAACTGGGTATCCGCACTTTTATTAATGCAGCCGGGACTTTAACCTATATGACCGGCAGTATTATGCAGGATAAGGTTTTGAAGGCGATCAATAGTTCGGTTGGCAAGTTTTGCATGCTGGATGAGCTGCAGGATAAGGTGGGTGAACAGATTGCAAAAATGACTCATGCTGAGGCTGCCACGGTAACCAGCGGAGCCTATTCGGCAATGACCCTGGGTTTGGCGGGTGTACTCACCGGACTCGATATGAAAAAGGTGGGGCAATTGCCTAATCTGGATGGTATGAAATCTGAAGTAATCTGCCAGAGAGCGCATAAAGATGCCTATACCCAGGCCTTTTTACTGACCGGTTGCAAGATCATCACCGTAGAAACCCGGGAAGAACTGGAGAAGGCCATCAATGAAAAAACAGCGATGATGCATTTTCTGAACATTGCTGTTAATGGCGGAAAGATCAAGCATGAAGAATGGATTGAAGTAGGTAAAAAACATAATATCCCAACTTCCATTGATATTGCAGCAGATGTTCCACCGGTCGAAAATCTATGGAAATTCAATGATATGGGTTTTGATCTGGTCTTCCTTTCGGGAGGTAAGGCAGTCCGCGCACCACAAAGCACCGGTTATTTAATGGGCAGAAAACACTTGATCGAAGCTGCACGCCTCAGTGCCCCACCCCGTGCGGTAACCATAGGCCGCGGACATAAAGTGAATAAAGAAGAGATCCTGGGAGCCTATGTGGCTATCAAAAACATGATTGCAATGGATCATGATAAAGAGTGGAAGAAATGGGAAGCGGGTATTGCACTGATTGAAAATACAGTAAAATCTATCGATGGGATTACCACAAAAGTAACGGTCAATCCCCTCGGAAATCATACTCCATCCCTCCGCATTAGCTGGGATGATACCAAGATCAAACTAACGGGCCATGAACTTCGTGAAAATCTTCGAAATGGGAATCCATCTATTGAAGCAGGCTTTTCAGGCTTACCGATTTTCAAGGGCCAGGCTACCCCACCAAAACCTGGTGCAAAAGGTGGCAATTCTGTATCCATAACCGTCTGGATGATGCAGCCAGGAGAGGAAAAGGTTGTGGCGAGGAGGTTGAGGGAAGAATTTATTAAGTTGTAAGTTATAGGTTTTAGGTTTTAAGTTTTAAGTAAAATTCTGCTGAAGATGAAATTAGTTGTCATAAAAGAGAGATTAAAGCTAATTAATTGTCATAAAAGAGAGATTAAAGCTAAAAAATAACCTGTCTTATTCGGATATTACTATTTCAAGGCGAGACAATGGATGACCATCAAGGGACCAACATCGTACCATGTTCGTGACTTGTTCGCGGGACATAGCCTTCAGGGCATCAAAAAGGGGCTTTGCACGAACAAGTTACGAAGGAGTCACGAACAAAACCTCATTTTTAGACTAATTTAAAATTTAGTTCAAAAACTGCGTTTGAGAGTATTTTATATCGAATTATGTCCAAAAACCTTTGCAACAGATCTCTCCTCGCGGAAAAGGCATTATTAAACAACAATTATTTCGCTCGTCGAGATGACGGGCTATTAATGGCAGTATCTTTAAACACTCCCATTTGGAGAGGGCAGCACTAGAGCTAAAACCAGTAGATCCGTACACAGGCTGAGGCTCTAATAAGCATTCCTGCTGAAGCAAAAATCCTGCTCATAGCAATGAGATCCTTCGTCGCCTCAAAATTTCAGTAAATTGAGAAAATCAACCGGCTCCTCTGGATGACAGGCGTTACTAAAGTGTCTTGTCCTAAAATAGGTTTACGCAAAAAGTAAACTTATGAATCAAAAAAAGCAACAATGTAGTGAGTCGTTTAAGCGGCATGTAGTGGATCAGGTAAATAGTGGCGCTATGAGTAAGGAA
>JAKFCP010000019.1:0-3685 GCA_036676565.1 Pedobacter sp.
CGCGGCGGCTAAAAACTCAGAAATGAGCGGGTGATCTGATCGTTTTTGATCGATTTGCCGCTTTCAAAATCGGCGGAGGCTGAAGTCAGCCAGAAATACATGGCTACTTCAGACCATCCTTAGAGGAGTTCATCCAGAAAGACCGTGATCAATGGGGTAGATCAATGGGGGCAGAGACATTGATCTAAACATTGATCCTCTAAAATCAATCACACTGACCCCATTGATCTCCGGGTGTTAGGGTTGGCATTAACGTTCAGGTTAAGTGGCCGTGGCACGCGGTTCCAGTGAGCGAAGCGAACGATTTGAACCAGTTGTTATAAGACTTTTTGCTGGAGTTTAATTGGTTCTTTTATGAGGTCGGCGGTGTCAATTACATGCGCTATGTCTGCGAGGCTGCCTATTTTTAGTGGCAGTGGGCCAACGCGCTCGGTTTGTTTTAGAGCAATACGCCATTCGTGCTGCCATGCGTATTCCTTGAATTTATTGAATACACTGAGCTGGCTGTGATGTAGCTTTCGTTCTACATAGCTGATTTTCCTGGCGACAATATTATCTTCTTCTAGCGTGTATATTGATGAATGATTGTCTATGGTGTTTTTTAAGCGACGCCAAAATTCACTTATGTCGCTACCGCCTATGTAAACTGCCTTATTGCCGAATTTTACAAAATTGTTTGATAAGCGAAGGCCGTTCTCACCAGATTTCAATATATCTTCGTCACTGATAATCGTCATGCTGTAGATGTTTGTTTCATCCTGATGGCATTGCCGTAAATCAATTTTATCGACAAGACTGGTAAAGACGTGTCCGTTTAGCTCTAAAGTTATATTCTCAGGTAGTAAGCTAGCGGAGAGTCCTTCGTGCACATCGCGCCTCAATGCCGGGTCGCTATCCTCGAAAGTTCTAAAACTTTGAATATTGTTCATGAACAATAAACCTTCATTTATAAAGCTGTTGACGTACTGCTCATCCATGAATTTGATAAGCAACCGATTTCGGTTTTCTGGGCTCACCATTGTAATTTCCTAAAGGCTTATAACGTTTGGTTAAGGGGCGGGCTTTAGCCCGTCCCAGTGAGCGAAGCGAACGATTTGAACCGGTTGTTAGGCAATTGCATAGCCGGATGCCTTGAGATCTTTAATGATGCTATATGCCACTTCTTCAATGTTGCTCGTGAATTTTTTGTAAATCATTCCACCCACATCGCTCGGCAACGAGACATCTCCAGTATATAGGCAGCAAACTCTGGACCTACCTAGCTTTCCTACAAAATAACCAAATTCAAAAATCACGTTTGGTCTTGCACGAAATTCTTTGTTCCGCTGATCATCTTCTTTGCCTTGCTCGGACTTGATGTAAGCGATTTCATCTGGTGTTAATAGGATAAATGCATAGCCAACATCGCTATGCTTCTCAAATTTCTCGATAACGGTTAAACCTTCGTCTGCTTGCCTATGCAGAACGACGGGCTCTAATCCTATTTCATGAAGGAAAACCTCTAAGCTGGTTTTTGCCACTTCGTCGTGTCCGTGGACAATAAAAACCTTCTTTGTCTTAGATTGAGCGTGAGGCGAGTTTTCCTCTGTTGTTTTCTCCGGCGAGGAGGTGTGCCTCAAGGGGATAAGTTCTAGTCTTTCAATAATTGAATCTATGCGATGGATTTTCCTATCGATATTTTTATATAAGTCTGAGATTTTTTCGCCAAGAGACGGCTCGTGCATTGCTATGGAATTGATGCTACTCCAGCGAGAGTATTCTTCCGAAAGTTCATCGGTTGTGAAAATTCTTTTGAGAAGTTCAGCGTTGAATGAATTCCACTTGCTATATTCATTGTTTGCTGTGTCGAGTGCTTCTCTTGAGCTTATTTGGACTTGCTTTATCTCAAGCCCCTTTTGAATTCTTTCTTGGAGTTTTGATTTGGCATCGTCTCTCGAGATCAATAGTTCCGCAGGATCCTTGGGCTCCATAGTTGTTGTTTTCTTTCTAGTCGCCACGGTGATCTCCTTAATTGCCTCTAACGATAGGTTAAGGGGCGGGCTTTAGCCCGTCCCAGTGAGCGAAGCGAACGGTTTGAACCTTTTGTTAGGTAACATTCACTTGGGTGCGTTACTGAAGTATTTTGGTGGTCTATGTATCCTTGAGAAGCATCTTCTCAATAATCTCACGGAGCTTAAAAAGCCTTGTTTCGCAAAGCTTTTTAATGGTCTCATCTGGCTTGTATTTATGCCATTTCCTATCTGCCTTATGATTAAGTTTCAATAGGTCTTTGTTGATGAAATCGTGCGCGGAGTCTTCTATTTTTACTGCGAATTCAATAAAGTCGTATCTAATTAGTGATCCGATTTCCTGTAATTGTTCGTCAGAGGCTGTTCGCACCAATTCTTTAAGGCTTACTACATAGTCGAGGAAAAGGCTTATTTCTCGCTTTACGCCAAATGAAAACCAACGTTCGGATGAGTTTCTCATGCTGGAAAAACTAACAAAGAAATCACTGAATTCTTGCTGGCCAATCATGGTTTGAGGGGTTCTTTTTAGCTCTCTTTCGCCATCCCACCCACCCAGCAATACCATTGTTCTAACTTGGCCGATAAAGTCTATTAAGTTGTCATGAGCTTGTAGTTTTCTGTCGACCACTTTTTCAGTAATGCGAAGTTTAGTTTCTCTGGATTTTGATATGTATCCAAATACCCCGGCCAATAACGAGCCTGATATTACGCCAAGCAATGCAAATATTGCTGATGCGTTTTTCTGAAGAAACTCAATGAGCTCGGGATTCATGGTGTTACCTAACGTTTGGTTAAGGGGCGGGCTTTAGCCCGTCCCAGTGAGCGAAGCGAACGATTTGAACCACTAGTTAGAGGACACTACGCTGGCTTCGTAACAGATTGCCGAAGGAGGCCGATAGTGCGAACAAAAATGAATAGGTTCCAATCATAAAGGCTGCTCGGATTAACTGTAAATATTTGGTTGTTAAGTCGTGAGATTGGCCGCTTATTAAGGCAATGCCGATTATGCTGAATGCTACTCCATATAGTGCGCCTGCAAGAGCTCCGTTGTTGATTGGGTTGGCATTGCATAAATAACCTACAAGTGCGCCACCTATGAACCATGAGGTTATTGAAATAGGCTGGTGAGCTGAGTTTACAACCAGTGCAACAATTTCGTTTGATATGTTATCAACGAGGAAACTATGCCATTTAAGCAATGGCCTGGATATTAAATAGATAACTAAGGAAGCTACAAGTCCTTTTGATACTGCACGATAATCCATATGTCCTCTAACGATAAGCTAAAGGGCGGCGGAACGCCGTCCCAGCGAACGAAGTGAGCGATTTGAGCGACTTGTTATAGGAGCTACACTGAGAATTCATTGCTTTGCTCTCAAGTACTCAATGGCCAGCTTGGCTTTGATGAAAATAAAATAAGCGATGAAGAAAAAGCTAATACCCCTAGCGTTATCCCTAGGATATTTATATTAAATATTGCCGTGAGATATGCGGAAAGTGAGACCGCTAAGGCGATATAGCTGAAGGTGAATTTTTTAAAGGCCGCTAAGAGTACCGGAATTATTGATACGAGAGCCGTATGGATTGCAACGCTAAGGGCGATATTGGCGATCAGTCGTTGATTAATGGTGTTCTCTACGGCCAGACTCATGAGTATGTCTGCTTCATAGGCATAA
>JAKFCP010000020.1:0-2569 GCA_036676565.1 Pedobacter sp.
CCTTCTTGGGGGCAATGGGGAGCAAAACTCAGGGGCTCCAAGGGCCTATTTGAATCTGATGGTGTTCGATTTGAACTTTCATCAGGTTGGGAATACCTTATTCAGGCAGATTTCAACGGCAGCACAGGAGGATGGATCGGATATAAGTCATGAATACATTTCGATCAATCCGGTCAGTATAACAGAACCTGGTTATGTGTATATTTATCTATCCAATGAAAATGTAACTCCGGTGGAAGTATTCTTTGATGACTTTGAAGTAACCCATACACATACTGATATTGTTCAGAAGGATGATTACTACCCATTTGGGCTCTCCTTTAACTCTTATCAAAAGCCTTCAAGCATAGCTCAGAATTTTAAATTTAATGGAAAAGAAAGGGATGAAATCACGGGCTGGGATGATTATGGGGCCAGGATGTATATGGCTGATATTGGAAGGTGGGGAGTTGTTGACCCTAAAGCAGAGCGGTATCCTTCAATATCACCATACGCTTATGTAGCTAATAATCCATTAATCTATATTGACCCAGACGGTAGGGATATCATACCTGTTCATGGAACTTGGTCTAATATTTTGACTTGGGGAAATCTAGGTGGGATAACTAAGGCTTCTAATAACTTATTTAAAGATAATAATCTTGGAGTGTCGTTTCCATGGTCAGGAGATAATTTTAGCGGAGCAAGAACAGATGCAGCAATTGGATTAATTGATCACGTAAGAACCCAGATGAAGTCTGAGGATTTTAATGGTTCAATTACTTTAGTAGGTCACAGCCATGGAGGGAATGTTTCAATCGAAGCTTTAAATATGATGGCTGAAATGGATGAATTTAATGATGTTAATCTTAACTTACTTACTATTAATACTCCCGTTCGTGATGATTATCAATTATCTGAAAAGGCTTCGGGACGAGTAAATCATGTAAATGTTTATGACGAAAAAGATCCTGTGCAAAGCAATGGAGGGAATAGTACTTCGAATAAACTTTTTGGTGTTTATAGTAGAGGAGTAAGAACAGGGCATAGATTAGGTCAGCAGTTAGGTTCAGGTGAGTTAGGTGATGCGGGCAGAAAATTTGACAATGCACGGCAAAATATAAGTGTTGACAACCCTCAAGGTGTGGGAGGAGATTTTCATAACTCCCACAATAGGACTAATGATTGGATAGATAAAACTAAGAACAAATGAAATATTGGAATTTTTTGATTATTGTTATGTTTTTCAGTAGTTGTAATGGACAAAATATAAGCACCTTGAAACATGAAAAAGTAAAATTCAAAGATTTGCCAATTGAGATTGTAAAATGTATTAAAAATCCAAATGATTTTCAAGAGGAAAGAAATAATATGCTTATTGAATTACCCAAAGGTAAGAATGTTGATTATAAGGTAGAAAATGTAAAAACATGGATTGGGCCATGGGTATCTTATGTAAAATTAATAGATATCAAGAATAATACTTCTTACAAAATTGATCGAGGAGTTCCCAGTCCATACATCGTATTTGAAAACAAACTTTATGTACCAGACAGGTATAATATATTTACTACTGTGGATGACTTAAACTCAATAGAGTTTACTCGATATGAATTGAAATAGTTAAGAAGATAAATTTTACCATTCCTCTGTTGGGACTCATTTGTAACAAGTGCCGGGTATGCATTTTAAGCTGTGTCGAAATTATAAAATTAAAGATAATATATAATAAAACATGGTTTATATCCGAGTGTTTATTCTATTGATGATGATTCATTTGCATTCTTCCTGCAAGGGTCAGTCCATTATAAATGAAGTCATTAAGGTGTGTGCCGAAATTAAAACAACAGAAGTTTTCAAAGATGTCTATGGTGAGAATTCACAAATGGGCATATACAAAATGGTGTCCCTTGTTGAAGCGGAGTTTAAGAACGAGGGGTTTTTGAAGAATGTGACTAAAGAGCATTACTTGCGACTCCTAGAATATGTTTATTCCAACAAGGGAAGTTTTTCTGAAAATGAACTAATTAAAAAATTCAGC
This sequence comes from Pedobacter sp., assembly GCA_036676565.1. GTDB lineage: Bacteria > Bacteroidota > Bacteroidia > Sphingobacteriales > Sphingobacteriaceae > Daejeonella. The sequence goes on from JAKFCP010000020.1 coordinate 2,021, forward strand.
AGCATATCGGGGTTACTTATTACATCTATTGTGATAGACTGTCCGTACGAAATTGTTGTTAAGGAGCGAAATAAATTGAATTCATCAATAGTACGTCAATTGGCAAACGCTTCAGAACTCCAAGCTTCAGGATATGAAAAAGAAGCGGTTATAAATTACATAGATGAAATAAGTGAAAGTGATTTTATTCATATTGAGTACAGGACTCCGGTAATAGTCATTTTGCTTTTTCATTTGGAAAATACATTTCGTTTTATGCCGAATTCTGCTGATAAGTGAGGGAAATGGTTGATTTTTAAAACTAAAAACCCGGAAAGTCCGGGCTTTTTGCTTTTACAGTGCTGCGACATTTTTCTGGAAGAAGTCTTTAAACTACTTTTTGGTCAGGAAAGTATCAATCATTTTAAAGACCATATTTTTTTCTTCGGGTTCAAGTTCGGCAATCAGTTTTAACTGTTCCATCAGGCTTTTATCTTCAATGGTCAAACAGTGAAATAGGGGGCAAAAAATGGGCAGAGTCATTTAAAAACGACTTTGCCCATGTGGGTG
>JAKFCP010000021.1:0-231632 GCA_036676565.1 Pedobacter sp.
ACCTGTAACAGTAACATTTTCAGAGAAATTCACCTGTATCGAAACCAGGTCAGCTACTTTAAGAGTTCCGTTTGCAGTACTTGAGTTTATACTATTCACTACAGGTGAAACTCCATCAATCACTATATTTTTGTTATTTCCCAGGGAATTAACAGCAGCAGGCGAAGGCAGGGTTAAAACCGAGTTATTATTTCCCGGATTTTTTATTGAACCGCCATTCAGCGCTAATGCCGTTGTAGACAGATAATCCAGATCTGCAGAAACATCTCCTTCCTGTACAGTGTAGTTGAATGTTAAAGCAGATGAACCAGAACCTGATGTATAGTCCACAACCCGGTCTGTGACCCCGGTTTCCAAAGTAAGTTGTGGCACCCCGGTTACTGTAACTGCTTCATCAAAATTTACAAGGATTGGGATTATCGCCCCTACTCCATAAGTGGCATTATTAGCACTGGATGTTACAGAAGTAACGCGGGCGAAGATGAGTGCAGTAAGTGCAAAGTCGTTACCGGTTCCACCGGTATAACTGCCTGCTAAGGTAGTAGAATTACCTCCAGATATGATATTGCTACCTTCAGCAAATCCGCTGAAAGTACCTGTTATTGCATCAGCAAGATCATTAAGAAGTACTGTATAGCTCTGCCCGCTGGTAGGAGTGTAAGTATGGTTAACTGAAAGACTTGCAGATGTGACATCCAATGTTCCTGTTACAGCTAATACATCATAGCCAGTACCTGCAGTAGGTCCTGCAATATCCACAGCAAGTGTACCACCTGATTGAATCGTCAGACCATTATTAAGGGTAAGTGTCCCAATGCCGCTTCCTCCCGGGGCCAATGTACCTCCACTTTGAATAGTGACTGCTTTGCTCAGCGTTCCGGTACCTGCAAGTGTCCCGCCGGTAGCTACGCTTGTAACGCTGTTTGTACTTCCGGTAACTGATAGGGTACCTGCAGAAACTGTAGTAGTGCCTGTGTAAGTGTTTGTGCCGGATAGGCTTAGCGTGCCTGTGCCGGTTTTTGTAAGTGTTGAGCTTCCAGAAATAATGCCCGAAAGCGTAACAGCATTGTCGTTCTTGATAGTTGAATTGCCCGCGAGGGTGATGTTATTACCAAGCGTCACATTGCTGCCATTAATCTGCAGGATACATCCACTCAGACTGATGGTTCCTGTGCTTACGTTTGTGGCATTATTAATTATTACTGCAGCAGTACTGGAGGAAGAGCTAATCGTTGTACTTCCGGTGTAGGTATTGGCTCCGCTTAAAATAAAGGTGCTGTTTAATCCGCTCCCTAAAGTAAGTGACAGGTTTCTGCTCCCACCGGTTTCAGAGATTATTCCGCTAAGGGTTGTAATATTAGTGCCAGTATTCCCATTTAATAATGATGCATTGCCGGCAAGTACAATATTATTGCTGAAGCTGGCAGTACCTGATATAAAACCCAGGCTAGCACCATTGTTCAGGGTGATCTGCCCGCTACCCAATCCAGTTCCTGAGCCAGCTGCCAGTATACCGGCGGAGACTATCTTATTCCCGGAGTGGGAATTATTTCCTGAAAGTATCAGGGTGCTACTACCAGATTTAGTTAGTTCACCACTTCCGCTGATCACTCCTGAAAGAGTTGCTCCACCAATAATGGTTGTGGCTCCGGCGAGCTCGACAGCATTATCTATTGTGCTGCTTGGCAAATCTAAAGTGGAATTTGTGTTCAGAATTAGCGATCCGCCTCCCAGATTATTGTCACTGGAAACCTTAAGTGTACCGGCATTTACGGTAGTAGTTCCTGTATAAGTGTTGGTTCCGGATAGTGTTAGCATTGAAGCACCAGACTTGGTCAGATTGCCTGTACCACTAATTACTCCGGAAAGAGTAGCATCCGCTGTGACACTGACCCCAGATGCACCATTCAGCTCAATTGAATTATCAATAGTTGTGGCTCCCGTGACCTCGAGGCTTGAACCGGTATTTATTTTTATTGAACCACTGCCCAGTCTGCTGTCGCTTGAAATGCTGAGGCTCCCTTCATTCAGAACTGTAAGGCCGCTATAGGTATTGCTTCCAGACAAGGTTAGGGATGAGGAGCCTGATTTGTTGAGGCTGCCAATACCGCTTATAATACCGGAAAGAGTTGTGTTGGCAGTGGTGCTAACAATAGCTGCTCCACCCAGTACTACTGCATTGTCAATGTTGGTGGCAGCTGTCAATTTTAATGTCGCACCTTCATTTATTGTCACAGAGCCGCTGCCTATATGGCTATCACTTGCAATGCTTAGTATACCTCCAGAAACGGTAGTCGTGCCGCTGTAAGTATTAGTCGCATCCAGAGTCATTGTGCCAGTTCCCTGCTTGACCAGCGAGCCGGTACCTGAAATTACCCCGGAGACAGTGCCTGATGAATTATCTGCACCTGCAGTTAGGGTAAATGTTCCTAATTGTATTCTGGCGTTGGCATTGTTGGAAGACAGGCTTCCTATGGTTTGATCTGATAATAGCGTGAGCACACTGTTGCCATTAACCCTGACAGAACTAGTTCCATGGATAGCATCATCGCCACTTAGTTTCAGCCAGCCATAATTTAAAAGGCTAGTATTACCGGTATACGTATTGGCTCCTGAAAGAGTGAGTGCAAATGTTGCAGACCCGGTTTGGTTAACACTTAATCCGCCGGTTCCGCTGATATTTCCGGAGAATGTCGCGTTTGCTGTTAAAGTGCTTGTCAGTGTATTGCTTCCAAGCGTAATTGAACCTGCGCCTGTCAGATTGCCAATGGTTTCATTTGCCGACAGTGAGAGGGTAGCACCCGTAGAGACAGATACATTGCCACTATTGGATATGGCACTCCCGCCACTTAAAGCCAAGGTACCGGCTGATACTGTTGTGGTTCCGGAGTAAGTATTGCTGCCGGATAATGTCACTGTTCCCGCACCATCTTTTGTAAGAGAGCCACTCCCGCTTAAATTACTGCTTATTGTGAAAGTATCACTAGTCCCATTTTTTAGGGTTAAAATGACGCCATTTATGCTAATTGCACCTGAGCTTAGAGACATGCCGCTGGCCTGATCTGCATCAAAAGTCAAATTTTCATTAAGTGTCACACTGTTAACTGTCAATACTGTAGACGCAATTGAACTTGCAAAGGCGATAGTTTGGTTACCAGTTACATCTGCAGAGGCAATTGCAATTGCTTCACTAAAACTAACTCCATTGCTTACGTCGATTGTTGCTACATCTGTGGTGTTTGTTACATAGATCACATCTGTGCTGATGGTCACATCTGCTGTGCTATTATCAGTCCCGTCATTCAAAGTAAAGCGTACAGTTGCATCACCCGAGGGAGTATCATTCCGGTACCTAACCCGGCTTAGTACATCCTGAACCAGGGCAGTTGTTGCACTCGTTTCTGCACTGGTAAAATTAATCGTAAGTATCCCACCAGTATTCGTCATGCTGGCAAACGTTTGTCCTCCATTTTGCAAATTAGTACCGCTAATTGTAAATGAAGCACCCACCGTATTCAAACTAAAGATATCCGCGCTGATAGCAGCACCGCTTCGCTGTATTGTCAGGGATGCACCAGCATAGTTTCCATTTCCACTATTAAGAGCATCCAGCTCCGTATCACTTACAGTAGCACCTGTACCTATGGATGCGGTATTTCCTGATTCTGCCCAGCCGACACTTGTGCCGTTAATATTAGAAATTACTGGAGGTGAATTAACAGGCCTTTCATTTGAAAAAGCATTAAACGGATTGTGAAGGATGAGAAAGGAGAACAGGAAAAGCAGATTTTTTTTCATAGTTTTTTGTACTGTACGAGATAGTTACGACACCAAATAAACCCAACAATATTGAAGTACTTTATTTAATGATATTAGCTTTAAGCCCGATTTCGAAATTTCCACTGGTATAATTAGCCAGCGGAGTGGAAGTTGTAGTATACATACCGGTGATACTAAAGGATTGATAGTTCATTCCTAATCCGAATGTTGCACTTTGAGAACTATGATACATTCCGAACAGATACACCCGGTCGTTCGCATAAGTCAAATTAGCTCCAATATCCAATATATCACCAAGTCCTTTAATGCCACGATATGCCATCTTCGTTTCCAACCCGATACCGTTGGCGCCAGAGGTTACGATTTTGTAACTGATTGCAGAAAAAAAAGTGGCAAGATCCACAGTTTCGTTCACCAGGTCGCGTTTAAATACACCCTTCATATTTGGCAGGGCAGCCTGTACAGTAAACTTGTTATTGGTATATGCCATCCCGAAGTCGCCGTCCACATAGGCTTGTCGCTGATTGTAGTTAGCAACCATTACATCGTTTGGATCACCGTTGATATCTTCCTGGCTCACGCGTTCATTAAGAAAACCTAAGGAAAGGCCGAAGGATAGTGTTGAATTATTTTCGTTAAGAGGCAAATGGTAAGCATAGCTGGCCACACTGCGCAAACTTTTAAATAATCCGGAGCTTTCACCGGATAGTTTTAGCCCGACACCAGCATTGGAAGCAAATGCATATTCTCCGGTTAGTGTCTGACTTGTCGGCCCGCCCTGAAGGCTGCTGAATTGCTTTCGAAAACCCATGTTTAAATCAAGTCCTTTTCTCCCCACCATCGCCGGATTACCCAGGTATTGATTCTGGAAGTATAGTGCCCCCATAGGATTTAGCTGCGCAATGAGATTCTGAGGAGTATTCAGCAAAAAGCATAGGAATGCCGGAAGGAGATATTTAGTTTTTAAAATCATCATTTTTATCTTCAAGCCCATCGCTTCATCTCGGCCATCTTATATTAAACTTTTTTAGTGGATGAGAGAAAGCCTTCACCCATTTAATTGAGAGAAGTGACAATAGAGCAGGCCTCGTCTACTTACCTGAAAAAGTACCAATCTTCCCCAATCCAACTCAAAAGTCCATTTTTAAAAAATAACAAACCTGCCAATCTGCTGAACAAATCTGCCAATATCAGCGATGCAGTATTAAATAACACAGTATTTTTCTAACTCTATTATTACTTTAAAATAATTTTATTTTTTCCAATATTTGAAAACAGGAACTTTTTTATGGCATATATCATCGATGAACAGGACTGATTTTTCAACCTTTTTTGATCTGGAATATTTTTTTGAATTAAGTCCCGATCTGATCTGCATAGCTGGATACGATGGTTACTTTAAAAAGATAAATCCGGCAGTATTAAAAACGCTGGGCTATACGAATGAAGAACTGAAATCGCGACCAATCAACTCTTTCGTTCATCCAGATGACCAGGAAATTACAGCCAAAAGCAGGCAAAGCGTACTAGAGGATCAGCCACTCCTGAACTTTGAGAACAGGTATCTTACAAAAAGCGGGGAAGTAGTTTGGTTATCATGGACATCCATGCCCATTAAACGCGACCAATTGATCTTCGGGATCGCTAAGAAAATCGACCGGCCAGAGAAAGCAGAGGAAGTCAGATCCAACATACTTGATTCTTTTTATAGAATCGTTAACGAACGTCTTAAAGCTGAAGATGCATGGCTCGATGAGTTTGAGGCTGCCGTTAAAAAGTATATAGGCAATATCAATCTAAGTGTTGCATTGATTAGTGCTGAGTTAGCTATTAGTGAGCGGCAGCTTTTCCGACGGGTTAAACATATCCTCGGGATTACTCCCAACCAACTGATTCGGAATGTACGCTTAAAAGTAGCGAGTGAAGCAATTGCTTCTGGAAAATACAAAAACCTCCACCAGGTTGCAACGATAGCCGGCTTTAGAACACCCAGTTATTTCAACAAGTTGTATAAAGAGGTCTACAATCTGAACGCAACAGATCTGATTGCTGCAAAACCGGATGGGGTTTTGCCGGTTAGGGCTTATTTTTCCGGCCTTAGTATAGAAAATGACAAATACCAGAATGCTTAAAAAATTCCTCATTTGGCAATTTTAGAGCCGTTCCTTGAATAACGTCGTAGCTCAGTTAGTTGAGCTGCAGACTCTAAATTTGTGGTTCCCGGGTTTGAGTATCTGCCATTGTGGTATTAGTCAAAAATCCTAAAAATCCTTTAATCCTATTGATAGTTATTATTTACTCATCTTATTGTCAATCGAAAAACGTCCCGGACCAGTAAGGAATATCACAATAAACATACCCAGGAAAAGCAATGATTTTTCTTTAGTGCCGAAATCATCAGCTGCATGGGCAATGAAAAATGCAACCGACATATTGATGATCAATGGAATCAAAGATAAGCGGGTATAAAGTCCGATGATTACAAGAATTGCACATAAAAACTCCGCAAAAGTTGAAAGATAAAGTGAGGGGACCTCACCCAGTCCGATAGGATCTCCAAATTTCAGATCCCCCGCCAGAATTTTCTGAAATTTAGGGTAACCATGAGTTAGCATTACAGCTCCTGAAACGATCCGAAGGAATAACAAGCCTAAATCATTGGCCAGGGGAGCACTTGATAGAAAAGGTGATTTCATAATCTTAAAATTTAAGTAATAAGGATGCTTTTATTTCTAAGATAAGATGATTTTTTAGTTTAAATCACATTTTGCCAATCGATTTATTATTTAATTCATTGATTTTCAGTTTTGTAACAAAATTTTCACATGATTCACTCCATTTTAATATCAGGCTATATTTCTTTAGAAATGTTGTTTTAAAATTGGATAATCGGATCAGAAAAAATTCCTGATCAAGATTCCAATTATCGCAGAGAACAAAATTATCTGTGGTTCCTGTATCTTTTTGATATAAATCAGGGCTAAACCAGCGCAAATTGCAATCAGTGCTGTTGGAATATCAATGACCGATCGGGTAGCAATGATAAGTACCGCGCCGAGTAATGATCCGATTACTGCCGCAGTAATTCCATCGACAAACGCTTTTATACTTTTATTTTTAGCTACCTTCTTAAATGATGGAGCAAGTATGACAGTGAACAGAAAGCAGGGTAGAAAAGTAGCCAGCGCTGCAATACAAGCTCCGGGAAAACCTGCAATAAGATAACCGATAAATCCAACAGTTATTACTACCGGTCCCGGGGTGATCATAGCCACCGCAACTGAATCAATAAACTGACTTTCGCTTAACCATTGATATTCTACCACAAGCCCGGCATGCAGAAAAGGAACAATGGCCAGACCACTGCCAAAAACAAAAGCTCCGGCTTTAAGAAAGAAAATGCCTATTTCAAACAACTTATTACCATGAAGTCCCAAAAGGCCGGTTCCGGCAAATAGAAATACAGCTAAAGTACCAGGCCTTTTTGACCATTGAGGAGGCGATTTGTAAAAGAGATAGATTATTCCACAGAGCACGAAAAGCATGATTTCCTCTCTTTGCCGAACTACCGTTAATACCAATCCGGTCAGATAGAAGATCCACAGGAGCCAGTTGCTTTTGATTGAACCTAAATTCAAGTTGCCCAGAGATTTAATCGTGAGTTTATAGGCGCTGATGGCAATGATTCCAATTACACCGGCACTCACTCCATAAAATACTTCTCTCATCCAGGATAATCCGCTGTAAAGCTGGTAAGCTACTCCAAGCGCAAGAACCATTAGAAATGAGGGCAGGATAAATGCGAGGCCCGCTAATGTCGCCCCTAAAAGTCCATAATGTACAAATCCAATATAGATTCCAAGTTGTGCGGCGAGCGGACCGGGTGCAAGTTGTGCCAGTGCAAGCCCTTCTTTATATTCCTCTTCATTAAGCCAGTTTCGGTTTTCAACCAGATCGCGGTGCATGTAGGCAACCAATGCCACCGGTCCGCCAAAGCCCCAGGTGCCCAGTTTCAGAAAGTAAATGACTAATTCCCTAAGTGTATATTTTTTCTGATTCATAATATTATTAAAAACCTATTCCAAACTGAAATGCAATGGTTGATGAAGCGGGTAAAGAATTGCCAAATCTTACAGGAATGGGAATTGCTGCAAAGTAATTGTGGTGTTTCTTTTTGATCAGTACTTTGTTCAGTACCGGGGTAATTCCATAACGCCCGGAGGTTTCAAAAGCCGCCCTTCCCGCAAAAGTATAACCCTTGCTCAAAGCAAACAGGATACCCGGATGGATGAGCATATTACTCATTTTGCTGCTGCCATGTTCTGCCCTGATAAATGGAACTATTTCGATCGAAAAGCCAATTCTTGAACTTTTCCAGATATTGATTCCTATGGGCATTCCTACAGTATAGCTTCCTTTAAAATTAGCGTGGGAACCTGTGTTGCTGAAGGAAATAATAGGATGAACGATGCCAGCATGCCCGGCAATTCGTGGGTAAACGGTGTTATTTGTTTGTGCTGAAAGTTTCTGAGAGTAAAAAATTGATGGGTATAGCAGGATTGTAATGGCTGCCAGTTTAAACAGGGGTTTAATTTTGAGAAATTCAAAGCTATTCTTCATTATAAATCAGTGATGAACTTTTTTGTTCATTTCTGACAATATTAGGAAGACAAGAGAGGGATAAATAGAATACAATTAACCTTTTGTATCTTTTTTACCTTTCTGCAGGTTTTTTCTGAAAACAGATGGATTTTGACCAGTTTGTTTTTTAAATATTCTGGTAAAGTGGCTCTGGTCAGAAAATCCGGTCAGATAGGCTATTTCGGACAGTGAGTAAGCAGGGTTTTCCAATAATCCGATGGCTTTATCAATTCTCAATTTACGGATGTACTCCCCAAATGAAAGGTCATCGAAATGCCTTGAAAATTCTCTTGATAAGTACGCTGGGTGAACATTCAGTTCAGAGGAAATATCTTTCAGATTTAAATTCAAATTGATATCCAATTGATCCTGAATTATGTCTTTTATTTCTTTAGCCCAGGCAGGCGTTTTCTTTGCTGAACCTTGTTTCAGGAACTTATGATATACATCAAGCAGGATATGATCGACAGGGTTTTGGGTATGCCTGACATCTTTGAGATGTTTTGCCCAACTGTAAAGAGCATCATAAATGACCATACCTGCTGTCAATAATTCCTGGTCATCAGGGATATTGAACGCCAGCCCGGCTGAGATAGACCATAAACCGGAAGACTGGCTTGCCAGATGGTGCACATCAGTATCCGCACCCCGGATAATCGGAGCCATTACCAAAAGAGCAGGGTCTTTCAGGTCGTATTTTTCAAGAAGCTTGTCGAAAGTGCATTTGTCAGCATGGTGACTTAATTCAACATCAGGGATATCAAAAGGAATGGCATTTAGTTCTGTGGCTTTGTTCAATACTTCATTAAAGGGGACATAATAAAATACTGCTTCCTGATCTATAAAACGTTTGATGAGCCATGGGCATGCGATACGGTCAATTTTAGGGCGTTCTCTGGTAATCCATTTCATAGTGCAATATAAAGGTAAGTCTGACCATTTTGGACTTACGAAATCACCTAAGCGTTTAGAAAGTAGATTTCGTCACCCGATTGCTATCGGGTCACTTTTTAATCGGGCGACTGACGAATTTAACCGGTATGATGCCCAGGTAAATTCGTAAGTCTGAAGGTATGGACTTACGAAATCACCTGAGCGTTTAGAAAGTCGATTTCGTCACCCGATTGCTATCGGGTCACTTTTTAGTCGGGCGACTGACGAATTTAAATGTATTACGCCTATGTAAATTCGTAACCCGATAGCTATCGGGTCTGACCTAATCTGCCAGCTTAGCAGTTGCCTTTAAATGCTCGGCCAATTTTCCAATTGCACTTGCTGCAATATTTATTTGCTGTTGCGCCTCTTTCCAGTCGCGCTGTTCAATTGCTTCACGAATCCCGGGCATAGTCTTTACTCCATATCCGGTGTAAAATCCGGGAGCATACAGTGTATGTTTATACCAAGGACGGCGCGGTAGCCCCTGTTCTGTCAGCAGACTTTGCTCAGCACGGTATAGTGCCTCATTGATATCTTCGAGAGCTGATTTTGCAATAGTTCCCTTGCTCAGGCTTTCAGATAATGAATTTGCCGATTGGTCTAATTGAACCAAAGAATTCTGAATGGGGGAGAAATCAATGAAAGGAACTTCTGCTTTTGCCAAAGGCATTTTTGTTGGTTTGGTCGGATCATCAGCCAGCTTATGGTTGTTACCTTGTACCACCTGGTTGAAAACCATTGTAGATTCTCTCATCTGATCAGTCATGCTGATCATTTCACTAACATAAGTTGCTATCGTTTTATGCAGATTTTTAAATTCAAACGGAAGCGTATCGGCATTAGCCATTCTAAGAACAGCACGGCCAATCGTTTGAGAAAGTGCTCGACCATAACTGAATCCCGGATCGCCAAATCTGCTGTAATAATCGTAGGAGTCATAAGCAGTATGATATTCACCTCCGGCATTCTCACCGCCATAATAAATATTCAGTGAAGGTATGCCGGCGTGCTGGAGGAACGCAGAATAATCTGAACCGGAACCTAAAGCTCCGATGCTCATTGATTTTTTTGCCATATTATCCTTTCTGGATTTATCAGAACCGGAATTAACAATATCCCTGGCTTTTAAACGCTCAAAAACACTCACATTGGTCTGAGGGTCAATCACATCCTTCGCAATTCCGTCAACCATTGATTCCAATCCATGAGAGCCTGCAGCCGACAGGAAACCTCTGCCATTTCCATCAGAATTGATATAAACTACTGCTTTTTGCTTCAGTTCAGCGGCATGATCTTCCACCCATTCGGTAGATCCAATAAGTCCGGGTTCTTCTGCATCCCATGCACAATAAACCAGGGTACGTTTTGGTTTATACCCATTTTTAACTAATTTTCCGATCGCCTTTGCCTCCTCCATCATAGCAGCGATGCCACTTATCGGATCATTTGCGCCGGTATTCCATCCATCGTGGTGATTGCCGCGAATTACCCATTGATCAGGATATTCCGAACCTTTGATTTTAGCAATCACATTATAAGCAGGCACCATTTTCCAGTCGAATTCTACTTTCAGTCTGACGGAGGTTTTTCCGGGACCGATATGATAGGTGAAAGGTAATGCCCCGCGCCAGTCCGGGGGTGCTACCGGTCCGCCAAGGGCTTGCAGCAGTGGCTGAGCATCGTGATAACTGATTGGTAGAACCGGAATCTTCAACAGGTTTTCAGCATCTTCTTTTTTTAAGCGCTTTGCATTTTCAGTCGCGCCAATAAATGGCGTTAAAGGATCTCCCGGATAAATAACCATATCCATGATCGAGCCGCGCTGTACACCATGTTCGTTTTTAAAACTTCCTTTCGGATAGACATCCCCCTGGAAATAACCATCTTCCATAGGATCAGAATAGATGATACATCCAATTGCACCATGCTCCTGTGCCACTTTTGGTTTAATTCCGCGCCATGATCTTCCATATCTCGCAATCACGATCTTTCCTTTCACATCAATTCCCAACTTTTCAAGCGTTTCATAATCTTCAGGAAGACCGAAGTTTACAAATACCAGCTCAGCGCTTACATCCCCATCGGCACTCCATGCATTATAGGTTGGAAGCTGATCCGGGTGACCGGATGTTGCATCCTCTTTATAGGCAGGTTCTTTCAGCAAAGCTTTGAATTTTGTCGGTGCAGTCATCTCCAGTATCCGCACTTTAGGCGTTGGAAAAAGAACTTTATAAACTTCAAGTTCTGCATCCCAGCCATAACTTTTAAATTTGGCAAGCAGATTTTCTGCGACTTCCTTACTTGCCGGAGAGCCCAAATAATGAGGTTTCAAAGTAAGTTCCTTGATGGTTTTACCAATGTTTTCGCTGCTGATAAAACTGTCAAAGCTTGATTCTAATTGTTTCTGATCTTGTGCAGAAACTGTACCGAAAAATATCAGAATTGCAGTTATTGAAAGAAAGAGTTTCTTCATTTTTTGATGTTTATAAAAGGATGATTTACAAATCGGTCCAGTCTGTTCAGGCATGCACAGCCTGACTACTGACAACTGATAACAGACAACTGATAACAGATAACAAATAATTAACCGGCCAGTTTTGCTTCAACACTAATATCAGTATTCAATAATTTTGAGATGGGGCAATTTGCTTTGGCATCTGCTACAGCTTCATCAAATTTTTCCTGGCTAATCCCTGGAACCTTAGCATTTAATGTCAGATGTGAAGAAGTGATTGCACCACCTTCTAAAGTAATATCACATTGGGTGGTCAACTCTTCAGCAGTAAAACCCGCTGCATCAAGATTGAAAGATAATTTCATTGTAAAACATCCGGCATGTGCCGCAGCAATCAATTCTTCGGGATTGGTACCGGTACCTTCCTCGAATCTGGACTTATAAGAATATTGGGTATTACTTAAGGTTCCGCTTTGCGAACTTAAGATACCGTTTCCACTTTTACCGCTTCCTTTCCAAAGGGCTGTTGCATTTCTTTTCATATGTTTATGTTTAGTTTTTTATCCCGCACATGCCGGATTTATAGCCTAATAAATTGTTAATTAATGTATCAGGAACATCAGTTCCTTATCTAAAAGCAAGATAGTAAAATCTCTTTTATCATGAAGGGATAATGACGACATTTGCAATTGTTAAAATTTAAAATAAATGTCTGACAGACCAGCCGGAACTTCCTTGTACAATTCTGATACAATTATTGCCCTTGCAACCCCTTCCGGAATTGGGGCGATTGGAGTAATCCGGCTTTCGGGACCTGATGCAATCAGTCTGGTGAATGAAGTTTTTGGAGGGAAGGATCTGAGTATACAGCATAGTCATACAATTCATTTTGGAACGATAAAAGATGGGAAACAGGTTTTGGATGAAGTGCTGGTTTCAATCTTCATCGGCCCCAGATCATACACCCGCGAAAACGTAGTGGAGATCTCCACACATGGTTCTGCCTTTATCATTGAAAGTATTATAAAATTATTGATCCGTAAGGGTGCCAGACCGGCCAATCCCGGTGAATTTACCCTAAGGGCATTTTTAAATGGTCAGCTGGATCTTTCACAGGCCGAAGCCGTAGCAGATCTTATCGCCTCCAATTCCCAGGCATCACATCAGGTAGCTATGCAGCAGATGCGGGGTGGGTTTTCCTCTGAGTTGCAACACTTGCGAGATCAGTTAATTCATTTTGCTTCCATGATTGAACTTGAGCTTGATTTCGGGGAAGAAGATGTAGAATTTGCTAACCGGGATGATCTCAAAGGACTGATTTATCAGATTCAACGCATATTGCACCGTCTGATTCAGTCATTTGAGCAGGGGAATGTGATGAAGAACGGAGTGCCTGTAGTGATTGCCGGCAAGCCCAATGTAGGTAAATCAACCCTGTTGAATGCCTTGTTGAATGAGGAGCGTGCAATTGTTTCGGAGATAGCAGGTACCACACGGGATACGGTCGAAGATCATATGATCATCGGCGGAATTAATTTCCGATTCATTGATACAGCCGGTATCCGCGATACGGAAGATATCATCGAGGCTAAAGGAGTGGAGCGCACCCATGCAAAGATTAAGGAGGCGAAACTGATTATTTATCTTGTTGATCCTGAGCAGGATGTGGATGAGATTGTAGAGCAGATGAAATATATTGATAGCCTGGGTATTCCGTTTTTGACGGTGGTTAATAAGAAAGATCTGGCCAATGCGGATTTCCTGGAACGACTTGAGTCTGAAGTAGGAGGTCAGAAGTCTGAAGCCGGAAGTCTGAAGTCCGATGTCGGAAGTCAGAAGTCTGAAGCCGGAAGTCTGAAGTCCGATGTCGGAAGTCAGAAGTCTGAAGCAGGAATTATGTATGATGACGATCAGACCTCAGACCTCATTCCTCCGACCCCATTCCTCAGACCTCATTCCTCCGACCTCATTTTTATCTCCGCACGCAATAAAGAAGGAATCGACTTACTTAAGCAAGAAATTCTCCGCAAAGTAAATCTCCATTCAATCAATACGGATGATGTTCTGGTTTCCAATATCCGTCATCTTGAAGCACTTCAAAAAACCGAAGAATCGTTGAACAGGGTTTTGCAAAATATCGATCAGCCGATCACCTCAGATTTTCTTGCAAGTGATATCAAACAGGCACTATATTATCTTGGTGAGATCACCGGGCAGGTGACGACTGATGATTTGCTGGAGACGATATTTAGTAAGTTTTGTATTGGAAAGTAACTTTTCCTTCTTAATCTATAAGGAGGGGTAGCTTAGACCATTATTGCAGCTAAATTAATTGTAATACAATTCTTTTTTGTTTCAACAATATGGTTTTTTCTGGCTCATAAATTATTATCTTTAAAGATAGTATCATGAAAACCTCAGTCTTAATCATTTTTATTGTTTTAAGCAGCTTTTGCTTAATGGCGGAGTATCCAAAGGGCCAATCTCCTGAGCATCATGCAATAGGAAAGGTCAATACCTTAAAATCGTTCCTGAATTTAACCGATCAGCAAACTGAAAAAGTAATGCAGATTTATATGAATCACTTTAAATCCAGAGATAGTCTAAAAAACATCATTGTGAAACGAGAGCCAAATCCAGAGGTCATTAATTCTAATCTGACAACTATGTTTAACGCCAGGGAGCTTGAAACGGATAAAAAGATAAGTTCAGTTCTTAATAATGATCAGAAACTCGCTTATTCAAAATTTGTTAGTTCCCGGAAGCCGGGGTATATAATATCTGTAAGATCGACAACTAAGAGATAACATACTATCCGGTTATTTTTACTCTTTTTCTAATTCAGAGAGTAATTTCTTTATTTTCAGTATATTATTTCTTATTCTGAAAATGATAAAAAAAATATTTTCGATTCAACTCTTATAAAACAGGATGTTAAAAAAACTTCAAACTCCTAAATCCGCGTGGGGTTTATTACGATTAGCCTTTGTTCTATTTTGCCTATTTTCTCCCTTTGCCGTTAAGGCTCAGAATGTCAGGATTGCCTGTATTGGAAATAGTATCACCTTCGGAGCAAGACTTGATAAACCGGATATTGAATCTTACCCAGCAGTGCTAGCTGAAATGCTTAAAGCGAATGATTACCTGAACTATGAAATAAAAAATTTTGGCATTGGTGGTGCTACTATTCTTCGGTTTGGAACGCCAAATCTTTGGCGACTGTTGGATTCTTTACCAGCTTTTGTACCCGATATTGTAGTAATAAAAGCCGGTACCAATGAAACTGTAGGTAAGCCGCGCTTAAACTGGGAACATATTGACGAGTTTGAAAAAGATTATTCAGATTACATCGCTGAGATCAGAAAAGTTAATCCCAACTGTAAAATAATTATCTGCAGTCCTTTGGATATGGTCATTCAGACTGAAGAGTTAAGCCCTGAAAGGATTACAGACCTTACTGGCAGAAGGCCCAGGATTTGGGAACTCAGAAAAAGAATAAAGAAGATTGCCAATACTGAAAATACCTACTTCCTTGATCTTACTAGGCCCTTTAAAGGAAAGGCTAATTTAATGACAAAGAAAGATGGCGTTCATCCTAATAAGGATGGGTATCAATACCTGGCATCTTTGGTGTATGACTATTTGGTTAAAAATAAAATGCTTTTAAAATAGTTTTATTTTTAGGTGGTTTATTTTTGCAGCTTGTATTTTTGCAGCTTGCTATTAAACCTTGTTTAGCTCAATTTATTCCGGCGGTATTTCACTTTCAACCGCATCAATCAGCTCATACAAATCAATTGGCTTTCCAATAAGTTTATCGGCACAGATCGCGTGAATTCTTTCGGCCTTAACATGAGTTGAAAGTGCAATGATTGGAATATCTTTAATTTCTTCTACTGACCTTATTTCACAGCATAAACCTGTACTTTCTTCGGAGGTTTCTAAAACATCAATAACGATTACATCAGGCTTTTCAGAAATTACCTTTTCAAGCATTTTTTTATCTGATGAAAAGGGAGTAACAAGGTATCCTTCTTCTTCAAAAATTTGCGTTAAAATGCTTAGGATCTCATTATTCCGCTCAATTATCATCATTTTTTTCCTCATGCGATAAAAGTAATTTATTTACTCAGTTTGTAAATAATAAATAAAAATTAATATTTCATAAGCTTTATTAAAACCAGATCAATTTTCCAAACTATTTAAAGGCACTAGGTAGTGAGCTTCAGTTAAATGCAATTCGCTTAGCGCTTAATAAAGAAGTGGTATCAAGATTCTGGCTGAGAGACTTATGGATCACAAACTCTATGATTTTATTGGGACCGACCTGCACCATTCAGGCCAGTTAGACAAATTAAGAGAGGTTCCGGCTTTAATGCATTTTACTAAACAGGTTGATTGTGGGTTGTTAAAAAACCGTGATCTGACAAGCATTAAGGACAATTAAGGTCTTGATGGACTATATCATACGGTATAGTCTGAAATTCAAAAGGGTTTATGCTCCTGAATAAGAAAATCTTTTTAAAATTCGCCCTCACTTGATTGTTAACACTGTACTTTCTTTGTCAGTTCTCCCCGCCAGGCCATTCAGGTCCCAAACTATTTTTCCTGCCCGGATAGTTAATTCAGTTTCCAGTTTTTTAGTTCCTTTCAGCAGATAATTATGTGAATCAATAAATCCGAAATTTCCTTTTCTCAAGGTAAATATTGCTATATCTGCAACTGATCCTACAGACAGGTTTCCAAGTTCTTCTCTTTTAATTTCTTTAGCAGGATTCCAGGTCGACCTCAAAATAACATCCTGGAGCGGCAATCCCATATTCAAAAATTTGGACATAATATTGGTCATATCCTTCATTCCTGCATTCATACTTGCAATATGCAGGTCAGTACTTATCGAATAAGGTAAAAACCCTTGTTGTACCGATGGTATTGCACGGGCAAAAGTAAAACCATTTCCTCCATGGCCGATATCGAAAAGTATTCCTCTTTTTTGTGCTGCAATTGCAAGTGCTGAAACTTTATCATTATCATAGAAAAATGGAAAAGTCAGGCGGTACATATGTGTGAAAATATCTCCGGGACGAAGGTGTTTCATAAACAGATCCTCGGTGGAACTGATTGCCGGCTTTGAAGGATAAGTTAAATCCAGCATCACTGGCATATTAGCAATATTTCCAGCTTTTACTGCACTATCCAAAGGTATGAATGGATTCCCGCTAAAATGAGCAGATTTAAAACCGACAACATCCTTTCTATTTGCTATTGCAACTTCAGCTGCCATATTGGGATCCATATCATTGACATTCTGCTGATACTGACCCATCCCATCACCTACAATATTCAGAAATACAAGAATCCTTGTTTTTGATCTGTCAATAATATTCTTCTTAAATTCAGGAAAACTGCGCCATCCCGCACTGCCAGCATCTCCAACTGTTGTAACTCCGGAACGGAATGTGAAACCATCTGGCCAAACTGAACTTGGGCCATTCATGTACTCCTGCTTTAAATTAGTTCCTGAAAATACATGCACATGAAGGTCAATCAGCCCCGGAGTCACATACATACCTTTAGCATTAATTACTTTTAAACCAAGATTTGCATCAATACTTTTGGCCACCAGAGCAATTTTACCTTCTGTTTCAGGAATACTAGTTGCTGTTTGATTTCCCTGAGGCGATGTAATTGCAATATCCATGATCTCATCGATATTGTTTTTGGGGTCAATTACATGACCCCCCTTGATGATAATGCTGTAGGGTTTTGTTGATTCTAAAGCCTGGGATTGTTGAGCTTTTGTACTATTGCCCAGTATAAAAAGTGCAATAAAAAGTAATGAGGATCTTTTCATTTGGTATATTCTTATTTATAAAATTAGAAACAAATGCGATAGTATAAGATACATCTTATGTTTCTTTTTACATAAAAATAGCTTATTGAATTAAAAGAATATCGATTTTTATTTATTTGAAAAAAAGGACCTCCAAATAAAAATTTTGGTTTGAAAGAAAATAGGAAAGCGGGATGTCTGTTTTCAGAATACCAGTTTTTTTGTAAAGCATTCATCCTTGTGGAATTAAGGATATCTCTTTATATTTATTTTTAATATTTTAATGAAAGAAATAAAAAAATATAAAGTTCTGTACAAAGCCTGCTTACATACTCAATTTACTGAATCAAGGAATTAAATTTTAAGACTTTATCAAATGAACTCAAATCAGATAAACCTGAAACAATTCATCCCAACAGTTCTGATTTGTGGATTATGCGGAGGTGGACTTTTAATCCTTAGTACCATGGTATCAACCAAAGGCTGGTGGTCAATGCTCATTTATTTATTGGTTTTGTCTGTAACTGTACGTACATTAAAAGCTAAGAAACGTGTTGAGATTACTTATTTAACAGCCTTTATTGCATTAGTTTTAACATTTATGTTAATGTCTTACATTCTGTATTTTTACGTCACCATCTTTGTGAATCCAGACAATGGAATTACCTTTATGGGACATGCATGGAGGTTTTTTGCGATTCTTGGCCTGGCTGTTTTATCAGGTGCACTAATGGGTTTGCTCTTTAAGAAGCAAAATCAAAACCTGGCGCAAACAACTTAGGGCAGAATTTAATGCAATAATCCGGTAGTATTTCATACTCCTTATTTTATTCTAATATTGTTTTTTACAATTGATTTATTAAGCTGTTAAGGCAGTTCAGATGAGACAAGTATAGTTCTGCATATTGCTTTCTGCTTAGATCCTTCGATCAAAGGGTAGTTTGATCGAAGGATCTAAGCACTTGGTAAGACGATGGCAGGAGGATTATCACATTCAGTCACCACGTCTTGAAATAGTTATACAGCTTGGTTAATAATCCCTAAACTGAGTATACAGTTTATTTGATAAGGCTTTTGAACATTCCCCATAAAAGACTTACTTTGTTCAAAAAAAGCTTATCAAAAAGATCCTTATTATTGATGATGAAGAGCGCCTTCTTGCTTTAATTTCCAGAATTCTGGGGCTGGAAGGGTATAAAGTTTATCAGGCCGGTGACGGGAAATCAGGATTAGCACTTTTGGAAAAGGAAGACATCCCTGTGGTTTTAAGTGATGTGAAGCTACCAGACTTTAATGGTGTCGACCTGGTCACTAAAATCAAAAAGATCGATCCATCCATTGAAGTGATCAATCTTACCGCTTTTGGTAAAATTGAGGATGGTGTTCAATCGATAAAGAATGGTGCTTTTGATTATATTATTAAGGGCGATGATAATGATAAAATAATTCCATTGGTTGCCAAAGCAATGGATAAGGCTTTGCTGCAGCGCAAAGTTCAGCAGCTGGAAAGAACCCTTGAAAAGCGATTCGGATTCGATTCGATCATCGGGAATTCTGATGAAATTCAAAGTGCTAAATATCTTGCTCAAAAAGTTTCCGGCACAGATACTACTGTCTTATTATTGGGCGAAACGGGTACAGGAAAAGAAATTTTCGCCAAGGCTATTCATTTTAACAGCAACAGGAAGGATCAAAACTTTGTAGCTGTGAATTGCAGTGCTTTCAGCAAGGATATTCTTGAAAGTGAACTTTTTGGTTATAAATCAGGGGCATTTACCGGAGCATTAAAAGATAAAAAAGGTTTATTTGAAGAAGCGGATCATGGAACGATCTTCCTTGATGAGATTGGGGAAATGAGTCTTGATCTGCAGGCTAAGCTTTTAAGGGTTTTGGAAGATGGAACATTTATAAAACTCGGGGATACTAAAACTACCAAAACCAATGTCCGGATTATAGCGGCTACAAACCGCGATTTAGAGCGTGAAATCAGTCATGCAGCTTTCAGAGAAGACCTTTTTTATCGATTATCGGTTTTTACAATTCAGTTACCAAGTTTGAATGAACGTAAATCTGATATTTCGCTCCTTACCCACTACTATGTTGAGCAGTTTGCCAGAAAACTTAATAAGCCCGTACCTGAAACTGATAATTCATTTATATCAAAACTTCAAAATCATTTGTGGAAGGGGAATATCAGAGAGCTGAAAAATGTGATTGAACGCGTTTTAATTCTTTCAGATTCTGCTGTATTAACTTCGAATGATTTGCCTTTTAACAGTGAAAGAGATTCTTTAGCCGACACAACTACTACTTTGGACCTCGCAACTATGGAGAAATTGCATATTCAGAGAGTGCTGAAGCTTACCTCCGGAAATAAAACAGAATCGGCCAAATTAATGGGTATCGGACTTACTACACTTTATAGAAAAATTGAAGAGTATAAAATATCGCTTGATTAAGTATTAAATTCTTTTCATAATGAAAAAGAAACCCTTCCATTTTGGAAGGGTTTTTTGTTTTATATAGTTTTTAATTTTTAGTAAAATAACAGTAAGTTATTGAATATTAAATAGTTATAAAACTATTCTGCTTTTTGGCATCCGGATGGTATATGAGACAGAAAAAAGATATGCTTATGATCCTTCTCTTAATTGCCCTGATAATATGTATGTGGCTTTTTATCAAATCAATTAACTGGTTCGAAAAAATTTGATCCTTCGCTTTTGCTCAGGACTATAAATAACAAAAACTATGCTTTCATTATTCATTATCTCAGTAGTAGTATTCATATACATGGTATATGTGCTGCTTAAACCGGAGAAATTCTAATTGGAAATAGGAAATAGGGAATAGGCAATGGAACTAAACGCTGCCCTATTACCTATTTCCCATTTCCTATTCCCCATTAAAAACAATAAACATGAACACAGAACTACTAGGAATAATAGCTACCTACCTGCTTACGCTGCTGATCGCTATTCCTTTAGGTAAGTACCTGGCAAAAGTATTTGCCGGAGAAAAGACCTGGACTGACTTTTTAAAACCCCTTGAGAGTGGGATCTATAAACTCTCCGGAATAAATCCAAAGGAGCAGATGAACTGGAAGCAGCACATGAAAGCGATGCTTACCATAAACTCTGTCTGGTTGATCTACGGATTTTTTACACTTATTTATCAGGATAAACTTCCTCTCAATCCGGATGGAAATCCAGGAATGAGCCCGGATCTATCTTTTAACACGATTATCAGCTTTGTTGTGAACTGCAATCTGCAGCATTACTCCGGGGAAAGCGGACTTACCTATTTTACCCAGCATTTTGTAATCATGTTTTTGCAGTTTGTGAGTGCAGCTACTGGTATTGCATCTGCGGCGGTTTTATTTAAAGCTTTCCGCGATAAGACATCAAGCACTTTGGGTAATTTCTGGGAATTTTTCGTCAAATCAATTACCCGTTTGCTTCTTCCCTTGTCAATCATTATGGCATTGATCCTCGCATTTAACGGTACACCAACCAGTTATGAGGGAAAAGATCAGTTCATCTCTGTTCAGGGAGATACAGTTAACGTTTCCAGAGGTCCGGCTGCGGCTATGATAGCCATCAAACATTTAGGTACCAATGGTGGAGGATACTATGGAGTCAACTCTGCTCATCCCTTAGAAAATCCTAATTATCTGACTAATATGGTGGAAATGATCGCTCAGGTTATCATTCCTATTGCAATGATCATCGCTTTCGGATTTTTTATTCGCAGAAAGAAATTAGCATGGACCATTTTCGGAGTCATGACTGTAGGGATGCTCATGCTGCTTATCCCATCTGTTATCAGTGAGTTGGGTGGAAGCCCGGCTATCGAAAAAATGGGAATCTCGCAGAATACAGGTGCTATGGAAGGAAAGGAAGTAAGATTTGGACCCGCAGCATCAGCTTATTGGAGTACCGTAACTACCATTATTTCTACCGGATCTGTAAATAGTATGCATGATAGTACAATGCCACTTACAGGCTTAATGCAAATGCTCGGAATGATGATCAATTCATTCTATGGGGGAGTTGGGGTAGGTATTTTAAACTATTTCATCTATCTGATCATTGCGGTATTCATATCCGGTCTGATGGTAGGACGAACACCAGAATTTATGGGCCACAAAGTAGAAGCCAGGGAAGTAAAGATCGCGGCGATAATAACACTTTTAAGTCCGTTTTTAATTCTGACAGGAACAGCATTAGCCACCTATACCTTTACTAATCACGGAGATGCTGCATGGGCTGTCCAGCCACAGAATTGGTTAAATAACCCTGGATTTCACGGATTTTCAGAGATGTTGTATGAAGTAACATCATCGAATGCAAACAATGGGTCCGGATTTGAAGGTCTTGGCGATAATAACGTATTCTGGAATGTAATGACTGGCTTTGTATTAATAATTGGGCGATTCCTTCCAATAATTGGTCCGGTTGCAATAGCCGGGTTGCTTGGCGCGAAACAATTCATCCCGGAATCTGCCGGTACTCTGAAAACGGATACCATGACCTTTGCACTGATGACCATGGCAGTGATATTGGTGCTGAACGCTCTCTCTTATTTTCCGGCACTGGCATTGGGACCGATTGCGGAATATTTTACGATGATTAAGTAGGAAATGGGAAATAGGAAATTGGAAATGGAGGAAGGATAATCCAGATAATAATTTACTCCCTATTTCCTATTTCCTATTCCCTGTTCCCCATTCTCCTCTTAACAGCATTAATAAACCCTAATAATAATTTAAATATGATATTCAAATCATCTAATACTCAATCGCATTCTAAAGGGTCAATAAAGCCAAGATCTTTAGATAGGAGCAATAGTGTATCGAGTTCACTTGCAGAACCTAGTGCGATATACAGAAATTGTAAAAGCTCTTTGTCGGACCGCCTAGCCGAACCTTCTGCGATATTCAAAGGAATCGAAATAGCTGAACGTCTTATTTGTGTAATAATCCCAAATTTTTCGGCAGTCGGAAAGGAAGATGTGAGGAAATACAACTTTTTTACAAGCACAAAACTTTTCTTCCAAACCTCCAGATTTTGGTGCGGCTTCATAAATTTCCCCAATGAACACCGCAAAATACATGCAAATGTAAATTCTTTTCTTACGGATTTAGTGCATGGTAGTAATTATCAATTTACCGGTAAATCCCCCATTCCCTATTCCCCATTTCCTATTTCCTATTCTCATTTTCCTAATTACAGAACAAATGAAAACTCAATCCAATAAATTATTCGAATCTGCTTTAGTGCAAACTGCATTGAAACAGTCATTCATTAAGCTTGATCCAAGAGCAATGATCAAGAACCCGGTTATGTTTACCGTAGAGATCGGTACACTGATCATGGCTTATGTAACTATCTATTCTATAAGTAATGCCGGACAGGGTTTTCCGGTATATAACTTCTTTATATTTTTTATCTTATTACTTACACTTCTG
Source organism: Pedobacter sp. (assembly GCA_036676565.1). Classification (GTDB taxonomy): domain Bacteria; phylum Bacteroidota; class Bacteroidia; order Sphingobacteriales; family Sphingobacteriaceae; genus Daejeonella. Next base: position 23,116 of record JAKFCP010000021.1, read on the forward strand.
TTTGCCAATTTCGCCGAAGCTATTGCTGAGGCGCGTGGTAAAGCCCAGGCCGACAGTCTGCGTAAGACACGTGAAGATACACCAGCCAAAGTATTGCTGAGTAACGGGAGTGTTGAAACCCGCTCTTCAAGCCAGTTATTAAAAGGTGATGTATTTATCTGTGAAACAGGGGATACCATACCGACTGACGGTGAGATCATTGAAGGTATCGCCACAATAGATGAATCGGCTATTACCGGGGAATCTGCCCCCGTGATTCGTGAGGCCGGGGGTGATAAATCATCTGTGACCGGGGGTACCAAAGTACTCTCAGATGAGATCAGGGTACAGGTAACAACCCAGCCAGGGGAAAGCTTCCTGGATAAAATGATTGCGCTGGTAGAAGGGGCATCACGTCAAAAGACACCTAACGAGATTGCCTTAACCATTTTGCTGGCAAGCTTTACACTGGTGTTTATTATTGTATGTGTTACTCTAAAGCCTTTCGCTGATTATGCCCATACACCTATTACGATTGCAGCTTTGATTTCATTGTTTGTATGCTTAATTCCTACAACAATTGGAGGTCTCTTATCTGCGATCGGTATAGCCGGGATGGATAGGGCGCTGAGAGCGAATGTGATTACCAAATCAGGAAAGGCAGTTGAAACTGCTGGTGATATTGATGTATTACTTCTTGATAAAACAGGCACAATTACTATTGGTAATCGTAAAGCAACTAATTTTTATCCTACCGCAGGTACTGTAATAAAGAAATTTATAGATGCCTGTGTTTTAAGCTCGCTTTCTGATGATACTCCTGAAGGGAAGTCTATCATGGAGCTAGCCAGGATACAGGGTTCCCATGTGATTCAAACTGCACCCGAAGGTTCTGAATTTATCAAATTTACAGCAGAAACACGTTCAAGTGGGATCAATACTCCCGACGGACGCCGAATCAGGAAAGGGGCTTTTGATTCGATAAGAGATATCGTCCAAAAGGCTGGGAACTCCTTTCCACAGGATATAGAAGAACAGGTAAAAGTCATAGCATCAAATGGTGGAACCCCACTGGTGGTTTGTGAAAACGAGCAGGCTTTAGGTGTGATTGAACTTCAGGATATTATCAAACCAGGCATCAGTGAGCGTTTCGAACGCCTCCGTAAAATGGGTGTAAAAACGGTTATGGTAACCGGCGATAATCCCCTTACTGCTAAATATATTGCAGAAAAAGCCGGTGTTGATGACTTTATCGCTGAGGCAAAACCCGAGGATAAAATGAACTACATCAAAGAAGAGCAGGCTCTTGGAAAGCTTGTAGCTATGATGGGTGACGGAACAAATGATGCTCCTGCCTTGGCTCAGGCTGATGTTGGTGTTGCGATGAACAGCGGTACACAGGCTGCCAAAGAAGCCGGTAATATGGTTGACCTTGATAATGATCCTACCAAGTTAATTGAAATCGTTGAAATTGGTAAACAATTGCTGATCACCCGGGGAACACTAACTACATTCTCTATAGCCAATGATGTGGCAAAGTATTTTGCGATTGTCCCGGCCTTGTTCATTGCCTCCATTCCTGCTTTGCAAAGCCTGAATATTATGGGACTGCATAGCCCGGAAAGCGCAATCATGTCTGCTATTATTTTCAATGCTATTATTATCCCAATCCTTATACCATTGGCTTTGAAAGGTGTTGCTTACAAACCGATTGGCGCCAGTGCCCTGTTGCGCCGGAACCTGTTCATTTATGGCCTTGGTGGGGTGATTGCTCCATTCATCGGGATTAAGTTGATTGATGTGTTAGTAGGATTATTTGTTTGATTGGGGAATGGGGAATAGGAAATAGGGAATAGGGAATAGGAAATAGAGAATTGGTAATAGAAAATAAAAAAACAGGAATAAAGAAATAGTAAATAGAGAAAGGAAATTCTTCATACAGCGTTTAGATCCATTTCCCATTTCCCATTTCCCATTCCCAAAAAACCTTAGTTATCATTAAATTAAAACACAAATACAATGAAAAAATACATTTTACAATCCATACGCCTTACATTGGTACTGATGGTACTACTGTGTGTACTTTATCCCCTGGCGATAGCCCTTGCGGGCAAATTCTCTAAAGGAGAAGGTGGCGGAGAAAAAGTTACCCGCGACGGAAAAGTTGTTGGTTATGCTTTAATAGGCCAGTCATTTACCAACCCTGAATATTTCTGGGGAAGGCCTTCAGCGGTTGGGTACAATGCAGCAGGATCTGCGGGTTCTAACAAAGGGCCTTCAAATCCGGATTATCTGAAGGATGTTGTCAGTCGTATTGATACCCTGCTTAAATATCATCCTGGCTTGAACCGCGCAGATATACCAGCGGACCTGGTAACTGCTTCCGGCAGTGGACTGGATCCTGACATTTCGGTTGAGGGTGCCAATATCCAGGTTCAACGAGTGGCTGCATACCGTAAGCTTGATGAAAAGCAAGTAAGAGATCTGGTTGAACAACATACACAAAAACCATTATTGGGATTATTCGGCCCTTCATCTGTCAATCTGTTGAAGTTAAACCTTGCTCTGGATGCGGTTAAGAAATAATTTCACAGTCAACGGCAAGGCCGTTAGAATTTATTAGGCATTAAATTAACATTTACCTCAGCCCGTTGGAGCTACCTGATCTGTTTGCGTTCGCCTAGCGTTAGGAAAGGGTAGCTCTTATGGACAATTTGAATAAATAAATAGAATAAATGAAAAAATTATTAGTACTAGCTGCAGCTTTAACAGCAGTCAGCTCAATTTACGCTCAGGATGAACCTAAAATTAAAGTTTCAGGATACCTGGAAACTTATTTCGGATATGATTATAATAAACCTGCCGATAATAACCGCCCTGGATTTGTTTACTCACATAACCGGCATAATGAGGTTAACCTGAATTTGGGTTTTATAAAAGGAGCCTATGATAACGGAACTGTAAGGGGAAACCTTGCTCTAATGGCCGGCACCTATACCAATGCTAACCTGGCAGCAGAACCCGGAGTCTTAAAAAATATCTTTGAAGCGAATGCTGGATTAAAACTGTCCAAAACAGCAAACTTATGGGTAGATGCCGGAATATTTGCTTCCCACATTGGATTCGAAAGCGCTATTTCAAAGGACTGTTGGGTTCTGACACGGAATATTGTCTCAGATAATACACCATATTATGAGTCGGGAGCTAAAATTACATATGGTACAAGTGATAATAAATTTACAGTCGCCTTTCTTTATCTGAACGGCTGGCAGCGCATCAACCGTTTAAGTGGTAATAGCCAGCCTGCCGGCGGATTGCAGCTAACTTTTAAACCAACAGACAAGATCACCCTTAATTATAGCAACTATCTTGGAACTGAAGGAGAAGATGCTGTCAGAGTGCGTCGTTTTTACAATAACTTTTATGGGATATTCCAAATCACAGATAAGTTTGGTCTGATTGCAGGGTTTGATTATGGTACTCAGCAAATCGCTAAGGGTAGCAATCAAAAGAATGAAGTACTTGCACCAGTGGCAATTGCTCAATATAAATTTAATCCAAAATGGGCCCTGGCCGGACGTCTTGAATATTACGAAGATGCAAATGGTGTAATTATTTCAACAGGCACCCCAGAAGGATTTAAAACAACTGGCTATTCAATGAATATCGATTATTGGCCAGTAAGCAATGCAGTTCTTCGTTTGGAAGGGAAAGTGCTTGACAGCAAGGATAAGATCTTTGTAAGAGAAACAATTCCTGTCAGCAATAGTTCAACCCTTACTGCGAGCATTGCGGTATCCTTTTAGTAATTTCAATTAGTAATTAAACGGGATTGCCAACAGGCATCCCGTTTCCATAGTTTTCAGGCATGGAAGAAGCAAAAAAAGAAGAATCGGCTAAACGGTTTCTTGATCTGGTTAAAACCTCCAGACGCGGTAAACTTAAGGTTTACATCGGGATGAGCGCAGGAGTTGGTAAAACCTACAGGATGCTTCAGGAAGCTCATGCTTTGCTTCGGAATAATATTGACATACAAATCGGATATATTGAAACACATAATCGTGCTGAGACGCATGCCCTTCTGGCTGGTATACCAATAATCCCCCGCCGAAAGATTTTCTACCGAGGTAAGGAACTGGAGGAGATGGATGTGAATGCGGTTATCAGCCGGCATCCTGAAGTGGTTATAGTGGATGAACTGGCTCATACGAACGTAGAAGGAAGTAAGAACGAAAAGAGATGGCAGGATGTGCTGGATATTCTGGATGCTGGGATCAGTGTGATCTCGGCAGTTAATATTCAACACATGGAGAGCCTGAATGAGGATGTTGAAGTAATTACAGGCATTTCGATTACTGAACGTGTTCCTGATCGGATACTTGAACAGGCAGATGAAATTGTAAATATTGACCTGACCGCCGATGAACTGGTTACAAGATTAAAGGAAGGGAAAATCTATGATAGCAGTAAAGTCCAGCAAGCATTAAACAATTTTTTCCAGGCAGATAAGATTCTCCAATTGCGTGAACTTGCCTTAAAAGAAGTGGCACATTATGTCGAAAGGAAGATTGATACTGAGATTCCGAAACAGATAAAATTGCGTACTGAACGGTTTCTGGCTTGTATTTCCTCGAATTCGACAACCGCAAAGGCGGTAATTCGAAAAACAGCCAGGCTGGCTTCTTACTACCGGTCGCCATGGATTGTTCTTTATATTCAAAGCAGTTCAGAAAGCCTTGACCGGATTAAACTGGATAAACAGCGTCACCTGATAAACAATTTCAAACTTGCTACTGAACTTGGAGCCGAGGTGGTGAAAATTAAGAATGACCAGATTGTTCAAACCATAATGCAGGTGGTGCAGGAGAGAGAAATTACCACAATCTGCATAGGCAAACCGCATTTAAATTTGTTCCAGATTATTCTGCGGACAGCAATTTTTAACCAGCTTCTGAAGAAAATTGCTGCAACTGAAACTGATTTGGTGATTTTGTCCTAGGGCAGGGAATAGGGCATAGGGAATAGGAAATAGGGAATAGGGAATAGGAAATAGCGCAGCGTTTAGTTCCATTCCCAATTTCCTGTTTCCAAAAAACAAAATTGAGAATAGGAAACGGGAATTACGGAATAGGTAATAGGGAAAAGGAAATAGGTAGTAGGAAATAGCGCAGCGTTTAGTTCCATTCCCAATTCCCAATTCCCAATTTCCAAAAAACAAAATTGAGAATAGGAAACGGGAATTACGGAATAGGTAATAGGGAAAAGGAAATAGGTAGTAGGAAATGGTGCAGCGTTTAGTTCCATTTCCCATTTCCCATTTCCAAAAAACGAAATAGGAAACGGGGACCCGATAGCTATCGGGTAGAAAATTGGAAGCAGGAAGTGGTACTAGCACAGCGTTTAGTCCCATTTCCTATTTCCCATTCCCCATTTCCTCTCTAAAACACATGGATATGAAAATTAAAAGCAAACTTCGATTGGGCTTCGGCTTTCTTTTTGTAATGGTACTGCTTTTTGGCGGTTTTTCGGGATTTTACTTAAAGCAGATCTCTGAACATTCAAAGGTAATTCTAAAGGATAACTATGAATCACTTCGCTTTACCAGGGAAATGAGGACTGTTCTTGATAATCAGGAGCTTCCATTATCAAAGGAAGCGATCAGCAGTTTCGATGAACAGCTAAAAAAACAGGAAGCGAATATTACTGAAGCCGGAGAGGCAGGGATTACCAGAAATATCCGAAAGGATTTTGAAACCATAAAGTCTGCCGACCTGTCCGTTGAGCAAATGCTAAAGTATCAACGAAGCTTGAGAAATCACTTAAGGAATGTTGAAAAGCTAAATATGGAAGCTATCGTCAGGAAGAATGATCAGGCACAAAGATCTGTGAAAAAGGCAAGCATTTACATGAGTCTCATTGGATCTTTCATTATTATCATTCTGTTTAGCTTTAGTGTTAATTTTCCTGGTTTTATCGCTAACCCTTTATTGGAATTAACAGAAGGAATAAAGGAAATAAGCAGGAAAAATTATCGGACCAGGATGGATTTTAGTGCCAATGATGAATTTGCGCCATTAGCAATTGCCTTTAATCAGATGGCGACTAAACTAAACGATTGGGAGAATAGCAATCTTTCCAAAGTGATGTCCGAAAAGCAGAGAATTGAAACTATAATTGAGCAGATGCAGGATGGGATTATTGGCTTGAATGAAAAAGGCAATCTGATTTTCATTAATCCCGCAGCTGAGCAATTGCTAAATCTGAATGAGGAAAAGACAATTGGGTTGAATGTAGCAGAGATTTCTAAGAAGAATGACCTGCTTAAAACCTTAACTGAAAGCAAACAGAGTGATAAGCCCATTAAAATTTATGCCAATGGTAAGGAATCTTACTTTCAATTGGAAGTCAGGGAAATTACTATCCCTGTTTATCCTCACAATGAAGAACAAACTTTATTGAAATCAGGACGCTCAGCCGGAGAAGTCTATATTCTTAGGAATATTACAAAATTCACAGAACTGGATGAAGCCAAGACTAATTTCATTGCCACTATTTCCCATGAGCTGAAAACCCCAATATCCGCAATAAAAATGAGTATCAAGCTGATAGAAGATGAAAGGGTTGGAAAACTGAATACAGAGCAGTTGGATCTTTTGAATCATATTAAGGATGATAGTGACCGACTTTTAAAGATCACAAGTGAGTTACTTGATTTGGCTCAGGTCGAAACAGGTAATATCCAGCTGAATTTTATACCTACTGATCCTGATGAAATAGTTAACTATGCAATTAATGCTGTAAAATTTCAGGCTGATCAAAAGCAAGTGAGTATTGAAAGTCATAGCAGAGCAAATCTCTCCAAAGTGAATGTCGATGTAGAAAAAACAACCTGGGTACTGATCAATCTGCTCTCAAATGCATTAAGGTATAGTCCTGAAAAAGGGAAGGTGCTTATTCAGGTGAAAGATACGGGACAACAAATAGAATTTTCGGTACAGGATTTTGGGAAAGGTATTGAAGAGCAATATCAGGCCAGGTTATTTGACAGGTATTTTAAGGTTCCTACAGATGGTAAGAATAAATCAGGAACCGGATTGGGACTTGCGATTTCAAAAGATTTTATAGAGGCCCAAAAAGGAGAAATTTTTGTTGAAAGTGAATTGGGAGCAGGAAGCCGGTTTGTGTTCAGGCTTCCTGTTTATACAGCATAAAATTATGGTCTTATGATTACCCGTATTATTTATCAGACATTTAAGGAAAACCCAAAAAACTATCTTATTTCCCTCTGATTACCTTTGCACTATTCAAATAGATGTAATCTCCGAGTATTGATTGTTCAAGTATTAACCTGTATTTCCCTCCCGGGATATCAGTGATGGCTTCTATTGTTTTGATTTTGGCTTGCGAGGGTGCTGAAGCAGGAGCTTTTTCGTTAAAAAGCTCATACATCACCCTGCCATCCATTTGTTTAGGAATCTCTATTTTATGCAGATACAGGATTGTAGGTACCAGATCAACATTTGACGTAGGTAAATTAGCTTCATAAGCCTTTTTAAAACTTGGACCATAGGCCATTAGTGGGATATGAACTTCATAAGGGCTGAAGCCGCCATGACCTGCAACACCCCTTGCAAAGCTTGATCCGGGGTAACCGGCAGCATTTTTATCGTCATTCCAGTTGACATCTACCAAAATATCTGAGGAACGTTCAGGGTGAGCCCAGTGGATAGCATCGAATGATAATGTTCCCGGAACCCAACCCTGAGTATCCCCGGCTTTTTTCGAGCGTGTAAAAATACCCCCAACCCATTCCGCTTGCTGTAATGCTGCCACAATCTTTTTAATCTGATCAGCATTATGATCTTTTACAAATACAGCTCCGCCTGCAAGTATGACATCATCCGAATTTTCATCTTTCTTTAAACCTTCTTTAATTAAAAACTCATTAAGTCCAATTTTACCAATATCTGTTACAAAACCATGGTCTGAGGAAATAAGTATGTTAAAGTTCTTGTCAAGGCCTTTACTTTCAAGATCTTTAAGAATTCTTCCGAACTGCTCATCTACAGTTTTTATTGCAGCCATCGCTGTTGCTGCACCAATGCCATCCCGGTGTGCGGTGCCATCCGGATCACCAAACCAGATCGCACTTACTTTTGGCCCATCTAAGCGCAAGCCATATTTCATTAGGGCATTAGCAATCCACACATGTTTTCCACCTGCAACCTCAACAGATCCAATTTCAGTCATGACCTTTTCTTTCATTGATTCAGGTCTGATCATTGATGGGTTTATTACCGCACCTCCACTTATTTTATGATTTTGCATAAGAGCCTGACCTGTTGTTCCAGAGCTAAAAACCATCATGCTTGACCCGCTTAGCTGCACCAGTTCTCCCAATGAAGCTGCTGTTAATACATGATTATCTGTTGCTTTGGTTATTTCGTCAATTTCTGATGCATTCCCTGTGTTCAGGGCCTTTGTTTTGTCTACTTGCGGGAAGTAAACACTATTTCCCATTAGCCCATGAGTTCCGGGATAGCTTCCTGTAGCATAGGAAGATGCATTTACACGGGTAACGGTAGGGAATACACTATGATGCTGTGTGCCATAACTTGCCTTCTTTTTAAAAGCATATAGATTCGGCATATTTTCAGCAGTGATATAATCGGGACGCAAACCATCAAAGAATACGATCAGAGTTCTGAGATCTGATGTTTTGCTCTGAGAATGGGATAATAAAGGCATGATAAAAGCCAGAAGTAATAAGTAACAAGAGCTTGATTTCATGCTTTAGATTTTAATTTATTTGGGATTTGAAACGAATATACCTGGGTAATTTTTGGCCTGAAAAAATTGCTGGAAATTACTTTGAATTAATTACCTAGATTCAGAAATATTTCTGCTTCTGATATTTTTTACGGGAAGCAAAACAGGCTTATATTGAGAATCAGCATTGCTGACAAATAGATTACAAGTTATTTTGAAGTAGTTTTTTATTTTTTTTCGAATCAAAATGGCTTTGGGATGGAGAAATTGCTCAGGTTTAAACATAGCTTCATTTATTTTTGTGTAAAGTTATTTTTGGGATGTCTCTAAATTGTTAAGTCCTCTTTACTTAATTGTTATTTCTATAGAAGACATCTTGATATTGAAGACAAATCAAGATGAATGCCCTGATAGTCATTTCTTTTTTAACTGACTTATGAAATTGTCAAGTGTCAAAACCGCCCAATAAGTATTAATATTATCAAACTCTTTACCTGAATTCCGTTCCTGAAACCCATAAATATAACCCAGGTTCAATTTAATGTTTTTTATAAGTTCATAAGATGCTCCCAGGTAAACTCTGTTCTGGTCAAATACATTCGGGTTGTCTCTCACTGCTTTACCAAACTGTATAAATACCTCATTATATGCAGTAAATATGAGCGGTTTAGTAGGGGATAGTATATTTTTTAGCGGCTTATCCAATCGAGCCATATACCGTATCCTCCAGTTGGGTAAATACAAATCATTATTCTTTAGATCGCGACGGCGATATTCAAGATTATAGCGATTACTGTAATTGAAATATTTACCCTTGGTTTCATGCTCAATCCGGCCTGCCCAGCGAAACTCCCTAATTGGGGGGATAGTAGCATCTGCCTCGCTATTATTTAATATGTAGCTTTCAAAATAACCAAATGGAGAAACCGAAAATTTTAATTTGCTGTTTACCGAATAGTTAAACCAAAGCCAATAGCTTTTAAACTGATTGGAATGAAAAATGTTTGGGTCCCCCTGATAGTTATTTTGTGTTCTTTTTTGTAAAAATACTTCCCATTTTAACCTGGAATTTAAGGTGTCAGCCAGGGTTAATCTAGCCCAAAAGAGATTGTGAGAATTTCTTTGCTGAGCAAAAGTTGCAATGGAACTCATCAGAAAAATTGTAATAAGAATAGATCTTTTCATACTCTCAATTAGTATAATGGCAAGTTTTAAGGATTATTCTATAAAAAAAAGCCCCACAATTTAATGTGGAGCTTTTAAAATATTCGATTGTCTTTATAATGCGAATCTTAAGGTTAATCCATAGGTTCTAGGGTCGCCAAGTACCCCTGCATAATGACCGGCATTACCACCTGCAGGTAACAATTGCTCAAAATAGTCCTTATTTAACAAGTTTCGACCCCATACATAGGCAGAGAAGCCTTTGGTAGCTTTATACCCGATTCTTCCATTGATTAGGGCATAGCCGTCAATATTAAGATATGCAGAAGGAGAAGGGCTAGATGAGAAGGATGAACGGAAATAAGCATCTAAAGCGGTAAAGAATTTAGCATCCTTGTTAAAGAATTTTGCTGGTGTTGCATATTCACCACCCAATGATCCTGCCCATTTGGAGATACCCGGTAGATCCCCGCCAGAAATGTCTTTGAATGCTACCTGGACACCATTCACCGTCAAGCCCGTTTCTTCAAGTGGAAGCGGTGCATTTGTGAAACGGACATAAGTTGCTTCAGTATAAGCAGCTGCACCATAGAAGGAGAAATAATTGCTGGCCTTTAAACTGAGGTCCAGTTCAGCCCCCTTAACATTTACTTTCTCTGCATTGGCTATATAACCGCGGTTAACACCTAATTGAGGTGATTGAACATTGGTCTGGTAATCTTTGATATCCGAATTATGGAAGGTTAGGTTCAGGGTCAAATTATCAGCCGGCGTACTTTTTAAACCAAGTTCATAATGTTTTGTGTATTCCGGTTTAATAACAGCCAGATCAGTTGCGGCGGCTCCATTAACTGTTGGCAAACCGGCCACATTAACCCCAACAGGTTTAAAGCTTGTAGAATAAGTAGCAAAAGCATTAAGACGTCTGTTTGGTCTGTAAGATGCGGTAAGCGAGTAAGTGAAATTTCGCTCATCAGCGCTGGCCAGATACGATTGATCGCTATAGACACCTGTTTTAATGGCTAATAATGCAGCATCAGTAGTTTGTAATCCACCTCTGGCAACCCGTTTGTAATCAACATCTTTGTTGTCATAGTTAAAGCGTACCCCAGGCAAAATATGGAAGCCATTGGCGATTTCCCAGTCTATACTTGCAAATGCAGCAGCACTTTGTGATTTAATAGAAGCGTTGGTGTAGATTCCATAACCTTCCAAAAGACCGGGTGTTCTCCATAAGGCACTGGTTGAGCTTTGCGAAAAGCGCCATTGAGCTGTTCCTGATTCTTCAGTTCCATTGATTTTTACTTCCTGGTCAATATAAAATAAGCCTACTACTCCGCTTAATTTCTCAGTCAGCTGACCTGCATAACGTATTTCCTGAGACCAGTTACGATGCTCTGCAGGGTTTTGGGATTTTGCCAAAGCCTGTAAGCCGGTAAAGTCGCGGTCATTTGAAGGATCCCAGTTCCAGTAGCGCCATGCAGTAGTAGAAGTTAGTGTACCCGGACCTAATTTTGTCTCGGCATTCAATGAAACACCGCCAAGCTCATTACCGGAATTCCATGGAGTATCATGATCAATTTTACGATCGAATGCATTTCTGCTTGGCAGGGTATAGTTAAGATCGGCTATTATCGCATCAAACTGGCGATATGCCGGACGTTTGGTAGTTACGACGCCGGCCACCACCTGGGCATAACCATCCGGCTGCTGATCTGATGCATCTGCCGCTAAGGTGATGAAGGTGTTGTCATTAGGTTTGAACAATAATTGGCCACGGAAACCCAGGTTATTGATATCATTTGTGAATTTACCCGTACGAACGTTCTCCACAACACCATTACGCTGGGTTCCCGAAAAAGAAAGACGAGCGGCAAATTTCTTGCTTAAGGGACCTGTAACCGATGCCTTAGCCTGGATGTATCCGTAATTTCCGAAACTGGTTTCAAAGCTGTAATCAGGAGTAAAGCTCGCTTTACGGGTCACGATATTAAAGGCACCTGCACTGGTGTTTTTGCCGAATAATGTACCCTGTGGACCGCGCAGTACTTCGATACGATCAATATCAATAAAGTCAAGAGTTGCTGCTGCCGGGCGTGCATAATAAACACCGTCAACATAATAGCCCACACCCGGATCAAGTCCGTCATTGGTAAGACCGAATGGTGAACCAATTCCCCTGATATTAACCCCTGTATTTCTTGGGTTCGAGGTATACATCTGGACTGATGGAATTAGTTCTTTCACTCTTGTAACGTTGAATGAGCCGGATTCCTCAATCTGAGCTCTGCCCACAACTGAGATTGGAATTGGAACATCCTGCAATACCTCGGAACGTCGTCTTGATGTTACCACAATTTCTTCAAGCAATGCATCATCAACAAGCTGGAGTTGAATGGGGGTATTGTCAATTTTCAATATCTGAAAATCCTGAGGTTTGAATCCAATAAAGGTTGCTCTGATAAAGAATGGTGCTTCCTGTTTGACGTTGAGCCTGAATTGCCCGATAGAATCGGCTTTTGTTAAAATGGTAGTTCCCCTTATTGCTATAGTCGCACCGGGCAAAGGCTGACCTTGAGTGTCTTTAACTGTACCGATAACCACTTGCTGGGCAAATGAAGATGAACTTTGAATAAGAAAGATGATTAAGAGCAAAAATTTTAATTTATACGACAGATATTTCATTTTATGATGTTTTATAAGATTTAAATAAGGTTTATATAGAGGATTTGCTGGTGTTTTAGATCAACAGCAACATCGTTGGCTTGATAGTGAGAGAGAGATTGAATAGTTAAATTTTTTTGTGTGTACTGTTTTTTTCATCTGTTTCTTATTTGTATTGATCCCGCAGCTGCAGGATGATTTCATTTTGCAATTATAATTAAAATCTACTAAATCTATAGACTTTATATATTAATTTAAATATTTTTTTAATGAGCTGCAGTTTGTTGAGAAAATGTGATAGTAGTTGAGGCCAGTAATCCGGGAGGGAGCTTTATGGAATACCTGGTTCTAAATGTATAGTTTTAAGATTTCTGTAAAGGCCATAAAATATTAATGATTCCCTTGGCACTGAGCTTGGCTATTGATTATTTCATGCAGAATAATCATAATATCAATCAGGCAGGAGAGCTGGCCTTTCTCAGAATTGTGCGCATTCAGCTTCGGTAGCTCATAAGCCAGGTTTACAGGAATATGGAATCCCCGGGTAGAGATATCAGAATTTGCTTGAACAAAAGAAGATTTTTGCAAAATTAACCAGAACCAAGGAGATCTGTTTCTATTCGAGGAAAAAAATGGAAGACTATCTGGTTTCGAAAAATAAATTGACGGGCTAATCAGAATCTGGCATAAAGCCAATCTGATTTTATTATGAGAAAGAAAATTCTTGATTTTTATAAGAGTTAATCAATTTATGAACCCCGATTTGTTCGCACCTGATTTTGGCAGAAAACACGCAACATATGATAGCCTATACCTGATAAATTACCCTTCCCACCATCTCAAAGGCAGTTCAATCTTATCAATTGAGCTGCTTATTAAATCAGGTTTGAAGGCATAATTGGATAAATCTTCCTTTTGGGCTATACCTGAGAGCACCAGAATTGTTTTGTATCCCATTTGAACCCCTCCCTGTATATCGGTTTCCATTGTATCACCGATTACAGTCGTTCCACCGGTTTCCAAACCTAAATATTTTCGTGCTGAACGCATCATCACCGGACTTGGTTTTCCGGTAACGAAAGCTTTTCGGCCGGTTGCTTCTTCAATCATCGCAGTAGTAGCTGCGATGCCTAAATTATTCCATCCCGGTTTTTTGGGTGAAGGATCCCGGTTAGTTGTTATAAATTTTGCCCCGGCCAGGATCATATCTACAGCACGCTGCACCATTTCCAGCGTAAAATTCCGGCCTTCACCCAATACCACAAATTCAGGATCGGTGTTTACCAGTGTGATTCCGTTTTCATGCAAACTGGTTAGTAATCCTCCTTCGCCCAATACATATGCCGTACCATGAGAACCCTGATCACCAAGGAATTTGCCGGTCGCCATTGCACTTGTGTAAACATGATCAACAGTTACATCAATTCCAAGATGTTTCAGTTTACGCACAACCTCAAGCCTGGTACGCTGGCTGTTATTGGTCATAAATGTAAACGGGATATCTTTCTTTATTAAATTATTTATAAATCTATCGGCCCCCTCTATTAATAATTCACCGCTGTAAATTACGCCGTCCATATCTATTAAAAGCCCCTGTTTCATAAGAATTGATTTTAACTCAAATTTGCATAAAGTATTTCTATAATGGGGAGAAAAATTTGAAGAATGGGGATGGAATTATTGGGGTGGTAAATCTGAAGCGTATCGGGAGAAAGTGTTTGAGTACTTACTAATTAGTTAGCCCTTTATGTCGTTTATACTAATAAGATTGTTCAGGCTGTTATTTCACAATTATATATGTAGCTAAATAAATTAAAAGCTTGTGAACTTATCTCATATATTTTTTGTCATAAAATTATATGTAATACATATTAATACTATATTTGAAATGTTAGATAAGTAATTGGCAGAATGTTATCTGCCAGAAGATTAGTTGATAGCCATTCTCATTACCGGCCTGCTGAAGGAGGTTGGTAATGAGATAATGGCTTAAGGACTATTTAGGTTGGATGTGTTTAGTATATGCTAGTTCTAATTGAAGGGTTACCGTTAATAGGTTAATGAATTACCGGTTAGCAGTATTCGGTCCCATCTTTGAATTTCGACAATGTATTTGATCAATTTCTGTCTAATATATTTCGTAATGATTCTAAATCAATCAGCAATGGCTAAGGATGAGAAAGAAATCAAACCTTTTCAAAGTAATTGAGCAAATGTCTTTTCATTTTGCTTCTGAATTCTTCGGGAGTGCCGTTTTTTAATACATTCAGCAATACCCTGTGTGATACATATTCGGTGTCGGGAAGTTGACTTTTGACATGTAATTCATTGTTCATATAATCAAAAACAGGCATTAGCAATTTTTGGAATCTTTGAATGGTTTTGTTCTCCGAAATTTCATAGAGCATAGAGTGAAACTCAATATCATATTTTACCAATTCAGGCTTTTTGTCTGTTTTTTCTTCTTTCTCAACTATTTGTTCGAGTTTCTTCAAATTGGCATTTGTTTTTCTTAGGAATAGTATATCTGCTAAACCAATCTCAATAACCAAGCGCATTTCAAATATTTCCTTCATAGTGGCTCCATCTAATAGTTGTGGATCCATTACTCGATGCATATTGTTTAAGATGTCTGGGCGAGTTATTATCATTCCTCTATTTTTTCTAGATTCAATAATACCTAGTAATCTAAATCGGGAAAGGGCTTCTCGTATCGCAGTTCTGCTCACCCCCATTGCTTCCGCTAGCTCCATTTCTTTAGGGATTGGATCGCCTATTTGAAAATTTTCGCTACGAAAATATGCTTCAAGACTCATTTCGACTTTGTCTACCTGTGTAAGGTATTTAATTGGTGTAAGAGTAGTTAGATTTAATTGTTTCATAAAAGAGTACTGATTTGGTACAAATGTATGACATTATTATGAATCTTAACAGAGGTTTTAGTGCTGAATTGTTAAATCCTGGGTTGCTCAGACATTATCTATGCATTTTTTAACTTTTTAGACATTATAATTCGAACTATAATAAACAATACTGGAAAGTAGATAAATATGAAATACATTTGTATATGTCATACATAATAATTTAATTTGTTAAACATTACTGGAATTTATGGGCATAAATAATGACCAATTGAATTCATTCGAATTTAATAAAGAAAGCTTTAAGATTACATCAATAATATTTAGGGTGTCAGTATTGTTAGTATTCTTTCTTTTATGTGGGAGCTGTGTGCTTCATAAGAAGAAAGTATCTTTTAGATCTGAGAAAGCATTTACGGTCTATTTAAAAGATTCTATTCCAATGTCGGTTGACCTGATGTTTGATGATTCAAACAAACCTTTAAAGTACTACGCACACATATTTGCGCCAGTTTGTGAAGAAAAAATATGTTATCCTTTAGTTGTAGATGTTTCATGGGATTTGCTTGGAAACTTTGATGAATATAGTCTTCCTATCGACAGTCCGTTGACAAAATTCGATCATGAAGTTTTTAACAAAGAGGATGTAGACAAAATGCATAAAATCTTATCTGATAAATCCTCTGTCCTGAAATTTTATTCATCTCAAGATTTAGTAGATTCAAGTGAAACTAAAAAGTCCTCAGTAGTGGACGCCATAACTGGAGCCACCAACAAAACTCTACAGAGTTCAATTGTATCTGGGGCGGTCCACAGCTCATATTTATTATGGCATATTGTTAACGGTGCTGCTGCAGATAGTATACTACAACATACTGAATCACTATTGAATGATTCGATGTTGACTCAAATGTTGGAATCTAATAATTATCACTATCAGTATTATGCACTGGGAAAGATACCAAAAGATAGAATTTCAGATTTTCTACCTGCTGTAATTCGATTAGTAGGGACTGGGAAAGAGTACGTACCTTATTTTGCAATTGAAAAAATTCCGGAAGAGGCTTGGATGTCTTCTGAAACTCAGCAATCAATATTGAATCTGCTAAATCAAGTAGATTTCAAAATTCAGAATCAAGTTATTAATAAGCTAAAGGACAAGCGTTTGACTGAGGCGGCATTGGATAAATTAATTTCAAATTTTGGAATTTTGAAGCCTAGCCAAATCATTAAATCATTAGATACTATTATTACAAATCAGGACATTCTGGATTACAATTTGTTGCTGAAACTAGCTTGTCTCTTAGGTAACCCCAACGCTGAATTAACAGAGAAGGTTTATGACCTGCTTAAAAGTCAGTCGAAAAATTTCCCCGACCTAGAAAAAATAACAGAAAAGTATAAAAAAGGAACCTCAAGTACTCAAGAAGAAAAATAAAATATTTAATAGATGAATTTAATAAACATTAAGCAATGAAAAGAAGCACAAGTAACAAGAGAAGAGATTTTATAAAGACTCTTGGGATAGGATCAGGCGTATTCCTGATGGATCCTGTAAATGCTGTTAGCAAGAACAAACAGGAAAACCATAATAATATGGTTGATCTGAAAGTTTTCAGGAAGATAATTTACAAAACTGACGTGCTAATTGCAGGGGGGGGGATGTCAGGAATATGTGCAGCGATAGCTGCAGCGCGGAATGGATGCGAAGTGATTTTGGTTCAGAATAGATCGAGGTTAGGAGGGAATGCGAGCAGCGAAATTCGCATGCACATTTCTGGAGCAAGCGCGTTAAATCAAGTTTGGAGAGAGACGGGAATTCTTGAAGAACTAGTATTGACTGAATCCGTAGAAAATCCACAACGATCATATGAAATATGGGATGCAGTATTGTTTGATAAGTTAGTTTCAGAGAAGAACATTACCTTATTGTTAGATACTACGGTCTTGGATGTAGAGGTGACTGACAATAAAGTTACTATGGTTCGAACAATTTGTTCGCCAACCGAGGAGATTTATGAGATAAGTGCAAAATTTTATGCCGATTGTACAGGTGATGGGACCTTAGGGGCACTATCTGGGGCAGAATTTATGCAGGGAAGAGAAGCAAAATCCACCTGGGGAGAATCGTTGGCAGTAGATAAGGCAGATTTGAGAAGCATGGGCAATAGCCTATTATTTATGTCTCAAAAGCATGCTAAAAAAATGCCTTATAATCCTCCCCAATGGGCGAGAAAATATACTAATAAAGATTTTGTACATCGTAAAATTTATTCCTTAGAGTATGGTTATTGGTGGTTAGAGTTGGGTGGTATGGAAGATACAGTCAAAGACGGCCAAAAGAACCGAAAGGATCTCTTGAGTGCACTTTTTGGGGTTTGGGATTATATAAAGAATTCTGGGAACTACCCAGAAGCTGATAATTGGGCATTGTCATGGGTAGGAATGATTCCAGGAAAGCGTGAAAGCCGGAGGCTTACTGGAGACTATATCATGCATCAAAAGGATATCCAATCGCCGAGCTTATTTCCGGATAGAGTCGCATATGGCGGCTGGCCACTAGATGATCACCCCCCTGGTGGAATGGATACTATGGGAATTGTTCCATTTGTGTCTATTGCCCTTAAAGGTCCGTACTCAATACCTTTTAGATCACTTTACAGCAAGAACATTGGAAACTTGTTAATGGCTGGAAGGAATATAAGTGTTTCACATGTGGCCTTGTCATCAACAAGGGTTATGGCAACTTGTGCTGCCTTAGGACAAGCAATAGGTACTGGTATGGCTTATTGTAATACAAATGGCATACTTCCAAAAGAGGTGGGAAATCAACATATTCATTTTACCAAATTGCAGCAAATGTTGCTTAGGCAGGACCAACCTATGTTGGGGGTAATAAATGAAGATGAAAATGATTTAGCAAGGAAGGCTGAGATAAAAGCTTCTTCTGAGACATCTGATGGCACTGCAATCAATGTGATCGACGGTTATAATCGGGATGTTAAGGATGGAAATTCACATCAGTGGCGTGCTGATATGAAACTTGGCGAGCCTTGGCTCGAATTGAAATGGAATATGAGAGTCAAAATAAATCAAATACAACTAGTTTTTGACACGGGCTTACATCGATTTTTACGCATTTCGCCGGAAGATAATGTCTATAGTGATCAAATCAGAGGCCCACAACCTGAGACCATTTCCGACTATACAATTGATGCGAAAATTGGTACCGTTTCAAAAAGAATTGTAGCTGTAAACAATAACTACCTGCGGCGTGTGGTAAATACTTTTGAACCTTTAGAAGTTGATTCAATACGTATTACCGTTCAAAAAACTAATGGTGATCCTCAAGCGAAACTTTTTGAAGTCCGCTGCTATTTTGAACCAACTGAAAAAAGCTAATTGAGTTACAGCTATTGGATAGCCCACCTCAAAACTGATTGGAAAGAAATCTGGATTTTATACATTCAGATTTGGGGCTGGAAACAATATTTAATAAAAAGTATATAAGACAAACATGCACAGACGAAACAGAATAAATACTAAGTTAATGAATGATAATGCAGATCATACTTCCGATAATAAACAAACTAGGGTATTGAGTGCGGCGGTTTTAGTGGCTGCGTTAGGCTATTTCGTAGATATCTATGATCTCTTACTTTTTAGCATAATCAGGGTTCCAAGTTTACAGTCGATGGGTTTAGAAGGAAATGATCTCACAGAAAGTGGGATATTTTTGTTGAATGTTCAGATGGTCGGTCTTCTTCTCGGAGGGATTGCCTGGGGGATTTTGGGGGATAAAAAAGGTCGACTGTCGGTTTTATTTGGATCTATCTTTATTTATTCCTTGGCTAATATTGCAAACGCTTTTGTCAGTACCGTAGAGGGATATGCATTATGGAGGTTTATTGCAGGTTTCGGTCTGGCAGGTGAGTTAGGCGCTGGAATTACCCTTGTAGCTGAAATTGTCCCAAAAGCTAAACGTGGCTATGCAACTACCATTGTTGCCTCTGTAGGAGTAAGTGGGGCAATTGCTGCATATTTTGTAGCACAGTTATTTGACTGGAGAACGTCATTTTTAATCGGCGGAGTCTTGGGAATGTCGTTATTGTTACTGAGAGTTGGAGTAGCTGAGTCAGGGATGTTTGGAAAAGTAAAAAAGGCATCTTCCCAACGTGGTAATTTTTTCTTTCTGTTTTCCAAAAAGCAACGATTGTATAAATATATTCGATGTATTGTTATAGGAGTGCCGCTTTGGTATGTCGTTGGGATATTGATAACGCTTTCACCAGAGTTTGGCCTGGCACTGGGTGTTTCAGCCGTGGTAAATGCTGGTGTCGCTGTAGCATGTTGCTATGCTGGACTTGTTTTAGGGGATATAGCAAGTGGGTTACTCAGCCAATATCTTAAAAGCAGAATAAAGACTGTCTACGTGTTTCTGTTTTTGACGACTGTAACAATTACTGTTTTTCTTACAGGATCGGAAATGAATTTACTAAGCTTTTATTTGGTATGTCTGTTACTAGGATTCTCAGTGGGATATTGGGTCATTTTTATGACTATCGCTACTGAACAATTTGGTACAAATGTTAGAGCGACTGTAACTACGACCGCGCCTAATTTTGTAAGAGGTTCCGTTGTACCTCTTTCCCTACTTTTTCAATACTTTAATAAATTATTCGGTGAATCATTTATCCAGGCTGGGTTTTTAGTAGCTTTTTTAAGCCTTGGCTGTGCGTTCTGGGCACTCAATGGCATGCAGGAAACTTTCTCAAAAGATTTAGATTATATTGAAGAATGATGTTACTAAAAGAATCTTTTCCACTAAGAACTGGAAGAGGAATATATTATTCAATCATTTTGGGCTTGTTATTGTGTAACATACCAAGACCATTACTTGCCCAAAATTCTATTAAAATGGGAGACTTGGTACCTGAGCTAACTTTGCATAATGTTGTTAATTACAAAAACACAACTTTAAAATTGTCTGATTTTCAAGGGAAGATTGTGTTATTGGATTTTTGGGCAACCTGGTGCGGCAGTTGTATAAAAGCAATGCCGAAGCTCGATAGCCTTCAAAAGGAATTTGCTGATCATCTTCAGATAATATCTGTTACATATCAAAAAAAGGCGGAAATTGATAAATTTAAAAAATTGAATTCGACTGTACAGAATTTTAAACTGCCTATGGTGACTGGGGATGAACAGCTGATAAAACTTTTCCCCCACAGGGCTCTTCCTCATCTAGTATGGATAAGCCAGGAGGGCAAGTTCATCTCCACAAGTAGTGGTTATACTATCGCAGATTCAACTTTTCAGAATCTTTTGAAAGTTGCCGACAAATAGTCAATTGATAAGAAAGCAAAAGTAAAGTTCACTGGAGTTTGCCTTGGGTTAAAACCTTTGTAAACAGCATCGCCCAACGAAACTGTCATGTCTTAACAGCATGATCTCATATGGCAACTCAAAATTTACCGTGCTAACGGGCATCCTTAAGATATTAGTAAAAATAGTTTTTTAAGTTAAGAGACTTGTAATATACATACGTAATGATTAAGTTTATTAATAAATCATACATATTAATATATTTTAACTAAAGTTTAATATAGCTGAAATGAATAGACGAGAAGTGGTAACTAGGTTTGCGTTTTTATTTGGTGGAGCATTTGTTTTTTCCGGTACAAGCATATTGGCCAATGAACCAAGTGGCATGTCTGATGGAGAAACGAAAAAATTTAATAAAATGCAGCAGGATATTATCGATGCAATAGCAGATACGATCATACCCACAACATCGACACCAGGGGCATCTGCTGCAGGAGTAGGACCGTTCATCATTATGATGATTGAGGATTGTTACCCTGCAGGTGTGCATAAGACTTTTGCTGAGGGAATTGAACGAGTGAATGGTTTGTCATTGGTTAATTTTGGTAAAGCATTTAATGAAACAGGCCATTCCGATCGTGAGAGTATACTTATTAAGCTTGGTGATGAAGTTCGAACCTCCCAAATTAAAAATACAACTGCCACAAAACCAGATTTGCTGTCTCAGTTTTTACGATTAGTTAGAGAACTTACCTTTTTAGGCTATTTCACTTCAGAGATTGGTTCAACTCAAGCTTTAAATTATGTAGCGACGCCAGGTACCTATGACGGTTGCGTTCCATTTAAAAAGGGCCAAAAGGCATGGGCCATATAATTCTAATAAAGGTATTGACGATTAATTCGAAGACTAATGATGTTAAATATTGATGCGAAGAAACAAAACACTTACGATGCAATCGTAGTTGGTTCGGGAATTAGTGGTGGTTGGGCGGCAAAAGAACTCACTGAAAAAGGTTTAAAAGTGCTTTTGCTAGAGCGGGGCAGAAACATAGAACATGTCAAGGATTACGACACAGCAATGTTACATCCATGGGAGTTCAAACATCGTGGGAGATTGACGCAAGAGCAAATTCGTAATCACCCTGTTCAGACACGCAGCGGATTTTATAATGGATACAGCGAGAAGTTTTGGGTTAACGATTTAGACTGTCCTTATACTGAGGAAAAGCGCTTTGATTGGTATCGTGGCTTTCAAGTGGGGGGGAGATCGCTGACCTGGGGCCGTGGATGTCTACGGCTGAGCGAGATGGATTTTGAAGCCAATTCCAAAGATGGAATGGGTATAGATTGGCCTATTAGGTATAAAGATATTGCGCCCTGGTATGATTATGTTGAACGATTTGTAGGAGTCAGCGGTCAGAATGAAGGTCTTTTGCAGTTACCTGATGGACAGTTTCTGCCACCTATGGAAATGAACTGTGTTGAAAAAGAAGTAAAAAAAAGGATAGAAAGACATTACAAGGGTTTGCGAATGATGACAGTTTATAGAGAAGCGAATCTCACTATCCCACATTTGAATAGAGGGAAGTGTTTGAATCGGAATCTGTGTAGTCGAGGCTGTCCATATGGTGCTTATTTTAGTACACAGTCTTCAACTCTTCCAGCGGCACTGGCTACTGGTAACCTCACGCTTCGTCCGTTTTCAATCGTTAATTCATTGATTTATGATAAGGAAAAGCGCAGAGCTAAAGGTGTTGTAGTGATTGATGCAGAAACAAATGAAACTATGGAGTTTTATTCCAAAATTATTTTCTTAAATGGATCCACTTTAGGTACAACGTTTCTTCTCCTTAATTCTGTTTCGGAGACATTTCCAGATGGTTTTGGTAATTCCAGTGGTCAACTTGGTCACAATCTTATGGATCACCATTTTAGGGTAGGTGCTTCTGGCACTATGGAAGGTTTTGAGGATAAGTATTATTACGGCCGGCGACCAGGTGGTATCTACATCCCACGTTTCAGAAATTTCGATGGGGATAAAAGAGACTATCTACGCGGTTTCCATTACGGTGGCAGTGCCAGTCGCACTGGTTGGCAACGTGCCATAGCAGAGATGAATATTGGAGCAGATTTCAAGGAAGAAATGACAACTCCTGGACCGTGGACGATGGGACTTAGTGGATTTGGGGAATGCTTGCCGTACTATGAAAATCAGGTAAAGTTAGATAAGTCTAAAAAGGATAAATGGGGGCAACCGGTACTTTCAATCAACTGCGAATACAAAACAAATGAGGGAAAAATGAGGGTTGATATGATGAATGATGCCGTGGAGATTTTAGAAGCTGCGGGATTAAAAGATGTTAAGGGGTTCGACAATGGCTGTACGCCAGGGATGGCAATCCATGAGATGGGGACTGCCAGGATGGGTCTTGATCCAAAGTCTTCGGTATTGAACAGGTGGAATCAGATGCATGATGTAAAAAACGTTTTCGTAACTGACGGTTCATGTATGACTTCTTCTGCTTGCCAGAATCCGTCCCTAACATATATGGCTTTTACTGCGAGAGCCTGTGCTCATGCGGTAAGTGAATTAAAAAAGATGAATTTGTAAATTGTTCTTTAACATGAATATATGTGTTGCTAGATTCTTGGGTCATAATATTATTGTTCGATAAAATGACTCGTTTAGGCTTCCTTATAGTAATTATACCTTTTTCTAAATAAAGAAACAATGAATATTCGGCCTAAATTAATAATCTTCCTGCTATGTATTTCTTTAGTTATTGTTTTTACATCATTTGTAAAACGCAAAATCATCGAGGACGACATCGATCCAAATTTTCATGTCTATTTGTTGATCGGACAATCCAATATGGCTGGAAGAGGCTTAATTGATAAGACTAAGAGTAGGGTCGACAATCGAATCGAAATGCTTGATGAAAATAATAATTGGATCCCAGCCAAAGATCCTATACATTTCGATCGTCCGTCAATTGTAGGAGTTGGTCCAGGATTAAGTTTTGCAAAATCAATATTAAAGAACAACCATAAGATTCGAATTGGGCTGGTTCCTGCTGCTCTTGGGGGATCTCCTATAAGTGCGTGGACAGACGGAATAGCTTACACTGGAGTATTTCCATATGAGGATGCTATTAAGCGTACGAGACTCGCTATGAGAAGGGGTGTTATCAAAGGAATTATCTGGCATCAAGGTGAATCAGATTGTAATGATAAGGCAGCTATGACTTACCTAACGAAGTTGGTTGAACTTGTAAAAAAGTTAAGGATTGATATCGGCGACCCAAATTTGCCTTTCGTTGCCGGTGAAATTGGTTATTTTTTTAAGGATAATAACCTTATAAATAAGGAGCTCAGTACTCTTTCTATTTCTGTAACCAATGCTGCAGTTGTAAGCGCAAGAGGACTTCAACATAAAGGTGATTCTACTCATTTCGATACTAAGTCTGCTGTAATCCTAGGGAAGCGCTATGCTATTGCTATGAATGGTTTACAGACCCAACGTTAGCAGAGTTTGATATTGAAATAGTTTGTTTCATCAATATTTAGTTGCTTTTAAAACCCTGTGTTTTCGAATCCGTTAAAAGGGCTCGGAAACCTGGCTGAGTATTCATTATCATTTGCGAGACTTTTTTTACTTTTTTCTTGCAGATTAAATTTATTGTCGTAAATATGTAATACTTATTTATTTATATAATGCCTGGCATTCTTGTTACGTTATGAAAATATATATACGATATCTGATAATCCTATTTTTATTCAATGGAATACTGGCATGTAATACAAACGTTGAACATGATAAGCGAACTATAAAAGACCTGGCAGCTAATAAAGATGTGGAAAGCTATATGGATGCTTTTAAGGGACTTGGGGCGCTCACGGATTCTACACAACCTACGTTGCCATCGAAGGCATTAGAGCATTTCCAGTACTCAAAAGACCTTGCCCTCGACCTTGTATTATCTGAACCAGCTATCATGCAACCTGTGGAGCTAAGTTTTGACCACCAGGGGAGGCTTTGGGTGGTACAGTATAATCAATATCCTTATCCTAAAGGGCTCAAAGTTGAAAGCATTGATAATTTCTTACGTGTTAAATTTGATAAAACTCCAGCTCCTCCTCCTAAAGGAATTAAAGGAGCCGACAAAATTACTGTTTTTGAAGACACTGATGGTGATGGAAGATTTGAGAAATCTACCGATGTTATAACTGGCCTAAACATGGTAACCAGTGTAACTTTAGGGAGAGGAAACATATGGGTGTTAAATCCACCTTACTTATTAGCTTATGCTGATCCTGATGGCGACGGGTTTCCTGACGGGGATCCTGTTGTACATTTAAGGGGCTTTGGGTTAGAAGACACTCATGCGGTTGCTAATAGTTTGCAATGGGGACCTGATGGTTGGCTTTATGGGGGGCAGGGCAGTACCTCCACTGCTAACATTAGTTCTGCCGTTTCAAAAAATATTAGTTTTCAAGGCCAGACAATCTGGAGATACAATACTGAGACAAAGGTATTCGAGGTATTTTCAGAAGGTGGTGGTAATACATTCAATGTTGAATTTGATGGGAAGGGTCATCTTTTTTCCGGCAATAATGGCTCTGATCGCGGACCTAATTTTAAGCAGGGAGCTTATTATCCCAAAAGTTTAGGAAAGCATGGACCTTATACAAATAAGTATGCCTTTGGAAATTTATCTAATATGGAGTTGCAGGGTGATACAAGGCGCTTTACACATTCTTTAATTAGATATGAAGGAGGTTCATTTCCAAGTCGTTACAATGGAAAATTTATAGCGCTCAATCCTCTTCTTAACTATGTGCAGCTTACAAGGCTGGAATCAAAAGGCTCTACTTTCAGAAATGTTGATGAAGACCGGATTCTTGAAACCGACGATCATTGGTTTCGGCCTGTAGACTTAAAATCCGGCCCCGATGGCTCCGTTTATATTGCTGATTGGTATGATAGCCGTCTTTCCCACGTCGATCCGCGTGATACATGGCATAAAAGTTCAGGTCGTATATATCGACTTCGTAACAAAAATCGGCCAGTTAGTTTTAAGAAGTTTGATTTAAGTAAATATTCATCTGAGCAATTGGTAGAATTATTGAAAAGCAATAATAAATGGTTTCGCCAGCAAGCATTGATACAATTTGGAAACAGCAAGGATAGGTCTATTGTACCAAAATTGGTTGGTTTACTTGAATCAAAGGATAATCCTAGCTCACTGGAAGCTCTTTGGGCAATTAATATCATCAACAGGTTGGATGACCGCACCACAACTTTGGCCTTGCAACATAAGAATCCCTATGTTAGACTATGGGGTGTAAGGTTGTTAGGAGATACAAAAAGGGTGTCATCAACCATTTCAAGTCAACTTGGAAAACTAGCATCTTTCGAGACCGATCCTGAAGTGAGGAGCCAATTAGCATCCACAGCTAAAAGACTGCCTGGACTAGATGCAATTCAAATCCTTAGAGGACTACTAAAGAATCATGATGATTATAAAGATCCCGACATACCATTGATGATTTGGTGGGCAATAGAATCTAAATCAGAAACTGATCGAGATCTAATTGTAGACATGTTTGAGGATAAGAGTATATGGCAGAAGAATGTTGTAAAAACTGTTATTTTGAAAAGACTAATGCAACGATATATTATGGCTGGAGGTGACGAGAATTATAACTCTGCTGCTCGATTGATTAAACTCTCGCCCTCAAAGGATCTTTCGAAAGTACTTATCAGCGGATTAAACGAAGGACTTAGGGGACGGGATATTCTCGAACTATCGCCCGAATTGATGCGAGCTATTCAACCTTTTCAATCGAGCTTTTTTGGTGGCCCATTAGCTCTCGGTATTCAGAAAAAGGATGTAAAAGCAGTTAATCAGGCACTAAATATCATTGTTGACGATAATTCGAGTATTGACCATCGCCGCACGTACATTAAATTAATGGGCCAGACAGATTTACCGCAATCCGTGCCAGCTTTATTGAAAGTGGTTGAAAGTAGCAAATCATCTGCAGCCTTAAAAGAAACAGCTCTGCAATCATTAGAGCGATATAACATGAATGAGATAGGTGTTCGTGTAGTTTCAATTTACCCACAGTTGAGAGGAGATTTAGGGGTAAGAGAGGCAGCTATGGATTTATTTGCAAGTCGTCGCAATTGGGCCAGCGAATTGCTTAGCTCAATTGAGAATACAAAAAAAATAAATAAAAACGATGTGCCTGAGCAAGTTGCAAGGAGATTGAAGCTTCTTAACGACCCGGTGATTACAAAAACTATTGAGAGAATCTGGCCCAATTTGAAGTTGGTAGCATCTTCTGAGAAAAATACTATGATAGCGAAATATATTAAAATAATAAGATCAGGTAGGGGAGATAGCAAAAGAGGGCGTGTTCTTTTTTTAAGGTCTTGTGGCGGTTGCCATCGACTGTTTAAGGAAGGTGGGGATATTGGCCCTGATCTTACTGGATATGAGAGACGCAATATCAATTCTATGCTATTGAATATAATTGATCCCAATGCAGATATTCGGGAAGGGTATGTGATTCACCGTGTTACAACAACGGATGGACGATCATTGGAGGGTAAAATATTGGCTCGAAACGGAGATTCCTTTACTCTACAATCCCTTAACGGGAAGGAGATTACACTTTCTAGCAAACAGATTAAAGAAATGAAAGCACAACAAATATCGACTATGCCAGAACGTATTTTGGATTCACTCACTGAACAAGAAGTGAAGGATATTTTTTCATATATCATGAAGTAAAATTAAACTGAATAAGTATCAATCCCAGGGTGCTCAGTATTAGTAATTGGGCAATAATAATTCAATAATTTCAACAGAACCATGTCACATATGATTATTTTCAATTTTAGCGTAAAACAGCTTATTTCTTGCAGAGGAGGCTTTTTTTACTTCTTTTTGTTTATTGTTTTGTCCTTAATTTCAAGTAATTCTGAAGCAAAAATTAAAGCCGGAGTTGCTAAAATTGAAATCACAGACCGTACTGCTGGTTTGGTTAATGATCCTTTATATGTAAAAGCACTAGTATTAGATGATGGCCTGACCAGAATGGTCATCATTACGCTTGACGTAGTTGCTCTAGAGGAAATTGGGCCAGTTAAAGCAGGCTATATTTCCAAAGTTCGTTTGCAGATACAAAAGGAACTGAATATTCCGGTTTCAAATATTCTTATCAATTCTAGTCATTGCCATGGGGTTGTGCGAGACGATGTTGATGAACTAACTGTCCTTGCAGTTAAAGAGGCGTCTAAAAACTTGGTCTCTGTTAAGGTTGGATCAGGTGTAGGGTTTGAGAATCGAATTATGGAAAACCGAAGGTTTAAAATGAAAGATGGTACTCAAACAGACGCCCGTCGCGCATATTCACTACCCCCAGATAAAGATATTGCCGAAATTGGACCGATTGACCCGGAAATAGGGATTCTTCGTATAGACAAGCAAAATGGTGAAAATCTTGCTGTCCTTTACAACTTCGCCGTTCACCCAATTGAGGGAGTACCTAATGGGGGAAATACTGCGGATATAATTGGTTTTGCTTCTAAGGTAATTGAAGATAATTTGAAAGGTACTGCGCTCTTTTTGCAGGGTTGCGCAGGGGACATTAATCCGATCAATTACAAAAGCGTAGATATTCCGGCTGATGCAGAACCTTTAGGAAACATGCTTGGTTTAAGCGTTCTGAAAGCGCTGGCAAAAATAAAGGTGATAGAGGGTGGCAAATTGAACATTATAAGTCGTTCAATGGAACTTCCTAGAGCAGACTTCGCTAAACGAATTGTAGCCCTAGAGAGCGAACAAACAAAGTTACTTCGTTCCTTGAAGGGGACTAACGTTAATTTAAAATCGTTTATATCATTGAACACGAAATACAATTACTCTAATGATTATCCTTCATTTTACGGGCAGAGATACTTACATGATAAATTATTGGGGAGAAATGACATGATGAGGTTAGATTCCATTAATAAAAGAGATATTTTCAACTATCAATCTAATATTTATATAATGGAACGATTGACACGAGTTCAGACTAATTTATCGCTGGTGCGAATGCATCAAGAAAAATCTGGTGACGCTAAATCTATTAATGTAGAAATGCTAGGTGTGAAAATTGGAGATATGAGCCTCATTACTTTTCCTGGTGAATTGACTGTGCAAATTGGTCTCAATATTAAAAGTAAAGCTCCTAATGAGTTTACTTTTGTGGCAGGATATACCAATGGCTATATTTATTACGCGCCTACTGCCAAGCAGCTGTTGAATACCGGAGAAGCCCAAGAGGATTGCGATACCAACCTGGCTCCTGAATGGCAGAAAATATTTGAAAGCGAAGCAGCCAAAATCTTAGATAGCTTGTAGAATACAAGCGCCCATTCCCAGGGATTGTTCACCAGATTGAAGCAAATCTGTTTGGAAAAAACTCTCATGGAGATGACTAACGAATAAATAAAAACAAAATTTAATTTTTTTTTAAAAAACCTTGCAATTGTAAGTTAATGTATTTACATTCAGTATTAATAAATCATACATATTAATTATATTCTTTGAAAAATATAATAGGCTTTCACTAAATTTCAACAGCGATCTTAAAATAAAAGATAATTTGAAAGCTTTTGGTCGCTTATTGTATTCCAATTCGCGCACTAACGTTGTTGATGGCAGCAGCATTTTTTCGCTTGCTCAGGTACTCATCCTTAAATAATAGTTATTATTCGCAAGTGCCCCAACCATGATCTAAAGTAGTTCACTGTCATGGGTCGAGAATAGACTGAAGTGATATTTAATACAGAGGCACCTCGTTAAACCCCGACTATTAAAGAGTAATATAATTGTACAAGAATTTAATAAAAACATAATGAAGAAACTAAAAAACAGGAAGATTGCGTGGATTTTTATTTGCATAATTTTAATGGGATTCAATTATCCATCGATACCTAAACATGGCGGAAGCAGAATTGCTGTTTTGGGTAGTGCTAAAAGCCCAAGATCTGAAAAATTGGAGTTGAGAAGCCCGGCATATAGGGGGGATCAAAATGATTCAACAAGCAATCGTCAACCTCAAGTTGATCCTAAAACGCTTTTTTTTCATCATACTTTTGTTGATTTTTCTAAGGGGAAATTTTCCGATTCAGGTGGCAATTTATATGTATCTCGAAATGGTAATATCCAGTTTATAAATGTTTTTGACCTCAATTCGGACGGATATCCGGAAGTCGTAGTCAATAATGATCATAATCACTATGATACACCGGATGTACTTGTTTATAAAAATCTTAAGCCATATGGTCTGCGTTCTATAACACCTCCTATCCCACTTGATGCACCGGCCTTTCAAAATTTTAATTGGATTTTGGAAAGCTCGTCTTCTGTAATCAGATTGCCAACAGGAGGAGGAGGAAGATCTATTCTTGAAGACCTCAATGGAGATGGGTACAAAGACCTCATTATTACCAACTTCATACACGGGTGGACTTTGTCAAATTTCCCCTCATATATCTATTGGGGGGCGGCAGACGGCCTTAACCCGACACGGCGGTCCCTGTTGCCTGCCGATCGAGGCAGGGCCATCGCGGTTGCAGATTTGTCGGGAGATGGTTTAATGGATATAATAGTTGCAAATCCTGGAAGGGAGGATGTTTCTGTAGAGGCGGCAAACTTACCTCATGATAGACTAACAACATTAGCTGGCGAGCGTGAACAATCCTCCTATATTTTTCAGCAAACGGAAGCAGGATTTAGCAATGATAGTGTTCAAGTGATACCAACGTTATTTGCAGTTGATGTAAAGGTAGCTGACATTGCTGCGAATGGAGAGAAATCATTGATTTTCCTCGAGATGGGTATGCCAGGAGCTATACGAATTATTCGATTAAAAAACGGAAAATTAGGTGCTCCAGAATTACTTCCTGTATTAGCACCAAAGCCTTTGCTTCAAGGGAAGTTTTATAATCGTTCAATTCTCGTGAAGGACCTTAATCAAGATGGTTATCCCGATATCTTCGTTCCATCCCAGGGTGCCCATTCGGAAATTTTCTGGAACGATAACGGAGAATTCTCTTTAAATAATCGTACGGTTCTGGACACTGAAAATGCTACTGCTGCAGATGCGGGGGATTTGAATAAGGATGGGTTTACCGACCTCGTCATCGCAAACTATTTTTCTGAAGATGTAAATGGGAATGTTAAGTTCGAAACTGAATCATTTATTTGGTGGGGTAGCAAAGAGGGATTCGATAAAAAAAACAAAACAGGGTTGCCTACCATAGGAGCTACATCTGTCCGTCTCGAGGATATAAATAATTCAGGAGATTTGGATATTTTATTTGCTCAACATCGTAATCAGACAACCTTCGATGTTCCAAGTTATATATACATGAATTCATCAAATGGATTTTATCCTGAAAATCGTTCTGAGCTTCAAGGATTTGGGGCAATTGACATTCTAGCTGCTGATAATGGAACTGATAGTAAGGACGTTATTTTGATTAATACAATAAGCGGAACAGTAACAAATCGACCTCCCTTGTATATTTTTAAGGGTAGTGCAAGTAGAGTTTATAATCCAGCAAGTGTTATTCGAATGCCACCGTCTGCACCAGAAACCAACATAGCCTTCGCAGACATGGAAGACAAAGGTAAAACGGATTTGATTTACCTGCAGGAACGAGCGAATAAACTAGTTATCCGCTATAATGTTTATGACGAAGTAAACGCTCATAACCTAGTCGAAATTCAGCTTCCTTTTAATGCAAATACTGTCAATGTCGCAGATTATAACAAAGACGGAATTTTGGATGTTCTAGCAACTCCACTAAATGGAGATCAAGCTGCTCTGTTATTTGGTCGCGGCAATCGAAAATATGTCGTCAAGTTATTCAATTTCAACTACCCAGCATATTCTTGTTTCATAGCTGATGTGAATAATGATGGAATCCTTGATGCGGTTACATCTGGAGATAAAATTATTGCAATTTTGTATGGAAGTATTGATCGAGGCAATTTTTATTTCCAAGAACCGGTAATAATTGATACACATGTTTTTACTCCCAGGGTTACAATCGCTGACTTCGATAATGATGGATGGGTAGATATTTGGTGTCAGAACTACCATAATTCTGACACCAAATCAAACGATATTGATTCCTGGATACTAATAAACAATAATGGATTATTTTCCTTGGATAATAAACGTTCATTTAAAACTTTTGGGGCTCAAGGTGGGTCCATCGCTCAATTGAATGACGATAAGCTGGAGTTAATCATCGCAAATTATCATGCGGAACTATCTCGTCGTGTGGGAACTTTTATTTTATCTGCTAATAAAGACGGATTCCTTGATGAATCTACTAAATTTCGTTTCCCTTCGTCATCATCCAGTGCAAATTATGTTTTAGATTTTGATGGGAATGGGTATCAAGATATACTAGTTTTCAACCATTCGGGAACAAATATGTATAACAGTGGATTAGTTCCTACAGGGGGAATGCATGGTATTGGCTCGGAGCTATTTTGGGGTGAAAAAAATGGTTTTAACTTGAACAATAAAACCTGGATTCCGAGCTTCGGACCTCATGCTAGAATAATGGCCGACCCCGGTAGTATATCTAGACGACATCCATTTGAAGTCTACACTTCGACACTCCTAACTAACAATACGAAAAGCGAAACTTTCAAATTGACAATCACCGGACAGTTCAATCGAAAACAGTATTGTTCTGCTGAAATTATCATGTGGGACAGGAACTCAACCGATGAGATTTCCAAAGCAAGTTTGAATCAAATATTGCAAAGCGAGACTGAAATCACTTATATGGTCACAATTCCTAAAGGAAGAGAATTTCAATATAGACTTATGCTGAATAGTTCTTTTTCGGGCGCTGGCCCAATTGTATCTTCTGTCAAGATGGATGAAATGCATTAACGAAAGTTACTGCATATAAGTACATTCTGGTTAAACTGACGGCACAATTCGCTGCCATCATCTTAGGGTGGGTAAGTAGTTGTTCGAATTCAATCGTTATGAATAAAAAAGGGGCTATTAGTGGCTAACAAATAAAAAAAACAAAGTTTTATTTTTTTTTGAAAAAGCTTGCAATTGTAATTTAATGTATCTACATTCGATATTAATAAATCATACATATTAATTTTACTCTCTAAGAAATATCCATTAACTAATTCGTTTACAAGTGTTTTAATATTTAATCATTATGAAAAAAAAATCTACAAATCAATCCTCGGCAACCATTTTTTTGTGTTGTATCGAAAGGCTACTTCTTAGGAAGAGGAAGGTCTTTTCATTTATTTTACTCCAACTAGTTACTATCAGCGCATTTTCCCAAACGATAGTTACAGGTACTATCAGGGATCAAAAAGGTGAAACTATCCCGGGCGTGACAGTTAAGTTGAAGCCAAGCTCACAGGGGAACTCTTCAACTGCAAGCGTAAGCTCAGATTCTTTTGGAAAGTACTCCATCAGTATTCCTGACTTAAATTCGACCTTGATATTTTCCTTTATTGGAATGCAAACTAAAGAAGTCGCTATATCTGGTAGAAGTGTTGTAGATGTGGTGCTGGGAGAGAATGTAGCAACTTTAAACGAAGTTGTAGTTATCGGATTTGGTTCGCAATCCAGAGAAACAGTCACAACCTCAATTTCAAAGCTTGATACGAAAGTATTGGAAAATATCCCTTTTTCAAATGCTGCCGCAGCTCTTCAGGGGACCGTTTCTGGTGTAAGAGTACAAAGTACTTCTGGTCAGCCTGGAGCAGCTCCTCGTATTTTGATCAGAGGCGGGACTTCAATCGAAAATCCCAATGGATCAGCTCCCTTATATTTAATAGACGGTGTTATCAGAGCTAGTATGAATGATATCAATTCTGACGATATTGAGTCCCTTCAGATTCTGAAAGATGCAGCTGCAACTTCAATTTACGGAGCGAGAGCCTCGAACGGAGTTGTAATAATTACGACTAAATCTGGCAAACCCGGCAAATCACAAATTTCTTATAATACTGACTTAACATTATCAAATGTGGTTAATGATTATGATCCTATTTCTGCAAAAGATTTTATCTATTATCAGAGAATGGGGATTGCAGCAATTGGTGCATTCTTCCCGGCTGATCTAAACCAGCTTTCCTCTGCAACGAGTGCCGGGACAGGGAACGATCTAACAAATCGAACTGCTTATACAACACAATACCTCTCGCCGGCAAATCAGCATAAACTAAATGAGGGATGGCAAAGTATGCCTGACCCTGTAGATCCAACTAAAACCATTATTTTTCAAGAAACAAACTTCCAGGATATATTATTTAGACAGGGGATATCTCAAAACCATTCAATCTCAGCATCAGGAGGGGTAGAAAATGCCACATTTAATTTAGGTGTTGGATACCTCACAAGTGAGGGGGTGGCTATCAAATCAGATTATAATAGGCTTTCACTAAATTTTAACGGAGATCTTAAAATAAAAGATAATTTTAAAGCTTTTGGCCGACTATTGTACTCAAATTCGCGGACTAACGCTGTTGATGGCAGCAACATTTTCTCCCTTGCTCAGGGGCCACCAAGGACTACTAAAAGATATTTTGAAGATGGAACGCTGGCTCCTGGAGCGGCAGGAAGTGGAAGTGCTGAATATTTGCTAAATACATTTGATAGGAAAAGTGGCTTAAGTGATCTGACTATGGCAATAGGGGGGAATTGGAATATCCTGCCGGGATTATCATTTAACCCACAAGTGTCTTTATTTACTAATACCGCCGATGGAAGAAGTTTTACAAAGGCATACTTTAACGGTCCCACTAATTTTGTAAATACCCGAAATGCTTCTGGTACTCACTCCAAGCGTTTACAAACACAGGCAGATGCTGTATTATCCTATAAGAAGCTTTTTAGTAATGCGCATAACATTGATGTGACAGCTGGGTTCTCCTATTTTGGGACACAAAGCACTTCATTGAGTGCAAGTGGCCGAGGAGCAGCATCAGATTTAATCCCAACACTGAACGCTTCAGCTCAACCCATCTCTGTTTCTGGCTCTGAATCTGAGCAGATAGTTATGGGGTATTTTGGGAGGATTAACTACGATTTTAACCAAAAATACCTTCTGTCACTAAACATCAGATACGATGGTGCTTCTAACCTGGGTAAAAGTCATAAATGGGGCATGTTTCCAGGAGTTTCATTAGGTTGGAATGTGCATAAGGAGAACTTTTGGAAGGTGTTTCCAGAAAATTTCGCTCAGTTGAAATTAAGAGGAAGTTATGGAGTTAACGGGAATATTTCTGGTCTTGGCCCATATCAGGCTCAAGGACAGTATAGTGTAGGCGCTCTTTATGGAGGTGCTCCGGCAGTTGTAAACACCATACTCGCAAATCCCGAACTTAAATGGGAGGAGTCGGTAACATTAAATGGTGGATTTGATCTCGGATTATTCAACAATCGGGTTAGTATTCTTTTTGACGCTTATCGACGTGAAACTAAAAACTTGATAACTGGACTTACTTTGCCACATTCGACAGGATTTGCTAGCGTTCTAACGAATTTAGGAACATTTGAAAATAAGGGGGTAGAAGTAGAACTATCAGCTAGTGTTTTGTCAAATTCATCACCACTTAGATGGGACGTTGCTTTTAATGCTTCAAAAGTTAAGAGTAAAATACTTAAGCTTCCAAATAACAATGTCGAAAACAACAGAGTTGGGGGTATTTATGTTTGGGATCCCAATAGAGGTGATTATGCATGGTTAGGGGGGCTTCAAGAAGGAGGACGTGTAGGAGATTTATTTGCTTATAAGCAAGTAGGTGTATATTCAACCAATGCCGAAGCTGCAAAAGCACCATTAGATGAGATAATTCCAGGGGTTAATAAAACAAAATATGGAGGAGATGTTAATTGGATGGATCTTGATGGCGACGGAAAGATCAATGCCAACGACAGAATGTATATGGGCAATATGTTTCCCACATTGACAGGCGGTTTTACAAATTCTCTTAGCTATAAGAATATTAGTTTCACAGCCCGATTGGATTATACAACCGGCCACACAATTTATAATTATCGGAGAGCTAGTACAGTTGGACAGTTTTCAGGTAATGAAGGCCTATCAAGTGAATTGCTTAGATCATGGCAAAAGGAGGGAGATATCACCGATATCCCTAAATTCTATTGGGCAGACAAACGTGCAAACAATATAATAAGGGGAAATTCTGAGTATTATGAATCTGGTGATTATCTGGCACTTAGAGAGGTAACTTTAGCCTACAATTTCCCTGTCAAGTATCTTCAGAAGCTTAAAATCTCAAGTTTAAGATTCAATGTTACAGGTCATAATCTGCATTATTTTACCAAGTATAAAGGAGTGATTCCTGAAGATGGAGATACAGATATGGGTAGGTATCCAATGCCAAGGAATATCATATTTGGCGCAAAAATTATTTTTTAATGTCAATAGAAAGTTAAGATCATGAAAAAGTTATATATACACTATTTTTTAATTATCATTTTGTCAATGTCTTCGTGTACGAAGGACCTTGAACTAGCACCTGTTAGTCAAATTTCTAATTCAAACTTCTGGAAAACGGAAAATGATGCGAAGGCAGGACTCTATTCAATGTATGTAAGGTTAAGACTTCCGGCAGCCTCAAGCTTTTTTGTTTGGGGAGAAGGTAGAAGCGATGTAATGGGTCCAAGTTATTTAGGGGCTACTGCGGGGTTTGAGATATATCATTGGAATACATTGAATAAGTCAAATGTGGCAGCTACATTAAATGGAGGCAATGTTACCTGGAGCGAACTATATACGGTACTCCATGATGCAAATTTGATTCTTAAGAATGTTCCGGGTATACAGTTTGCTTCCGAAAATGAGAAGAAAGATATTTTGGCACAGGCCCATACTATGCGTGCTTTCATCTATTTTGTGATGGTTAGGACTTGGGGTGGTGTTCCATTAGTGACCGAACCAACAGAATCTGTTGATGCAGAATCAATCCAAAAACCAAGAGCATCTACAGAGGAGATATTTAAGTTTATTAAAGATGAAATAGATAAAGCCAATTCTCTCTTTTCTAGTAATAATTTTACAGCAGGTAGAAACTTATGGTCAAAACCAGCATTAAATACCTTAAAAGCGGATGTTTATTTATGGACTGGTAAAAGGCTGAATGGTGGTACCGCTGATTTTAATACAGCGCTATCAGCTTTAAACGAAGCACAGAAGGGCGACATGACTTTGTTAAATAACTTTCATTCGATTTTTGCCTATAATAATAAAGGGAATAAGGAAATAGTAATGGCAGTAAATTTCAATGAATTGGAGGTTACGGATCCTACTCGCCGTACAGGAACTCGTTTTATGTATATTCATTTGCTTCCAACCAATATTGATCAGTCAACGCGTGATTCCCTTGGTGTTACTAGTCCAAATGGTGGGTATTGGGGGCCAACTCAAGAAATTTGTAGTCAATTTTCTAAGGATGATCAACGAAGGAATGCTTCTTTTATCCAGGTTTATACATTTGACGCAAACAAGAAGTACAGTTATTACGCTTCATTAGTTTATAAATTCAGAGGTTTGGAGGTGGCTGGAAGAAGAGGATTTTTCGATGATGTAGTCCTTTACAGATATGCGGATATTTTATTGATGAAAGCGGAAGCAAAAAATGCGCTGGGTCAGGATCCTTCTCCCGAAATCAATCAAATAAGAATGAGGGCATTTGGTACGAAGTTTAGCGCCAATACGTTTGTGAGTGGTTCCAAAGCATCCAATGATGAAGCGATACTCCAGGAGCGTTTATTAGAATTTATTTTCGAAGGAAAGCGTTGGTATGATCTTGTAAGATTCGGTCAAGTGTTTAACAAGGTTCCTACACTTAAGGGTAGAGCAAACGAGGAACATTTGCTGTTGTTCCCAATTTCAGAGGTAACACTAAGTTTAGAGCCTCTGGTTAAGCAAAATCCAGGTTGGTAATACCTTAATTTGCTATCAAAAATCATTTGAGAGAACACTAGTTAGTTTAAAATCAATTTAGTTCTATAGAGGCTTTAAAATCATAGGGATGAAAATTCGTACACTTTTATTAATCATTTCATTTTCTCTTTGGAGCAAACAGAATACTATTGCCGCGACAAAGTCTAAATTTTATAATGCAGATACCCATAACACCCCGGGTGGGGAGGGTCCGGCGAATATTGGATCAATAGAACCTAAATCGAGTTTTGCCGATAAATATGCGACCGATTCTGTTAAATATCCAGTGCATGTTTTTTGCGGAACAGGGGATCATTTGTGGGTGGATGAAAGAGAGCCGGTCGACTCCCGCAAATCTGTCGCTTCAATGTTGGAATGGATGTCGAAGACCTACGGGGTTAAGCGATTATATTGGCGAGGGGGACAAGAAGGGCTTTGGCAGGAGCATTTTAAAATTGGGAAGGAAACAGTTGAAAACTATGATTACAAGCAATGGTCCGACTATGTATATGACAAACAGAAGGTGAATAAAGCTGTTGTTAAATCAGCCAAAAGAAATGGTATGGAGATATTTCTTTACGATGGGCTCTTTGAGCATGGCGTCCAACCTGATGTAGGAATTATAGGGCCGCATTTGTTTGAAGATAAGTTGAGGATTGATCATCCAGAATGGGCGCCACTTGACCGTTGGGGTGAGCGGAGATCACCAGGGCCACTTTCTTTCAGCTATCCTGAGGTACGTAAAATACTTGTTGACCGGTATGTAAACTACGTTGTTGATAATGGGTATGATGGTATTAATTTTTATACTTATGTTGAAAATTGGGGGCTTCGTTATCTTGACGAGTTCGGGTTTAATCAACCAATTGTTGACGAATTTAATAAGCGCTACCCTAGTGTAGATTTGCGTAAGGACAAACTTACCGATGAGCACAAATTGTATTGGTATAAATGTCGGGGAAAATTTGTTACCGAGTTTATTAGAGAACTACATAGAGAGTTAGAAAAGAATGGTAAGAAATTATCAATGATTCTTGACTCCAAGAAACCTGAATATGCACAGCCTTGGTGGAGTAGAATTATGCCGGGCGCTGGAATGATTTACTTGGATTGGGAAACCTGGGCTGAGGAGGGGATTGTCGATGAGTTCTGGGTTCAGCTTGGTAATGCAAAAGACCAACAGGTGGTTTTAGATAGATTGATAGAAAAGTGTAAAGATAAACCTGTTAAGCTGACAGTCCGCACCCCAGATCCATTTGCATCCTATTGGGACAAATATGTGGCAGCAGGAGTTACACCAATAGCAGTAATTACCTGGGCTAATAACGGGATAGAAAAGTTTTCTCTGGAGCCTTCAAGCTTAGGTACACTAAATAGTAAAGATTGGAAATTGCGTTTACAGACTCTTGACGATATTATTTTAGGAAAAATTAATGTTGACAGTAAATCTGTAGCACCATTAACCAAGGATCAGAATGTTCTTGTTCGGCGGAAAGCCCTTCTGGCACTTTTAAAAATTGGAGCAACCGGTGAGGAGGCAGTGATTGAAAGTTCACTCAAAGATAAGGAGTCTAGTGTAAGGATCGCAGCGGTTCGGGCACTTAAAAGTAGTAATGGCCCTGAGTCAGTTCAGCGGATCCTAAACCAGGTAGCACGAAGTCCCATTTTTCCATATAAAAATGCGAGCGCTGAGACTCTGGGCTCAATTGGTGAAAAGGCTTTGCCTATACTAGTGTACAACTTAGACAATCGTAGCAGTCATGTACGCGAAGTTTGTGTTCGTTCAATTTCCAATATTAAAGATAAAAACTTTGATTCTATTGAAAGCTTGTATAATCCATTGCGTGGAGTTCTAAATAACAACTTAGAAGATTATAGGGTGCGATGGTGGGCTGTTCGGGGATTACTAGGCTTAAATAATCAGATGTCAGTTAAACAAAGAGAGGAATTCGTCTTTGACCTTATTGGTATTATTAACAGTACTAACGATGCCTCACTTCAAATGCAAGCCGCCACAGCATTAGGCGAGATGAACAATAAAATGTCCCAAGCTCAAAGAGAAATCAGCCTGAAAACTTTGGCTAAACTCTTTCATGAGTATGGAGATAACAGTAGCCGAGTCGATGCTGCATTTGGCTGGCGCATTGTCGGTAATTCCATTAGAGATTTTGGCACACCCGGTATGAATATTTTGGAACAAATGCGTAAGCAAACTTCCGATAAGTGGTTGGCTTGGGTGGCATATGAAGTTTTGTATGTATTTCAGAAGGCGACCGATGAAAATACAGGTTTTAACCTGATAGACGAAGATACTGCAATCAATAACCATAATAAATTTGCTCCAACTTTCCCCGGTTGGAGGAAATGGTAATAAAATGTAATCAGCTTATTTATTAAATAATACTACAAAATATCAAAGTCCTTGGCCACGGTAGCATTCTGATTAGGGAACTATTGTTGCTATTTTCAAAAGAAAAAGTAATGATTGTATTCCAACTCTTGAATGTAAGAACCAAATATTTTTAACATGAATGATTTCAACATACGTAGCGGATTAATTTACCGGAACCCACGGCCACACGTGACTAGCAAACAAGCATATTTTCCCTCGGTTGTACTACTTGACAATGGGGAAATGTTAAGCTCTATAGTTATCGGTGAAGCATTTGAATCAGTGAATTCAGACACTTATATACTAAGATCAACAGACTTGGGGGAAACTTGGAGTCAACCACTTCCACTCTTGTCTCAAGATCATAAATTTTTGTGTTCTAATACAACCAGGATCTCCAGCCTTCCTTTGGGTGAAGTTGTTGCCTTTGTAGTAAAGAGTCATCGAGAATCACATCCTGAGGAGGGTTTGGCCAATCCTGATAATATTGGATTTGTTCCTACAGACTTACTGATTATTCGTTCTCATGATTATGGTAAGACGTGGGAAGAGCCATATGAAATTTCTCCCCCTTTAATAGGCCCATCCTTTGAGTTATGTAGTCCCATTGTGGTATTAGAAGATGGACGCTGGTTTTGGCCTACAAGTACCTGGAGGGGTTGGGATGGTGACTGTCCAAACGGGATGAAGATGATTGTATTAGTTTCATTCGATCAAGGTAAATCATGGCCGGAGTATATAGATGTCATGAATGGAAGCCATAAGAATGTAATTTACTGGGAGAGCAAAGTAATTGAATTGTCAGATGGAAGGTTGCTGGCAATTGCTTGGGCTTTTGACGAAGTTCAGTGTAAAGATTTGCCTAATCATTTTACTTTAAGTTATGATGGGGGGAAAACCTGGAAGGCGCCAATGTCCACTTCAATACAAGGGCAGACTATGGCGATTACCGAACTGCCAGATGGAAGATTATTTACGGTTTACCGAAGAATGGATAAACCTGGTTTATGGTCTACAATTTCCCGACTAGTTCAGGAAAGTTGGGTGAATGAGAATGAAATCCCATTATGGGGTTCGCGGCAAGAGAGTTTGTCAGTCAAAACAAATAACATGGTAAACGATTTTAATGAATTAAAATTCGGTGCACCATGTATTACAATCCTCCCCGACAACTCGTTATATATAGCATTTTGGTGTTATGAAAAAATGGTATCAAATATTCGTTGGATTAAGCTTACTATTTAGAAAAGCCTAATTTATCTTATTTCTTACTCATTTAATTTGATGTTATAATGGATAATAATGATTTAGTAAAACTTCATCGTATTGACACCAATAATGCGGGACCCAATATATTGTTGACTGCATGTATACATGGTGATGAATATGAACCAATTCTTGCCCTTATGGGACTGGTTGCAGAATTACCAGCAATATTGGGATCTGGAAGTGTGACTATTGTACCTATTTCGAATGAAAGTGCTTATTTTAATAATAGCAGATATGGTAAGGACGGATTAGATCTGGCAAGGACATGTCCTGGTAATCCTATAGGTACTA
The DNA here is from genome assembly GCA_036676565.1 of Pedobacter sp. Classification (GTDB taxonomy): domain Bacteria; phylum Bacteroidota; class Bacteroidia; order Sphingobacteriales; family Sphingobacteriaceae; genus Daejeonella. The sequence goes on from JAKFCP010000021.1 coordinate 64,865, forward strand.
TAACGGAGATAGTTGCATCCAAGATTAGTACACTTATAGGAGAATCAGATTATTTCATTGATATGCATACTGGTGGCCTGGCTTATGATATTTATCCATTGGCCGGGTATATGCTGCATCCTTCTCCCAAAGTACTCCAAAAGCAACAGGAGATGGCATTCGCATTTGATCTTCCTTTAGTTTGGGGAACTGATTACAGACCCGAAGGCAGGACACTTTCTGTGGCAAGGGATTTGGAAGTTCCGGCTATTTATGTAGAATATGGAGGAGGTACTGGAATCAGGCCTAAGGTAATCGAGGAGTATAAAGCCGGAGTTATGAATGTGCTGAGGTATCTGAATATGCTTGAGGATCCAATTACTAGTCCAGCATTGTGTGACAAATACTGGATTGAAGATTATCGTCAGGATAGTGGTTATTTACAGGGTAAAATGCCTTCACCTGTAGATGGGATATTTATTTCCAAAGTAAAAATTGGAGATAAGGTCAAAGCAGGTGAATTATTTGGAAAAGTTATCGAATCTTATTCCGGTAAGCCGGTTAATCTGTATGCAGATACAGATGGTTTGGTTTTTTTGCTGAGAACTATGGTGAAAGTTAAACACGGTGATGCGTTAGGCGGGATACTGCCAATGGGATCTTTAAATGAAAGAGTTATTTATGAGTAGTAATAAAGTGGCCATAATAACGGGTGCATCAAAAGGTATTGGCCGGAGTACAGCTTTGAAGTTTGCAGCTAACAACTACAATGTTGCACTAGTTGGAAGGAATCTGGAAGAATTGGCTCAGCTTAAGCTTGAGATTGAACAGAAATATGATACGGAAGCACTTGTCTGTGCAGGTGATCTGGCAAGTGAAACGTTTTTAAGACAGATAGTTGAAGATACTGTCAGGAAGTGGAGAAGAATAGATGTTCTGATCAACAACGCTGCCTGGAGAACTATTGAAACCATGAGGGTAATCTCGTTGGAGAACTGGGAAAGAACGATTCAGGTCTGTTTAACGGCTCCTGCCTTTTTAGCGAAGTATGCAGCTGCTATAATGGAAGAAATGAATATAGCAGGTGTTATAGTTAACATTTCAAGTGTAATGTCTCAGCGGGCTGGGGGGAATAGTCCGGCTTATTTGGCATGTAAAGGAGGACTTGAAAGCTTGACATTCGAATTGGCTGTCCTATACGGGCCAAAGAATATCAGAGTGGTTTCGGTCAACCCGGGGAATATAAAAACGGACTTAAGTAATGATTATAAAGATGCCGAAGGAAATAATATAAGTGAACGATTAGAAGGACATATGAATGAAAATACACCACTTAAGCGAGCAGGCACTTCAGAAGAGATAGCGAATGTATCCTACTGGCTTTCAACTACCGAAGCATCTTTTATAACTGGAGCAAGCATTTTGGTTGACGGAGGATTCTTGCATAATTTTAATTCTTACCCAATGAAGAAACTTCAATATCCCGAACAATTTTGAGAGGAATCTGGAAATACAGCCATTTACTTCCTCAGATAGAGGAGAGCTGTAAATTAACATTAGGAGAAGGTGGAACACCATTGGTCAAATCAAAAAGGCTGGGACCGGCAATGGGCCTTGATAATTTGTATTTCAAATTAGAAATGCTTAATCCTTCCGGGTCTTATAAAGACAGGTTCGCTACAATCGCAGTTTCTGATCTGCTGCAAAAAAGAATGAAGTTTTGCTTGGCTACTTCAAGTGGAAATACAGGTGCGGCCTTAGCTGCTTATTGTGCAGCAGCGGGGATAAAGTGTTTGCTGACAGTTGTTGATGGAGCTCCGGCAGGGAAGATGAAACAAATGCAGGTCTATGGGTGTGAAACGCTGATGGTCAGAGGGTTTGGAACAGATGTGATTGTCAGTAAGAATGTCATGGATCAATTGGCAGAGTTAGCTGAAATGCATGAGACTATCATTCAAATCAGTGCTTATAAGTATAGCCCTGTTGGAATGGCTGGTGTGCAGACTATTGCTTATGAAATTGCTGAGAGTTTGCAGGACAAAGCCGACCATATATTCTCTCCAGCAGGAGGTGGAGGCTTAACCCTGGCTCTTTTGAAGGGCTTTAATATATGGAAGGATCATATGCCTGATTTCAGAATTCCACGGGTGCATTGTGTACAACCTGAAGGGAATGATACAATTTCAGGACCCTTAAGGGTAGGTCTTTCGGGTGCTCTGGAGATTTCAGGGAGCACAACTACAATAAGTGGCTTGCAGGTTCCGAATATACTGGATGGAAATGAAGTTATGAGTATATCTAAGGAAGCAAAGGGCATGGGATACACAGTATCCGACCAATCAATATATCAATGCCAGGAAGAATTGGCAAAAGATGAAGGCATTTTTTGTGAGCCTGCCGGCGCCGTTGCTCTTGCAGGTGTGAAACTTGCATTAGAAAATCAGGAAATAAAGAAAAATGATCATGTCGTATGCTTGATTACGGGTCATGGCTTTAAAGATCCTGTTTCAACGGATAGAATTGCTGCAAATACAGCAGACCATTATTTTTCAGATAGTAAAGAATGTTTTAACTATATAAGTTTTCAAGTAAACTCAATCATTTAACAACAATAATAATTATATTATAATGAATAAATTTCAAGGTCTATGGCCTGCAATGTTTACTCCGGTACAAATAGATGGTCAGCCAAATTTCGATGAACTAAGCAGGTTAACTGAGTTATTAATCGCTCAGAATTTAGATGGCTTATACATTTTAGGTTCTACGGGGCAGGGAGTCCTTTTTACAGAGGAGCAGAGAAAGAAAGTCGTTGAGGTTGTAAGTGAGGCAGTAAATCGCAGGATCCCGGTAATTGTACAGGTGGGGGCATTAACAACTGACGAATCAGTAAGATTGGCGAAACATGCCCAAACCTGCAAAGTGGATGGAATTTCCTCTGTTGGTCCTATTTACTTCCCCGGACCCGCAGCAATGGCAATGGAACATTATAGAAGAATAGCAACATCAACCGATCTTCCATTCTTTCCTTACCAGTTAGGTAATAACTCCATACCTGGCGACACCCTCAGCTTTATCAATAACTTATTTGAAATCCCAAATGTATCTGGAATGAAATTGACAACAAGTCAGTTATTAGAGATCAGCCTGATTCATAATCATGCAGGAGATCGCTTGAAGTTGTTCAGCGGTTCTGATGAGCTGTTGTGTCATGCCTCACTTTGCGGTACAGTGGGTGCTATTGGTACATTTTATAATCTTTGGGGAGTACAATGTAAGCAAATATTAACTGCTTTTACAAATGGAGAGTATGACCTTGCTAAAGAGTTTATGCTTGAATTTCAGAAAATAATTCAATTAGTGATTACAGATATCTGGACTTTTCTCAGAAAAGCAATGTTAATAAAATACAACATTGATATAGGGCCTACCAAAGCACCCCTTGGAAATACTCATAAAGAGTGGGACGAACAAAAAGTTATCGAAATTGTTCATAGTCTGGAGGCAATTGCCGGAAAATTGGAAGAAAGTAACAAAATTTCGTCCTAAGCTGAGCCTCAAACTCGTTTTATTGTAGAACAGAAGTAGAACTTCGAAAATCAAAGGTATAACGTATAAAAGTAATTATGATTACTAAGAAAAAAATAACCGGTTCAAATATTCCCCGTAGCCATTTGCCATTTTCCCCCGCAATACAAAGTGGTGATTATGTCTTTGTTTCGGGACAAGCCTCGGTTGATAAGGAAGGCAAAATAGTAGTAGGAACATTTGAAGAAGAATGCAGGAGATCCTTTGATAATCTTAAGGTAATACTTGAAGCATCAGGTCTTGGATTTGATGATGTAGTTCAGGTGCGGAATTATGTAGGTAAACAAGAATATCTGTCGGAATTTAACACTATTTACAAAGAGTATTTCAAAGAACCTTATCCGGCAAGAACCACTCTAATTGGTTGCCTTGGTACATTGCTTAAATTTGAGGTAGACGTTGTTGCCCATTTGGGAAAGCATTAGCGAAGTATTAGAATTTAAATTCGTGAATTTAAATAGAAGTTCTGTCATAGAGAAGATTGCAGACTTGCCATTTTATACGGAAGGGCCTGTTGCAGATGGAATAGGGAATTTTTTTTGTACCACTCTCAACGGTGGCAGTATTTTAAAAATAAACAATCGCAATGAAATTTCTGAATGGGCGAAGTCAGTATGTCCCAACGGGCAAATCATTTTACCCGGAGGAGATCATTTAGTTTGCGACAGCATGCTGGCATCAGTCAGGAGATTCAGCAGGGATGGGAAGTTTTTGAAGAATGAGATTGAAGGCTATTGTGCGGATTTTCCAATTTATTCTCCCAATGACCTGACTACAGACCAAATGGGCAACCTTTATTTCACTGATTCGATAAGACATAAAGGTAAGGTGTGTTTTTTGGGAATAAACGGGGAACAAAAAATTGTAGTCGATGGTCTTGATTATCCCAATGGATTAGTATTGTCAGCTGATGAAGATTGCCTTTATGTGGCCGAAAGTTATGAAAACCGAATTCTGAAATTGGTATTAAAAGCTCCGGGTTTAACAGGTGAGAGTCCTAAGGTTTTTGTGAGGTTGCCTGTAAATCCTTCAGGTAATGAAATAGATAATCTTCCAGATGGAATGGCTTTGAATAGTAGAGGCGAATTACTGGTAGCTCATTATGGTATGCAAGCTATTCAATTAATTTCTGATGCAGGAAAGCATTTGGCAACGATGGATACTGGGATGCCGTTAACTAGTAACCTTTGTTTTTTGGATGATAATACATTAGTCGTAACGGGAGGATTTGGAGAGCCGGGCCCAGGATGTCTTTTTAAGATTAGCTTTTAGTTTTAATCTATAAAAATTTAACTAGATATTATAATGGAAGACCTCTGATATGAATTGATGAAGATAGATATTGATTTTAAATCACACATTTTATAAGAATTTCTGCGAATAGCTTCCTTTTCAGGGAGAGAGCAAGGCATTTCTTCAAAGTTGGCGTCACTATACTTATATCAGAAGAGAGTTAAAACACGATTTCAGAAGTGATGTCCATTGCAATTAAATATTAATTAATGAATTATACCGAAATAAAGGGATATAGTATCCCTAAATTGACACTAGGTACAGTGGCTCTTGGACAGGATTATGGAATCTCTAATGCTGAGGGGAAACCTGTAAAAGAGAAAAGCTTTGAGATATTCTCAACCGCACTGAGTTTGGGCATTAATACCTTTGATACCGCGAGGATATATGGGGATGCTGAATCACTGATTGGAAACTTCTTGAGTCATGATGAAAATAAACCCAAAACTAATCTGATAACTAAGTTTGGGATTAAAGACGATAATCTTGTCAACTTAGAAACTGCCAGAAAGCAAGTTTATGAAAGCATAAGATCTTCATGTTATTTTTTGAACTTAAAGCAGATTCCTATTTGCTTGTTTCATAAAGCAAATGGTCAGAACACGGACATTTTGATGGAAATCTTGCCTGTTATTTTTGAAGACCTTAAAAATGATGGACTCATTGATTTGGCAGGGATTTCAATATATAATCCCTATGAAGAGGAAATATTTTTAGAACATCCCTTGTTTGAAGCATATCAGGTTCCTGTTAATGTATTTGATCAAAGAATCATTCAAAATGGAATGCTTAAACAAATGCAAAAGGAAAACAAAATCGTTTTTGCAAGAAGTGTTTATCTGCAGGGGCTGTTTTTCTTATCACCTGATGAACTAAAAGGTAATCTGGTAAATGCAAGACCTTATATTCTTGCCTTGCAGGATCTGGCTAAACAGGCGGGTATGAGCATCGCAGAACTTGCTTTTTCATATGTCAGGGATTTAGAAGAAGTTACCAGTATTGTTTTTGGAGCAACAACAGAACTTCAGGTACAAGAAAATGTAAAGTTATTATTTGTTAGAAAAATCCCTTTTGAAGTTAGACAATCAATAGAATCTTTATTTAATAACATGCCCAGTGAGATTATAACACCCGGGCTTTGGATATCATAATTTACACAAGTTAATTTATTCCTATGAAAACCTTTAGACTGGATAATAAAGTTGCAATAGTAACCGGTGGTGCCGGCTTGTTTGGAAAACCCATTTCAATTGCTCTGGCTGAGGCCGGGGCAATTGTTATCATTGCTTCGAGAGACGAATCAAAATGTAAAGAGTATGCCGAAGCAATTAAATCACAAAATTTAAAAGCTGAAGGTATGTTTTTAGATCTGGCTGATGAACAATCAATACTTGAATTTACAACCAGGATCAATGATGAATATGGCAAGATTGATATTCTGGTTAATAACGCGGTATCAAGGGAAGGGTTCAAAGATTTAGAAGATATCAGTAAGAATGAATGGGAGACGGCTCAAACTATTAATTCTACGGGTATGATGCTTCTAACACAAGCAGTAATAAAGCTAATGAGAAAACAGAGATCAGGAAATATCATTAATATAGGTTCTATACAGGGAACTGTAGGGCCTAATTTTCCTGTTTATGGAAATACGGGGATGACCAGCCCAATAAACTATACTTATGATAAATGGGCTATGGTTGGTTTTACTAAATGGATCGCTAATTACTATGGTAAGTTTAATATTCGGGCAAATTGCATCAGCCCTGGTGGTTATGGCCCCGGAGTTAATGAAATCATTGGAAATGATGAGTTCGTAGAAAATTATAAGCGACTAACTCCCTTGGGTAGGTTTGCTGGTGATGATGATATTAAAGGTCCTGTGATTTTCCTGGCTTCTGATGCCTCTGCTTTTGTCACAGGACACAATCTTCTGGTTGATGGTGGTTGGACGAGTTGGTAGTAGATAAACAATGCCCTAATTATTAAAAACTTATAATATGCAAAAGGTCTATTTTTCGACAAGCAAAGAATTAATTTTAATCTTCATAACTATCATTTTTTGTATAAGCCCAATTCTTGCATTTGGCCAGATTCAAGACCAGTTGAAATGGGAAAGACTGCCACCCATTCCTGATACAAAGGGGTTTTCAGGTATGTTTGCCGGCGTCAGTAATGATGCTTTAATATGTATGGGCGGAGCAAATTTTGCAGACAAGAACCATGGTCTTAATGATTTAAGAAAATGGTCTGACAAAATTTATGTATTGGAAGAAAATGCGGCCTCCTGGATAACAAGTGAACAAAAACTTGTTAGACCTTTGGCATATGGTGCTTCCTTTACTTATAAGGATAATATTATCCTTGTAGGAGGCAGTGATGGGGAAAAACACTATCCTGAAGTCTATACACTTTCTTATCAGAAAGGGAAGATAGGTATAAAAACTCTCGCTCCACTTCCTTTCCCACTTGCAAATATGACAGGTGCATTGGTAGGAGATGTTTTGTTCATCGCAGGCGGAAACAGGCAGCCGGATGATACACCAGGGAAGTATTTCTTAGCCTTGAATTTGGCCGAAGAACCATCTGATCAGCATTGGGTGTTACTGGATGCTTGGCCTGGACCCGGAAGGATGCAAGCTGTAAGCGCTTCTCTCAAGGACAGCTTTTTTCTTTTTAGTGGTATCCAAAGTGTTGTCAAACCAGATGAAGGGAACCAATTAAACATTCTTCAAGACGCCTATATGTTTGCGCCGCAATTTGAGGGGCGACATTTAAAAGGTGGTAAATGGAAAAAGCTGACAGATATGCCAAGAGGTGTGGCAGGGGGAGCTAGTCCAGCACCAATCATGGGGTCTGACCACATTCTGTTTCCCGGGGGGCTTAATAGAAGTACATCAACCCAAAAGAGCCCCGAGGCTTTTTCTGAATTGGATACGACCCTCCTTGCATATCATTTAGCAAGTAACTCATGGCTAAAATTCGGAGGGTTACCTCAGACAGATTCTAGGATAAAGTTAACGAGTGTAAAATGGGGCCAAAAGTGGGTCATGCCTAATGGAGAGAAGGGGATGGGGAGTACATCTTCTGAGGTTTTCGCTCTTTCTAAAAATTTGAGTTTTGGTTGGATTAATTGGGCAATTTTGATTACCTATCTGGGCTTTATGTTATGGATGGGATTCTTATTTGATAAGCAAGAGCAAACTACAAAGAACTTCTTTACTGCAAGCGGTAAAATCCCCTGGTGGGCAGCAGGTTTGAGCATCTATGGAGCACAGTTTAGTGCGATTAGCTTTATGGCGCTACCAGCAATAGTATATGCTACTGACTGGGCACTTGCAATTGGTACTGTCATTGTTTTACTCACAGTTCCCATAGTAGTTAAATTTTATGTTCCTTTTTTCAGAAGACTGAGCATTACTTCGGCTTATGAATATCTGGAGTACAGGTTCAATTCGAATATTCGTATAATCGGAAGCCTTTCATTCATTTTATTTCAACTGTGCAGAATGGGTGTGGTGTTATTCCTTCCAGCAATTGCCATTTGTTCAGTGACTGGTATTAATATTTATCTGATCATATCAATTATGGGCATAATTTGTATCCTTTATACTGTTATGGGTGGAATGGAAGCAGTAGTTTGGACAGATGTTGTGCAGGTTGTAATCTTAACAGGAGGTGCTGTTTTATGTCTTATTGTAGCCATTGCGAAAATAGATGGCGGTATTATTGGTGTAATTTCAAAGGGAATGGAGGATCAGAAATTTACGCTGGTCCACTTAGGATGGGAACCAGACCGATTGGTTCTTTGGGTAGCTATTGTTGGGTTCTTCTTTTTAAATCTAATTCCATACACGTCCGATCAAAGTATTATACAAAGATATTACACGGTAAAAGATGAGCGGGCTGTAGCCAAGAGCTTGTGGATAAATGCATTATTTACACTTCCCACTATACCAATATTCTTCGGAATTGGAACGGTCCTTTATGTTTTCTATAATAATAACCCTATGGTTATCCCATCGGAGCAGGTAGGAGAAGTCTTACCTTATTTCGTGGTTCAGGAACTTCCGGTTGGAATAGCAGGATTGATTATAGCCGGGATTTTTGCAGCCAGCCAGTCCACGCTCAGCGCTGGTATGAATAGTATTTCAGCAGCCTATGTCACTGATATACATGCCCGCTTCAACCCCCACAGTGATAGAGACACCCTTTTCGTAGCTAAGCTTGTAACGGTTGCAGGCGGGGTGTTCGGGATCGTATGCGCTTTGCTTATCGCAATTTTTAATATCGAATTTATATTTAACCTGTTTCAGGAGATTCTGGGCATCGTTGGTGGAACTTTAGCTGGAGTCTTCATATTGGGAATTTTTACAAAAAGGGCAAACGCCCGGGGCGTTATTTGGGGGATCGTAATTGGAGTATTTGCTGTTTGGATGACAAAAAACTACACTGTAATCAGTGTGTATTTATATGGTGCAATTAGTGTGATAGCGACAGTAATTTCAGGCTATTTAGTCAGCCTTTTTGGACGTCAAACAAAGGATATAAATGGCCTTACTTACTTAACATTAAACAAAAAAGATTCAAACAAAAAAACCTCTTAAAGTACAATTAAAGATATTTATGAAAAGCAGATGTTATACAGAGTCCGCATCCCTATTAGCAAGAGCGAAAAAAGTTTTAGCAGGTGGAGTCTCTTCGGAATTTAGAAAATATAATCAACCTCATGCCATCTTTTATACACATGGAACTGGAAGCAGAGTTTACGATGTAGACGGAAATGAATACCTGGACTTTACCCTAAGCCAAGGACCTCTTATTCTGGGGCATTCTCATCCTCACGTCTTGAAGTCAGTTCATGAATATTCGGAGAAAGGCCAACTTTTCGCCGGACAACATATTAAGGAGATTCTTCTTGCCGAAAAACTAAATTCCCTAATCCCATCTGCAGAATCCATGCGTTTCTGTTTGGATGGTTCCGAAGCAGTCCAAACTGCTTTCAGGATTGCACGTGCGAAGACAGGAAAGCAAAAATTTTTACGTTTCGAGGGTCATTATCATGGATGGATGGATAATGTTTGCTGGGGAATATCGACCCCGCCAGGTGAATCTTTGGGAAGCCGGGAGCAACCCAGAGTATACCCTTGGTCTGAGGGCTTACCTATACAGTCCAAAGAGGAGTTTATCACTCTGCCCTGGAACGACTTAGAACTGGTGAAAAATACTGTAGAGCGCGAACACAAGAATATCGCTGCTATCATTACGGAACCGGTTATGTGCAATAACGGTTGCATCCCTCCTGAAAATGGTTTCCTTCAGGGATTAAGGGATATATGTGACCAATACGAAATCGCACTTATTTTTGATGAAGTGATTACCGGATTCCGTCTTTCAATTGGTGGAGCCCAGCGGTATTTCGGTATTACTCCGGATCTTTCCATATTCGGTAAAGCAATGGCAAGCGGATATCCAATTAGTGCAATAGTTGGGAAAAACGAGTGGATGGCTGTGATTGAACAGGGAAGAGTGATCCACGCCGGAACAATGAACTCCAGCAATGCTACGGTTGCAGCAGCCTTAGCAACTATTGAGGTACTGGAAGAACACCTGCCTTACGATCGAATGCTTCATTATGGTACAAAATTAATGCAAGGGCTGCGCAGTGCGGCAATTGAAAGTGGACATGATCTGCTGGTTCAGGGCATGGGACCAATGTTTAACATCAGTTTCTCAAAGAAAGAGAAAGTAAGGGACTTCAGGGACACACTTGATGGCGATAAACAAAAATTAGGAAAATTTATTTCTGGTATGCACGATGAAGGGGTTCGAGTCATTGGAAGGGGCTTATGGTATATCAGTGCATCTCACACCGAAGAGGATATTGACTATGCTATCAATAAGGCTCGTAAAGTATTTAATGTGATCTAAATTTAACACTGACTAATTGCTTGCCGGATCTATATGGAAATAAAATGATTCAAAAATCCGGACATGCTCGGCTGTAATGGATTTATGGAGACGAGCTATCGCAAATTTCACCCTAAAAGGTGGATCAAGTTAATCCTTTGAATTTCCGGTCTTATACAAAATCTAAAAAAACACAATCTTATGAATATTGATCCTTCACAAAATAGTAGCAAATTTGGTGCAAAGAGCGGCTGGAAATGTGTCCTAATATTGGATGGTGAGCGGCAACCGGTCTCGGGGAGCACAGAAGCGCTTGCGGCGGCCATTCGTGGTGGTGCGGATATGCGTATTTACACTGAATTTCGTCATAACGAGCATATCGATACTAAATCGAATAATACGGAACTTATTAAAGAAGTTGCTGATTTTCGGATAACTTATTTATTAGAGGATCGCTGGGTTGCTGGTATCATCAATCTTCGCCAGCCTATTGTAATTCCAAATGGTTTTGGTCAGCGTCCATCTATGTCATTTTTCTTGTACAATCAAAACGCTGAGCAGGCCATTGCTCGTCCCTACCTGGACGGCGAACCAGCCCAAGGGAAGATGGGGAAATCTCCACTTGATGATCATAGCGATATGACCAAGTATCACCAATTCGACAGTTGGGATTCAGGAACGAATGCTCCAAGTAGTAATTTCGTGTATGATTTTGAAACGTATAAATTTTGGGTGCGCGACGATTGGGAGGAGGTTTATTCTCATAGTGCCGATAGCGAAGTTTTATCAGGTTCAATTGATGCACTTGCTGAGGCCTTCGCAGTTGGACGAGAGGTGAAGGTTGGTATAAGTGGCTTGTGTGGAGATTTATGTGTTGATCCTGCAACAGTTACGCAACATGAAATCTTTGTTCATGTTGGCTCCTGTTATTATTATACTGAGCTTAAACAATTCATAGCGGCATCGCACCCCCTAGTGCGGGTAAAGCCAGCTATTCCTTTGCGTTACAACAGCGAAGAGTGGGATTTTGGCTGGCTGATGGTTCGCTCCGACGGCCATGTAGCCCGGTGGCTTGTAGACCCATATACTTTGAAGTTCCGCCGCAGTGATGAGCGTTATGCAATGCGTTGGTTCGTACGCTGAAAACTGGAACGAATTAATTTTGAAGGGATAAAAGATTCTTAATTAAAGATATTATGCAAATAAAAACAGTAACACGGAGAGGATTTATTAGAAAATCGTTTTTGACGGCCATTCCTTTTGCTTTTTCATCATTTGCGGTAAATGGGAAACCAACTATGGGATCATCTACCCTCTTTTTGTCTTCAGAGTTGGATGTTCCTGATCTGGACCGTGTTACCGCTCTTTTAAAACAAAAAGACCCCTTAATTTGGGTATTTACCGGAGACAGTATTACCCAGGGAGCTCATCATACGCATGGGTTAAGATCTTATCCGGAAGTTTTTGAAGAGAGAATTCGATGGGAGTTATCCCGTCGCAGAGATGCTATCATCAATACTGGAATCAGTGGCAATACCACTCAAAGCATTCTTGATGATTTTGATTGGAGGGTAAAAGCATGGAGACCGTCAGTAGTTTCACTTATGATAGGAACTAATGATTGCTCAAGTAAGACAATCTCCGCGGATGTTTTTGAGCGAAATTTGGATTCCATATTAGTGATGATAAGAGGAATTGGGGCAATTCCGATTTTACATACTCCTAATGGTGTTAACAAAGTAGATTCACCTTATCCATCTCGGGCGAAGCTGCCTGAATATATCAAAGTCATTCAGAATTTGGCTAAAAAGAGGAAGGTAATATTGGTTGATAATTGGACTTACTGGCAGGATACTTTGCTAAATAAACCCGAAGCAAATGTATTAATGAATTGGTTAGATGATCCTCTACACCCAAATGGTAAAGGGCATCAGGAAATAGCTCAATTGATGTTTAAGAAATTATCCATTTTCGATCCTAAGGCACCAACATGCAAAGGCTAAAATGGTCACTAGGGATTTGTTGATCTTAGTAAGTTGGGATGCATTGTTCTAGAAAAATGCCCGCTATTGGAATGGGCTGATCTATAGATGTTGATTTGGTTATCAATAGAGATCGTAGACTTAAAGCAATTTAGTTTTGATACAAACACACTTATTGCCGGGTTCTGAAAAAATAAGGCGACTTAAAAATAAGGTATGTTCGGTAGAAATTGATCTGTGGGGAGGGGCTATTACCAGCTTTATCCTTAGGGGTAGTAGAATTAATCCTTTAAATTTCAGGTTTACGCTTGAACAGATGCCATTAAATAACAGGGACGGAGCCCCCTATAGGGGCCATTTTTTATGTTTGGGCAGATGGGGGCGACCATCTGAAGGTGAGATAAAAGCCGGTATTCCAGATCATGGCCAGTTTGCAAATATTGTATGGAACGAGAAGAGGAAAGATTCGCGTCAACTAGATATTGATTGTTTTAGTGAGCTCGAAGGGCTTCATCTAAAAAGATATATTGAACTGGACTCAAATGCAGCCGTTTTTGTAGTAACTGAAGAAGTCTGTAATACAACTGCACTTGGAAGATTATACAATATGGTACAGCATCCAACACTTGCAAGCCCATTTTTAGATAGATTCACAATTATCAATGCAAATGCAGACTTAGGCTTCGATAGTAGTTTCAGTCACGACCCGGAGAGGTATATTTCAAAATGGCCGTACGGATTATGTAAGGATATGGCAACACTAGATCTCAGTAAAACCGAGAATCCGTATTCTTCGGTTTTTTCTTATATTATCAATAAGGAGTCAAAATTAGGTTGGGTTATTGCATTTTCACCAACAAGCAATACTTTAATTGGGTATATGTGGGATCGGAAGGACTACGCCTGGCTTAATCTTTGGCAAGATTGGCACGAAGGAAAGATTAGATACCGGGGAATCGAGTTTGGTACCACAGGTATTCATAAACCGTTTCGAGAAATCATAAATGATAGTAACTGGAAGATCTTTGATGAAAGGGCCTGCGATTATATTGATGCAGGGGAAATTCGATCAAGAAAATATATATCATTTTTATGCAAAACACCTCCTGGTTTTCAAGGGGTCACTGAAGTTCGGATTGCGGGAAATTCCATTAGTTTGGACGATCACATAAGCAGTAAAAAGATAAAAATAAATACAAAATTCAACTTTGATCAGTTCTTGAGTTAAAGGTTTTATAGTTTGAATGCTGCAAATTCCCCTAATACAAGCACACGGATTCAAACTTGATTAGGGGAATTTTCCTGACACTAAGTGCTGGCCAGAGACATTCAGATAGATACTTCGCGGTTTATGGAAATCTTGGAAGGTTTTGAAGTCAAATTTTGATCTTTGTATTCCCACCTTTCTCCAGTAATATATCCACTGGCTTATTAGTCTTCCAGGCACCATTTGTAAAATCAGGAATTTCAATCGGGCTGGATCCTTTTGCGACAGATTTCTCGCTTAAAGGGCCAATCGCACTCCATGCAGCTGTGTCGTAAACATCTATATCCAAAGGTAAGCCATTTCGAAGGCAGTCAATAAGTCGCCAGTTCATTAAAAAATCAATCCCATCATGACCTCCAATTTTTTTGGCTAACTCACCAATTTTTTTAACAATTTGAGGCTCATATTTTAATTCAATAGCCTTCATCTCTTTCTCTGAAAGCCAATCGCTGTGACCGGTAGAAATACGTCCTGGAAGAGGATATTTCTGAGCGGCGCCCTTTGTCCCACTTATTAAATGGAGCCGTGAATAAATCCTGGGAGATGTCACATCATGTTGAAGCATGATTGTCTTACCATTATTTGTGCGAATAATTGATGTATTCATATTACCCCTATAGGTTTTATTTGCGTATGGTTTGAAAAAGTCATCGGTAGCAGCCAATTCTTTTGCCTTGGCACCCATCATGAAATCATCGCTTGACATTGATACAAGAGAATTCATTTTGTCTCCTCTGTTAATGTTTAGAATCTGAGCTACAGGGCCTAAACCATGTCCTGGATAGAGGTTGCCTTTTCGCATATTTTCCTTTAAACGCCACATGTTCCAATAATAATTTTTATTGAAATTTAATTCGAGTAGGTCATGAATATAAGCCCCCTCAGCGTGAACAATCTCACCAAAATAATTTTGTCTTGCCATATTAAGGGTTAGCAGTTCAAAGAAATCGTAACAGCAGTTCTCAAGGTACATGCAGTGTTTGCGGGTTCGTTCAGAGGTTTCTACCAGTTGCCAGCATTCATCCATTGTGATCACTCCAGGTACTTCGATAGCAACATGTTTGCCTTGCTCCATTGCATATAAAGCCATAGGAGCATGTAGATGCCACGGAGTAGCAACATATACTAAGTCAATATCCTTTTGCTCACATAGCCTCTTCCATGCATTTTCATCGCCGGAATAAAGTGTTGGATTGTGATCAGAAACTTTTTCTTTGGTTGCATGAACTAACTCTGGTCGTATATCGCACAGAGCTGCAATAGAAGTCCCCTCAATTTTGCTGATTTCTATGGCATGCCCTGGCCCCCGGCGACCGAGACCAATGAATCCCACCCTTACAGTATCGAGTTTTGGGGCGCAATATCCCGACATGTTAAAACGCTTTTTTTGAAATTGTTGGGGTAGTTCAGCAGTACTTGATTTTTCGTCCCCTTTTGCGAAGCCATTAAGGATTCCAGTTCCTGCTACTCCAAGTCCAGCAAGTCCGGTAAGTTTTAAAAATTCTCTTCTTTTAGTGCTCATTGTTTTATTTGGATTTTATGATACGAGTAAAAATAATAAATAAGTATTACATATTAAATATTATTCTATACTCGTTCATTACTTTTTTCGCTAGCTGTTTTAAACTACAACCTGGCCTAGTGTTTAAACTTTAGTGGTATTCTTGATATCGCTCTAAATCTGAAAGACTTAGAAAGTCGACCAAATAAACGATATTTTGCATTGAGCTCAATACACTAATTCTTCCTTATATTTTTATAAAAAAGATTGTTTTATAATTTTTTAATTATTACGTTTATATTGTATATATGTAGGACATATTTATGTAAAATAAAAAATCTAAAAAACACACAATTATGAATATTGATCCCCCGAAAAATAGAATATTACAAATTGGTTCAGGTTCAATGGGGCAACGCAGAATACGTGGTTAATCTGACCGTGACGATGTCGAAATTTGAATGTAATCCTACGCGGTGGATCATCTATGACGGCAGATCCAAATTATCTGATATGTGGATTTGTTCATTATGATCCGCCTGATTTGTGTCATGTTTGTTTAGGAATGCGACCTGCTATGATATTTTATAGCAAGCTAATAAATATGGGGTTATAAACTCCTGAATCTCAGTAAATAAATTTTTAAAAAAGTATGATGAAATTAGGAAAAAGTAATCGTCGCAGAGACTTTATCAAAAAGTCGGCACTGGCTGTAGCCGGCTTAACACTTGTTCCCGGATTGAGTTTTGGAAGTAAGGGTAATGATCCTTTTATTCTCGATGAAGCTGCCGGGGAATTAACCAGCCCTGATGGACTGAAAACAGTTGCTTTTATTTGCAATGTCTATTTTAAATTGTCGCATGCTGATTCGATAGGTACTAAACTTTTTTTGGGAATCCCGATGGATCAGGATCAGAGGATAGTTCCTCCGAAGATAAAGATAGCATCAATGTATATTGCTCAAATAGGAGCCAATGATATCGGTGTTCAGATTGCCAAAATGAATGGCGCCACTGTTTATCCCACTATTGCTGAGGCATTAACGCTGGGAGGAGATAAACTGGCTGTTGATGCTGTCGTGTACTTTGGGGAGCATGGCGATTATGCCTACAATCGTTTAGGGGAAAAAATGTATCCCCGCATGAATACTTTAGAACAGATTTTCAGAGTATTTGATGCTTCCAATAAGTCAGTTCCGGTCTATTCAGACAAGGCCCTGTCCTATAGCTGGCTTGACAGCAAATGGATTTATGATCGGGCAAAAGAATTAAATGTTCCAATGATGACAGGTTCATCTCTGACATATACCTCGCGTGTTCCTGATCTGGAGCATCCTTTGGGTACAAAGATTACTGAAGCTGTGGCAATAGGACCTGGTACTCTTGATGGGTGGGGCTTCCATGTAACAGAAGTGCTCCAGTTGATGCTTGAACGCAGGGCTGGTGGTGAAACGGGTGTTGCCAGCGTGCAGACGCTGAAAGGCAATGATGTGTGGGCTGCAATGGATTCGGGCGAAATATCCTGGAAACTAGTTGAAGCAGCGCATGATAGAATTTCATTAAAGCTTCCCGGTTCGCTACGTGATTTAGTTAAAATGCCATACGCGGTAAAAGTGCAATACAATGATGGTACAAAGGGCGCAATTCTAATGTTAAATGGACTTACACAACCTATCAGGCCAGATGGGTTAGAAAATAGGGCGGGCTTTGCTTATGCTGCCCAGGCTGACGGTAAAACTGTGTCCACAGAATTTTTACTTGATGCAAGCATTGGGCGATACCACACGAGCTATCTGTGTTTAAATATTGAGAGTTTCGTTGATACGGGTAAGTTACCGGTGCCTTTTGAGCGAAGCCTGTTCACCAGTTGCATCATTGATATGGGAATCCGATCACTCAATGAGGGAGGTAAATTAAAGGAAACGCCATTTTTAAACATAAGTTATTCTGCGGAGGGGTATGAGTATTATAGACCTACAAATCCATGGCCGCCAACAGAGCGAAGCATAGACCTCTGGCCACCGAAAGGGTATGAGTTTATTAACGGAAAGTGAGACGAAAAGTAAATATTTTATATTCAATAGATAAAAAATTGGTTGATGGAATGAGTTTAAAGAAGGAGATGATTTAGTGACCTTTCAATTTTTTAAAAATAAAAGCGGATGAAACGTAGGGAATTAATTAAAGGGCTGGCTGTTTTACCAATAGCCGAAAGTGTGTTTGGAACAAAACCAGTATCGAATGTGCCTTTATCGGGAAATGGACCGCTTGAATCCTTGAGCCCTTCCGGATCCCTTCGTCAGCCTGCTTTTGTAATGGATGGACACATACATGTAATGTCCCGGCAGCTTATAGAAGGCCTTGACATAGGGCAACGATATTCTGACGGTCTGGTAGATTTACCAAGGATGAAGGAAGGAAAAATAAATGCCATGTTTTTCTCTGTATATACACCCGAGCCTTATTACCCGGGACACTTTGAGGTAAAGAACACATTTCGGGTTGTGGAGCTGGCACTGGATCAGATACAGAAGAACAATACCACCATCGAACTCGCACGAAATGCTTCCGAAATTGTGGAGATTAATAGTCGCGGAAAGATAGCGGCATTTCTGGACCTTGAAGGAGGTTTCGATATGGAGGGGGATTTGCTACTGCTGAGAGCCCTTTATCGTTTGGGGTTGAGGTCAGTTCAACTCACAGCTCACAACAGAACCAATTCTTTTATTGATGCATGTTCTGATAAGCGGTTATGGGATGGCATTAATGACAAAGGCCGAAAGATAATTGAAGAGATGAACAGACTCGGTATGGTAATTAATGTAGCCCACGCCTCATCGCAAGCAATTATACAAGCCGCTAACACCAGTAGTCACCCGATAGCATACACTCATGGTGGTTTTCGGGGGATTGTTGACATTAAGAGAAATATCTCTGATGAAGCAGCTAAGGAAATAGCTGCCAAAGGCGGAGTAATTGGCCTTCAGTTCGGGAGCTACTTTAATGATCCTAAATATTATAAATGGGAAAATTCTAGGCCGCAATCTGACACACGTGCTGTAGCGCCGGATAAGCCATTTTTGACAATAGAAGATGCAGACCAGGAGGTTGCCAAGCGCCTGCCATATGTATATCGCGGAGTAATACCTGAAGATCATAAAATGGGTGTGGATCAACTCGCAAAAGTGGTGGATTATGGAATCCGTCTGGTTGGGGAAGATCATATTGCATTTGGATCAGACTTTGACGGGGGCGTTGCGCTTCCAAAGGAAATGAAAGATGCAAGTGATTATCCTGAAATGTATAAAGCGTTGAAAGCACATGGCTATTCACAATCCCGTATCGATAAGGTTATGGGACTAAACTGGCTTCGGCTGATAAGAGCTGTGACAGAAGGGAATTAATATCTCATGTTGCAGTAACAAGGAGGCAACGATTAGGCAAGATTATTATGTCAATTATTAAACTTTTTAATTTTCTTAAGTATATGGAAGTCTTTAAAACGACGTAGCCCGGTGCCTATTCACAAGAATCACCAGACCGATACTTCTCTGTTTTTGGAATAGGCACTGAGATGCGTTGTAACTCAAAATCTGGGATAATAAAAAAGAGCTGAATAAGTTTGCATGGTTTTAGGGTGGCCATACTACCAATTTTTTTTCAAATTCGATATAACACAAAGTTTTAAGGTAAAAGAGGGTGTAATCGATCTATCTATTGGAAAATTATATGGCCCAAGGACAAAGTAACACTATCATCCCATGAAAAAATAATGGCTTCGAAAAAGGGCCGATTTTAATAAATGATCTTTAAAAAAATAAATTATGTTAAAAGGAATTTTACCTGCAATACCCACCTGTTTCACTGAAGATAACCAAATCGATAAGGACGCACAGAAAAAAGTTATTCAGTTCGTAATTGCTGCCGGAGCGCATGGCATTGTTTTCCCGGGATTGGCAAGCGAATATAATTATTTGACATCCGACGAACGGATTGAATTGATAGAATTACTTGTTTCGGAAGTTGATGGCCGATTTCCAATTGTAGCCGGAATTGGTGCCTCCAGTAAAGACGAATCTATACTTTTGGGTAGGGAGGTGATGAAATTTGGTATTAACCATTTCATGCTCATGGCTCCGAAAGAATTTGAAAAGGATACTGAAAAACACAAGGCATTCTTTCAGGATGTCGCTGCGGCATTACCTGGCGGAGTAATTGTCCTTCAAAATTCTCCTGCTCCCAGTGGAGCGGGTCTGAATGCTGAAGAATTAATTGCTGTATCAAAAGATAATTCAGCTATTAAATATCTCAAGGAGGAAACCCTCCCTTCAGGCCCGACGATTACAGCTTTGTTGAATCATGAGATGCCGCATTTATTGGGAGTTTTTGGTGGTGCTGGTGCACGATTTATAATTGATGAGCTAAACCGAGGTTCTTTAGGCGCATTTCCGGCAGCTGAAATCATTGATTTGCATGTAGCCATTTACAATGCACATCAAAATGGGGAGGCAAAACAAGCGAGAAATTTGTATCGTATGAGTCTTCCGATCTTGATGGCACAAATGATATATCGAATGGAACTTACGAAATATATCCTCAAAAAAAGAGGTATCGTAGATGCATTGCATGTCAGGACTCCTTTACCAAAGTTAGATGCGCAAGCTCACCAAGATTTAGACTTGATGTTAAAAGATTTACAAGAAGAAAATGTTTTACTGTGAGCCAGGAAAATAAAATCATCGGCATTGATATACAAAGACAAACAAACTCCGGTTCGCTAAAAGGTCAGCTATACGGTACACGTAGGGGAATTAGAGCAGTTCTATATAACACAGATTGTTAATTGGTGATTAATATAATTAACCATAATATATAAAATATAATATATGGAAAGGTTTGATTATTATACAATAGTAATATATACAATAGGACTTTTTGCCATTGCTTTCATATCTGCCAAACGAACTTCTAATCAAAAAGATATGTTTGCTGCAGGGAGACAAGCACCTTGGTGGGCTAGTGGAATCAGTGGTTTTATGACAATGTTTTCGGCAGGTACTTTTGTCGTTTGGGGAGGTATTGCATACAAAATGGGATTTGTAGCGATAACTATTAATATGTGTTATGGGATCGCTTCTTTATTGGCAGGGTATTTTGTCGCAGGTAAATGGAATCAACTCGGTGTAACCACGCCCGCAGAATATATAAATTTACGATTCGGAAAAGTTGGACTCCATTTTTACACCTGGACATTGATACTAAAAAAGATGTTATCAGTAGCTGTTTCATTGTATGCACTAGCAATTATCTTGGTAGCTTTGATCCCTTTGGAGGAGGGAAACTTCTTTAGGAATTCTGCCACTGGAAACCTATCCCTTACATGGGCTGTTATATTTTTTGGATCTATCGTTATTGTGTATACAATGATAGGGGGATTATGGGCTGTTATCATGACGGATGTTGTTCAATTTATCTTGCTGACATTAGTCGTCTTCCTAGTTGCTGTCTTGATGATAGATAAAGTTGATGACTTTGGTGAATTAATGGTTAATCTTCCGGAAAATTTCTTTTCTCCTACATCGAATGACTATGGATGGTTATTCTTAATGGGATGGGTTACCATTAATTTTTTTATGATTGGAGCAGAATGGGCTTTTGTTCAGCGTTACTTAGCAGTTAAATCCCCTTCCGATGCTAAAAAATCTGCCTACATTTTTGGGATTATGTACTTGGTAACACCAGTTTTATGGTTTTTACCACCGCTAATTTTCAGAGGGATAAACCCTGATGTTAATCCGGAGCAAGCATATATTTTGGCTGCTAAATCTGTTTTGCCTGTTGGTGTTTTAGGACTTATGTTTGCAGCAATGTTCTCTGCCACCGCAAGTACGGTAAGTTCGCAACTGAATGTCTTTGCAGGTGTTCTAACTAACGACTTTTATCGTCCGTTACTAAACCCGGTGGCATCAGGAAGAGTCTTGATTAGAGCGGGACGCATTTTAACCGCAATACTCGGATTGGTCTTAATTATGGTTGCTTTACTTGTTCCAAGCATGGGTGGAGCCGAAGAAGTAATAATCTCCATCAACTCTTTAATGGTGTTACCTTTGTTAGCTCCCACGTTGTGGGGAATGTTTAGTCGCCGCATCGGTTTAAAAGAAATGTGCATTGTCACCTTAACAAGTTTTACTCTTGGTGGCTTTCTTCGCTTCGGTCTTTCTATCCAAAGTAAGGATATTGATATTTTAGTGGGAGTTCTATTTCCTATTTTAATGCTCATAGTAATCGAAAGATTCGGTAAAAAGGATACTGATAAAGGGTGGCAAGTTGTAGAAAAATTACGTATCTCTTCAATTGAAGTTTTAGAGGCTGATGAAGCTCCAAGCGCATTCGACACGTTCCCTGGAAGAGTTATAATTGTAAGTTTGGTTGTGTGTGCGATTGGTTTGTTTTTTCTTTCATCAATGAGCGATAGTGGAAGAATGATTATATCCATCTTTGGCGGCATTGTTTTAGTCATTTCATTCCTGATACATCTGGGAATTAGGGAAATAATTTTAAAAGATAAAGAACTTAAATCTTGATATTTTGTTAAAACACTTAAAATAAAAAAACAAATCTTTGTCCTCTCTATTAGCTTTGGTTGTAAAGATGTATAACTCAAATATTATAAAATAGAACATAAATGAATTATATAGAGTTTTTTTATGAAGATTTCCGGCTTCCTAAATTACCCCAACTTGGAAACCATTTAACTCGATTAATGCTTTAGCTTACAAAACGCTTCGTACACAGGAAATGCTTAAAAATGGTTATTTGGCAGGAACAAGCATATATGTTAGCATTACTCACACCAAAGAAATAATGTAAGACTATTTTAAAGAGATAGGGAAGGTTTTTGCTCTTATACAGCAATGTGAGCAAGGGCAAGAAGTATATAAGTTATTGGAGGGTCCGGTATGTCATGAGGGATTTAAACGATTAAACTAAATTACAATTAAGATCCTCATAATGGGTTATTTAGGTTCGATTCAATTTGGACAGAAACCAAACTGACAAGTGCTAGTATAGTTAAATTTAAAATTCGTTACTGATGATAATCAGGATCTCGAGGTCGATTTGGCTATCAATAAGGCTCGTATAGTATTAAAAGCAATTTGAATTTGACACAAACTAATTTCTTGCCGGGTTCTGAAAAAATAAGGCAACTTAAAAATCCAACATGTTCGGTAGAAATTGATCTATGGGTAGGGGCTATTGCCAGTTTTATCCGTATGGCTAGTAGAATTAGTCCTTTAAATTTCAGGTTTACGCTTGAACAGATGCCATTTAATATCAGTGACGGAGCCCCCCATAGGGGCCATTTTTTATGTTTGGGCAGATGGGGGCATCTGAAGGTGAGATAAAAGCCTGTGTTCCAGATCATGGCCAGTTTGCAAATATTGTATGGAACAAGAAGAGGAAAGATTCGCGTCAACTAGATATTGAGTGTTTTAGTGAGCTCGAAGGGCTTCATCTAAAAAGATATATTGAATTGGGGCGCAATATCCCGAAATATTAAAACGCTTTTTCTGAAATTACCGGGGTAGTTCAGTAGTACTTAATTTTTCGTCCCCTTTTGCAATGCCATTAAGGATTCCAGTTCCTGCTACTCCCAGTCCAGCAAGTCTAGTAAGTTTTAAAAATTCTCTTCTTTTAATGCTCATTGTTCAGATTTATTTTGTTATTCACAGTAAAGTTAATAAATAAGTACGACATATTAACTCATAGACTTGCTATATTAATATGTAATATATATGTTTGTTAACACGATAAATTTATTACGATAAGCTATTGATTGCATGACTTCTGATTCTTCTAATAACTATACGATTACTCCCAAAAGCA
Organism: Pedobacter sp.; assembly: GCA_036676565.1. Taxonomy (GTDB): domain Bacteria; phylum Bacteroidota; class Bacteroidia; order Sphingobacteriales; family Sphingobacteriaceae; genus Daejeonella. Next base: position 88,271 of record JAKFCP010000021.1, read on the forward strand.
CACTGAAAAGAGTGGCAGTCTTGGGCATTTATCATGAGTCTAATACTTTTATAGATAAAAGGACTACACTAATAGATTTTGAAAATGGTCACTTGTTAAAAGGAGCTGCCATTCTCGAAGAATATAAAAATGCCTTTCATGAGATAGGAGGTATGCTAAGCGTTTTAGAGCATCAGGAAATCGAGATCGTACCAATAATGTTCGCAGAAGCAACGCCAGGCGGAATGGTCTCAGCAACAACATACAGCACTCTAACAGCAATGTTGATGCAGGAGTTGAACAGAGTTTTGCCAATTGACGGGTGTTTAGTCATTGCCCACGGAGCAGCAGTATCTGAGGACTTTCGGGATATGGATGGTCATTGGCTATCAATGGTAAGAAATAAACTCGGGTCAGAAGTACCCATCATCGGCACACTTGATCCCCATGCTAATGCGAGTCAAATGATGATTAACAGTACAAATGCTCTGGTTAGTTATCAAACGAATCCACATGTTGATCAACGGGCTACGGGAATAACCGCAGCCAACTTGTTACTAGACACGCTTAATAAAAGGATTTATCCAACTCAGGTGTTAAAACAAACTCAACTTGCAATTAGCATTGAGCAGCAGAATACCTCGGCTGAACCCTGTGCTGATCTCTATCGTTTTGTATCAACTTTTAAAGAACACCCAAGTGTTTTATCTATTAGCGTGATGCTTGGATTCCCTTACGCTGATGTTGATGAGATGGGAACTTCGTTCATTATCGTCACGGATGATAATCAAGATATTGGGGTCGATATAGCCCAGAAACTGAATAGTTATCTAATAAATAAAAGGAACTTTTATCTGGGTGATAAGAAAGAGATTCAATTCTATTTGGATAAAATGGCAAATGATTTAAAACCTGTTTTGCTATTAGATATGGGTGATAATATCGGAGCTGGTTCATCAGGGAATAGTACACACTTATTGGAAGCATTAGAGAATGACGGTCGCTATAATTCTTTTATATGTATTTACGATCCTGAGGCTGTTGCTATTGCTTCCTCGTACAAAAAAGGGGATAGATTTCCTTTGCAATTCGGAACTAATCAGCAAGGTGCCAATTTTAATACTCCGGAGTTCACTTTACTTGAAATTCATAACGGTCAATTTGAAGAGGATTTGCCACGTCATGGAGGGCAAGTTACCTATAATATGGGTAAGGTTGTGATTGGGATTACACAGAATAATAATATGATAATGCTTGTTTCCATTCGGATTGCACCATTTAGCCTCAAACAACTTACGAATTTTGGCATTACCCCCTCCGACTTTGACGTTATAATTGCAAAAGGTGTAATTGCACCTGTAGCAGCATACAGCCCAGTATGTCCAACAATATACCAGGTTAATACTCCAGGTGTAACCCAGTGTGACATGACAAGTTTCGAATATATCCATCGTCGAAAGCCTCTTTTCCCGTTCGAATCCAGCCTTAATTGATTCAAATAACTGATAAACCCATCCTTTTCTTTCCAAAAACCACCAATTAACATGACTATTCAAGCTTGTAGTAATTTATACCAATCTATACTTAATGAATACGGGTTAAAAGAGGAATCTGTTGAAGTACAAGTATTTGGTAGTGGCCTAATTAATAGTACATGGAAAGTTACTACACCCGAAAGAGAATACATTCTTCAAAGAATTAATGACACTGTCTTTAATCAACCGGAAGACATAGCAAATAATGTAAGTTTAATTGCTTGCTATTTGAAGGAACAGCATCCGGACTATACATTCGTAGGGCCAATTACTTCCGAAAACGGGAAACAGATGATTTATGAGGAGGGGGAAGGTTTTTTTAGAATTTATCCATTTGTTGCTGGTTCACATTCAAAGAATGCTGTTGAGACTCCAAATCAAGCGTATGAGGCCGCTCGTCAGTTTGGTAAATTTACCAGGCTGCTTGCAGGAATGGATTCTGTCAATTTAACTATAACCATTCCGTTTTTTCATGACATCTCTTTGCGATATAAACAATTTCTTACCTCAATTGATAATGGGAACAAGAGTCGACTAAGAGAGGCAAGATGTTTGGTGCAAACTCTTTTATCCTATACAGATATCATATCAGAATATGAAAGAATAACGCGCGACACTGAATTCAAAAAGCGAGTTACTCACCATGACACTAAAATAAGTAACGTTCTTTTCAACGAAAATGAAAAAGCAATATGTGTAATTGATTTAGACACAGTAATGCCTGGGTATTTTATTAGTGATGTCGGAGATATGATGCGAACCTATCTGTCACCCACAACAGAGGAAGAGAAAGATTTTTCTCTCATAGCTATTCGAGATGAATTTTATAAAGCCATAGTAAAAGGATACTGCCAGGAAATGAAAAATGAACTTACACCATCAGAAAGTAAATATTTCTTCTACTCTGGCAAGTTTATGATCTACATGCAGGCATTGAGGTTTCTTACAGATCATCTCAACAATGATATTTACTATGGAGCTAAATACCCGGGGCATAATTATGTACGAGCTGCCAATCAAGCAAAGTTGCTGGAGAAATTGATTGAAAAGGAGGTTCTCCTTGCCAGCTATCAGGGAGAGGAGCCTGATGACTTGAATCAGTAACAAATGGTGAAGATTTGATTGCTATGATTTCCATTGCGATATTTTTACGATTGAATCATACGAATCATTTAATCACAAGAATCACAGTTCAGACAGTTTTTCAATAATTACTGATGCTATTTCATAAACAAGTCTATTCCGTATTTACGTGATTTTATTGGATTATCCGAAGATATTCTGTTCTGAATTCAGTCGGAAACACTACCTACATAAGGGGTATTGATTGATCCGTAGTTACTCGGATTTAAGCCAGATTAGTAGGAATATGGACCGTGGGTATTACTTTCGATTATGTCGTATCATTTAAAAGAGAAATATTTTTATTTAAATTCTATACAAAATAGGTAACGCGATACTTTTCAGCTAACAAAGTGTCGGGATCTTCCGTAGCTAAAAAGGCTGCCCGTTCTTCATCATTAAATGAGTACATACCGAAATTTTTGAGGTAATTGCGACTTAAAGAAATATACCTTGAAGAATATATTTTGTTCCTAAAATGTATTTGATTAAAATTGATCAATAGGTACAATTAATTGATCAATAATGAATTATAAAAACTGGCTAATACTGATCTTGAATCTGGTCCTATCATATCAGCTTTCCAACGCCCAACAAGCCTTTCCTCTTTATCCCGGAAAAATTCCCAACTCCAAATTAAGTGCCAATGAGGAGCAGATAACTGCAAATGCTTTAGTTGATACTGTAAGCAGAAAAGTATCTGTTCCAACTTTAAGTATTTTTCTGCCTTTAAAGAACCAATCTAATGGCACGGCTGTAATTATTTGCCCGGGAGGAGGCTATGGCGGATTACTCACTAAACGTGAAGGTAGTGATGTGGCCAGGGCCTTTACAAAATTAGGGGTAACGGCTTTTGTCCTCAAATACCGACTTCCGGACGATAGAATTATGGAAGATAAATCAATTGGACCTTTGCAGGATGCTTTACAAGCTTTAAAAACAGTGCGTCAGAACGCCGGTAAATGGAATGTTGATGCAAAAAAAATCGGGATAATGGGATTTTCTGCCGGGGGGCACCTTGCCTCGAGTGCAGGTACTCATTATAATACCCGCATTATTGAAAATCCTGAAAATACAGATCTTCGACCCGATTTTATGGTTCTTGTTAATCCTGTTATCAGCTTTACAGATGAAATTGGTCATATCGGCAGTCGTAATAATCTTTTAGGAAAGACACCATTAGTCGAAAAGATTAACTTTTTCTCCAATGAACTTCATGTAAATCAATCAACTCCTCAAACTTTTCTGGTGCATACGGCGGATGATACTGTAGTTTCTCCCGAAAATAGTTTCAGATTCTATTATGCATTGCGTAAGAATAAGATCAATGCAGAACTTCATATTTATTCTGAAGGAGAACATGGATTCTTAAAGAAGCCTGTTTTTGAAGAATGGTTCGGGAGAACAGTTAATTGGATGAAGGATAGGAATTTGATTGAACCAGGATCAAGGAACCAAGAATAAGGACATTAATTGGCAAGAGAAGAAATTTTTGATAAGCTTATAAATTATGAAACATTATAGAATCCTGCTACTTATAGTCTTACCCCTGATAGTCAGTGCTTTTCTTACAGCATGGAGCAATAAAACTATTGACTTTCAGCCCAAAAAAGGGCAGCGAATTGTGATTATTGGAAATACCTTTGCAGAACGTCTTCAAAATTTTAACTATTTCGAAGCACTATTATACAAGAGCTTCCCTGATTTAAACCTCACCGTCCGGAATATGGGCTGGAGCGCCGATGAAGTCGGTCTGCAACCGAGACCCTACAATTTTGGTACACTGGATGAGCATCTGACACTCCAAAAAGCAGATATTATTTTTGCATGTTTCGGACTGAATGAGGCTTTTAAGGGACCGGATAGTCTTGCAAATTTTAAACATCGACTTTCAGGATTTCTTCTCCATCTCAAACAACAGAAATATAATTCAACATCAGCACCCAAAATCATTCTTATTTCACCAATTGCCCATGAAAAGCTGGGCGGTAATTTACCCGATCCTAAAGAGCATAATGCCAATCTTGAATTATATACAGTTGGTATGGCCGAAGTTGCAAAACAACTGGAGATACCATTCATTGACCTTTACAAGCCAAGCCGTGATTTAGCAAATGCTGCCGATTCTATCACAATTAATGGGATACATCTGAATGATAAAGGATATAAAGCTATTAGTGAATTAATGGCTGATAAATTGAATTTCAAATTCGATAAATGGAAAGATGAGCCTGATTATACCGGATTAAAGTGGGTTATAGATCATAAAAATCAACAGTTCTTTTACAAATTCAGAGCTGTAAATGCCGAATATATCAATGGAAGCAGGAAAGAGCCCTGGGTACAACCGGCAGGTGGCCCTATTTCTTTCCCAACGGAATTAATGAAATTAGATCAATTGGTTTTAAGCCTTGACAGTATGGTTTGGACGGGTACTATAAAGAGTTCCGGTATCAATACTAAGAAAGTCAGGCATCTGATTAATGATAAACAGGAGATAATCGCTAAAAAGCCTCAGAATGCCCCATTGGAAGAGCAATTTGTAGTTCAGGAGAGCTTTAAAGTTGAGCTCTTTGCTTCTGAAAAGGACTTTCCAATTGAAAAACCGGTTAAGATTACCTTCGATCCTAAAGGGCGATTATGGGTATCAACTCTGCCATCATATCTGCAATACTATCCCGGAAGTCCGCCAAATGATAAAATTATCATTCTGGAGGATACAAATGGTGATGGAAAAGCAGACAAGCATACCGTATTCGCAGACAGCCTTTACATGCCCCTGGGATTTGAATTAGGGAACGGTGGAGTGTATGTTTCTCAGCCGCCAAACCTGATGTTTTTAAAAGATACCAATGGCGATGGAAAGGCTGATGTGAAAGAAATTATTCTTCATGGTTTTGGTACCGAGGATGTACATCATTCAATTTCAGCACTTACCTGGGGTCAGGATGGTGCATTGTATATGCATATGGGTACTTTTCTTCATACTCAGGTAGAAACACCTTATGGACCTCAGCGATCTGCTTATGGTGAAACCTGGAGATATGATCCGATAACTATGAAACTGGAACCTTATGTTTCATATCCTTATGCCAACCCATGGGGAAATGTCTTCACACGAAATGGTACACATCTGATCGGAGATACCTCAACAGGGATGAATTATTTTGCTCCTCCGCTTACTGTTGCGACCGATTATCCAATAAAGCATGTCGAAATGAAAGATATGCTAACCCTTAAGATTAAGCCCAAAACCTGCGGGATGGAAATTGTGTCAAGCAGGAATTTTCCGGATAATTATCAGGGCAATGTGCTTTTTAATACATTTCTTGGTTTTCAGGGGATCACAAATCATTCTTTGTCTGAAGCGGGGAGTGGTCTGATAGGTAAGGAGCAGGAACCGATTCTGCAATCCAAAGATCCTCAGTTCAGACCCGTTGATCTTCAGTTCGGACCGGATGGAGCCCTATATTTAGCAGATTGGTTCAATCTGGTCATCAACCATGGAGAGAGGGCCTTGCGCGATCCTGATCGGGATAAAACCCATGGCAGGATCTGGCGTATTACTTACACAGGCAAAGAATTGCTGAAGCCTTTGGATATGAGTCGGCTTAAGATCGATCAGTTACTTGATCAATTAAAGGAATACGAAGACAGAACAAGATACCGCGCCAGAATTCAACTGACAGAGTTTCCTGAGCAGGAAGTTTTAGCAGCCTTGCCAAATTGGATTCAAAAACTAAACAAGGCTGATAAGAATTATGAGCAATACCAATTGGAAGCATTATGGATGTACCAGAGATTGCATCATACAAACGAGGTTTTATTAATAAACTTATTAAAAGCTAAGGATGCCAATATCAGGGCTGCAGCAACCAGAGTATTGTTTTACTGGAAGGATGATCTGAAAAACGCTCAGGAAAGACTAGTATCAATGTCTAAAGATCCCTCTCCAAGAGTACGATTGGAGGCAATTGTATCCTTGAGTCATTTCAGGAATGAGGCCAGTCTGATGGCTTTACTCGATGCTTCAGAAATGCCAATGGATGATTATATCGTTTATGCACTAAAGGAGAGTTTTAAACATCTGCAGCCAGTCTGGATGGATAAGATTAAGAAAGATAAAAGCTTTCTTGCCAATGAGCCAGAGAAGGCAAAATTGCTGCTGCAGCCACTTTCTTCTCAAGAAGTATTAACCATGCCGGGCTATTTTAAAAAGGACCCTGATGCGGCAATTTACACGAGAAAACCTTTGTCAGAGAAATTCTATAATGATTTTGCAGATGTGAAGGCGGTTTCGGATTTCAGAAAAACATTGAATACTTTATCCGGTGCATCAGAGTCGGTAGGAACTGAAATTAAAGGAAGAACCGTCATCCAGTTATCAACTTTAAGCGGCAAAATGGCCTATGATAAGCTTCTTATTAACATTAAAGCAGGCAGTTTAATTTCCCTTATTTTTAAGAATCCTGATGAGATGCCTCATAATGTCGTTATCATAAAACCCGGTTCAACTGAGATTGTTGGAAAAGCTGCAGATGCGATGGCAAGCAGGAAAGATGCTTACGAGAAGAATTTTGTTCCTGCTATCCCGGAAGTACTTTATTCAAGTCCACTGGTTCCTACTGGCGGTACCTTCAGACTTGATTTTAAAGCACCCGACAAGAAGGGTGAATATCCATTTATCTGTACTTTTCCGGGGCATTGGAGGATCATGAAAGGGATGATTAAGGTAAATTAGGGCTGGAGTGAATGAGGTATGAAGTCTGAGGTCTGAGGTAGGAGGTATGAGCTATACGGTGTCTGGGATATATTATCTTTGAGAGTCAAGCTTTTAAACTATGCACTCCAGATATGAAATATTGATCTAAGGGTACTGTATAGCTATCAGCTTTTGGCTTTACGCTTTCAGTTTTATGCTTTCTTCTTAAAACTCTCCTTCCCGCTGAAACTTTTGTTTTATGTTTTCATTGAACTGCTTCCTGCTATGATGAATACTTTCTAAAATTTCATCCATAGTACGTCCTGCTGAATCGCGTGCTGCAGGAATTATGGTATTACATTCATTGGCATCCATAAATCGTGCTGCTTCCAGTAAGTTACTCTGTTCCTCAGGTGCAATGACTATAAAACCATGTTTATCCGCATGAATCAGGTCGCCTGATTGTACTTTTCTTCCAAACACCTCTACTTCACAATTCCACCTGACGCAGCTCACATAAGCATGCCCTACGCATAGCCTTTTTGCCAGTGCTTTAAATCCGGCATTCGTCATTTCATCCAGATCGCGTATAGCACCATCAGTAATAGTACCTACACAGCCAAGTGATTTATGGACATTGCTATTTACTTCACCCCAGAAAGAGCCAACAATACTTGATTTATCCAGGTCTTGTACTACCACAATTTTTGGTCCCGGAGTATGAGCAATATATTGCAGGTATTCCATGTACGCATTGGGATTTGAAATCTTATGCTGAGGATTACTTGGTTCAATAACCAAAGTAATTGCATAACCTACCATCGGCCCCATCTGAGGCATAAAGTCGCGGGTTTCTTCAAGATTGAATGCATCTTTTGCCCGATTTTGTTTGGTAATCTGTTCCCAGCCATTATAAATTGTCGGTGTATTCCAGCGTTTGAGCTGGATAAGATCGCTATGGGCCACCCGATAGCTATCGGGTTGGTGCTTATTGTGTTCGTCCATAATTTAGAATTTAAATGCAATATAATTATTCAGACCTGCTTTAAGCCTTGATTTAACCTGTTTTATGTTAAAAATTTTAGTTTCAGATGGTTTACCAGATTGTTCCCAGAGCCAAAAAAATTAAATAATGGTATTGTTACAATTGCATGTAAGATTAGCTGCATTCTCCGATTTTACAGGACAATCAGTTTTAAACGCCCTCTGGATTTGATTTTGGCAAATATTTTAATCTTTAGTCCTTAAAAACCAAATTGAAATTAGAATATACCTGGTTTTACGAAACGGGGTATTCATTGAAGTGACCTATATCATCAGGGTATTTTTCTATATTTCAAGAATTAAATAAAAATAAAATGAGAACAAAGTTTTTACTATTTACCGTTTTGGTAATTTTCGGCATCAGGGCTAATGCACAACCAGCCGGAACATCATCAGGGAAACCTTATGCCTATATTATTAAAGGTGGACATGTTATCGATCCAAAGAATAATATCAATGAGATTATGGACATTGCCTTCACTGCCGGAAGAAGAGGAATGGCAGCCCGCCCTGCAATGCCTGAACGTCCTGCAGCAAACGGACGCCCGGCACGTCCGGCAATACCAGCACGTCCGGCTGTTCCTGCCTCTGAAGGAAAGATAGCATTGATTGCTAAGAGTATCAATCCCGACCTGGCTGATAAAATAATTGATGCTAAAGGTTTATATGTAACTCCGGGTTTAATCGATATTCATGTCCATTTCTTTTGGGGACATGATGGAAGCTATCTGAAAAATGCACCAACTGCTTTACCAGCCGATGGATTTACTTTCCGTACCGGGGTAACTACTGTTGTGGATGCCGGTTGTACCGGATGGAGAGATTTTGAGCTCTATAAAAAGCGTACCATTGACGCATCCCAAACCCGTGTTCTGGCAATGCTGAACATTGTCGGTACCGGAATGGATGGCGCAGGAGAAAACAATATTGATGAGATGGATCCACAGAAAACAGCTGAAATGGCTATGAAATATCCAAAGGATATCGTTGGGGTTAAACTGGCACACTTTTCAGGACGGACCTGGGTACCAACCGACCGTACACTGGAAGCGGGTAGACTAGCCAATATCCCAATTATGGTCGATTTCGGTTCTGCAGACCCTTTTCTTCCATTGGATTCCTTATTTAACGTGAAATTTCGCAAAGGTGATATTTATACCCATGCTTTCGGCGGCAATGGATCAAATGATCCTAATGGCAGGGAATCTATTGTTGATATGAACGGTAAAGTGAAGCCTTTTGTTTATAAAGCAAGAGAAAAGGGAGTGATCTTTGATGTTGGTTTTGGAGGGGCAAGTTACCTTTATAATCAGGGTGTTCCGGCTGTTAAGGCAGGATTTTATCCAAATACCATCAGCACCGATTTGCATACCGGAAGTATGAATGGCCCGATGAAAAGTATGGAAAACATAATGGGATTATTTATGGCTACCGGGATGCCTTTAAAAGAAGTAATTGCTGCAAGTACCTGGCATCCGGCACAGGCAATAAAGCGTGAGGAACTTGGAAATTTATCTCAGGGATCTGTAGCTGACATAGCCATCTTCAGAATTAATAAAGGTGATTATGGATGGCCTGTAAGAGGAGGAAAGTTTCCCGGAAAAGAAAGATTTCAAACTGAGATGACTATCAGAGCAGGTAATGTTGTTTATGATCTGGATGGAATTTCACAGCCAGCAGGACCAAGTCCGGCAGGCAGATAATATTGTGTAATAATTTCTGAAAAGGCGCCTTCTGAATTTTGGCGCCTTTTTTATGCTATCTTCTTAAGAAACTAAACTCTTTATAAAAGTATATAAAGCATCTCCCATCTGGTAATAACCCGTGTTGTCCGGATGTACCCCATTGCCCCAGGTTTCAATGATTTGCGTACTTCTTGAATTGGCTTTCATTGTAGTTTTCTGAAAATTATTGGTTCTGTCTATGCAATGATTAAAGCCAATACAATATAACCTTGAATTCCTCATTTCCTGGGTATCGTAATTGCCAAGCAGGAATTCAACCAGTTTCTTGTAGTTTTCAATATACCTTCTTAAAGTTTGACCTGATGCATAATTCACAGCAAATGCATCCTGTGAGATTGAAGGTGGAATGGTAATGCAAAGTCCGATATTGATCCGGGGTATAACTGCTCTGAATTCGCTTAACATTTTGTCAAAATCGGCTTTAATACTTTCTAACTTTGACTCTGAGACATCAAGAAAAACATCGTTGATTCCCAGATGCACAGTAATCAGATCGTCTGCTGTCATGGTGTATCCCCGGTCACCCAAATATTTTTTAAAATCAAGACGCTGAGTTTTAAGATTCCAGAGAGGGTTAGCGGCCGTCATCACCGAATTAGTATATGAAATTAAGGTATCGCCGTTGCCTGAAATTCTGGTGAGCCTTCCAACTGCAGATGGATTATCCATACCCTTGCTTCTTCTGGCGGCTATATATCCAGTTCCAGCTGTCAGGTAAATTTCAGAAACAGTAAATTCCGACTTACCATCTGAATAAACTGAACCAATACCGGGGCTTTCTGCAAGTCCGCTCAGACTGAATTGCCAGGTACTTTGACCACCATCTCCTGCGTACTGACTGAATTTCCATCCTCCTCTGCCTTCGTGTTTATTGGGTGTATTTCCACGGCTTCCAAGAAATGTCATTGATGGACTTGCCATCGCCTGGTAATCAGTATTGATAATGCTGATATATTGCCCCCCGGCAGTTGTACTGTCGCCAATGCAGAGAACCTTTATTGAAGATCCTGCACCTTTATTCTTGACAGTGATGATCAGTTCCGAAGTTTTTGAAGCAATTATTTTACCCGCAAAGCTTACTTCTATCTTAAATTCATTTGTTCCTGTATCAGCAGCCTGCGGACTAATTCTCCAGAATTTATCATATTGTCTGCCCTTTGGACAGGTAATATCAATCGCTAAAAGATCATTCGGAAGATTTGAAAAGATCACATTGTCGAAATAAATATTGGTTTCAACTCCTTCGGATGCATAAATAACAGATGGTGTGAGGATCTTCGCCTCTGCATTTAGAATTGAAGGATCTATGGAGATGTTATTACGTTTGAGTTGTTCATTTTCATTCAGGATTTCTTTTGTGCCGGCTGATGCAGCCCCAAAAGGAATTAAAACAGAAGCTAATCCTGCATGAGCAGCACCTTTGAAAAGTGCTCTTCTGGAAATTTGGTTCTTTTCTTTTTTCATTGTTCGGGAGCAATAATGCTATTTCTTCCTGCTCAATATGAATATCGATTGAAGAAAATCTGAATTGAAATTGTTTGTTTAATTAAAAATAGGTCAAATTCTTATATTTTAATTCTGTTTTTTATTCCCAAGGATAAAACTACGATCTGTTGAAAACTGAATGCTTGTTTAAAACTAGATCATCTGCCAGGCTGATTTATTATCTACTTTCGTTTTCTAGTTCTTTGTCATATCTATTCTGGTTCATTCGCTCTGGCGGATGATTAAAAGGGAACCGTGTGAAAATCGCGGGCTGACGTGCAACTGTAATCCAATAAAATGGAAAGCCAGACACCTGCCGAAATAGTTTTGTTCAAAACTTTCACGACTAAAGTTTTGGCGAAAGCTCTTTCTCTTTTTTTTCAGGGTTTGTTGCCTTTTGTCAATTCTTGTTTACACAAAAAACAAAAGTATATGCAACAGGAAGAAATTCTATTAAAAGAGAACAAGGATCGCTTCGTGATCCTTCCAATTAATTATCCCGCAATCTGGGAGATGTATAAAAAGCATGAAGCCAGTTTCTGGACTGCCGAAGAAATCGATTTATCTGGTGATCTCAAGGACTGGAATAATCTGAATTCCGGTGAAAAACATTTCATATCCCATGTCCTGGCTTTTTTTGCAGCCAGTGATGGTATCGTGAATGAGAATCTGGCTGTCAATTTTATGAGGGAAGTCCAGATTCCGGAAGCAAGATGTTTTTATGGTTTTCAGATTATGATGGAAAATATCCATTCTGAAACTTATGCCCTTCTGATCGATACTTATATCAGCAATCCCGTAGAAAAGGACCATCTCTTTCATGCAATTGATACGGTCCCGGCAGTGAATAAAAAGGCAGAGTGGGCTCTTCGCTGGATAGAAAATGGCAGTTTTGCCGAACGTCTTGTTGCTTTTGCAGCAGTAGAAGGAATTTTTTTTAGTGGCAGTTTCTGTTCCATATTCTGGTTGAAAAAACGGGGCTTGATGCCTGGCCTCACTTTTAGCAATGAGCTGATCAGTCGTGACGAGGGACTTCATTGCGAATTCGCTTGTATGCTTTACCGAATGCTATCCAACAAACTTTCAGAAGAACAGGTTCTGAGTATTATCCGGGATGCGGTGGAGATTGAAAAGGAGTTCATAAGCGAGGCCTTGCCTGTTGAACTTATCGGTATGAATGCCAAACTGATGAAACAATACATTGAATTTGTAGCCGATCGCTGGGCTGATGAACTGGGCTGTCCGAAGATTTATCACGCATCAAACCCTTTTGACTTTATGGAAATGATTTCTCTTCAGGGGAAAACTAATTTCTTTGAAAAGAGGGTTGGTGACTATCAGAAAGCGGGAGTGCTTTCTGGCAGCAAAGAATCTAATAATTTCTCATTGGAAGAGGATTTTTAAGGAGACACAAAGTTGAGAGTGGAAATTCAATTTTGCGATTAACCACACTCTGATTAACATCTAAAATATCTGACAAGAATAATCAATCATAAAAGAATCATGTTTGTAATTAAAAGAAACGGAAGAAAAGAGAGCGTCAAGTTCGATAAAATTACCGCCCGCATCCAGAAACTATCCTACGGTCTGAGCCCGCTGGTAGATAGCATTGATGTTGCAAAAAAAGTAATTGAGGGACTTTATGATGGGGTAAGTACTACCGAATTGGATAATCTGGCTGCAGAAACATCTGCTTCACTCACCACAAAGCATCCCGATTATGCCTTGCTTGCCAGCCGTATTGCTGTTAGCAACCTGCATAAGAATACCACTAAATCGTTTTCTGAAACTATGTTGAATCTTTATAATTATTCAGATGCACATAGTGGCCGTAAAATGCCATTGATAGCAGATGATGTGATTGAAATAATTAAAAAAAATGCTGATCTACTGGATAGTTCTATTATATACGACCGGGATTTTGGTTTTGATTATTTCGGTTTTAAAACGCTTGAAAAATCATATTTGCTTCGGATTGATGGAAAAGTTATAGAACGCCCACAGCATATGTATATGCGTGTGGCGATCGGAATCCACAAGAATGATCTTGAGAGTGTTATAAATACCTATAATCTGATGACTGAGCGTTGGTTTACCCATGCTACACCAACTTTATTCAATGCTGGAACACCTAAACCTCAGATGTCATCCTGTTTTCTTCTGGCTATGAAGGATGATAGCATTGATGGTATTTACGATACGCTGAAGCAGACAGCTCGTATTTCGCAGAGTGCAGGCGGAATAGGTCTGGCAATACATAATGTCAGGGCTACGGGGACTTATATAGGCGGTACGAATGGTACCAGCAATGGAATTGTTCCGATGCTGAAAGTGTTTAATGATACAGCCCGTTATGTAGATCAGGGAGGTGGGAAGAGGAAAGGTGCCTTTGCAATTTATCTTGAACCCTGGCATGCCGATGTATTTGAGTTTCTGGACCTGAGAAAGAATCATGGTAAAGAAGAAATGCGTGCGCGAGATCTTTTCTATGCACTCTGGGTGCCTGATCTTTTTATGAAGAGAGTTGAGGCCAATGAGGAATGGAGCCTTTTTTGTCCGCATGAGGCACCGGGATTGCACGAATGTTTTGGGAAGGAGTTTGAAGAGCTGTATCATCAGTATGAGTCGGAGGGCAGGGCACGTAAAACGATTAAGGCCCAGGAATTATGGTTTGCTATTCTTGAAGCCCAGATTGAAACGGGTACCCCATATCTGCTGTATAAAGATGCCGCAAACAGCAAAAGTAATCAGCAGAATTTGGGTACCATTAAATGCAGTAACCTTTGTACTGAAATTATGGAATATACAAGCCCTGATGAAGTAGCTGTTTGTAACCTTGCATCTCTAGCGCTGCCTCGTTTTGTTACTGAGGGGCAGTTTGATTTCGGGAAACTGTATGAGATTACCTATCAGGTGACAAAAAACCTGAATTGCATCATTGATAACAACTTTTATCCGGTTGAGGAGGCACGAAATTCCAACCTTCGTCATCGTCCGGTCGGACTGGGAGTACAGGGCCTTGCAGATGTTTTCATTCTGATGCGTCTGCCATTCGAGAGTGGATTGGCTGCCGTACTTAACAAAAATATATTCGAGACGATTTATTTTGCGGCAATGACGGCCAGTAAGGATTTGGCAAAGGAGCAGGGAGCATATGAAACTTTTAAAGGATCTCCATTATCAAAGGGTTTGTTTCAGTTTGATCTCTGGGGTGTTAAGCCTACAGACAGGCATGACTGGGAAAAGTTAAGAGAGGAAGTAAAACAATTTGGGGTACGGAATTCTCTGCTTGTCGCTCCGATGCCTACTGCATCAACTTCGCAGGTTTTAGGGAATAATGAATGTTTTGAGCCCTATACATCTAATATTTATACCCGCAGGGTATTAAGCGGAGAGTTTATCATTGTGAACAAGCATCTGCTTAAAGATTTGATTAACATGGGATTATGGAATAATTCAATGAAAGATAATATCATCAGGGCCAATGGTTCTGTACAGCATATTGAAGAAATACCTGCAGAAGTCAGGGAATTATACAAAACGGTTTGGGAGATTAAACAGCGTAATCTGATAGATATGGCTGCTGACCGCGGAGCTTTTATCTGCCAGTCGCAATCACTTAATCTTTTTGTAGATAATCCTACTACCGCAAAATTAACCTCAATGCATTTTTATGCCTGGAAAAAGGGCTTGAAAACCGGGATGTATTATTTGCGTACCCAGGCGGCAACAAAGGCGGTTCAGTTTACTGTTGAAAAGCAGGGAGGTAAAACATTGGAACCGGTAGTTCCGAAGCTGGACCCGGTTCAGAACAATGACATCAGTGGAGTTGAACCCTCATCTCCTGAGGGAGGAGCAAGCTGCAGTATGGAAGATGGCTGTGTCAGTTGCGGTTCTTAAATAAGGGCCATAGAAATACATTATTTCCCGGAAATTAATTTATTCGGGAATTAATGTATACCGGCTATAAAATTCTTATGCAAATGATTAAACATGAAATCATCACCTGCGAGCGTTGTGGCAAAAGAATGGAATGTAAGGCCAATGCCTTCAGTAAGTGTCAATGCAGTACTATACAATTGAACTTGAATGAAGTTCAGTATGTTAGTGAACATTATGAGGGATGTTTATGTGCGGCCTGTTTGATTGAGTTGAAGGAAGAATACCGTTCTTTTTTTCAAATTAAGAATTAAGCCTTTTGATACTGTAAATGCAATTGAATTCCAGGAATCATTATGGATGATATTATGTAAAGGACATTCCTTGGGGAAAACTCATTTGTTTATTTTTCCATTTTTAACTGTCAACTCTCAATTCTCAATTACCAAAGTGCTCCTTCATAGCTTTAGCATAATGTGAAATCGCGATCTCAGGCTCCGCAATTTCAGGGTGCCATAGTTTTTCCCATTCAAAGCTGTAATAACCTTTATATCCATCTTTATAGAGAATATCTATTGCCTCAAACATTGGTACATCTCCTTGTCCGAGAAGGCTATATTGTAATTTGTCGCCATTTAATTTTGCATCCTTAATATGCGTGTGTACAATGTATTTCTTTAATTTTTTATACACTTCAGCAGGAGATTCTTTGGTTATGGTCCACATGTTAGAAATATCCCATACCAGTGCGATATTAGGATGCGAGGCAGATTTCATGACTTTAAGGATATCATCCGAGCCTGAGAAATCACCATGTGTTTCCAATAACACCTTGACATTTCGCTCTTTGGCATAATTGCCCAGAGTTAGTAGATTTTCAGCAACCGTTTGGATAGTTTGATCTTTTGTCCTGTCTTTTGGAAATTTATTTGGGAATACTCTGACGTAGGGGCAGTTAATTTTCTGTGCCAAATCGATAAATGCTTTTGCTTCGCTAATGCTCTTTTCTTTTTCAGGACCTTCGTGAAAGTGCATATTTGCAGAAGCTCCGAGGTTTACAAACTTTAAACCTTTCTCTTTCATCAGACTCAGGGTTGCTTTTATCTGCTCCTGACTGCTGAACTCCTCACATTTTGTAAGGTCCATCTGTCGTTTTATTCCTCTGATCTCTAAACCTGAATAACCGTTCGCAGCCGCAAAATCAACAATTTGCTGAAAGGACCAGTCGGGACAGCCTAATGTTGAAAATGCTAATAGTGGCTTATTTTTTAGAGATGTAAAAGCAGAACCACTCATTGCTGCGGCTAATAGAATGGCTGAGTTTTGTATAAACTGTTTCCTTGAGTAGACCATGGTATTTTATAAATTTCTGAGATATAAATTTGATGAATTTATTGCTAAAAAATCAGGTTTTGTTTTTTTATTGGAAACGCTGAGTTTTAAGAATAATGAAATTTTATGAAATTTAAACTAGAAATGAAAGGAGATTTGTGATTGTGATCAGCCCTGGGCTGAGATTTGTCATTGCGAGCGCAGCGAAGCAATCTCCTAAATATTACTCCTAATTATCATTAGATTGCTTCGTCATACTTCCCTGCCTGCCGGCAGACAGGCTCGCAATTATAGTGCTGTTGTCATTGCGAGTGTAGCAAAGCAATCCCTTCACTAAGGTTACAAAACGCCCTAAGATTGCTTCATCATGCTTCCTCGCAATGACATTCTATTTAAAACATTGATAAATTATAGGTTGGGTATTGGATGTTATTTTTTAATTCAAATTTGTTTGTAAATTTCTTCAGGATAGTTCAGGATAGCCAATGCGATTTTAAGCGTTAATTTGGAAACCATTAAGCAGACCTAAACTTTTCTTAATTATTTCAATAAAGCAAACCTATGTCATCAGATCTTCAAATACAGAAAAGTTTTAAAAGGAATAAGACTAACATTCTTTGCATCTCATTCAGGCTCATATTTTTAGCTTTCATTTTACCGGGTTTGTTGACAAAGCCCGCTTCTGCGCAAGAGAAACTCGAATCCAAAGGTCATATTCCAATACTGGGCTGGTATAGTATCCCTCCTGAAGAGGCTACTTCAGCCAGATATCTTGAAATGAAGGAAGCAGGCTTTGATATTAGTTTCTCTTTTCTTGGAAGCCCGCAGGATGTACAAAAATCATTGGATGCAGCTCATCAGGCTGGCATGAAGATCGTAATCAGCTGCCCTGAATTGAAAAATGAGACAGAGAAGATTGTAAAGCGTTTTATGAATCACCCTGCCCTGGCCGGCTATTTTCTACGGGACGAACCCGCCGTTGATGCATTTACAGATCTGGGCAATTGGGCGAAAAGAGTGAATGCTGTTGATCCGAAGCATTTTTGTTATGTCAACCTTTTTCCGAATTATGCTACTCCATTGCAGCTTGGAACTGCTGATTACAGGGAGTATGTCAATAAATTCGCGAAGGAAGTCCCGCTGCATTTTCTTTCTTTTGATTCCTATCCCTTAACTTCAGCGGAGGGCGTCTATGAGAAATGGCATCAGAATCTGGAAATATTTTCAGATGAAGCTAAAAGAGTAAATAAGCCTTTCTGGGGATTTGCTCAATCGGTCCTCTTTGATAACAAACATGAAGACCCTACATTGGCAACTATGCGGGTTCAAATGTTTACCAACCTTGCCTATGGAGCCCAGGGTCTCCAGTATTTCACCTATTGGACTCCAGTATCATCTGCAGAAGATTTTCGTGGCGGACCAATCACGCTTGAAGGAAAAAGAAGTACAGTTTACGATAATATCAAAATTTTGAATCAGGAAATAAAGAGCCTTTCAGGGGTGTTTTACGGCGCGAAAGTTAAATCCCTTCAATTTTTTGGAAATACGATACCTGTGGGTACTAAAAGAATGTCAGTTTTACCGCCACCGATAAGGGTTTTTGCAACTGAAGGCAAAACTGCTCTGGTTTCATTTATGGAGAATGGAGGAAGGCAGTTTATTGTTATTGTTAATACAGATTACCGCAAAAAAATGAGCTTAACACTCTCCGGAAACCCATCACTGATGCGTGTTCTTAAAGATGGGTCGATTGTTCCTGCAAGTGCCTATGCCAGTACAATTGATGTGGAAGCGGGGGATGTGGTGATTTATAGTTACTAATTATTAATTACGAATTACGAATGGAAATCGTCTGAGCATCAAAAATTTATTGTAACATGAACCAAAATTTCCCTGACAACAGACAGCCGGCAACAGACATCTGAAAGTAGGTAACTGAACAATTACAAATACTAATCTTTCAAAATCCGTATTTTGCAATAAAAACAAAATATGAAATCAATATTCTCAATATTGCTGCTTCTGGGTATGATGGCTCCGGGGCTTATTCAGGCACAGACCACATTAAAGGCGGGCGATAAAGCACCTGATTTCGTTTCCAAAGATCAGAACGGAAAAACGGTTTCTCTGAAACAGTTCAAAGGCAAAAAGCTTGTACTTTATTTCTACCCAAAGGATAATACCTCCGGATGTACTGCACAGGCCTGTAGTTTACGTGATAACTTTAAAGAGTTAAAGAAAGAAGGTTATACCATTCTGGGTGTTAGTATTGACGATGAGGCTTCTCACCGTGATTTTATCGCAAAAAACAATTTGCCTTTTTCGCTTTTGGCTGATACGGATAAGTCAATTGTGACAAAGTATGGTGTCTGGACTGAGAAAGAAAGAAATGGTGTCAAAGTATTCAGTACCACCAGAACTACTTTTTTGATCAATAAAGACGGTTATATCAATAAAGTGATCACTGAAATTGATACAAAAAATCATGCTGGTCAGATACTGACATTAAAGAAGAAATGATCATCAGTATATCTGAGTGTCTGGCAATATGTTAAATAAAAAAAGGATCCGTTTCGGATCCTTTTTTTATTAGCTTTCTTTAATTGTCTGTACCTGTTTTGTTTCAGGATCTTCATTTAACCCGTCCTTGGCATCTTTAAATTCTTTCATGCCTTTTCCCAGTCCTCTCATCATTTCGGGAATCTTCTTACCACCGAACATTAATAATACTACAACCATGATCAATATGATTTCCGGTCCGCCTAAACCTGCCATAATTTTCGTTTTTAATTTTTATGAATGTGAGAATAATATTAGATTAAAAAAAGATTTTGCATAAATCTGTTACAATCCAATGTGGGTATATAAATTGAATTATTGGACTAAACCAGCTTCAGCAACCAGAGTTAATAATGTGAACTTTATTGCCTCGGCTCCATTTTCGTTGATCCACCATTCATCCAGGGAATGAGCGTTTCCGCCTTTTCCTCCTCTTCCGATCGTAATACTCGGTATCCCAAGCGAAATTGGAGTATTGGAGTTTGTAGATCCTGTACCTAATGAGGGTTTCAATTTAAAGTATTCAATTGCTGCCATTGCTCTCTGTATCAGCGGAATCTCCGCATTTTGAACGCCGGATGGCCGTTCTCCAATTTTTTCAAATTGTGCTGTCAGTTTTTCTCCGTTTTTTATACCTGAATTATAATCATCAAGAGCTTTATTAACCTGATTTAATAAGATTTGCTCGATTCCTTTCAGCTTTTCCGGACTCAGCGAGCGCATATCCACTTCCATCCATGTTTCAAATGGAATGGAGTTTACTGAAGTTCCACCTCCAATTCTGCCAACATTATAGGTGGTTTTTGGGCCATCTTCTACAAACTTTGCTGCTTCAGTATTAAAATAGTCGATTGCTTTTCCCATTGCATGATGTGGATTAGCCAATCCAAAAGCACTCCATGAATGACCACCCGGGCCATTAAATGTGATTTTATAACGTACCGATCCTAAACCATTAGTAACAAGTCCGTTAATATCACCACCATCTAAAGCAATATGCGAATCGATTTTTTGATTCCCTGGTTTGAAAATATGTTTGATCCCCCGCAAATCGCCTAATCCTTCCTCACCAACGGTACCGGCAAATAAAATATCAGATTCTGTGGAGATTTTTGCCTGGTTCATCGCTTTAACAACCGTAAGAACTACGCTTAGTGCCCTGGTGTCATCAGCAATTCCGGGAGCAAATAAAGTATCCCCCTTCATTTTTACCTTGACATCGGTATCCAAAGGGAAAACTGTGTCTAAATGTCCTTCAATGAGAACCGTTTTACCATTGCCTTTTCCTTTTCTCAAAGCAATAACATCTCCCGCCTCATCAGTCCATATGGAATCAATCCCGGCATTCTGAAGCATTTGCCTGAATCTTTCCGCTCTTTTTTGTTCCATAAATGGGGGAGCTGGAATCTCTGTAAGTTCTATCAGCTCCTTCATTGTTGTTGGTTCAAGCTGCTGAATAATATTAAAAGCCATCTGGATTCTTTTATCGCTGCTAATTTTATCGATCTGCACTTTGTATATGGATTGGACGGAAATTGCTTTTCCATTTTGTGCACGCGCTGATAGCATACTGATTAATAACATTGAAATCAGAAGTATTTTTTTCATGAAGGGTGAATTGGTAATTGTTATCAATGAATGTGAATGTAAATTTTCTATACCATATAAATTCTATTCTTCAATAAAATGTTAATTAATCAAATATTCAGCAATATTAAGATATATGATTTTCCCTGGATAAACAGATTTGTTGTGTTTTGGTTTTCATTGTTTTTTTTTGGTACATACATAATGGAAAACAAAACAAATCTAAAATGATTTTATATTTTTAACCCGAATTTTCAAATAATAGCTTTCAGTCGAAAATCCTTCAACATCTTAAATTTAAAATTGATCCAGATTTCTTTAAATTATTATGAACATTAATCCACCTATTCCTGAAAATGAATATGAAAGAATCCTGAATCTTTCTGATTTTAATCTTGATTATTCCAATTTTCAGGATAGCTTCAAGGATTTGGCTAAACTGGCTGCAAGCGTTGCCGGTACTCCTATATCACTGGTCAATTTAATAGATTCTTATACCCAATGGACTATATCGAATTTTGGACTTGATATCGAACAAATGCCTCGTGAGGATTCAGTTTGTCAGTATACAATTAAGTATGATGAAAAACCCTTTGAAATTGAGGACTTATCAAAAGATGACCGTTTTAAGGATAAATTTTATGTAAAGGATGATCTTTCACTTCGTTATTATTTTGGAGTACCTCTCGTTTCTGATGGTTTAAATATTGGTGCACTCTGTGTTCTTGACAGGGAGGTAAAGACGCTCTCACCAGAGAAGGAAGAGCTGTTAAGGATTATTGCTGACGAAATTGTTAACCGCCTTAAGGCATATAAAGCAATTGAAGGATTAAGAAATAGGGTGAAAGAGGTGCAGGCGACCCAAAACAAGGTTGTACATGATATCCGCGGACCTCTGGGAGGTATCATCGGGCTTACAGAAATAATCAGCGAGCAGGGCAAGGAAAATAAAATTGATGAGGTGCTTGAGTTCATTAACCTTATACACAAAAGCGGAAAGTCAATACTTGAACTTGCAGATGAAATTTTAAGTGCTGATAAAGAAAAATCTCTTGTTTTAAAAGGAAATGAAATGGATATGCAATCCTTTAAAGATAAGCTTGAAAAGTTGTATATCCCCCAGGCAAAATCAAAAAATATTCAGTTTGAAGTAAATATTATTCCGCGGGCCATGGGTATACCATTCCCTAAAAATAAACTGCTTCAAATTACCGGGAATCTGATATCGAATGCTATTAAATTTACTCCAAATGGTGGGAAGGTAAGTGTAGGATTAGATATGGATATTTCAAATTCAAAACATAATTTAAATATTAAGGTTCAGGATTCTGGCGAGGGTCTGAGCCTGGAGAAGATAGATGCCATACTCAAGGGTAGTGTTTTGTCAGAGAAAGGGACCCAAGGTGAAAAAGGTTATGGTTTTGGTTTACAATTAATCAAACAACTGATCAGTGGTTTGAATGGAAAACTAAATATAAGTTCTGTGCCGGGAGAGGGTTCTGTCTTTGAAGTAATGATTAGTATGAATGCTTCTTAATCCCTTTTAAAGTAAATTTATCAGCGTGAGTTCGATATAAAAATTTTGCCTGGCTATATTAGATTACATAATTTACTCCTTTTTTAGAAAGCAGGGTCTCTGCCTCTTCGATCCTGCCAATCCCGTGTTCAGTTGTTATTTTTGCAGGAGAATTAATAGATATCATGAAATTCAGTATTGCAAAAGGTGCCCCCGGGTTTATTTCACCTTGCCTATGCTCCTTTTGCCGGGCTATCCTTCCCTATGAAATACGGCTGCAGGTAAAATAAACCTTGCCGGAGGAGGTAGCTTCCGGCTGTTGGTAATTTGAAATAGAACGCGATTTCTTGCCGGAACTACTCCGGAGGAAAGGGCTGAACTTGCCGATACACACAGGTATTGCTTTCAATAAGCAAATTATTGTTTCTCAGGAGCCTTATCTGAACCAATCCTAACCGGATTCTTGTAACCCTTTTGTATCGAACCTTGGTAATCAATTTTTAAAAGCCTGAATTCAGGCTTTTGTTGTTTTAGTTTCTCTTTGATTATTTGACATTCTGGCGACTTATCTAATCTATAATAATAGAATGTTATTGTTATAATTGTGCCGAAATAATACGAAACTATACAATGGATAAAAACAATCCGAATCATATTCTGCATACAACAGAGCAGGATTTATTGAGTATGATGGCTGAAAATCATATTTCAGCTTCTGTAGATACTCCGATGCGTGAGGACGCATTTGACCTGGATGATGAAACTAAAATTCAGCTTATTGAAAAGCATTTTAGTCATATCATGAATATCCTTGGCTTAGATCTTAATGACGACAGTTTAAGAGATACCCCCAAAAGAGTCGCAAAAATGTATGTGAAGGAGATCTTTAGTGGTCTGAACCCTGCCGATAAACCTTCAGTTACTCTCTTTGATAACCATTATAAGTATAATCAGATGCTTGTGGAGAAGAATATTGCCGTTTACAGCAATTGCGAGCATCATTTTGTGCCCATAACGGGAAAAGCACATATAGCTTATATGAGCAATGGTAAAGTAATTGGTTTGTCCAAACTAAATCGGATTGTTCAATATTATTCTCAGCGTCCGCAGGTTCAGGAGAGGCTTACTATACAGATTGCTAATGAGATCAAAACCGCTTTGGGGACTGAAGATGTGGCTGTAGTTATTGATGCCCATCATCATTGTGTATCTTCGAGAGGTATCCGTGACATGAATAGTTCAACAATTACGGCTGAATACAGTGGCCGGTTTTTATCTCCCGAGACCAGAAATGAGTTTTTAAAGCATATTGGATGATGAATTTCAGGGGTAAAAATATACTTGTTGTTGGGGGTAGTTCAGGCATCGGACTTGAATTGGTCAATATGCTGGCCTCTATGGGGGCTCAGATTTTCAATGCTTCCAGAACCAAATCTGAACATTGGCCCGATGGCCTGGTTCATATACCAATTGATGTCTTATCGAACATTGATTTATTGGCTGAACAAGTTCCAGACAAATTGGATGGATTGGTTTATGCCGTTGGGAGTATCAATTTAAAACCATTCAGTCGTTACAGTGAAGACGATTTTATAAACGATTATAAATTAAATGTAACCGGTGCAGTCAGGTGCATTCAACTCTCTTACCGATCTTTAAGAAATTCAGGTTCAGCATCAGTTGTCCTGCTTAGTTCTGTCGCCGCAAAAACAGGTATGCCTTTTCATGCAAGTATTGCTGCAGCCAAGGGTGGGGTGGAGAGTTTGGCTTTATCACTTGCAGCAGAGTTTGCATCCCAAAATATCAGGGTTAATGTGGTTGCACCTTCATTAACCGATACTTCCCTTGCAGGTAATTTATTGAATACTCCTGAGAAGCGTGAAGCGTCTGCAAAGAGGCATCCTCTGGGTAGAATTGGAAAGCCTGAAGATATTGCCTCAGCCATTTCATTTCTATTATCAGATGAAAGTGGCTGGATAAGCGGACAGGTATTGGGAATTGATGGAGGAATGGGAAATTTAAAAACCATGTAAAATGAATTTTAATCAAAGTCATATTTCAGCAATGGAGAAGCGTTACCGGACAACTTTCATAAATAGTTTACCGGGTTATAGATCGCTGCATATGCTGGGAACGGTGAACAAAGAGGGTGTGAGTAATCTGGGTTTGTTTAATTCTGTTTTTCATATTGGCGCCAATCCTCCTTTGTTAGGTATGGTATTCAGACCCGACGGTATGGATCATGATTCATTGAAGAATATTATTCAAACCAAAGAATATACTTTGAATAATGTACTACCCGATTATTTTCAAGAGGCTCATCAAACCAGTGCCCGTTTCCCTTCAGGTTTATCTGAGTTTGAACCTTGTGGTTTCAAAGAGTTTTATCTGGATCCCTTTAAGGCTCCATTTGTAGAGCAGGCAAGCATTAAAATTGGATTGGAAATGCGTGAAATTATTGATGTATCATTGAACAATACCAAGATTTTGATTGGTGAAATAATTCACGTTTTAATGGAAGATGGAATTGTTGCCAGCGATGGTTATGTAGATCATCTTAAGGCTGGAACGATAACTGTTACTGGTTTAGATAGTTATTTTACAACAGAACATCTCGGTAGGTTAGCTTATGCAAAGTTTACTTAAAATGTCTTTTCCTGAAATTCAACATAGGTTTTGAATAGTGTCCAAAATGATATCTTAATAATAGGTGCAGGTCTCTCAGGTCTGACCGCCGCCAGGGTATTGAAATCAGCAGGCCGAAAAGTAAAAATACTGGAAGCTTCTGATGCTCCCGGTGGGAGAGTCAGGACCGATAAATATGATGGCTATTTACTTGACAGGGGATTTCAGGTTTTACTCACTGCGTATCCTGAAGCCAGGCATTTTCTTGATTATAAAGCGTTGGATCTCCGTTCTTTTAGTCCCGGCTCGATCATTCTGAATAATTCCGGAATTGATGAAATTGGTGATCCTCTGAGGGAAGTATCATCATTAATCCGCACTCTAAAATCTCCGGTCGGCAGCCTGAAAGACAAATTCAGATTGCTTTTTCTTCGTTTAAAGCTCGCTGGTATCAGTATTGATGAGATTTTTTCAAAACAGGAAACAAGCACTTTACAATATCTAAGAAATGCAGGTTTCAGTGAAAAAATAATTTCCGGCTTTTTCGCTCCATTTATGTCAGGGATCCATCTGGAACAAGAATTAGATACTTCATCCCGAATGTTTGAATTCGTATTTAAAATGTTCAGTGAAGCAGATACTGCAATACCGGCTAAAGGCATGGGGATGATTCCGGCACAACTCGCATCCGGACTTTCAGCGGAGGAATTGATCTTCAATGAATGTGTTTTAAGTATAGAAGCTAATGAGGCTCGAACCTCTTCCGGAAAGACATATAAGGCGGGCAGCATTCTGATCGCAACAGCGGCTGACTGTATACCGGCACCATTTCAAAGACTTCACATCAATAAAAAATCGGTTACATGCATGTATTTTTCAGCTGATAAGGCACCCTATCAAAAAGCTTTAATCGCTTTGAATGCAAATTCAGGAAGGCTCGTAAACAACATTGCCGTAATGAGTAATGTTTCTGCAGATTATGCTCCCGAAGGTAAATCGCTGATTTCTGTCTCACTTACTGATAAGCAACAACTTATTGCACCAGCATCTCTTGAATTGAAGGTTAAAGAAGAACTAAAGTTCTGGTACCCTGACTGTGTAAACTGGGAACTTTTAAAAACCTATAATATTCTATACGCATTGCCTGATAATAAGCATGTTACAAATGATATTCTTGTTCCTTCAATGCGAATCAGTGATTCTACTTTTATTGGGGGGGATCATTTAATGAACGGCTCAATTAACGCTGCCATGAAGAGTGGTAGGTTGGCGGCAGAGGCTATCTTATCGATATAAAACTGAATTTAAGACTCAAATGAAAAGTTATAAATTGGTACATCAGCTCCTTAATCTTGTAGAAGAATTTGAACAAGAGAATACAGGAGGAGAATTATGCTTGAGTGATTTTTCGGGCTTCCTCATTAATAAACTGGAGCATTCTGATTCATGCATAACATCATTAGATGTTCGTTTTGGCAAAATGGAGGGAGAAACGCAGGAGCTGGCATATCAAATCGATAATGCAATTGGTCGTCTTTTTGTCTATATGAGCCGCTATGCAAAATCTTATATAAAGAAAACGCTGGAAGGCACTCCATTGCAAAGTCCGGAAGATTTTACCGCCCTTGCCATATTATTAACCCACGAAAGTCTTAGTAAAGGCGAACTTATCAGTAGAAATATACAGGAAAAAACGTCAGGTACCGAGGTCATACGTCGCTTACTTGCGGCCGGACTTGTTAAACAATGGGATGATCAGACAGATAAACGTTCCAAAAGAATATCAATCACAGATAGTGGAAAAGATCTTTTACACCAGGTGTTTGATGATATGAATTATGTTGGAAAAATGGTAACTGGAAATTTATCTTATTCAGAGAAACTGAAGCTCCAATATTTGCTTCATAAGCTTGAAACATTTCATTTTAAGCTGCATGAAGAGAAGCTGATTACTACGAAAGAGGATATCCGCTCAATGGCTTTAAACAGTTAATATTAATTCTCACTAATTTTTAATATTATACCCTTATTTTCGTCATAATTACTATTATTAACCTAGTTTAGACAATAGTGCAGTCGCGCTATTCAACATGATTATTTTATATATTTTAATCCTGAGAGGCCAAGTTTTCCTTTGATTATGAGAATTCATAGTTTTCCTATAATTGATCTTCGCTTTTTCTATGTTCTTATATTTTCTTTTATACCAATGATGTCGTTTTCCATTACCCTGGTTGAGAAGGGGAGGTCTGAATATTCTATTGTCAGGTCAAAGAGTGCTTCGGATTATGAATTATCTGCGGCAAATGTCCTGCAGAATTATCTTCAGCAAATTACGGGGGTCTTAATTCCAATAATTGATGATAGTGCGCGCGGTTCCGAATTTGAGATCTTAATTGGAAATACCAGTCGTACAGAGGTAAATGAGAGAATTCAAAGTGATGGTTTTCTTATAGCTATCAGATCAAACAAACTGCTTATCTCAGGTAAGGGGAAAGGTACTCTGTATGGAGTTTACACTTTTCTGGAAAAATATCTTGGCTGCAGAAAATATTCCTCCAAATTTAAGCTTATTCCCAAACAAGGTTCTATTATTCTGTCCGAAATAAACGATCTGCAAAACCCGAAAATTAATTTCAGGTCATTGCATTATTGGGATGCAGAAACTGATCAGGAATATCTCGACTGGCATAAGCTTAACCGTATAGAAGATAAATGGGGCTTATGGGGACATTCATTTTTTAAACTAGTTTCTCCTGCGCAGTATTTCGATGAACATCCCGAATATTTCAGTTTGGTAAATGGGGAGCGAATGGCAATGCAGTTATGTCTGACTAATCCTGATGTTCTGAAAATAGTTATAAAGGAATTGGGCAAAAGAATCAATGAGGCCTCTGAATTAAAATACTGGTCAGTTAGCCAGAATGACGATATAGGAGCTTGCGAGTGCGATAAGTGTTCTGCTTTAAATGATAAATATGAAAGTTATCAGGGATCTTTGTTAACTTTTATCAATCAGATTGCTGCAAACTTTCCGGACAAAACCATCTCAACTCTAGCCTATAACTTTTCCAGGAAACCACCCTTAGGTTTGAAGCCACTGGAGAATGTAAACATCATGTTCTCGGCAATCGATATTAATCGCAGTAAGCCGTTTGATAACGATCCGCGTTCTGAGAGATTTAGAAAGGAATATGATGAATGGGAGAAACTTACCTCCAATATCATTATTTGGGACTATGTCGTGCAATTCACAAATTATATTAGTCCCTTTCCAAATCTGCATACACTGAAACCTAATTTTGATTACTTCTCAAAAAAACAACCCGAAGGTTTCTTCATTCAGGGCAGTGTTGAGATTCCCGGAGAACTTGCAGAGCTGAGAACTTATATTTTATCAAAGGTTCTGTGGGATAAAGATTCGGACACAGATAAAATCAAAGCCGAATTTCTGAATAACTATTATGGGGATGCCGGAGTGTTAGTTGGTCAATACATAGACCTGATCCATGAGCATGTTCGTTCTTCCTGGAGACGAATGGATATTTACGATAACCCGATCATGCCTTATCAAAATTACCTAAGCCCCAAATTAATTACTGAATATCTGAATATTCTGGATACTGCAGAAACACTCGTTAAAGGGGATGATGAATTGACAAAACGGGTTCAAATGGTTGCACTGCCCTTGCATTTTGCAGTTTTGCAACAAGCAAGGTTCTTTGGAATTGATCAGAATGGAGTATTCATAAAGCAGGATAAAAAATGGGTGGTACGTGAAGAGATCAGAGCGAAGGTTCAACATTTTCTTAAGGTACTCAGAGAATTGAAGATCACACAATTAAATGAATCAGGATTAAGTCCGCAACAGTACCAAACCGAGTGGGAGGATATTTTTGAAGCTGGTCCTGTGATTCATAAGGCATTAAATAAACCGGTAAAGTTATTAACTGAAAGTACTCCTGAATTTGTAAGCAAAGGAGCAAGAACACTTGTGGATGGAATTGGCGGTACTGAAGATTTTCAATATAACTGGCTTGGATGGAATGAAGCTGATATGAAGGTTGAAATTGATATGCAAGCACAGACTCTGATCAGTAAAATTGAATTGTCATTTCTCGAGAATCACAGACATTATATGTTTTTACCTAAGGAAATTCACATTGAATTATCAGATGATGGAAGGATTTACAAACAAGCAGCCTCAATGACTATTGAAGGTCCATTTGAAAATGTTCCTTCACCGATCAGAAAATTTAATTTTAATCTGGATAAGGCGAGAGCACGTTACATAAAAGTAACTGCAATCAATCAGACTGAATTACCCGCCTGGCGCAAACGAAAAGACCGGAAACCATGGCTAATGACAGATGAAATTATAATCAAATAAGAAATCTCTTAACCTGCCTGAGGTATACTTAATCTATACGATAGTCCGTTTGTCTCATTACACTCAAAGTCGAAAGATCCATCTTTACTTTCAATAAGCTCTTTAGTGAAATTTAAAACTGCGCTCTCGGGGCTAATCGTATTGTTCAGAGGGGCGTTACTATTGATCTCAACCTGAAGTATATTTCGGTCTGAGTGTACAGATAGCCCAAGACTGATCTTGATAGTTGCATCGGGTTTACTTAATTTAATGGCACTTGATACAGGGCTTCCAATGATCTGAAGGATTTTATTTTTTGAAAAGTGAATATGTTCCTTACTCTTATCTATTGTAAATTCAAGGTTTACTTTTTTATTTTTTGCCAGTGGTAAATACAATTGGCTTACCCGCTCGCCGAGTGTTTCAAGGTTAAAACTATGTGATTGACTTCCTTTTTCGAAGAGTTCCATGGAGATATTGTCTGCAATCTCAAGGATTGATTTACTGCTGTTGTTAATCAGTTTAAGACAATGTAACACTTCTTCCTGATCGTGTTTTTCATCAGGCTCAATGAGGATGTCTGAAATACCAATGATTCCTGCGAGAGGATTTCTGATGTCATGGGCAATTTTTCGCTGCATTTTTAGCGCATCAGAAAGTTCATTCTTTAACTCATTAATTTTTTGAAAATCTTTTAGTTTACAAACTATTTCTTCTGCTATAATCTTTAAAAGTTCAACTTTATCAGCACTGAGGGTTGTGGTTTCTCTATTCATTACGCATAGAGAACCAATATTTACACCATTGCTCATTTCCAAGGGTACACCATAATAATAGCGCAGTTTAGGCTCGTCTTTAACATAAGAGGCCCGTTCAAATCTTGGGTCAGAAGAAAGGTCTTTAATTTCGAAACAATCATCCTGTGCAATCGTATACTGACAAACGCATTCCTCTCTTGGCATTGATGATAGTTGAATACCATGCTGTGCAATGGTCCATTGGGTATAGGAATCTATAAGATTTAACAGGATCACATCCATCTCTGTTATCCTGGATGTCAGTTTCATCAAATGCTTAAAATCATTCTCTAGTATACTATAATCGACATCCAGATTTGAAAGACTAAGCATTCTTTCCGCCTCATTAAGCGGCAATGGTTGAATCATTAAATTAGATTTTGGTACGTAAATATACTTAGATCAATAATTATTTTTATTTTTTATTTTAAAATGAAATCGGCTCAAATTGGATTTAATCTTCAAATAAATGTATTTTTGAATGTACTTGTTGCCTTTTTATAGCAAAATTGATCTGCATCTGAATATATCTGCCTGAAATGAAAATTTTGATTGCTGAAGACGATGAATTAATGTTGAAAACACTTGAATTTCGGTTAAAGCGTGATGGACATGAAATTTTTTTGGCACGTGATGGTAAAGCAGCATTGGATCTGATTGACCAATATATGCCGGATCTTGTAATTACAGATATCATGATGCCCTATTCTACAGGTTTGGAGATAGTGGGTTCAGTAAAGCAAAAATATCCTGATAAAATAAAAGTGATAGTTTTATCTGGTATGGGCCAGGAAAGTGTTATTCTGGAAGCTTTTCGGCTTGGTGCGGATGATTATATTACAAAACCCTTCAGCCCGAATGAATTATCGGTGCGTATCCGGCGCTTTGCTGATAGCGTAAAAAATTAGGGTCTAATATATTTCCATTGAGGCTGCCCGATTTAAATATTCAATTCGATTTTTTGTCAGGATTTAACCTTCCTTTCATATTTGGAATAGTATTCTCTTTCCTGATTGTAGTCTTATTTCTTTACGTTCTGGTTTACCAGGGAGTTCTGCGAGCCAGAAAAAAGCAAAGGGACCGATGGAATACTCTTACAGATAATGTAATCTATAAAGTGATTTTTCATGAAGATGATCATACTGATGGTGATCAGAGGGGTGAATTATTGGATATAATTTCCAGAACAGACATCAAAATACCTAAAGGGCTGACCCAACACCTATCCAATAAGAACTTCAGGAAAATTCTGATTCAAAAGTTAATTGCAGTTAAACTGAATATGTCTGGTGTTGCCTCCGAGAATCTTACAAGGCTGTTCAGGCAGTTTAAATTTGACAAACAGATCCTAAAAATGCTCAACAGTTCTTCATGGTATAAAATGGCATCCGCCATCCAGCAGATTGGCATAATGGAATTAGACGAATACAAGCAAAGGCTTTTTGAATTTGTAGATCATGAACGTGGTTTAATTCGTGTTGAAGCTCAAAATGCTATTTTGAAGTTTTATGGGTTTGAAGGGCTGCGTTTTCTTGATAATGCAAGCTACCCAATTACTGAATGGCAACAGATTAAATTATTAGATCAATTGGCCAGCTTACATACCGAGAATTTTACCGGAATTGAAGTTTGGCTTGAATCCAAAAATGACACAATAGTACTTTTTGCATTAAAGCTGGTTAAAAATTACCATCGGTTTGAACTCTTTGATCAGGTTGTTGCCTGTCTGAGGCATAACAATCCTATTGTCAGACAGCATGCAATAAAGGTTTTAAAAGATCTGCCAAGTGAGCATTCTGCAGCAATATTAATTGATATCTATTTCTCTGAGACCGCTAATAATCAACTGGCTATTTTGCATGCACTTGAGTCGGTCAGTACCGATGCTGAAATTCCGTTTTTACTTAGTTTGCTTTCTGATGATGTTATTGCAATAAAGATAGCTTCGGCGAAGGCGCTCGCATCATTGGGGCAGTCAGGAATTGAGGCTATTCAATCCCATTCAGCTTCTAAGGAATATCCTCTTGCACAAATTATTGCACAAATACTGGAGGAGGCGGCATGAATTGGATTGACATAATTATTACAGCCTTTACAACTTTTCTTCTCTCGTTTTCTGTGTTTCTGATTAGCGGCTACATTTTTATCGGACTTTTTTCGATAGGGGAGCTGAGAAAATATCTGAATAAGAACAGTTTTACAAATTATCGTTTGCTTGCCAATTCTGCCGATGCACCTCATATTAGCATTCTCGCCCCTGCCTACAATGAAGGGGCAAACATTATTGAAAATGTCCGTTCTCTGCTTTCTATTTATTACAGCAATCTGGAGGTAATTATCATCAATGATGGTAGCAAGGATGATACTTTACAAAAGCTTATTCAGGCTTATGAACTTTATAAATCAGCACATTTTGTTGATGAGAGGCTTTCTACCAAGCCCATTCGTGGAGTTTATAAGAGCAGGAATCCTATATACAGTAAGCTCATTGTAGTTGACAAGGAGAATGGAGGGAAGGCAGATGCGCTTAATGTTGGAATTAATGTTTCGAAA
Source organism: Pedobacter sp. (assembly GCA_036676565.1). Taxonomy (GTDB): domain Bacteria; phylum Bacteroidota; class Bacteroidia; order Sphingobacteriales; family Sphingobacteriaceae; genus Daejeonella. Next base: position 121,100 of record JAKFCP010000021.1, read on the forward strand.
AACGATTATATAGTTTGCATTGATGTGGATTGTATCCTTGAACAGGATGCGATCTTAAAACTTGTGAAACCTTTTCTTGAGTCTGCGAGCCATAGGGTGATCGCAACGGGTGGAGTGGTTAGAATTGCCAATGGTTGTGAAATTGCTGACGGACGCTTGATTAAAGTGCATCTGCCTCATCAATTATTGCCACGTATGCAGACTTTAGAATACATCCGTGCATTTCTGCTCGGCAGGATGGCCTGGAGCCGTTTGGGAGGCTTAATGTTGATTTCAGGTGCTTTTGGAGCATTTGATAAGGAGATTGCGATAAAATGCGGTGGTTATAATCATAAAACAGTTGGTGAGGACATGGAACTGGTGGTAAGAATGCGCCGATATATGGAAGAAATGAAACTCCCCTACAGAGTAAGTTTCATACCGGATCCGCTTTGCTGGACGGAAGCACCTTCAGATTTTAAAATTTTGGGAAGGCAGAGAAATAGATGGACCCGCGGTACTATAGAAACTCTAAAGATTCATAAAGTGATGTTCTTTAATCCTAAGTATCATTTAATGGGGATGTTAAGTTATCCATACTGGTTCTTTTTTGAATTCCTGGCTCCAATAATTGAGTTCCTTGGCATAATTTATTTTATTTTATCTTTTATTTTCGGATTGGTGAATTTTGGACACTTCTTTTCCCTGTTGTTTATGATTTATTCATTCGGACTTTTGTATTCAGTGTTTGCAATCCTGATGGAAGTTCGAACCTATAATCAATATAAAGAGCCCCGGGATATGATCCGGTTGCTATTAACCGCTGTTTTGGAGCCTGTAGTTTTACACTCTTTTGGAGTTTGGTCGGCTATAATGGGTAATATCGATTTTTTGAAGAAAAAGTCTTCCTGGGGTGAAATGACAAGGACGGGTTTGTCTGGAGCAAAAAACAGCTGATCATGGAAGAAAGTCAAAAGTTAGGAGAACGACTTCTGAATAAATTTTTTAAGGCTGCTCAGGCCTTTGCCGGAGTTGCCATTCTTTGGCTGATCCTTATCTTCCTGCTCAGTGTCTTTGAAAATATTTTCAACAATATTTCTCATGGTCTAGAATCAGGCTTCTTCCAAATTTTGGTATGGAGTACAGTATTGAGTTTTTTATACTGGTTGAAATTGCTTTTCTTCCTGTTTATCGGTTTTACTGCAATTTATTTCTTATCTGCGCGGTTAGCCCGGTTATTTCTTCAGGTGTTAATTGTTTTACTATTTATTGTGCAGTTAGGGCTTTTGCTGTATTTTAATGCCTCTCTTGTACTTTTAGGAGCTGATTTATATAGCTATTCCATCCAGGATATCAAACAAACACTTGGCGCATCCGGTGGTGTAAGTATATTATCAGTTAGTATTTTCATTGTACTTATATCGGCAATTGTAGCTGTGCTGCATTTTATTTCATACAGGATCAAATTAAATCGGTTTCAAGCCATTTTACTTCCTGTAATGTCGTTGTTATTTCTTTTATTCGGGGCGTCGGATCTTGTTAGCAGACCAAATTTTAAATCAGATTTTGAAAATAGTTTAATCCTATACAAATCAGATTATTTTTTCTCGGCAACGTACGCTCATTTTTTTCCTGAAAATTTTGAAACTGATATATATGCTGAAAATTACATTGGGGATTTTGAGGATAAAGAGGCTGGAGTAATAAATTTTGAATATGTAGATGAGTTAAATTACCCCTTTTTGCATAAAGATGCTTCTCAAGATGTTTTATCTCCATTCTTTCAAGCCAAAGAGAGTCTGCCAAATATAGTGATCATTCTTATTGAAGGTCTTGGAAGAGCTTATTCCAATGACGGCGCATATCTGGGTAGTTTTACCCCTTTTCTGGATTCACTTTCTGAACAAAGTCTTTTGTGGAAAAATATGTTAAGCCAGGGGGGCCGTACCTTTGCAGTCTTACCTTCTCTATTGGGTTCTTTACCATTTGGAAAAAATGGATTTCTGGATCTTAAAAGGATGCCTGATCAGTTATCATTATTGAATCTGCTGAAGTTCAATGGCTATCAGACATCATTCTACTATGGTGGAGATGCAAATTTTGACCGTATGAGGCAGTACCTTCAGGCAAATCATGTGGATGAAATCAGAGATGAAAAGACATTTCCTTCAGGATTTCTGAAGTTGCCTTCAATAAATGGTTTTAGCTGGGGGTATAATGACAAGGAACTTTTCAGATATTTCCTTACCAGCCGGCCAAGTACTCGGAAGATAAAACCTCAACTTAGTATCATACTGACTGTTTCGACACATAATCCCTTTATCATTAATGAATCTGAGAAATATGCTCAGGTATTTGAAAAACAAATCAATTCGTTAAAATTTGATAGTTCCAAGAAACAGCTTTATAGAAAATACATAGACCAATATGCAAGTATTCTTTATATGGATAATGCGGTAAGTACCTTTTTCAGTGAATATAAAAAGCGTCCCGATTATAAAAATACCATTTTCATAATTACCGGTGATCACCGGATGCCGGAAATACCTATGAGTACGAAAATTGACAGATATCATGTACCATTGATTGTTTATTCCCCATTACTTAAAAGGAGAGCAGTTTTTTCCTCGGTTTCTAGCCATTTTGATTTACCTCCAACAGTTCTTGCTTATTTGAAAAGCAATCATAAAATAAAAGTCCCTTCTATAAATAGCTGGATAGGTGAGGGTTTGGATACCGGAAGAAACTTCAGGAATATGCATAAAATACCTTTGATGCAGAATAAAACAGACATTATAGATTTCGTGATGGGGGAAAATCATCTGAATGGAAATGATCTCTTCCAGCTAGATTCTCAAATGGATGAAGTCAGGTTAAACGATAATGATAAAAGGAATCAAATGTTAAACGAATTTAATCTGTTTAAGAAAAGAAATGCTGTGATCACGAACGGTGGAAAAATCATACCCGACAGCTTATATAAAAACTACACACTACCTAAATAAATAGGTTTATTTATTTTTTGTTGAATACTCTTCAAGAATATTGGTAATGAGTGGACGGTAATAATTCCAGAAGAAACTATGCCGTTCCATTGGATCTCTGTCATCATAGAACATCCATTTTAAATAATTAATCCCTTTAAAATAGGATGAGTTGATCGAAACCGGGTTATCACAAAAATCCCCGGAAAAGTAATAAAAGATGTAATCGTCATCCTTATGAAAAGTAATGGCCGGAAAAACAGCAGGAATCCCCTGTCTTTTAAGTTCTGCCAACCCACGATCATTCATGCTGATCTTAAAATTTGCTGCTGATTGATTAACCTTTGGATTGTATTCAATAACATCAAACCAAAATGGATATTTAATATCAGTAGGTAAACCAAACTGTTTTTGACCCTGTAAACTGGTTTGAATATGTGGCATCGGGTTGCTCAGGTGAACGCCATCTTCGAGTATTGCAACTCTGCCATTATTGTTTACAAATGCAATCCCTGCTTTTTTGAATGTCCATCGGTTTTGGTGATGCTTTTTGTAATTATTGATTAACCAGCGGGGAAGTTCCTTATTTGCCAGAGTGTCAAGACTCTCAAAATATCTCCCTGTCCAACCTGTCCATTTGATAGCAAACTCATTCTCAAAGTTTGCTCTGGCAGCTGAATCTGTGGGGTCACCAATGGTATTAAATTCGGCAATAATTAGTTTTTTTCGTTCTTTCATCAATCGGGCTAAAGCAACATCATTGCTGCTCAAACCACCATAAAGCATTCCCGAGCGTTCATTGATGTTTTTTTTCTGAAACCACTCATTATTATAGATTCCATAGGTATCAGTGAAATAAACCAAATCTGCATCTAAACTCAATTGATTGATCTGTTTGTCGGAAAATCTTTCAAGACCTTTAAGCATAAATTTTTCATCTTCAAGAGGGAAAAATCCAAAATAATCGCGATCAATCTTGTATGATTTTTCACTCGTTTTTGAATATCGCTCCTGATTCAAAATCCAATATAGCGAGCTATGTTCTTGTCCGGCTTTTGTCAGTACCGTTTTATCTATGATTGCAGCTACAAGTTTGGTTTTTGGTGTCAGAAGCCAAAAGAACCACATGATCAAGGGGGTTAAACAAATCAGAATGATAAGGTATATGAACTTTCTGAACATATTAGAATTGTTTCATATATCCAATCCCTAATTCTAACTGATTTCCCCTTGTATCCTTGATATATTCCTGATTTTCGAGGGAGGCTTTAAAGGAAAGGATGTTTGTTGTTTTAAAACTTTTGCGATATCCTAAAGAAATATTATTTGACTTAAGCTTATAGTTATTGCCATTATTATAAAGGAGGTTGTTCCTTGGATTATCGGGCGAAAGGCCTGTGCCGATTCCAAAACTCAGATAATCATTGGCTCCTCCAAAATAATATCGTGTACTGAACGCTAGGGATTGTGAGATTGAATTGTTTGAGGGTGTAAGGTATGTTCTCAGATTAAACCAGAAGTTTTTATAGTATTTACCGACAGAGCCTGTGTAGATCCAGGTCTGGTCGCTGAAACTTAACATCCTGAAGCCTGCCTCGGCCTCGAATGCTGAAGGCAGATTTGCATACAGGGAAAATCCTGCACGGTACTCCGGAAATACTCCAACATCGCCAGAATATCCTCCGCTCACATAGGCATAAAATGTTTCAGATATTCTTGGATAGAAATCAAGTTCGAATTGCGTACCATTGGTCTTAAAGCGGTTAGCAAAGTTTACTCTTGCAGTCAAGGAACCAATTCCTGTTTGCCGGCTGTAATCAATACTTCCTAAATGCCATGGATCATCGAATTGTTTATCGAAATATACATAGTCATAACTGAAGCCAATTTTATTTTTTGATCCAATATTTCCAATGGAACCTGCCAGTGCACGTGCTTCGGTGAAATTTGGATTTAACTTCAGCAGATGTCTTAAAGTAATGTTCGCCTCATCAAATTTACGCAGATCTAAAAATATTTTCGCGCCGAGCAAAAGCAGGCTTTCTGATTTTTCATTATATTTTATTCCCTCAGAAACAATTTTAAATGCCTCCTCAGAATTATTATTCCAGTATTCCAGCGAACCATAAGCGAGGTAGAGGTCTTCATATCCTTTATTTTTTTCGAGAACTTTTTTGAATTCAATTCTGGCACTATCAGGTTTGTTAGTCCATGTATACAAACGACCTAAAAATATTCTGATATCTGCATAATCCGGGCTCTGTTTCAAGGCCTGTTTGGTTAAAGCTATTGCTTTTGTATAATTCTTGTCGTCGAAAGCGAGTTTTCTGGCCTTAATGAAAAGTTCATCTGAACTTTCGGTTTCCTGTGCCGAAATTTTGATCGTGATCAGAAAAAATAAAGTGATGAAACAAAGTAATCCTTTAAGAATCAAGGAGTAGTTAATTTCTAAATCTGGAGTTTTTTTTGCCGGACAAAATTCTGAGTTACTAAGCTCCATCAGATCTAAATGTTTAAAATTTCGGTAATGTTTATTTGTGACTGTATTATGTTCCAGTCATTGCAATTTATGAAAATTCAGGCAATTTTATCCGGTGGAAATGTGATATGAGTTATTTGTATTTGTGTTTTTTATCGCACCAATAGCATGGTCCTGATCTGCTGAATGGCATTATTCTGTAATCTTGCATAATATACACCAGGCAAATATCCTTCATTTTCGAATGTAACCTTATGGTTTCCAGCTCCAATTTCCATATCTACCAGAGTCTTAATCAGTTTCCCTTCGGTATTAAATACCTGAATCAATGTATGTCCGCCAAAGCTCTCATAGGAAATTGTAGTTGAGGTTTGGAATGGATTCGGGTAATTGCTTATCAGATTTTTTCCGGCATTTATATTGATAATTTCAGGGCTTGTAGACATACATGGCGCTGATTTCTTAATCACATTAATATTCTGAAAATTTTTGAGCATCACATTCTCAAGTGTACTCTCAGGAACACAGAACCATTGCTGCAGGATGGAAGCATAAATTGATCTGAAATCATACTGCATCGGTACATTATCTCCGGTATTGGTAATTAAAGGAATCGTCGGACTTTTTCCAATAACATCATTCTGGGCATAATGTCCGAATACAAACAGGGGAGCAGCTGCTCCATGATCTGTACCACCGCTGCCATTTGATTTGATACGTCTTCCGAATTCAGAAAAGGTCATTCCGATGACGCGTTTCTGAGCATTCAAAAAGTCGAGATCGTCCATGAAGGCTTTTATCCCTTCTGAAACTTTTTGAAGCAGATTTGCATGATTACCTGTTTCCTTTGCTGTTGCATTTACCTGTTGAGCATGGGTGTCAAAACCTCCCAGACTAACCATGTAAATCCTTGTTTTTAATCCACCTGCAATTAATCGGGCAACAATTTTTAACTGATCTGCCAGGCTGTTTCCTGTTGGATATCCTGAAAACTGCTTGGTAACTTTCGCAGCAGCGGCTTTTATGACACTTCCATACTGCTGTGTTTGCTGAGCAATCTGACGTATATAGGTCAGCTCTTTTCCTCCACGGGTATTTGGTGCATTACCCTGAATTCCATTTATCAGGTTGTAAAAGTTGACAGGGTCTGAAATAGCCATTCCCATATTTACTGCCGGACCTTGCATGGCGGGTGAGACAAATGAACCAATTTGTATGGCAAGCGGATCGGGCATAACTGTATTTGGGAAGCCCATCGGGTAATTAGAGTATTCTTCATTCAGATAACGCCCTGCCCAGCCTGAGTTTATGGTCTGGTTAGAATCAGAAGCACTGAGCCAGATATCTGTTGCCCTGAAATGGGAGAAGTTTGGCTGAGGATAACCCACAGACTGGATGATCTGAAGCTTTTCCTGGTTAAAAAGCGTTTGCAATCCGGTCATAGAGGGATGCAGACCCGTAAAACTGGTTCCGTTAAGTTTGAGTATCTTGTTTTTTGGAAGAATGATATTTGAACGGGCAATGGCAAGATTATCATACTGGTCAATCGGAATAACCATATTCAAGCCGTCATTACCTCCGTTAAGTTGAATAATAACCAATACGTGATCGGTTTCTGTTGGAGCCTGAGTAAGTGCCGAGACTAAAGGAGATTCGGCAAAAGCCTTAAATGTGAAGCCATTAATCAGAGCAGGAAAGACTATTCCTGCAGGTGCTGTACTTCGTATAAAATCCCTTCTTTTCATGATAACTGATATTCAGGAAGATTCATGAGATACTTAAACATTGAGTTCAGGCGATTTAATACGATATTCCTGTTAGTGGTATTACTTGTATTAGCCTTGTATGTTACCCAGGCATCCGTCCAGTAAGAGTCAGACGTTTGTCCGGATAATAAAATACTTTTTAAGAAATCTCTGACCTGCTGGGTTATATCAATAGTGTAAAGTATTTCCAGGCTATCATTGATCAGAGTGTTGGGATTTGAAGGATCAGACAAGGAACTGACAAATGCCAGAATATCGATATTGATCTTCTTTCCGTTTCTTGTATAACCGTTACCGATCATTACATCACTGAATTGATTCCTCCTGGGCAGTGTATCTGCATTGATCCATAATTCGTGGAATTGAGGCTCCTGATAATATGCAGACCAGCCTGAAACACTGGGTGGATCACCAATATTTTGCTGCATATTGGAGGCTTGTGTACGGATATAATCATGCATAAAATACTGATTAACATAGTCGGAAGTATCCGGGAATACCATATTGAATTCTCTGGCTAGTCCGATACATAAATCAACCGGACTCTTAATCAAACCAGCTCTGTTTACAGGATCGAAAAAATGTTCGCTACTAAAAAGCAACTTAAGGACAGGTTTTATCTCATAATTGCTTGTCCTGAAGAGGTTTGCCATCGGTGTAATGACATTAATTTCTGTTGCTTCATCGATTTCATAATAGACAAAGAATCGATATAATCTGCGACAAATATGAAGGGCTGTTTCATTTTGGAGAAAGATCATATTAATTAGCTCATCTGTCTCTCCCGCTCCATTTACACCAGATTTCCCGGTTATTATTGCATTATTATAAAATGAAGAAAATTGTTTGATACCGGTATCGTGTCTGTTCGGATCAAATACGGACGATATTGTTGTTGCATTTACAGTATAACCTGTTAAAACCCGCGCAGCTGCTTTTACATCCCCTTCGGTATAATTTGATTTAGGACCTTTTCCAAGGGTGAAAAGTTCCTGTAATTCACGGGCATAGTTTTCATCCGGCGAATTTTTATTGTTTAGATACCCATTCAGGTACCTTAACATAGCAGGATCAATGGTTATTTCTTTTACAAACTCTTTAAAATTGCCCAAAGCATATTTTCTGAGCAACATATGATGTTTATAAACATAGCGTGCATCCCCAATGTCCAGAGTTTCTGTAGCAAAATGATTATGCCAGAAGAGAATCATTTTTTCGTGGACCGAGGTGCCTTGATTGATCATAAGGCCAGTCCACCACGACTTAAATGAAGTATATCTGCGACTATTTGCGTTCCCGTCAAACACAGCATTTACCCAGGTTTGACCTGCAGGGACGTTTGGATCTGTAAAATTAGTGTCGTTGTAATTATTAAGCGGAGGGGCGGGCATTATCTCAGCATTCAGCAAAATATCCAGCCCTTCAGAAAGAGTTTTACCGCTCAGCATTTTAATGTCAGCCTGTTTGGTACCAAATAAGGTGCGCTTTAACAAATGGATGATCTCCTGTCTGCCAAATGGAGGGGAAAATGCAGATAATCCCGTATTGGTACGGGACTTAAAAGATAAATCAGTTTTGGAATTTACCTTTACAGATAAAAAACTACGACGATCCATAAAGGATAGTATGTGTTAAAACTTGGCTGCCAATTGAACATATAAACATAAGATAAATTCAGTTAAAATGATGTAATTAATTCCTGAGCTTAACATTTCTGTTTATTACAATTTAATTTTAAAAGACTCTTGTTAATTGATTCTCTTGTTGGATTAGTTTAAATTTTTTCTTCCTTATGATGTTCAGGATCTATGCTCTCCTGATTCATTTTCTGTTCAAATTCCTTCTGATCTTTCCTGTTTTTACGGATAAGAAGGAATAGTACGAATGCCGCAGCTACTAATACCAGTGCTATGATGAGGTAATTTGTTTCCATGTTGATGTCATTGATTGTTATTATTTGTATAAACTTTATCTAATGATTTTTTAAAGAATTATTACACCTGAAGGTACGCATTTAAATGCATTCTATGCCAAGTTCATAGTCTAAATCAATTGGTTAATCTAATGTTAATAATTTATTTATTTACTTAAATTATTGTACTGACCATGTAATGGTGCTCTGTAAGTCTAAATATTGTTATAAACGATTTAGAGCGATTTGATCAGGGAGTAATGAAAAATGATTGAAGATTTTTTAGTTCAAATGGAGTTTGAACTTATATGGAATATTTTATAATACGGGAAACAGTACTTTTGGAATTCATATCAATTAAAATTCTGCCATTGTAATTTCCAGTATTTATATCACTGGTATTTTTTTTGAGAGGATTCAGCACAACCGGAGATTTTAAGATAAATCTAGGGCTCTCTCTTTAAGAATCTGTATCATTTTAAAAACAGGTAAATTTATTTCAGCAGATTTTATATCTTTTCCGATTAATTGGTACAGGCGTTAATAAAACGATCAGACATCCAATTCCGTTTATTATATCTGAACAAAACAAAATCTTGATTAGCAGATTTTTTATGAAATATCTTTATTTGAATACCATACTTTTCATAGCTTTTGGCTGGTTCGTTTTGGTTTATTCTATTGGTCTGGATACCCTTAGCAAGGGTAAGGTCCCCTTATCTTATCAGAAACAGGAGGGGGATGGAATTAAAACAATTGCATCCAACCTGAATGTACCTTTGGAAATTGCCTGGGGGCCCGATAATCAGATCTGGATTGCTGAACATGGGGGAGTAATAAGTAAAATTGATCCTCAGACCGGAATTAAGCAGGTACTTTTAAAATTAACAGATGTATGGCAGTCCCGGACTGCTGGTTTACTTGGAATGGCGCTTCATTCTGATATGAAGAAATTTCCTTATGTCTTTTTATGCTATACAATTCAGAAAGATAAAAAGTATTTAATCCGGCTTGTACGATATAAATCGGATAAGGATACCCTTAATGATCCAAAAATACTAATGGAAATTCCTGCTGCTAATGGACATAATGGATCCAGAATAGCTGTACAAGGGGGATTATTGTATTGGGCAACCGGCGATGCCCTTAGTTTGACAGGCTCTCAAAATCCCAAAACACCAAATGGTAAGATTCTTAGGATGAATATTGATGGATCTGCAGCTTCCGATAATCCTATGAAAGGGAATCCGGTTTGGGCATGGGGCTTTCGCAATATTCAGGGCATGGTGTTCTCAAAAAGTGGCCAATTATATACTTCTGAACATGGTGATGCAACAGATGATGAGATTAATTTGATTACTAAGGCTAAAAATTATGGTTGGCCAACAGTACAGGGTTTTGCTGAAAGTGTTGAAGAAACCACATTTAAAGGACTGCATAACACTGTTGATCCAATTAAAGCATGGACACCTACGATAGCCCCGGCAGGTCTTGATTATTACTCTTATGATAAAATACCGGCATTAAAGAATTCACTATTATTGGTTACTCTAAAGGGAAAAAGCTTCAGAGTATTGAAACTGGATAATGAAGGGAAAAAGGTTCTTAGCGAACAGGTTTATTTTGAAAATAAATTCGGCAGAATAAGGGATTTATGTGTATCACCGGCCGGGGATGTTTATCTGGCAACCAGTAACCGCGACTGGAACCCGGTTTCAGGTTTCCCTCTTCCTTCTGACGACAGGATCATAAAAATATCAAAATTAGATCCGGGCAATCCCCAAAATATGCTTTCTTCAATCCCTCCGGGATCGAAATCTGCACTTTTATACCAGCAATATTGTGCGTCCTGTCATAAAGATAATGGTATGGGTGTAAAGGGTACATTCCCCTCTTTACTCACTTCGCTTGTTGTAGTAAATAGTCCTAAAGAATTTATAAAGAAGATATTGACAGGTTCCAGTGGTCCGGCCACAATCAATGGTGTTAGCTATGATACTTCTATGCCTTCTTTTGCCTTCCTTAAAGATGAGGATTTGATTGATATTACCACTTATGTACGTTCCTTAGGCTCCAATCATGCTGCTCCGATCAAGCCTGAATTAATTAAAGAGGTACGCATTGCTTTAAATAAATAACCCCTGAAATAAACACTATTCCAATTGAGATCATTTAGCATACTTTTAATTATTACATTTTGTTCATTTTCTTTATCTGCACAAAATTCTGATGCACGATTAACTAATCTTGGGCCCCAAATTAAGGCGGCGATGATTCAGGGAAGTATTTTTATTCAGGATAAGGAGGGTAAAGCATTAGTTTATACAGTTGTTAGAGGAAACCCTGCCCATCTGGTTGCTTTTAAGGCGGAGAATCAGGAATTGATATTGGATCAGCCTCTGCCCGGAACAGATGGAGCATGGGACATGGAATTAGCTTCTGATGGCTGGCTGTATATTCCGGGGGCGAAAGGAACACTTTACAAGCATTTTCCCGGGACTACAACGGTTGAGAATTTGGGGATAGTGTTAGCCGGAGAAACAACAGTCTGGAACCTTGCCGCGGGTAAGAATGGGGAGATATTTGGAGCTACTTATCCCGGATGCAGGGTTTTCAGGTACCACCCGAAAAATGGCTTTAGTGATGTTGCCAAAGGTCCATTGATTCAGGGGGAGAACTACGTCAGAAGTTTAGTTTATTATGGGAAAACCGGTAAACTTTATGCCGGTGTAGGCTCTCATGCCGGATTGGTTGAGCTGGATCCTAAGACCGGTTCAAAATTAAGCATGCTGCCTGATGAGTATAAAAATAAGGAGTTCGTTTACAGCCTTGAAATTTTAAAAGGAGTTCCGGGCGGCGACCGCATGCTAACCTTAATCACCAATGGAAGTTTTACTCTGGTATATAATCTTCAAACCAGAAAATTTGAATATCAGATCGACGAAATGGATATGAAGGCTGTCAGTCAGCCGGATCAGAACAATCGTTTTTATTACACCTACCGTTCAGGGCTTTACAGCCGTAATATTAGCTTGCCGCAGCAAGCACCAATTAAACATGCCGACAATGTGGGTTCTGCAAATGCGATCCGGATTATAAACAGGCAATTACTTATTTTAAACTCGGATGCAGAGTACCTGGTTCTGGATCTGGATAATGGCAAACTGGACAGAAATAAATTGAACGTTCCTGGTCAGCCTATTGCTATTCAGTCTATTATGAAAGGCCCCGATGGCCGTATTTGGTCGGGAGGCTATCTGGCAGGCGGTCATGCCGCCTACGATCCCAAAACAAATACCACGACAAGTTATCCGGGTTTGCATCAAACAGAAGGTATGACTGTTAAAGATCAGTTTATCTATTTCGGGATATATCCTAAGGGACTCATGTATGAATATGACAGCCGTAAACCATGGGATATTAAAGCCTCTAATCCCAGATTCCTGGGTCAGGTTGCTGATCAGAGCCGCCCATTTGCCGTTTTGAACGATCAGGAAAGCGGAAAAATATTTTTTGGAATGGTACCTGAATATGGGATGTTAGGAGGATCACTGGTTAGTTATGATACCCATGAAGCAAAACTACAATCCCATGGTGTACTTGTGAAAGATCAGAGCATAGTCAGCCTGACTTATGCAAACCATTTGGTATGGGCTGGTACTACCGTCTCGGGCGGGCTCGGTATCATGCCATCAACTCAGGAAGCAAAGCTTTTTGCCTGGGATGTACAGAAGGGTATTAAATTGGATGAGTTTATCCCTGTTCCCGGAGCAAAGGCAATTACCAGTATGATCATAGGTCCCGATGGAAATATTTGGGGGATGGCCAGCGGAACACTTTTTGTGTTCGATCCCATAGCCAAAAAGCTGATCAGAAGCAAGCAGATCTATCAGGCAGGTGTATTGAGGAGTCATGTATGGAGAGATGCTTTTCTAGTACTGCATCCTTCAGGAAAGATCTACGGTACAGGCAGCAATCAGTTATTCAGGGTGGATCCGAAGACTCTTGATCATGAGTTTATAGAAAAGTCTGCAAGCCTCCTTGCTATGGATGATATGGGCAGAATATACTTTCACCGTTCTGCAGAATTATGGCGATATGACCCGGCAAGGGAATAATTAATCAATTTAATTTCATTTTTAGACTGTTAATTTAACTGATAATTAATGAATTTTAAGTGTAATGATAAAATAGGTCTATTTATTGAAGAGTCGAATAGCAAGGTAAACAGGTATGACTAAACGGAGTAATTGGAATAAAGTAATTCGATTCTGGAAGAAACTTGGACCCGGATTAATAACCGGGGCCAGTGATGATGACCCTTCAGGTATTGCTACCTATTCACAGGCAGGTGCACAATTTGGTCTCTCAACACTGTGGACTGCACTAATCACTTTTCCGCTTATGGCCGCAGTACAGGAAATGTGTGCAAGGATTGGGATGGTTACTTCCAAAGGGCTGACAGGTACTTTAAAAGAGCATTATTCCAGGCCCGTATTGTATCTGATGCTTTTATTCAGCTTTCCTGCCATTGTGATGAATATTGGTGCAAATATTGCCGGAATGGGTGCTGTCGGAAACCTGCTGGTTCCATCTGTTCATGCCGGGTTTTTCAGTGTAGGCTTTACTATTATGCTTATGGGCATATTTATTTATTTGCCATATCGTAAGTTTGCATCCCTTCTCAAATACCTTTGTGGAGTACTTCTGGTTTATTTAATTGTTCCTTTTTTATACAAACAGGATCTGATTGCTATTCTTAAAGGAACATTAATCCCGGATATAAAATTCACAAAGGAGTTCATAGGAATACTTGTTGCGATTCTGGGGACAACGATTTCTCCATATCTGTTTTTCTGGCAGGCGACAATGGTAGCAGAGGATATGAATTCTAAACGTAAAAAAATCATTGTGGACAAGAAAATTCTTGGAGACTTGAAGCAGGATGTTGATTTCGGAATGTTGTTTTCTAATGTGATTATGTTTTTTATCATACTTACTTCAGGAACAGTATTGTACAATGCTGGAATTCATAGAATTGATACAGTTGAGCAGGCAGCTATGGCTCTAAGGCCATTAGCCGGAGATTCAGCTTATCTGTTGTTCGCCATAGGTATAATTGGTACCGGATTATTAGCTATCCCGGTTTTGTGCGGATGCTTATCTTATATTGTTACCGAAACTTTTGGATGGGAGAAAGGACTGAGCAAAAAATTTCATCAGGCAAAAGCATTTTACTCAATTACAATTATTTCTCTTTTGCTTGGTCTGATGATGAATTATGTCGGAATTTCTCCCATTCAGGCATTGTTATGGTCGGCAATACTTTATGGAATTACAGCACCTGTTCTCATATTGATTATCCTGAACATAGGTAATAATAAGGAAGTAATGGGCGAGTTTACCAATAATAAAAAGTCTAATATTCTTGGCTATACTGCTTTTGTTTTAATGTCTGTTGCAGCACTAACACTGATCTATCTGGAGTTGTTCGATAAATAGAAGATTTGGCATTCGTTCATCTCATTCCATCTACAAGAAAATGTGCTTTATATATAGATCATCGCAATTCAATAAGCAGGAATTCCGCTTTGAATATTATTGGTCTCTATCCTGAAATACATTCCCTTTATTGGGATAGCATTGGTTTTATGCTTTATTTTCTATTAATTAGAGAATTGAATATCTTCCCTCAAAATTTAGTATAATCACAAGCAAATGAATTATAAAGCCTACGCTGAAAAATACAAGGACAACCTTTTGAACGATGTGATCCCTTTTTGGCTAAAGAATTCCGGTGATAAGGAATTTGGAGGTTATTTCACCTGTCTCGACCGGGAAGGGAAGGTTTTTGATACAGATAAATTTGCCTGGCTTCAGTTCAGACAGGTTTGGTGTTTTAGTATGCTGTACAATCAGGTTGAGCAGAAAAAGGAATGGCTGGATTTTGCGATTCAGGGTGCTGAATTCATGAAGAAACACGGGAAGGACAATGAAGGTAACTTCTATTTTTCTCTCACACGTGAAGGCCAGCCTTTGATCCAGCCTTACAATATATTTTCAGATTGTTTTGCTGCTATGGCCTTTGCGCAACTTTACAGAGCCACCGGTACCGAGGAATACGCACAGCTTGCAGTCAATACCTTTAATAATATTCTCAGAAAGCGGGATGATCCGAAAGGAAAGTACAATAAGGCCTTCCCTGGAACCCGCCCGCTTCAGGGTTTTTCATTACCTATGATCCTTTGTAACCTGGTTTTGGAATTGGAGCATCTTCTTGAGCCAGATCTGATTGAAAAGACAATCAACGATGGTATCCATTCGGTAATGGAAGTATTTTATCAGAAAGATCTTGGAATTATTCTGGAAAATGTGAAACCGGATGGCTCCTTCTCCGACTCATTTGAAGGCCGTCTGCTTAATCCGGGTCACGGCCTTGAATCCATGTGGTTCATCATGAATATTGCAGAGCGCAGAAATGATCAGGCATTGATTAAAAAGGCGGTAGATATAAGCATTAATATCCTTGAATATGGCTGGGATAAGGAATATGAAGGTATTTTATACTTTATGGATGTGAAAGGTCACCCACCACAGCAACTGGAATGGGATCAGAAGCTCTGGTGGGTACATATGGAAACTTTGATTACTCTTCTGAAGGGATATTATCATACCGGAGATCAGCGTTGCTGGGATTGGTTTGAAAAGGTACATCAATATACCTGGAAGCATTTTCCGGATGCCAATATGGGGGAATGGTATGGTTATCTGAACAGAAGAGGGGAAGTATTACTTCCTTTAAAAGGTGGTAAATGGAAAGGATGTTTCCATGTTCCAAGGGGATTATACCAATGTTGGAAGACTTTGGAGAAGATTGAGGCAAAGTATTCAAAATAACACCAGTATTGGGCTTAAAGCTAAAGGCTAAAAGCTTAAAGCAGAAAGTCTTAATTAAAAAAATAGATTATGGCAATCATACCTTTACATAACACCGTAAATTCCGATCAGGAGAATTCTGGACAGAATTATATGCCTGCTCTGATATCCCTGGCAGTATTATATTTCATGAATGGCTTTATAACCTGTTTGAATGATACTCTTGTGCCATTTTTTAAAGAGGGATTCACGCTTAGTTATGCCGATTCATCGCTTGTGCAGTTTTATTTCTTCCTAACCTATGGACTCATGTCCTTTCCCGCAGGAATGATCGTTGAAAAAATAGGGTATAAAAATGGGATGGTGCTTGGTTTTGCGATTGCTGCTATTGGTTCTTTATTGTTTTATCCTGCCGCAGATATGCATCTTTATTATTTATTTCTGGCGGCTTTATTTGTTTTAGCTATCGGGATCGTGGTTTTACAGGTTGCTTCCAACCCGTATATCACGGCATTAGGCCCACCAAAAACAGCTTCTTCAAGATTAACACTCATTCAGGCGGTAGGCTCCATCGGGACAACAGTAGCACCAATTTTTGGTGCACATTATATCTTGTCAAAATTACAGGAATCGGGTACATCAAGTGATGCGGTGAAATATCCTTATCTGGGAATTGCTGCATTACTGATCTGCATTGCTCTGGTAGTTTATAATTTAAAACTTCCAAAAATCAGTACCGGTGCAGGGAGTTTTCAGGCCAGTCCTGCAGAAAGAGTAAGTATTTTTTCATTCCGTAATTTGAATTTTGGGGCATGGGCAATATTCGCTTATGTTGGTGCTGAAGTGTCAATCGGGACTTTTTTGACCAATTACATCGCTGACACCTTAAATGTGGGTGTAGAGGATGCAAATTCTTATGTTTCTTATTACTGGGGAGGTATGCTTGCCGGACGTTTGATCGGTTCCTATCTGCTTAAAACAATAAAACCTTCATTTATTCTGACTATTTGTGCAGCTGCCGCGATACTTTTGGTTGTTCTTTCTGTCAGTACTTCTGGAACATTCGCAATCTGGTCAATGATAGGTGTGGGACTCTTTAACTCGGTTATGTTTGCTATTATCTTTTCACTTTCAGTACAGGGTCTGGGTAATTATACCACCAAAGCCTCCGGTATTTTATCAACTGCAATTGCTGGTGGGGCCATTATATCTTTTTCACAGGGATATGTAAAGGATCATTCAACATGGGCTGTGGCATTTATGATTCCTGTCCTTTGTTATTTATATATCGTATTTTTTGGTGTTAACGGCTACAAATCAAAAGCTGAGAGTTTATGAAAAGAAGAAATTTTATAGGACTGACTGGACTTGGAGCGACAGGATTGGCTTCAGGGGCACTGTCGGCATTTCCATCAGGTGCATTTGCTTCAAATTTACAAAAGGATTTAAATGCAATTGAACTGAGTGCAACTTTAGTTATTGCAGGTGGTGGGATAGGAGGATGCGCAGCCGCTTTAGCCGCTTTGCGTAATGGAATGGATGTAATTATGACTGAAGAAACCGACTGGATTGGTGGTCAGTTAACTTCACAGGGTGTACCGCCTGATGAGCATTCCTGGATCGAAACCCATGGTGCACCCCAGTCTTACCGTGATTACAGAAATGCTGTCAGAGAATATTATAAAAGGAATTACCCGATTACTGCGGCAGCAAAATCCCGGGAATATCTTAATCCCGGTAATGCAGTAGTTTCGGCGCTTTGCCATGAACCAAGAGTCTCACTTGCTGTTCTTCACGATATGCTTGCACCGTATATCAGTTCGGGTAAACTGACCTTGCTCATTGAACATAAGGTACGTTCTGCTGAATATTCAGGTAATAGGGTGAAGGCTTTGAAAGTCCAGAGCCTCAGATCAGGACGTTCCTATTTACTTAGTGGATCATATTTTGTAGATGCTACCGAAACCGGAGAATTACTCCCGATGACCGGTACTGAATTTGTAATGGGGACAGAATCCCGTAACGAAACCCGGGAGCTTCATGCACCATTAAAGGCCGATCCTGATAACCAGCAGGCCTTTACGGTATGTTTTGCGATGGATTACGTTCCGGGTTCTAATAATGTTGCTGAAAAACCGGCAGAATATGATTTCTGGCGTAATCTCGTACCGAAAATGAGCCCGGCATGGTCTGGTAAATTACTGGATCTGAATTATTCAAATCCCAAAACACTCGAGAAGAAAGCACTTGGATTTAACCCGGATGGAAGTCCGACGCCCCCAAACCTTAACCTATGGAATT
The DNA here is from genome assembly GCA_036676565.1 of Pedobacter sp. Taxonomy (GTDB): domain Bacteria; phylum Bacteroidota; class Bacteroidia; order Sphingobacteriales; family Sphingobacteriaceae; genus Daejeonella. The sequence goes on from JAKFCP010000021.1 coordinate 139,397, forward strand.
ACCGCCGGATCCTGGCAAAGGATAATTTCATTCCTGGAGCATTTAAAGGAGATATATGTACGGTTAACTGGCCTCAGAATGATTATACACTGGGTAATCTTGTAGGTGTATCCCAAAAAGAGTTTGATCATCATCTGGGTCGGGCAAAGCAACTTAGTCTATCCTTATTTCACTGGTTACAAACTGAAGCTCCGCGTCCTGATGGAAAGCAAGGATGGCCCGGACTTCGCTTGAGAAAGGATATTATGGGAACTGAAGATGGAATGGCTAAATATCCATATATCCGTGAATCAAGACGCATCAAGGCTTTATTTACTGTTTTGGAAGAGCATGTTGGTCAGGATAATCGGATTCAGGTAGCAGGAGCGGAGGCAGGTAAAAAAGCAGCTGATTTTTATGATAGTGTAGGCATAGGGTATTATCATATTGATCTTCATCCAAGCAGCCGGGGAAACAATTATATCGATTTTGCATCACTTCCATTTCAGATTCCATTGGGATCTTTATTACCCGTACGTATGGAAAATCTATTGCCTGCCAATAAGAATATTGGAACTACCCATATTACGAATGGCTGTTATCGTTTACATCCTGTTGAATGGAGTATTGGCGAAGCAGTTGGCTTACTAGTTAGCTATTCTCTGAAAAAGCAGGTAATTCCGCAGAAGGTCAGGGAAGGAAAGCAATTGCTGGAAGAGTTTCAGGAGTTTATTGGGAAGCAGGGGGTGGAGAGGAAGTGGAGGTAAGCTAAAAGCTAAAAGCTTAAAGCAGAAAGCCAAAAGTTTTAGGTTGTAAGTTATAGGTTGTAAGTTTTTGAAAATGTATTTTGAGTGGAATCTTAATTAATGAGTTTAATTTCAGATAGAAGAGATTGAGATGAAAATTTTGAGGTTAGCTGTATTTTTTATATTTCTGCTGTTGCCGGATTTATTATCAGCCCAAAGTTCATGGAAAAAAGTTAAGGAGGAATTGATATTTCAGGATGCACCATTTGCGCAATGTCATGCATCAACCTTATTGGAAACCGCAAAAGGAGAGATTTTGGCTGCCTGGTTTGCCGGGACTCATGAAGGCAACAAGGATGTGAAAATCTGGACTTCAATAAACCGAAATGGGAAATGGACTTTTCCTTTTGAAGCTGTAAATGGGGATTTTGGTGCAGGAGGAACTTATCCGCTTTGGAATCCTGTGCTTTTCAAAAATTCAGAGAATAAGATTTTCTTGTTTTATAAGGCTGGTCCCAATCCACGTGAATGGTGGGGAATGTATAAAACATCTGCAGACCTGGGGAGAACATGGTCGGAAGCTGTTCGCTTACCTGATGGAATTCTTGGACCAATAAAAAACAAACCGATTCAGCTTGGTGATGGTACCATTCTTTCGCCTTCGAGTACTGAAACTTTGGAAAACTGGAAAGTTCATATCGAACGATCAACTGATCAGGGTAAAACGTGGCAGAAGATACCGGTTGATCCTGAAACTGAATTCGGGGTAATTCAACCCAGTATACTGACTTATTCTGATGGCAGGCTTCAGATCCTTTGCAGAAGCAAGCAGGGTAATGTGATAGAATCCTGGTCAAATGACAGGGGACTTACCTGGAGTAAAATGAAGCGCACGGAATTGCTCAATCCCAATTCAGGTACTGATGCGGTAACATTGAAAAATGGATATCAGCTAATCGTTTATAACCCACTGATTCCAGGTAAGGAATGGTTTAATGGCAGGTTCAAATTGAATGTAGCTCAGTCATCGGATGGTAAGAACTGGAAAGACATAATGTTCCTTGAAGACGGAAAAAAGGAGGAATATAGCTATCCTGCGATCATTCAAAGCAGTGATGGAAGAGTGCATATTTCCTACACCTTTGATAGGAAAAACATAAAATACCTTGTAATCGAAAATAAATAATTTATGCGGCGAAATAATCCTGTTCAATTTTATCTTTAATCAGCTTATATCTTATATCTAATGTCTCATATCTAATATCTCACATCTCATATCTCACATCTCCTACATGAAAAGAAGAGAAATTTTAAAAAGCCTTACTATTCTTCCTTTAGCGGGTGCTATAGGTATAAAAAGTGCTGAAGCTGAATCAGTACAAAGATCAGACTGGACCCCCAGGAAGGCAGCGATTCCAAGTCCTTATCCAAGCACAAGTCCTTTGTCTGCCTGCATCCGGTCAGGACATCTGGTATTTATCTCCGGGGTTGGCGGCTGGTATGCTGACAGAAGAAAAGAACCGGGTGATATACAGGTGCAGATCAGAAGTGCACTGGAGCATATGAGAACCCTTCTGGAGAAGGCAGGGACAAATATGGGAAATGTGTTAAAGGTGCATATGTCGCTTGCCGAACCAAATAAAAACATTAAGGCGCTTAATGAGGTTTACGGGGAATACTTTCCTGACCCTAAGCCAGTGCGCTCTTACACAGGTTGTAGTCCTGAACATATGGGCAGAGAGGGTATTCTGGTTCAGATCGATTGTATCGCTTATATCGACTAGGCTTTTTGCTATTTTTATTTGCCAGGGGAATCTTTTCTCTACATTTCATTGATTTAAATCAATGCTATTTCTTATTCGAAATCATTGGCTGAACATTATTCAGGCTCTAATTTTGTGCAAAGAAATTTAGGTCGGAATGGTAAAAAGCATAGCTGTATTTGGAGTAAACAGAACATGTGGTTCAGTCCTTGCTGAAAAGCTTGCAGCACATCCATTCAGGATTTTAGTACTATCTGAAGAGTTCGATGATTGTCCTTCTTTGTTCTTAGATTACCCTGATTCAGATTTTCAGGTTCTGAATTGCCCGGCTCAGACAGGTTGGGAAGCAGATATTATTGTAATACATTCTCCTGCAGAAAATCAGCTAAAACTTGTTAACTCTATCCGTGAATTCATAACAAAAAAAATCGTTCTGAATATTACTGAATTAAGAGGAGATGGCTCATTGAATGATCAAATTGATATTGAATCGCTTCTGCCTTATTCCAGGCTAATCAATCTGAGTTTTATTGAAAGCAAAGGGGGACCAATGTTATTTTCTATTTCCGGAAGAGACCAGGACGCGCTTGATGAAACTGAAGCATTGCTTAAACAGTTGGGATTTGTACATACTGCTTATGAATTATTAGAATCAAATTAATTATAAACCATAAACAAACAAAAATGAAGAAAACAATTTTTATTGCTCTCCTGGCATTAATCAGCCAGGCTACAGTTCAGGCCCAAACAAGCTGGAAATCAGACAAAGCACATTCGAAATTAACCTTTTCAGTGGTTCACCTTGGTATTTCGGATGTTGAAGGACTGTTCAGGAATTTTGATGCAACAATTACTGCAACAAAAGCAGATTTCAGTGATGGAGTTTTTGAATTAACTGCTGATGTAAAATCAATTGATACTGAAATCGAAATGAGAGACAATCACCTGAGAAGTCCCGACTTTTTTGATGCTGAGAAGTTCGATAAAATTACTTTCAAAAGCACTTCAATAAAGCCTGCAGGTAAGAATAAATATACACTGAGTGGCAATCTGACGATGCATGGAATTACCAAAGCAGTAAGTATGAACCTGCTTTATCGCGGTACTATCGTACACCCGATGAATAAAACCAATGTTGCAGGTTTTCAGTTAACTGGTTTATTAAAGCGTTCAGACTTTAACATTGGTCCTAATTTCAAAGCTCCGATGATTAGTGATGAAGTTGAAATTAAAGCAGATGGTGAGTTTGCAGCGAAATAGTTATATAAATCTTTTCATGAAAATGGCTGTCTGATCAATCAGGCAGCCATTTCTTTTTAATGAATGGTATACCTTAATATATTAATTCAGCACTCAGGACACAATACGTTTCCTGACTCTGCTCAGAGTCTCGGGTGTAATACCTAAATAGGATGCAATCATATGTTGCGGAACTCTTGCCACAATATTGGGGTATGCAGAAAGGAGTCTGAGGTATTTTTCGTCGGCACTGTCACTTAATGATGCGGTTAACCGCCGGTGTGTTGCGACCATATTTGCCTGACTCAGAAGTCTGAAATAGCGTTCAAACTTGGGTACCCTTTCATATAATTCATCCAGCGAAGATTTAGAAATTAGCAGCAGTTCAGAATCCTCTATAGCTTCAATATTGTATACTGCTGCTTCACCAGTCAAAAAACTGTAAACATCTGATATCCACCAGCCTTCAGGGGCAAATTGCAGGATGTGTTCATTGCCTTTATTATCCACACTGTAAGAGCGTAATATTCCCTTTTCAACGAAAATAAGATTTTTACAGACATCATCCTGCTGTAAAATATATTGTCGTTTTCTTAGCTTTTTAGGGCTGAAGAGGCTTTTACAAATATCTTTTTCAACATCACTAAGCTTAATTTTCTCTTCAACTTTTGAAAACAGGACTTCAAACATTTAATTAAATTATTTAATTCAAAGATGATGTTTTAGATTAATTAATCCGAAATCTAATCTAAATCGAACTATATTATGAAAGAAATTGCCTTATAAAAAAAGAATTGTTGGCATATATTAGTATTTTTAGTGACCTGAAAAATCATGCCTGAAAAACCTAAATTCTTCAATTGGTCATTAAAGAATCTGTTATCTACTATTCCAGATCCTCTTGAGCAATCCCGGGTCAAGATCCTGTTTACCTTTCTGATTTTATCAATATTGAAAGTATTGATTGTTATTCCTTTTGCCTATCATAGTAATCAGCTTCCGCAACTGAAACTTGCACTTATCTTACTTTTAGCCTATACATTTCTCACTAAGCTATTACTGAGCCATAAAAGATATGCAGTTCTGATTTCTCATTTCATGATTTTAATGGGTTTAGTGATCGTCATTTTTGTGCTTTTTGGCTTTGCAAAAACCATTAATATAATGGCAATGCAGTTTATGTTCATGATGATTTTAAGCGGATTTTATTTATTGAACAGAGGTTTTGGTGTATTTTATTCCATATTGGCGATTATTCCCGTCATCATGTTCATGATTATAAATGGGGATCTGCAAAATCTTCACAACAGTACCGAAGGTTTGGGATCACCTGCTTATGAGATAATGGTCTTCCTTAATTTTGTCACAATGATACTGGGACATTATTTGTTTTATCAGGCATTGATCCGAAATGTTAAAGAGAAGGAATTACTAAATGAAAAACTCCTGATTGCAGTGAATGAAGCAAATATTGCTGCTCAGTCGAAGTCTGATTTTCTTTCAACAATGTCGCATGAATTAAGAACACCTTTAAATTCTGTTATTGGGATGGCTGAATTGCTCAGTGATGAGCTCACGAGTCCTGAACAGGAAGAAAATCTTAAAATTCTTAATTTTTCTGCTGCCAGTCTTCATACATTAATTAATGATATTCTGGATTTTAATAAGCTGGGTTCTGAAAAACTATATTTGGAATCGATTGGAGTCAACCTGCATTCTTTAATTCATAATATTTGTTCTGGTTTGAGGATACAGGCAAAGGAAAAGGGGCTTGAACTAGTTCTTGAAATAGATGAAGAATTAAAGCAAATCCCAATCTCTACTGATCCAACACGTATTAGTCAGATTTTATTTAATTTGACAGGTAATGCCATCAAGTTTACTTCAAGTGGTAGTGTAAAGATTCAGGTAAAGATTCTTGATGATGATGCTGATAAAATCAGTGTTCGTTTTTCGATCACAGATACTGGAATTGGCATTAATACAGAAAAAATGGAATCTATTTTTGAGCCTTTTACGCAGGCTTCAACAAGTACAACACGTAATTATGGTGGAACCGGTCTTGGGCTTGCTATAGTTAAGCGTTTACTTATTCTATTTGAAAGTTCTGTACATCTCGAAAGTGAAGAGGGGAAGGGGTCGAAATTCTGGTTTGATATCAGTTTTAAACGAAATAACCAGGCATTAGATAATGATAGCACCGGCAAAGAGCAAATCTTCGACCTCAATGGTTTGAGAGTGCTTGTGGTTGAGGATAATCCGGTAAACAGTTTATTGCTTAAAAAGATTTTCCAGAAATGGAGTAATATTCCGGATTTTGCCAGAGATGGATATGAAGCTTTGGTAAAAGTTTCTGCCAATAATTATGACCTGATCTTAATGGATATTCATATGCCATTACTTGATGGTTATGAAACCACGATGAAAATACGTGAACTGTCTGACAAGGAAAAATCTAATGTGCCAATCATTGCCTTAACAGCATCAGTGTCAAATAATCTAAGCGATAAAATCCGTGAAGCGGGGATGAATGATTATTTGTCAAAGCCTTACAATCCCAAAGAACTTTATTCAAAGCTTAGGGAGATTTCACTTAGAAAGAATAAGGTATAAAAACAAAGGCCCCGTATCGGTTAGTTACGGGGCCTTCTGCTTAAAAATAGAATTATTTAGCTTGATAATGGCGGGCCAACCGGAACGTTGATCCTCTGGCGGCTGCTAGGCTGAATAACTTTCTTAGCTGTGAACTTTGAGGTCAGATACTCACCATGATGAATATTTCCAGACATTGTATCACCATTAACAGTTCCCGAGAAAGTAAATGGAACATTGTCAGCGAGCATTCTTGATGCACTTCTGAATATCACTTCATTTCCATCGATTGTCCCTTCAAGTTCATTGGTTGTAAAGGCACTCTTGTGAGACCCTTTAAGCCAGTTTGAATCCTGTTGTTCAATACTGAAAGTATGTTTACTCACTTCATTGAAATACTCTATGGTCACATCCCAGCGTCCTTTAAGATCAGCTGAAGGAGTTTTCATTTCAGGAATTGCAGGACGCTTCATGCTCAGTGCGTTGAAAATGCGATCAGCAACAATTTTATCATCACCTGGTTGCATCATGAATGCTGCTACTGAAATGGAAGTCAAATTTTCAGATGCTGGTGTACCTCTGCGACCACCGCCTGCACTTAGGGCAATACGCGGTTTTGTTGTTGAAAGGTAAGTCGCCATATCCTGTCCGCTGGCATTAAATTTTGCCGGATCCCACGAAATAGTAAGCGTTGGAGTACGGTTATCCAAACCTGTAGGCTGGCGTATACTTGTTGTAACTCCACTAATCGCTGAAACGCGTTTTGAAATAGTTTCCAGATAGCCTGTCCAGGTTAATTCTTCCTGAGCATGATTCCGTTTAGTCCATGCTTCAACTGCCGCAAGCATACCTATTTGCTCTTCTTTACCAACTTTGTTGTCACGTCCGGCACCATGGTGGGGAGCACTTGACTGCCATGCAGCCATAAGAAGTTTTTTATCCCCCAATAGTAAGCCGGCACTTTGCGGTCCGCGAATGGCTTTTCCACCGCTGTAAGCAACCACTGTTGCACCATCAGCAAGGTGAACGTTTGGATTTAAGGTCAGTGCTTCTGCAGCTGCATCAACAAGTACTGGAATTCCTTTTAGTTTGGCAGCTTTTGAGATTGCATGTACAGACAATGGTCCGGTATCTCCCGGTTTTGTTGATGGCATCATGTAAATCATCGCTGTCCTTGGATTCATAGCAGCTTCCAGTTCCTCCTGAGTATCTACAGTGATTATTTTTACACCCACATTTCTGATCGCATGATCATAAGTATTGCGTGATCTGCGCGGTATAATTACCTCGTCTTTTTCAAATCCGGTAAGATCAGGGATGCGAACAAGTTTTTCAGGATTTCCACCGGTTACTGCGGCCATGGTAGTAATTTTCATACCTCCGGCACAACCACATGAAACAACACCCCATTCAGCACCCGACAATTCAGCAAGTCTTTTCCCAACACCCATTGCCAGTTCATCAAGCTGAACATAATTAGATTGTGCATTATACATCGCTTCTTTAGCCTCAGGAACTAAAGTAGATGCACCAATGATTGTAAATGTACCACGGCAATTGATTACCGGTTCAACTCCCAGTGATCTGTAAACTTCAGGCCCGAATTTCATTGGCCCTGCAGCACTATTTTCTCCACCCAGCATTCCAATCATGCCTGTGCCTTCAGCATTGATGGCAGCCTGAGCACTTCCAACAATTCCGCCGGCTAATGGCAGCATCGTCAGACCTTTAATTACGTCTCTACGTTTCATTTAAATATTTGATTTAAGTTTATTTTTTTTAATAAAAAGATACCTCTTAAGGAATTAACTAATTTAAGGACTTCAATAAAAAATGCAACCTAATATAGGTACTATTCATGTTACATCAATCCGGATTAATTTTTACTTATTTGACCTTCTGTATTCAATTACTTCCTGTACACTTACTGCACTGGCACTATTCCCAAAACTGGAACGGATATAAGTCAGAATATTGGCAACTTCTTCATCTTTCAGGAAATTATGTGCAGGCATCAGACCATTGTACGGTTTACCGTTAACAACAATTTCTCCGTTTAAACCCTTTAATACAACATTTAGAAGCTTCGTTTTATCACCGTTTACCCATTCAGTTCCTCCCAATGGGGGAAAGCGGTTACCATCACCCTTGCCATCATTCTGGTGACAGGCTGAGCAATAGGTATTATAAAGTGCAGCTTCTGGTTTAATTTTTCCTTTTTCCAGATCGTCTTTAACTTTATCAGGTGTGCGAATATGAGAAAGGAGCTTATGTTTTTCCATTGTTGCGAGCTGAGCATTTCCAAAGGTCTTTTTATTACCTTTAAACATTACCCGCCAGATACGTCCCTTCTCTGTTTCACTGATATATAATGAACCGTCGGGGCCTTCAGCAATACCCATCGGACGCATTTTAGCATCCCTGACATTAACAATCGGATCCACTCCGGCAAATCCGTCTGCAAACACCTCCCAGTCGCCTGAAGGTGCCCCGTTTTTGAATGGGACGAATGCCACAAAATAACCTGCTTGAGGATATGGAGCACGATTTGTCGACCCATGGAAGGCAATAAATGCCCCATTTTTATAACGTTCAGGAAACTGATTTCCCTGATAAAAATATAAATCGTTTGGCGCCCAATGACCCGGAAAACCGATTAATGGTTGCGCCAGTTCCCTGCCTTTTCCTTCTTTTTTCCCATCGCCTCCATATTCAGGAGTCATTAATTTCTTTTTTTGGATCTGATCATAGTAATAATATGGCCATCCTGCATCATCGCCTTCCTTAATTTTCAGGAATTCTTCCGAAGGAAGTACGGCACTTTCCCATGGGGTATAAAGCTCCGGAAAGAGACGATGAAGATTGTCCCTGCCATGCTGCACCACGTACAGGCTCTTATCTGCTTTATTCCAGTCCATAGCCACAATACTACGTAATCCGGTAGCGAATAATGTTCCATCCTTTTGTGTAAGGCCAATTTTATTTGCATCAAAACGCCAGATACCACCGTGTTGCACCAGCTCAGGACATGGACTTATTCCCGGTTGACCCGGCTTTCCTCCCGGAGTATTTGCCATATCCATACAGTTATTAGAAGGGGTCCCGAATGGAACATACATAAAACCTTTATCATCGAATGATACTGGCTTGGTAATATGCCAATGTGCGCCATGCCCATGGTCATCGGTCAGGACAGTTTCCATCGGACTATCCGGGATCAGTTTGCCTGGAGTCAGTTTACTTCTATATATGGCCAGTGAAGAACTGTAGTAAAGATATCCCTTATGAATCCTCATTCCATTAGCCAAGCTACCTACATCTTTATAATTGCCGAAGTGCTGTATAATATCTGCCTTACCATCATTATCCGTATCACGCATAGCCACATTACCACCCTTGTCTGAAAACCTGAGTTTTACATAAATATCGCCATTGTTATTTACGGCCAGATGACGTGCAGGACCCAGGCTATCTACAACAACTACCGCCTCAAAGCCATCAGGGAACGTAAGTCCGCCATTATCGGGGTCAGATGGCGGTAGTCCTCCTGGGTTTCTAAACACAGTGAGACTCAGGATACTGATAATAAAAAGTGAGGAAAGGATATAGAAAGCGGGTTTTTTGAGAGATTCGACGGTAAATTTCAGTTTCATATCAGAAGGGATTTTATATTTAGCAATTATATTTTATTTCAGATCTTTTTTAAAACAAACACTATTTTCAATTCCAGCGTACTGTCCATAATTCGGAATAATATCATAGCCACTCTTTTTGTAAAGTCCAATGGCTTCAGCCTGTCTTTTTCCGGTCTCTAAAATGCATTTTTCAAAGTTCATTTCTTTTGCCCAGTTCTCTAATTCAAGCAATATCAGCCCGGCAAATCCTTTACCTCTGTTTTCGGGGCTTGTGAACATCCGCTTAATCTCCATTGTTTTCGGATCATATTGTTTTATTGCTCCACAGGAAATTGGGATGCTATTTTTGTACACTACGATAACATGCCTGATAAGATCAATTTTATTAAACTGGGAATAAAATGAATGTTCTTCTCCATCTCTCACAGCAAGGTCTGCATCGAGATCTTTAACCAGCCTGATAAAATCTTTGTTGGCGGAGTCTGTTCTAATTAAACTGATCATTTATTTAGTCGAATTCATGATCTGAAGGATAATTTGTAATTCAAATTGCTTTGAATCAAACATACACAAAACAGTTTTTGATTTTTGTAACAAATACTGTGAGAAAATGCATGTTTCCTGAGGTGAGTGTTATCATTGACCCGGAGATTTATTCCTTATGGTATCGGAAAATTAATCAGAAGATATGAGCACGGGGATGAAATTTCGGTATGGTAATATGGAGATTATTTCATTATCATCAAGGATCCCATTGTTTCAATACCCTCAAAGAAACTACCTATTCGAATATTCTCATTTTCGGCATGCTGGTTATTATCATGATTAACAACAGGTACAGTGATTGTTTTCGCATTCAGGTGTTTTTCAAATAAATATAAGGGAAGGCTTCCGCCCATGGTGGGTTGCAAAACCACTTGTTCCAGTGTAGTGGTTTTAAGAGCTGCCAATAGCTTTTGAACGATGGGAAGGTCCATGGTGGTTCGCTGGGCATTATAGCCATCTTCAGGGCTTACTTTAATAATCTTACCATAATTCTTTCTTTCCTCATCTGTCGGCTCTTTTTCGGTGATGTAAAAACCCTGGGCCTTGATGTGATTTATTACTTTTTGTTGCTGTTTTCGCCAATCGTTACCCAGAACCAGTCTGAGGTCAAGTACGGCGCTTGCTGTAGCCGGGATTTGGTTCGTTGCCATTTTGCCCACATTACCGCTCTGGATTCCGTTAATATTCAATGAAGGCAGATTGATCGCTTCACTCAAACTCGTTCCGGGCATTTCAACTGCAGAAATTCCCAGTTCATTTTTCATTTTTTCGTCAACCGAAGGTACTTCCTCCAGTGCTTTCCTTTCAGCCTGACTTAATGCGATCACGTCATCGTAAAAGCCATTGATAGTTACCCGTCCATTCTCATCTTTCATGCTAGACAGAAGGCGTGCGAGCATCATAGCCGGGTTAGGTGCCCAATTGCCATACTGACCACTATGGAGGGCTCGCTTTGAAGCATAAACTGTCAGATCTAAATGAGTGTCGCCGCGAACTCCAAAAACGACCTGCTTCCTTCCTGATTGATGGATAGGACCATCAGCAATGACCCAAAGATCTGATCGGAGCAAGGATTTATGTTTTTCAAGAATTTCATTCAGATGGGTTGAACCCGCCTCTTCTTCCCCTTCAAAGAAAAATTTAAGATTGGAACCCGGGCTTAATCCACTTTTTACAAGCGCATCATAAGCATTCAGGATAGCGGCAACTCCTGCCTTGTCATCCGAAGCACTGCGGGCATAAATTCTCCAGTTGCTTTCATATTTTCCGTCTGAAGGGAAGGGGATAGCCTCGCCGCCCTGATGAATAGCTTTTGAAAATAGCACCGGCTTAAATGCTTCAAGTCCTTTTGCCCATTGTGCCGGATCAACGGGCTGCCCATCATAATGAGCATAAAAAACCAGGGTTTGAGTCGCATCAGGAACGATCACTTCCCCATAAACGGCAGGCGCAACTCCGAGTGTGCTGGCTTCTAAAAGTTGCACGTTCCTGATTCCTCGCTTAGTCATCATTTCCATAATGAATGCAGCATTCCTCTTCAGATCAAGAGGGCTTGCAGCCACATTTGGCAAAGCAAGAAATTCAGAATATTCAGAGATCATTTTGCCGGCGTTCAAATGGATAAATTTCCGGATGTTCAGAACACCGGGCGATTGGGCTGAAACTGCCTGGCTGATCAGAAGGCTCAGGAGGAAAAAGAGGGAAGGTCTTTTCATAAAATTCATTCTTATTTTTCCTCTGCTCGGTGTTGTCGCCGAACAGGAGATATGAGTGTACTTATGGTACGCTGACAACACCGGCCATAGGGAAATATATCTCTCTGATAAGGCTTATGCTTTCTTTGCCATAGGTTTAATCGAGGTCAGATCTCCAATCCTGACAGGTTTCCCACTGTCGATGCTGTTTCTGGCAGCAATACCTGTCAGTATGGCCAAAGCGCCGTCACGCAAACCGGCAGCCTGCCTGTGAGGATCGGTCTGGTTAGGTAAAAATATATGCTGCTTCATGCGCTCATCACCACCTCCATGTCCGCCTTCGGTATTTGATATTTTGAAAATTTCACGTTTACCAAAGTTTCTGGTCAGTTGGATCTCATCAAAACCTTCTTCTTCCCATGGTTGTCTTTCTTTGATCCATGCATCCAGTTTGCCCTTGGTTCCATTGAACGAAATACGGTAGCCCTCATAGGGTGAATAGGCTGTTAATGAATAACTTACCTGGACTTTGTTAGCATATTTAATCTGAACTGCCATTTTATCAAAGATGTCGATATCTTCCTTCCAAACACAGCCATCACGCAGGTAGCCATCATATTTTTCATTTTCTACATAGAGTTTCACCATAGCCGGACTCTTGGTGATGTCCCAAAAGAAGTCACAGTTTTTAGTATGCGGACAGGTACGGCAATGGGTGTGCCTGAATGAATTATTCTTGCCATAAAATTCCAATGCGCCATAAGCGAAAACTTCCTCCGGATCTGAGTCTATCCACCAGTTTAACAGATCAAAATGATGGGATGCTTTATGAACCAATAATGAACCTCCTTTTTCACGCAAACGGTGCCATCTTCTGAAATATTCTGCCCCATGGTTAGTATCCAGATACCAGTGGAAATCAACAGATGTGATCTTGCCAATAGCATTTGATCGTAGTAATTCATAAATCTTTACCCGGTGCGGAGAGTACCGGTAATTGAAGGTCACCCTAACACTTTTACCGGTTCGTTTTTCAGCTTCCAGAATTGCCTGACATTTCGTTTCATCGGTGGTAAGCGGTTTTTCGGTGATAATATCAGCCCCCATTTCCATCCCTTTAATAATGAATTCATGATGCGTATTATCCACACTCATAACCATCAGAATTTCAGGTTTTGTTTCACGCATCATTTTGTCAAAATCGGTAAAGGTTGGACAAGTAACACCCATGCCTGATTTCATAAGCCTCAATCGACCTTCATTGATATCACAAAGTCCAACGAATTCAACTTCATTGCCATACTTTTCAAGCACCGATTTACCCCACATTCCTGTTGCCCTGACTCCAAGGCCAACCATAGCGATTCGTTTCTTTTTTGCCGGATTTAATAAAGTCTCAGCTGTGGCAGGTAAGATGGCGGAACCTGCAAGTATGGTACTTGTCTGAAGGATAAAATTTCTTCTTTTCATATTTATTCAGGTAGATTGGGATCAAAAAGATTCCCGAATTTGACAGATACTAAAATGTTCAAAAACAATTGTGAATCAAATTAAATTATTTTTTTGTTAAGGGGTGGAATATTTGCCAGCTATGCCAGTATTCCTGATAAGCGTTCAGCCTTTTAAGATTTGATTTGGTCGAATCCAGTGATATGCCGATGAAATTATACCGGTTATCTGCTGTGATTAGAGTATCATTGCTCAAACTAAATAATTGTTCGCTGTTCAGTCGTTCAAGAGCAACAAAACTCTTTTTGTCTACGGATAATATGACTGCTACCGGCTTACCTCCCAGTTCATCATGAATGATTCCTTCCTTTTGCAAACGATTCCAGTCATAGGCCTTACTTTCAGTTCCACTCTCCAGTCCGATGATCCAGGATTTATCTTTCCATGATGCCTGATCCCGCAATGTTAATTTACTTTTTGAAGCTCCGGATTCATACTTACTCATCCCCTCATATTTTTCCTTAAATTCTTCGTCAGCTTGCATGATCAGCGTATTTGGGTAAAGTTCAAGCCACTTTTCGAGAGTGGTTTGAATGGAAGGAACCTCAGGTAAAGTTTTTCCTTTCAACGGACCGGCAACTGCCTTGCCGTTAACCTGCCGCCACCATGAGCCGGTACTTTTATCTTCAAACATAGCATTGAAATGATCCATTCCAACAAGTCTGAATTCTTCGGGTTTACCTTCAATGAGCGGTTCAAAAATCCTTCCAGTGCGGCAAACTGTACAATAGGTCACCATAATTTCTTTTCCTCCAATACTATCCCGCACCTGATGATGATAACCAAGAAACTGAATAGGATATGCCTTCGATTCACCATTCAGGCTGATACCCAGAATCAGTCTGCTGCTTTCAACTTTGTTCTCCGAAGCATTTTTAAATATTAAAGTACCAGGTTGTTTGAACATACTGTCGGCAGCCATAATAAAGTTGCAGGCAAAGGCAATACCCGAAACCAATAAAATTGCTGACACAACCAGCCATTTTGAAGCAGAAAATGCATGCTTAATACCCGTAAGAATCATAAGCATAAATAGTACACGAAACAGCCAGCGCCAGGAGTAGAGGAAATAGGCTGCATCCAGACTTTCCATTTTCTGACTTCCGGGCATGGGCATGATGAAATACACATTAGCAATCTCGAATAGTGCCAGAAAAAGGATCCCGACATAAAATAGTTTTTTCACCGTATTTTTTTCTATGTATCCAAATAATTAAGGTAGTAGATTGAGCAATGCCACGATTGTTCAATTATTTATTTTTTAAATTTTCCGTAAACCGGTTGTCCTGCAAAAACATTATTTAGTATTTCCCCATTTTTCAATACAAAGACCCCGTTAACCAATACATGTTCAATACCAGCTGAAAATTTCAATCCTGTCTCGAAACCAGCCTGATCTTTTATAGTTTCAGGATTAAATATAGTGATGTCAGCATCGGCACCTATTTGTATCCTCCCTTTAAAGCGCATCATTGGTGAGGTACCTTCCAGTCTTTTGGCAGGTAGTAAAGTCATTTTTTCGATCGCCTCATTTAAACTTAGTACTTTTTCTTCACGTACATATTTGCCAAGGACTCTTGAAAAAGTACCTGCAGTACGGGGATGGGCAAGCGGAGAATAGGGCATGCCATCTGATGCAATCATAACTCCCGGATAGGCAATGCCGGTTTTGATCCACTCCGGCTTCATCATATGAATGATCACGGTTCCTCCAGATTTTCGGTAACTGTCAAAGGTTTCCTTAGTCAAGCGCTCACCGTTTGCAACCCATTGCAGATCACCGTATGAAATTCCAAGCCTGTCCTGCCATCCTTCATTAAAAAAGGCACTGTTTAACAGGGTCGATGCAGCAGTATAGCTGTACAGTTCAGTACTGATATCCATGCCTCTTTCGTTTGCTGAACTGATCATATCCAAAGCCAATTGAATTTGCCCTAGTGCCATGCTGTTGATATGAACCAGGTGTAAAGCAGCACCTGTCATTGCTGCATTTGATATTGCTTCCTGAATCGACAGGATGTTCGGTTCACGGACATGAGAAAAAACCAGTAATTTCAGTTCAGCTGCCAGTTGAAATATCCTGAATAATTCTTCAGATTTTGTTTTAGGCAGATAGCCCACAGGAATTCCTATGCCAATTCCTCCGGCATCGAGTGATTGTTTAATGTTATTAATAGTCTTCTGCATTTCCTCCCGACTGAGATTATCAGTGTACGAAGGACCAATGATCTTAAAAAGTGTCTCCAGGCTTGATTCACCATTGAGCGTAGTTTGTATAGATTCTTTTAAGTTTTCGCTGTGTTTGTCCATGGCTCTGAATCGCTCAAAGGGCCAGTTTACGCTTGCACCATAATTGATTATTGCCCTGGATTTTCTTGTAGCATACCATTCTTTTAAATTCTCTATTCCCCATTCCAGTTCAAGTGCAGTTGTAACGCCATCGTGCAATTGGTATTCCTGAACCTGATTGTTTCGTCCATGTACATGCAAGTCGATGAAACCAGGCGAGACTACCAATCCAGCCACTTTGATATTCTCCTTACCTTTCAATGGAATAGAAGATATCTGGGCAATACGGTTATTTATGATCCCTATATTTTTGATTGTATCGAGTTTTGTTTCAGGGTCAATTACTCTGCCACCTGACAGGACAATATCATAGACAGTTTCTGACTGCGAGAATGCAGAATTGAGGATACATAAGTTTATTGAAAGAATTAGAAGACCTGTTTTTAAAAAATGAATTTGCATGATTTGATTTAGCGGTAAAAGGATATCTCTCAATGTATTATCAAATATATAAGAAATGATGTTCGAACAAAGCCTGTATCCGCTTTTCTATATCAAATTGAAAGAGAAATTGAATTATAGCCTAGATCTGAGATTTTAATGCATTGAGCCCTTATCGTCAGTTTTCAGATTTTTTTCTGTCAGCTAATTTATAAGCCAGGTAAGCCATCGGAATATAGGCTCCGGTGATATCCAGAATGCTAAACCACATTGGAGATGGGAGCAAAATAACATTAGTTATACCACCAGCCAGAAAGAGGATACCAATAAGCAATGCAAATTTCATCTGGTGACTGGCAGCAATTTTTGCAGCCAAAAATGCACCAGCAAAAGTCCCTAATGCATGTGCTAGAAAGGGCATGAGAAAGTGTTTGGGTTCGAAAAGGTGCATACTTGCTCTCAAACCTTCCATTGTGGTGACGTCTGCTCCATTTGGTGGTGGAATAACAGAAGCACTGATCATAATAATTCCTCCGTTCAGCAGGCTTCCGCACAGAAAACCTGCTATCACGGCAATTATATTTTTAAGAATTGGATTCATATCTGATTTTCAAATGTTACCCTTCAATTAAATTACAAATTAAATTTAATCAAAAGTATTTGAAAATCAGAAGATTGAAATTTACTATACAAGCGATCTGTTTTAAAGTCCGAAGGTTTAAATATTGCAATCCTGCTTAGTCTTTATTCATCTGATTGACAAACAATAATATTGCTCCGAACACAAAGAAGGCTGTTTCTATACTTAGCCATTGATTGCCAAAATCTCCTAATGGACCATCCAAAATGATAGTTATCAGTCTTGAAAGTGCATAGGAAAACCAAAACAGTGTCAGAAATCTTATCGCCAGAATTATTTTAGTAATTAACAGGTAGGTAAGTCCTGAAATAATCGACATACCTACACCTCCATAAATTCCTCTTATGGAACTTATCGCATCGGTATTGTCAAGTTTAACCCTGACCAGGTCCATTGTTGCCTGTGGATCGAATAAAGATAAAAGGCTTACCGAAGCCAGGCCGAAAATTGAAATGCCTACAAAGAGGACATTTGACATGCGTAGTGTAAATTCTTTTCTCATTTTCTTTGATTTTAGTACAGGACAAAAATCAGGATCCAGAAAATCTTATATATTGGTAAATACCATGATTTTGAGCGGGATGATATTCGCTTTGTGACGAGAAATTAATTATTGAAAAACGGGGAATTTCCAGAAAAGAGCTAAAGAGTGTTGATGACAAAATTTGCCCGGATCAGTATTTTTTTACTCTTTCAATTTCGTTTTGGATTCGCTTATTTATATCAATCCTGGCTCCGGAAAACACATAAATTCTGGTTCTGTATTCCCTTGCATATTGGTTGGTTATAGAATCCGCCAAAGAAGATTTATTAAAATAGGAGCTGCTGGTTTTGAGTTCAGTTTCTATTTCATCAAATTCCTTGATCCGAATAAGATTTGAATAACTTTGTTCAAGATGGAACCAATACAGATAATCTGCATTGAATGAAACTGCCCTGAGACCTCTTTTGGTATAGTAATTAATTGCACCGGCCTGTCCGTAATTATCGCATAGAACCAAGGTTTGTTCAGTATCAGGGACTAATGAGTGTAAGCTATCGGTTTTTTGGGCCAATTCTTTCCATCCCAGCATATCAGCATAATCTTGTGGTAAGGCATGATTTTTACCATCTTCCCAGCGCAGTTGTCCAGTTTCCTGATAGCGTTTTGGGTTTTGAACAATGTATTCCGGACTTCTATTGGGGAATGCGAGTTTATAAAGCGGGAAAAAGAATAATGCTGGAACAGCCAGAGCAAACACGCGAAGATATTTCAGACGATTTGTCCTTAATAAATGCCCAAGATAAACTGCTCCCAATGCGATATAAATTGGATAAAGCCCGATGGCATAATAGGCTTTAGCCTTCAGCACTATAAATATTGAGAGGGTAAAGAGCATGGACCAAAACAGGAATCTGAATTTGCGATAGGGCTCATAAATGCGTAAAGCAATCAGACCTGCAATAATCGTAAAAATAGAGCCTGTGAAGAATAATATTTGATCTTTTAAGAAATCCAAT
This sequence comes from Pedobacter sp., assembly GCA_036676565.1. Classification (GTDB taxonomy): domain Bacteria; phylum Bacteroidota; class Bacteroidia; order Sphingobacteriales; family Sphingobacteriaceae; genus Daejeonella. The sequence continues at coordinate 157,970 of JAKFCP010000021.1, forward strand.
CTGTTAACATTAACCAATTGGGTCTCGGCTAATTCTTTCATGTGAGCAAAAACCGGGAAGTCATTTTTGTATTGCCATAAAAGGTTTGGAAAGATCAGTAACAAGCCCAGCAAGACAGAAAAATAGAAATCCGTTTTCAAAAACAATTTTCGCTCCTTACCAAGTAAAATAGCCGGAAATAACCCTGCCAACAAGAAGATAATATTGTATTTGTTTAGAAAGCCAAGTGCAAAGATTATTGCTGCATAATACAGCCATTTCCTGTTTTCAGTATTGAAATAGCTGATGATCATGAAATACAAGCCTGTCCAGCATAAAACATCAAATGAATTGGGCTGATACAGCATATTCAACCTTAATAAGGCCGATATTAATACTCCTGTTGCTCCAAGGCATAATGCAAAGAGATTTCCTTTGAGTTGTTCAATGCATTTCCAAACAATTAACATCGTTAAAGCGCCGAAGAGTGCCGGAAAGAATTTTACCCAAAATACACCGCCTCCCAGCAGAAATATTAGTCCTGAGAACAATGAAGTAAGAGGCGGGACAGAACGATAACCCCAGGCAGGGTGATGAGCCTGATCGAGATGCAGAAATTCATCTCTGTGCAATTCATATTCAGGATTGATCAGAATATATTGCAGAATAAATTTGAGTGCAATAAAGCCTGTTAAAATTAAATTCCTTTGCCGAAAGAGTTGTTTCATGCAGGAATTAATTTCTTATGCCTTCTTCACAAATTCGGATTTTAAAGCCATAGAGCCAAATCCATCAATTTTACAGGATATATTATGATCACCATCGCTGAGGTGAATATTTTTCACTTTAGTGCCGGCCTTGATCGGTTTAGGAGCCCCTTTAACAGGAAGATCTTTAATGACAATAACTGAATCACCATCCTTTAACTCATTTCCATTAGAATCAAGCACTTTCATGGTGTTTTCTGACTCAAGGGGCTCTTCAGCAGGATCCCATTCATGGAAACATTGGGAACAAATCATCAGGTCTTGATCCTGGTAGGTAAATTCAGATTTGCATTTTGGGCAGGGGCTGATGGTATCGCTCATGTTTTTTTAATTTATGCGTCAAAGTTAAAAAAACAGCTAAGATTCCATCTTGTTTAAAGTTTAAAAGCATCAGCTGGATTTTATGATGCTTTATGTTGAAATATTGTGAACAAAAGACCGGCTTATGAATTTACAATCTGTTTTACTCCCAATTCATAAGAGGTGGGCTTAAAATTAAATCGTTTTTTAAATTTTGTACTATCAAAGAAATAATCCCGATCATACTGATACATCATTTCGGGCATTTCCCTCATGAAAGGCATAAAAATACCCAGAATTCTGATAAGGAACATGGGCAAAATGCTCAGCTTTTTATTAGTCTTCATTTCTTTATTGAAAAGATCAAGCCATTCCTGACCGCTAAGTGTATGATCATCTGTTGGTAAATGCCAAACCTGATTGTATGAATCGGGATTATTCCCTAAAAGGGCAGTTGCTTTTGCAGCATCGGGAGTGTAAATGAAGGAATGCTTCTTATTTGCAGTAATGAACCAATTGGCATTCTTTCCTTTTATCAAGTTATTGTAAACCACCTGGATCAGATAACTATTTTGATTGCCGGGTCCATAAAAATCAGGTGCTCTGGCAATCAAAGCATTTATCTTTTTTTCTGCTACAGCTTTCAAAAGCATTTCTGCAATCTCTTTTCTGACCAGCCCCTTTTTACTTGATGGATTTACCGGAGAATCTTCGGTCATATTGGGTATAGCAGATTTATCATACATATACACATTGTCGAAGAAAACCAGTTTAGCCTGATGTTTGATGCAGGATTCAATGGTTGCTTTCATCAGCTTTGGCCAATTGTTCTGCCAGGTTTTTAAATTGTAATCGAATCCAACAACAAGATACACAATATCCGATCCTTCAATTGCCTTATCAACCATGGTGGTATCAGTCAGGTCAACAGGAAATAACTCATCAGATTCATTGATCTTTTCAGGATTTCTACTGACCAGACGGATATCCTGAGTGTAATTCAGAAGTTCTTTAGCGAGTAATTTGCCTATTGTGCCATTTGCTCCGAGTATGGTTTGTTTCATTGTTTATCGAGTGTGAATTTTTAAGCTCCTATTCTAAAAATCAGCTCAGAAATTAGATAAAATCATTTCTGTTTTATTACAATATTAACAGGAATAAAATCCGATAGTTTTATCGATTCTTTGTATGCTTTAAAATGAAATCAACAATGGGTTTCGGGTCCCGGAGACTGTGTGGATGATGCCCAATACCTTTCTTAACGATCAGTTCCATCTTTCCACCTGCAGCACGATAAATTTCGGCCAGTTTGAGACTGTTTTCTTCAAAGGGTACAACCGTATCTGCATCCCCGCAAACACTTATTATCGGAATTTTAGCCTTTGCCAGCTTAAGACAATTATTTAGTGGAATTCCTTTAAAGTCCTTTACAGATAATTCGGTCAGATCATAAGCTTTCAGGCATTTTTCCCAGTCGTTTTTTGATCCCTGGCCTTTTCCCAATCCGCCCGGCCAGCTTTTAATATCACAAACTGGTGCATCAACATATATGCAAAATACTTTATCTGTATTTTCTGAAGCCCAGTTAAAGGCATCCAATCCACCTCTGCTCATGCCTTCGAGCACAGTTTTTTTATTCAAACCGAAGTTTTTGATCAGGAAAGTATAAAAATCACTGAGTCTGTTGACCGCTACTTTATTTCCGTAAAGATCTACAACATCCACATACACTACATGGAAGCCCTGGTTTAGTAAAGCGATATCAGTTTGAGGCTCATGGGCCCAAAACTGGGTACGCCAGATCCAATTCTTTGTTGGATTGGGCTTTCTGGGAAAAACAATTTTGGCATCAACTCCATTAAATTTAAATTCAATGATTTCAAAGCCGTTCCAATTGTTTTGAACTAGTTTAACTGATGTTAAAGAATAAGTATCACTGCTCTGTATAATTATAGGCTTTGGGGCAGATAATCCGGGAAATACAATGCTTACAATAATTGTAAAAATTAAAATTGACTTGAATGTTTTCGGGGTTAAATTTTTCATTTCTTCTTTTTAAATCCAGTCGGTTATGAAGAATCAATTTAGGAATTTAATGTCATATTAAACAGGTCAGGACACTCAGGATTATGGTCTGTTGTTGATATAGTCAAAAAGCGGACTTGGATTTAAATGGATCTATTGCCGGCTATCCGTTCCGATGAAAAACAGCCCCGGGTAAAATAAACCTTGCCGGAGGAGGTATCTTCCGGCTATCCGTAATTTGAACCAGAACGCGATTTCTTGCCGGCAATACCCCGGAGGAAAGGGCTAAGCCAGCCTATAACACACAGCTATTGGTTTCCAAAATCAAAGCATTGTGCCTCCAGAACCATATCTGACCAATTATTGCCGTATTTTTACCTTCCTAATACCGAACTCAGGTCATTTTAATAAGGTCTTTATCAGATTTCCTGTGGTTGGTGTTATCACCGACCAATGATATGATCGTGCTTGGTACGGTGAGAACACCGACCAGAGGAGAACCGGATTTATTGAAATAGTGTTTTTGTCAGATAAAGATAGGTTTGACTATGATCTTTAACCCACACGAAATATTTTATCTGCCAGCTTTGAGTTTTTTCTCCCTGTTTAGTTGAAACCATGTCCCATGGGGGATAAACCCTGATACCTCGTTTTCCTCCTACGCCCTTTTGTGATATTATTCCTTTACTCAGCAGAACGGATTTCGGAAAAATAAACAGACCAAAATCATCACCTTTTATAGATGAAATAATGATGAAATCCATCTTGTCAGAATTATCGAGTGGCTGGGTTATCCCTTCATTATTTCTTCTCCAGATTGTCACAAACTGTCCTGTTTTTAAGGGCGTGATTTTGGATGTGCGATATTCGATTATTTTTCCTGCCAGTTCATAAGAACAAGCACTGTAAGCACTTCCTTCTGTATGAATTGTAAGCTTCTTCAGGTCATATCCACATGGATCATAGACCAATTCTTTTGCAGATTTTAAATCGCTGTATAAAATGTTGATTTGCTTAAAGATTTTCTCCTCCATGTTTCAGGGTCTGCTTTTACCTTATCAGAAATGATTTAGTTAATGGCTTGAGAATATAGAAACTAAACAACCAATATAATTTGCCTGAGATCCAATGGAAGAAAGAGCGAGTGAACTTTTTAGGATTCGTTGCTTCCCTGCTGTGAATGCTTTTTCAATTTAGCAGTCAGCACCCCGGTCACAGCACCCTCTTTCGCTGGTTTCGCATTCCTTACATTGCTATAGATTTTATAGGTTTCTGTTCGTTCAAGATGCTTCTCTTCCAAAACTTCAAATCCTGGAAAGTACTCTCCTATAAAATTCCAGTTCATAGTTTGCGGTTCCGTTAAGGTTGGCATGGTATGGATATCTACAAGCAGTAAAAATAAACCCTCATTTTTTAAGGTTCTCTTGATTTCCTTACAGGCATGTTCCATATTCTCAACATGATCCAGAGAATTGAATGAACAAATAACATCGAAATAATTGTCCGGAAAAGGGATGTTCTCTACATAGGCTTTAACATAGCCCATTTTATGCTCCTTTGCACCCATTTTGAGATATTGATCAGCCAGTGGATCCATGCCTATCCTCTCTTTAGCCATATCTGCCCATTCTAAAGAACCTCTGGGACCACAACCGATATCCAGAATGATCTTGTCTTTATAGAATTCTTCAGGAATAGAAAAGTTATCAGTATAAAAATATTTGTAGTGAGAATTCTTAGTAAGATTTTTAGAAAACAGTTTAACTGTTTTCCAGTAGCACAACTCAAAAAATTCTTTGAAGGATAATGAGCCTGAACCTGCGGCTGACTTTGAATTCATATTTTTTACTCAAATATTTCGACGAAGGTATTAAAAGGATTTGTTTAAGTCAGACATCACTGCAATTCAGTTTCATGTCTCTTCAAAATTTCCTTATGATAATTACGCCGGCAACTACAAGCAAAACTCCAAGTAGTTTCATTAAACTTATAGAATTTTGCTGAGCTACTAATATGTTGAAATGTTCCAGCAAGATCGAAATAATCATTTGGCCGGCTACTACCAGTCCGAATGTTAATCCCGGGCCTAATTTGGGGAAGACTAGTATAATTACTGTGACGTAGAATGCGCCTAGCAAACCTCCAAGCCAAACATGGGCAGGAGCCTCTCTGACACCTGCCCATGACATGGATTGCTTCGTTATTAAGATATACGTTATTAATCCCAGTGTGCCAACGGCAAAGGATAGCATTGAGGCATAAACCGGACTTTCTGCTGCTTTTCCCAGTTTGGCATTTAATCCTGCCTGAATCGGCAAAAATGCTCCTGATAGCAATGCCAAAGCAATCCACATTAATTTATTCATGATTTTAAATACAGATTTTTATAAAAATACTGTTGTTTATTGTTTTTTATAAATTCTCTGCTTTTATTTTACCGGATCATAGGCAAATACTTTTCCCTGTTTTCATAAATTACCCAGAGATTGATTGCCATTAATACGGCAGCCATGACTAAACCCGATGGCATAATGATAATATGTGTCAGTAAAATTCCAACCATCACCGGGAAAATTATCAAAGCCCCTAATGCTCTGGTTTTTGGGATGATAAATAGAATACCTCCAAGTATTTCTGCAGCACCGATCAGCGGCATGAGCCAGACAATTTCCAAGAATGCGTCGTTAATTCTTTTCATGTTCTCGGGTAAATCCTCGGGTACCGGAATATAGTTCAGGAATTTGTTCAGACCTGCGTTAATGAGCATAAGTCCGGTAAGCAGACTTAGCCCAAAAATAATTTTCTGTTTCATGTTTTTATTAGGTTATTGTTAGGAATAATTCGTCCAGTCTTTCCATCGCAGAAGCCAATCCTTCCTGCATGCCCATTTGTAATACCGTTTCCAAATCTTCTAAGGATTTGTAAGTTACAATAGTTTCAACTATAGCATTTGAGCCAAGATCTTTAAAGTTTACATCCCAGTTTGCCCGTGGCAGATCAGGATTGATCTCTCCATTTTCATCACAAAATGCATCCAATGCGGTATATCGGTCTATCGGCTCAATTATCAGGTAATCAGTGCGGCCCCAGTGTTCTTTACCACCAGGCTCAACCATTGCATAAATCCAATGCCCGCCATTCCTGAAATCCATAGATTTAGTTTTTGCACTTAAAGGCTTGGGGGCAAACCATTGCTCGAGCAGCTCGCTTTTTGTATAGGCATCCCAAACTAATTGCCGGTCTGCCCTAAATTCCCGTCTGATTGTTAATGTGTTTTTCTCCTTGTCTGCAAGGAAGTCGAATTTCAAATTGTCCTTCATGATTATTAATTGTTTTCTAATTCCCGCATGTGCAGGATTGCATGAAATAGATTCACATCTGAATATTCAGGATTAGCATAAAATACTCAATTTCCCGAATTTTAATTTATTGTGAAACTAATTGGTTGCAAATATATATGCAACTGTTCGGTTTCGCAAATATTTTATCAATTTTATAGGGAATAGGAAATAGGGAATAGGAAATAGGGAATTGGGAATGGGAGGTGATAATTAGATTATGTTATCAATATTAGGTATCAGGTGGAATTCTCCAATTCCAATTTCCCATTTCCAATTATTGTCTCTTCTCACCTAAATTTCTCTAACTCATAATCCTTAAGTATTGCACAAAAGGACCGATATCCTCTTTATAGTGTTTAGCCATTACTCTTGAGATTTGTGCAATATGACTCAGATCATGGGCTGCCCAGCATGCCAGCACTTGCCTTAAGCTTACAGCACCAAATGCGGGATGATTTCCGGTTTTTTTGAGATCATTTTCACTGATTCCAAGGCTTTTTAATTCTTCAAGATTGGCTTTCCTTAAGCTGGCAAATTCCAGAATTAAATCATTTATTGATTTTTTCTGACTGGTTTTGAACTGGGCAAAACGGTCAAAGGCTTCGAAGCTTTTGTCAGTTTTGTCGGAAATAATAATTTTGGTTCTGATCATCCAGTCGGCTTTTTCACCCTGAATTAAATGGCCAATAACATCAAATGCAGACCAGGTTTCAGGACCTTCATTACAACTGACCCATTCAGTGGGGAGGTTTTGGAGCATACTTGAGAGAACATTCGGAGTTCTTTCGAGTATAGCAATGGTTTTGGGTATAGAAAATGACATCTGTTGAAATATTTAATGGTTCAATTTTCCTGATTTTCATTTCCGGTTTCTTTTTCAGAATCCTGTAAAAACTCTTCTGTGAAATGTTCCTGATGCTTATCAAGCGAGAATTTAGCGGCATTAAAAGCTTTGGAATCTCCTTTAGCAATAGAAAGTGTATTCCAGTTTTCGGCACACATTTTACCTATAAATACGATCTGGCCAATGTGGTAGGGGTAATGAGCCATTTGCCTGTTAATAGCCTCCATCACAGAATGTCCCTGGTTACGGATGTAAATCGTTTTATCAAGATCCTCCTTTTTCAGGGATTTCAGGCTGTCTAAAAATACAGTCCATCCTTCATCCCATTTTTTCAGTACCTCTTCTTTTGAGTTCAGGTCGTTTTCAAATTCTGCATCCCTGTCGCGCCATTCCTTTTCTCCATCAGTATTTAAAAAGTCGGTCCAGCGGCTCATTTGATTACCCCATAAATGCTTTACCAGCAAGGCGATACTGTTACTGTTTTCATTGTATTGCCAGAAAAAATTTTCATCACTGATTTGAGCAAAAGTTTTTTCTCCGAGTGATTTATAATACTCAAACTGCCTGATTACACTGTTTAAATAGTTTGTTTCCATTGTCTGAGATTTTGCTGTTTTAATGACTTAACCCTTTCGTCAAATAACACATTATCAGGCAACGGATAATGAACAGACTTGAAGAAATCCATGAACTCCTCCGAATGCTGATGACTTCTCTTCGTCTGAAGATTATAATGTGCCTGTTTTGACCACATTACGGCCTTGATGATCTTTTTATCCTTATCCCACATCAATGCTTCAAGGAGCAGAGTCTTTTCATTGTATGAAAGCAATCGGGTCTGTATGGTGACTGTTTCCATAATTTCTGCCGGAACGAGGTAGGAAATATTATTCTGGGCAACTACCCAGGTCAGACCCGTTTCTTTTACCATTTTATGAATATCGATATCATAATATTTTAAAAGCTGATCTTCCCGTGCATTGATGATGTAGTCAATATATTTTGAGTTGTTTAAATGATTGAAAGGGTCGCAATCCGGAAAGCGGACCAGGGTCTGACTTTCTACTTCTTTTTCTAATGTTAATGTTTCCATTCTTTTGTATTTGTTATAATTATACACTCGTGTTTGTATTGTTTTAAAATATACCGTTCGGTATATTTTTATTCAAAAAAATTAAACTCTTAAGTTTTTGATCATCTTTTCGAGAAAATTCAAACTGAAATTCAATTCTGTTAATTGGCCTGTAAGCTTTGCCTGCAAAACCGCACCTTCAATCAGCGACATCAGAATAGCTGCAAATTCGGCTGCATTGGTACAGGGATTAATTTCTTTAGTCTCGATTCCATTTTTTATCAGTAGCTCAACCGATTTTTTCCAAAGCTTAAGTGCTTTTAAAGCTTTTTCCCTGAGCAGGGGATGGGTATCATCGGCTTCAGCGGAAGTATTTAGAAGCGGGCATCCGGCTTCAAGGAAGGGGAGAGTGAACAGGTTGCGGTAAGTTTCCGGATAAACCAAAAGCTTATCTATATAGTCTGTGCGTGCTGCCATTTTTTCCCTGATATAGGTCACCACTTTCCCGAAATTATAATCAAATGCAGCCAGGGCAACTTCATCTTTGTTTTCAAAGTTGCCGTAAATGCTCCCCCTTGAAAGTCCGGTCGCATTCATCAGATCATTGATCGAAGTCCCTGCATAACCCTTTGTATTGAATACCGGTGCAGTTTTTTCGACAATGTACTGTTTGGTACGATCGGCTTTTGATTCTGATTTGTTCATGCTGGATACAAATATAGAATAAAAAAATACCGATTGGTATATTTTATTATTAAATTCTAAAATGGTAAATCAATATTAAGAATTGGATTTGCATTTTAGGTGGTGAACCTGCTATTCGGGATGTTCCGCAGGGCATCCTAGATATGCAGATAATGCGGGTTTTAAACCCGAATAATTCAGTTGAAGGGTTTTTATAGCAAACCAACTTTAGACCCCAAAAAATAAATATTTGCTTTCCTGGTTCTTTATTTTCTTGCGTATGTCAGTAAAACTGCACCACTTTTCTTAAATAATTTACTTTCAATTAAGGTCAGTTCAAGTTTGCTGCTGATGTTATTGAATAGGGGAGTCCCTTTTCCAATCGCTATAGGGTCAATCAAAAATTCATATTGGTCAATAAGTCCGGCATCTGTAAGTTGATTTATTATTGTCCCGCTACCCAGTATTGTAATGTTTTTTCCGGAAGTATTTTTGAGTTCACGTATTTGTTCAATCGTATTGCCACTAAAAATTTTTGTATTCATCCAGTCAGCTTCTTTAAGTGAATTAGTGAGCACAATTTTTTCTGAATTATTCATTCTCTCCGCGACATTAGGGTAGCAGTCATAAGCCATTTTTGTTGGCCAGAAACTCATCATCATTTCATATGTTTTTCTTCCAAAAAGCAGGATATTGTCTGCTTTAAGCTGACTTTCTGAAAATTCGTTGCCTTCTTCTCCATGAATATGCCAACTTATGTCTTCATCCAGGCCCTTGAAGTATCCGTTAATAGTAAGGAAAATGAAGGCTGTTATTTTTCTCATTTTGGATGTTAGCTGATGTCATTTTACAATTTTGTTAATTTATCAGGCTGTTTTTTCTAATCGTATATGCCCTTTCCGGCTATTATATGCTGATAATATTTTTCAATTCTCTTTTTACGTGTTTCTGACTGTTTGGCTTGATTGAAGTAGAACAAATATCCTTTTTGCCGCCCCTTTGTTAGGGAATAGAATGCTTGTTTCAGTTCTTTATCACTATTTAATGCTTCCTGAAATTCAGCAGGAACAGGATAATCAGCGGCGTTTTTCAATGCTACTTTCTTTCCCGATTTTTCAATTTCAATCGCTTCGCTAATGTAGTTTATGATAATGGTTTTAAGTTTTATGATTTGTTGAGCATTTCTAAATCTGATTTGTCTGGCGGATTGCACATTTTCAGTTTGCTGAATTAAAATGTCTTTGCTGTCATTTAACAAAGCCCCTTTATGAAACAATATTGCGCAGTAATCTTTAAATCCATGGATGAGAACAATGTTCTTTCCTCCAAAAGTATAACAGGGATGCATCCATTTATAATCTTCTTCAAGCAACTTATTCTGGCAGATAATTTCCCTCAATAATTGAAATTCTTCTTGCCATTTTTGAGCTTTTTCAAAAAAGTGATCCGCTTCTGTTTTCATAAATTGAGTTCAGCTTTTTACAAATTAATTTTTCTGTCCGCAGGTCTTAAATACCAGGATAAAACAGTCGCAATTAACAATATTAATGATGGGATGGCTTCTGTAAAAGCTTGTCCGACTGCTAAATGAGAAATGAAAGCACCCGACATTACAAAGAAGAATCCGGCATAAGCCCATTCTTTTAAAAGTGGAAATTTTGGAATCAGAACAGCAGTGACGCCCAGGATTTTCCATGATCCTATTATGCTTAAAAGATATAATGGATACCCAAGATTGCTTACTATTTCATTATATCCACCTATTTGAAGCATTTGTTGGATTCCCCCTGCTAACATTCCGATAGATAGGAATATTGTTACGGACCAGTAAATGATTTTGTCTCTTTTTGTCATATTATCTTATTTTAATTTGTTTACAATCTCCTGCAACCGGTTATGAGCCATATTGATACCTTGTGCAAAAGGCATTTGCATTAGCTGATTTCTGAAATCAACGGACTTGAATACAATTTGCATGGTTAGTTTACTGCTTTCTTCTGTTAGTTTTTCAAACTCCAGATATTCAAGCTGCACCGGAAAGGGAGTATTTTCCATTTCAAATGTTCGGGTAATTCTCTGATTAGGAACAAATTCATGGATTGTGCCATTTGCCCTGAATACAACCATTCCATTATGCGATGTCTCAAAAGCGTAGGAACCGTGTTTCTTATTCTCCAGTTTTAAAATTTTTGTTCCCATCCACTGTTCAAAAAGTTCGGGATCTTCATAAGCTTTAAATAGCAATTCCAAAGGCAAATCGAAAACTCTGCTTATTACGATTTCCTGCTTTTTGTCTTCAGCAATTACTTTTGTTTTTTGTTCCATATCTTATGTTTTTTTGTGTTTTTTCATCACCTCTTCTAATTTATTAAATCTGTCGTCCCACATTTTCCGGAATGGTTCGATGAATTCAGCTATTTCTTTCATTCTTGTAGAATTGAGCTGGTAATAAATTTCCCTTCCATTTTGTGCGGGCTTTAACAATTCGCATTCTGTCAGGATTTGAAGGTGCTTTGAAACTGTTGGCCGGGCTGTATCAAAATTTGCTGCGATTGCGCCTGCTGTCATTGATTGGGATGTCAGCAATAAAAGTATTGCCCTTCGTGTCGGGTCAGCAATGGCTTGAAATACGTCTCGTCTTAGATTCATTATGTAGCTATTTGACTACAAATTTAAATGTAGTTATTTAACTACGCAAATTATTTTTTCAGATTTTTCAATCAGCCGGATCAGGAATAAAATTGCAGGGTATAATCGATGTGGGAATTACATGGTTAAATGTAATTCATTCCTGGATTAATTATATCCCGGTCTTAAATCAGTAAGAGATAATATGTTGAACAGCATAATGATAAATTTATAATGTACCACCATTGAGTGAGATAGTATTGCACCAATATTATCACTATTAACAAAAAAAAGCCCCGTTACCGGAGCCTTTTTTAAATATTTTCATTTTAAATATTACTTCAAGTCCTTAGACCAGGGCACCCCGGCCATCCCATTCAAATCCCATACAATTCTTCCTGCCCTGATAGTCATTTCAGCCTGGAATTTTTTTGTTCCGTCAAGCTTAAAGCCTGCTGCATCCAGGAATCCAAATTTGCCGTCGAGCACTTTAATCACTGCAATATCAGCAACAGAACCCTCACTCAGATTCCCCAAATCCGGGCGTTTAATAGCAGTAGCCGCACCCCAGCTTGCGCGCTGAATGATATCCTCAGTCTGCATACCCATGTTCAGATATTTCGACATCAGGTTCAGCATATCCTTCATACCCGAATTGACGCTGTTATGGTGCATATCAGTTCCGAAAGTATCAGGTGCGAGTCCTTGCTTTACTGAAGGCACTGCCTGGTTAAACCAGAAACCAACACCTCCATGACCTACATCAAATAGAATACCTTTTTTACGGGCGTCCAGCACAAAGGGGCGGACTTTTCCGTTCTCATCTACTACCGGCATACGTTCAGATACGTTTTCATAGGCGTGGGTAATGATATCACCGGCCTTCATGTGGTTTAGCTGATCCTCAAGCGAGAACTCAGTGATATGGCATTCCACAAAAAGGGGACGATTATTGGCATGCGCCAGTGAAGCGGCAGCATCAAATGGCTTCCAGTCCTTACCCGAATAATGGCCAATCTTTACACCTACAATATTGTCCGAATATTTTTTGATGGTCTCATCTGCTTTTTCGATTTCCAGAGCCTTCATGTCTTCCTGTTCAGCGGCTGTACCCACCATGCCCGGTGCGAATGCATTCAGATAGGCAAGCACACGAGTGCGGGAACGGTCTATAATTTGCTCCTTAAACAGAGGAAAGGTCTTATAACCCGATGTTCCGGCGTCTACAACCGTGGTAATACCGGCGCGGAAGGTAAAATCATCCGGTTTTACGCTGGATGAGCCATGCCCGAAACCCGGATTCGGTCCGGTGAAAACATGGGTATGGATATCTATTAATCCCGGACTCACATACATCCCGCTTACATCCACCACTTTTTTGGCACCTGCTACAGGAATGTTTGGTGCGACTCTCAGGATTTTGCCATTGCTGACAGCTACATCCATTTTTGCACTGATCTTGTTTTTGGCGTCAATTACATGCCCGCCTTTCAGTAAAATGTCTATTTCCTGCGCAATTACAAATTGGGCAGAAACAGACAGGCAGATCGCGAATAATCCGGATCTGCCTGCTTGTATGAACTTATTCATATTCATTATTATTTTGCTAATGGAGCACTCAGTGCGTTCAGATCCCAAACTACACGACCACTGCGTAAAGTTAATTCTGCTTCCAGTTTTTGTTTACCTCTCAATGCCATTCCACTCGCATCGATATATCCGAAATCGCCTTCACGGAGTCTGAATACCGCAATATCAGCATCACTGCCTACACTAAGGTTACCCAATTCGGTACGTTGAATTACTTTGGCAGGATTCCAGGTTGATGCTGCAATCACATCAGCCAAAGGCATACCTAAAACCAAAAACTTAGATGCCAGATTAGCCATGTCTTTGAAACCGGCATTCATACTTCCGGTGTGCAGGTCAGAGCTTAAAACATCAGGCTGGAAACCCTGTTCCATAGCAGGAACAGCCTGACTCCAGTTGAAGCTTCCGCCACCATGACCAACGTCGAAAATCAAGCCTTTTTTGCGTGCTTCCCAAACAAATGGTTTCACTTTTTTGGTTTTTACATCAACAATCGCCTGTTTATGCTCAAGCATTTTTCCATTTTTGTCATATTCCTGATCGTAACGGTAAGCATGAGTTAAAATATCACCCGGACGCAAATGCTTTAATAATAAATCTTCAAGAGGTAGGGGAGGAAGTGCTTTTCCAAAATCCACCATCACCGGAATGCTGGCGATTCTGCCTGCTTCTACTGCTTTGTCTGTGGGTTCCCAATCGTGACCGATATAATGTGCAAGTTTAATTCCAACAACAATATCCTTATTCTTTAGTGCCATGGTACCAGTGAGTTTTGCATCCATGTCAGTTTCATCCTGCTCATAGCCCTCAACCCCACGCATTCCTCCTCCTACAATATTCATGAATGCAAGTACGCGGGTTTTAGAATGCTCAACAATGTTCTTTCTGAATAAATCAATGTTTTTCCATCCCGCACCACCGGCATCTACAACAGTAGTTACTCCCGCACGGAAAGTGAATCCATCCGGTGGAAGAGCATCCAGACTATTGCTTAAGTAATTATTCTCAGTACCGTGAAATACGTGTCCGTGAATATCAAGAAGTCCCGGGGTTACATAAAGTCCGCTGACATTAACTGTTTTTTTTGCTGAACTTGCCGGAATATCTGCTGCTACGCGAAAAACCTTGCCGTCTTTAACGGCTACATCCATTTTACCATTGATTTTGTTTTTGGCATCGATCACATGTCCGCCCTTAAGCAGAAGGTCAATTTCCTGTGCCTTAACATTTGTCGCGAAAAAGGCAATTAGTAAGAAAAGGGACAGTTTTTTTACTGTTTTTAAATAAGTTTGCATTCGTTTAATATGGTTTGGTCTTAAAATAAATTATCTTGTAATTGCTTGTGGAGAATCCCATATTGGTCCGCTGACACCATTCAGATCCCAAACGATTTTACCCGCACGGATGGTTAATTCTGCATCCATTTTCTGTGTTCCTTTCAGAACATTCCTTCTAACATCAGTAAATCCAAAATCACCTTTCTTTAAGCTGAATACTGCAACGTCTGCTTCAGAGCCTACGCTCAGATTACCAAGGTCTGGTCTGTTGATTACCCTTGCCGGACTTGCAGTAGATTTTTCAATCACTTCCTCAAGTGTAAGGCCGATATTCAGGAATTTAGACATAACGTTAGCCATATCTTTCATTCCACCATTCATACTGTCTGAGTGAAGGTCGGTGCTGATTACATCCGGTTTGAATCCCTGTTTGATTGCAGGAACGGCCTGACGCCAGAAAAAAGCACCACCACCATGACCAACGTCAAACAATATTCCTCTTTTCTGAGCTTCAAAAATAAAAGGCTTTACTATACCCTCATCATCTACCACAGTCTCGCGGTCTTTTGGTCCGTAAGCAAATGTATGCGTGAAGATATCGCCCGGGCGAAGATGTTCAAGGAACAAGGATTTAATCGAATTGGTAGGCTGATGTTCGCCGAAATCAACCATTACCGGTACTTTAGCTAGTTTTCCTGCTTCAACAGCGCGGTCAACCTGTGTGAAATCACCCCAGTAATGCGCAGCTTTGATACCTACAATAATCTTTGGAAACAGTTTAGTGATCATATAGGAAGTCATCTCAGGATTAAAATCATTCTTGTCCTGTTCTTCAAAACGGCCGTACATTCCATTTCCGGTGATATTTAAAAGAGCAAGGATACGGGTCTGTGAGCGGTCTATGTTCTGCTCTTTAAAGCGGCGGAAGTTTCTCCAGCCTGATGATCCGGCATCTACTACAGTAGTAACACCTGCCCTGAAGGTAAATGCATCTGCCGGTACTGCGGTTTGTCCGTCAGCAATATATGATCCAAGGTCATTCCCCTGAAATACGTGCGCGTGCATATCTATAATGCCAGGGGTTACATATAAACCACTCACATCTACAGTTTTTTTAGCTGAATTGGCCGGGATATTTGCTGCTACTTTGACTATTTTGCCACCTGCGATTGCCACATCCATTTTGGCATTTATTTTGTTTTTAGGGTCAATAACCTGACCGCCTTTCAATAAAAGATCAATTTCCTGAGCACTCAGTGCCATGCTGCTGAATACTAATAGAAAGCTCAGAATGCTTAAGAGTGTAAATTTTGTTTTGCTGTTTCTCATTGTTTATTTAATGTTAATTATTCTCCAATATAAATCAAGATTTTTAAGGACAGGCATTCTCCCTGTAAATTTCTTGCAAATAATCAGAAAAGGTTCTCAAATTGCCATTTGTTGTAGATTTAATTCTATAACATGTTTATTACATTTAAATTCAGATAATAAATTAATCGTGCACATCCCATTTCTATGAAATATTTTCTTTCTTTTTTTCTGCTTGCTGCCACCATCCTGAAAGCTCAGCAACCCATTCCGGGCTCAGTAAATGGTCTGAATCAGCTTGATCTTTTTAATGTGAAAATGAAAAGCAATGTTGCCTGTTATCGTATCCCGGCATTAGTGGTGGCAGGCAATGGGGATCTGATTGCTGCAATAGATGAAAGGGTGCCTTCCTGTGCAGATTTGAAAGCAAATGATAATATTAATATTGTGATGCGAAAGAGCAGGGACAATGGTAAAACCTGGACAGATATCCGTACCCTGGTCGATTATCCTTTGGGAAAATCAGCATCCGACCCTTCTTTTATAAATGATAGCAAAACAGGTACAATCTTTATGTTTTATAATTATATGGATCTGAATAAAGAGAAGGATATTTACTACCTGCATGTCCTTAAAAGTACGGATAATGGTGAGTCCTGGTCCGAACCGGAAGATATTAGCTCTCAGATCAGTAAGCCGGAATGGCATAGCGATTTTAAATTTATTACTTCCGGTAAAGGCACTCAAACCGCTTCGGGTGTTTTATTGCATACACTGGTAAACCTGAAACACGGAGTGTTTGTTTTTGGATCCAATGATCATGGGAAGACCTGGTTTTTGCGGGATAGCCCTTTAAAACCTGCCGATGAATCTAAAATCATTGAATTGAGTGATGGTTCCTGGATGGTCAATTCCCGGGTGAATTCACCAGGTATGCGATATGTGCATATTTCGAAGGATCAGGGAAAAAGCTGGACGAGCAAACCTGAGCCTGCTTTGACCGACCCGGCTTGTAATGCTGCTATTATACGTTATACAAGCAAAAACATCAATTGTCTGTTATTTTTGAATTCAGATAGTAAGGATTTCCGTAAAAACCTGAACATTAAAGTTAGTTATGATGAAGGTAAAACATGGACGAAAGGAAAGACTATTTATGCGGGTTCTGCGGCATATTCTGATCTTGTTGTGATGAAGAATGGAGATATAGGACTTCTATTCGAGAAGAACGAATACACTGAAAATGTATTCCTGAGTTTTCCATTTCAATGGATAAGCAATTAATGGATATTGTAAAGTCATTTGCCTGATTATGTGGGATTTTAAATATTTGATTATGATTTCTGATCAGCAGGTGCTGAAATTTCAATAGTATTTACATTTCCCATCAAAACAGGCAGAAGGCAACAAAAATATCACAATCGTATCTCTTGTTTAATTCTTTCTTTTTTAATTAACTTTAGCTTTGAATCAAACTAATACTTATGGCAATTTACAAACTTCAGGTTAACGGAAAGACCCTGCAGGCTGATGTCGAGGCGGATACCCCATTGTTATGGGTATTACGTGATCATTTGGGCCTGGTGGGAACCAAATATGGTTGCGGTATTGCACAATGCGGAGCATGTACCGTCCATGTGAATGGTGCTGCAACACGTTCTTGTGTATACCCTGTTTCGGCGGTGGGCACTTCACAGGTAATTACAATTGAAGGCTTGTCCGAAAAAGGCGATCATCCTTTGCAACAGGCTTGGGATGAAATCGATGTGGCTCAGTGCGGTTATTGCCAGGCTGGTCAGATCATGACTGCGGCGGCGCTTTTGAAGCAAAACCCTAAACCCAGCATGGATGAAATTGAAGTTACAATGAATGGTAATATTTGCCGTTGCGGTGCATATCACCGTATTCGGGATGCAGTGAAATTGGCCAGCTCTAAAATTTGATCATCATGACAAGTAAAACAACAAACAGCAGGCGCGATTTTTTAAAAATGACCGCAATAACAGGGGGTGGCCTTGTACTTGGATTTAATTGGTTCAGTGCCGAAGCCAGTGCGCCCGTAGTTATTTCCAATTCAGCAATGGCTGCCGGAAATATAGGTTTTAATAGTTATTTGTCAATCGCTACCGATGGTATCGTGACTATTATGTCTCCAAACCCTGAGTTAGGACAAAATATAATCACTTCTTTTCCGATGGTTGTGGCTGAAGAGCTTGAAGCAGACTGGAAAAAAGTAAAAGTACTTCAGGCAAATCTCGATAATAAGTTTGACCGCCAGCTTACCGGTGGTAGCGGCGCGGTTCCACACTCATGGAAATTATTGAGAAATGCAGGAGCTACAGCTAAGTTCATGCTTATTGAAGCGGCGGCCAAAGTTTGGTCTGTTCCATCTTCTGAATGTACCGCAGCTAATAGCTTTGTGACACATAGCAAAACCGGAAAGAAATTAAGTTACGGTGAACTTGCTGAAGCAGCATCTAAAATTCCTGTACCGGCAACCGTGAAACTGAAAGACCGTAAGGATTTCAAACTGATCGGAAAATCAGTCAGGAATGTTGAGAACCGTAAAATAGTCACAGGCCAGCCTTTATTTGGTTTGGACTTTTACCGTGAAGGGATGGTTTATGCAATGATACAGCGTCCTGAACAGTTTGGTATGAAGCTGAAATCGTTTGATGGTTCTATCGCTAAATCAATGCCTGGAATTATCGATGTGGTTTCATTTAAAAACAATGTGGCCGTTGTGGGTAAATCAACCTGGCAGGTTCTTAAGGCAAGAAAAATGCTTAAGATTGAATATGAAAAGGAGTTCAATCTGGAAAGTACCGAGGATCACGATAAATTATTCCTGAACTTAATGGATAACGGCCAGGCAACTGTCAGACGTAAGGATGGGGATGTTGATACTGCATTTAAAAATGCCGCCAAGGTAATAAAAGGCGAGTATCAGTGTCCGTTTATTTCCCATAGTCCGATGGAGCCCATGAATTTTTTCGCTCATGTTCGTCCGGATGGTGTTGAACTTGTTGGACCAACCCAAACTCCTGGCAGAGCACGGACTGAGGTTTCCAAACTATTAAATATTCCTGAAGATAAGATTACTCTGCAGCTTACCCGTTTAGGCGGTGGCTTTGGCAGAAGATTGTATAATGATTTTACTGTTGAAGCAGCTGAACTATCCAGCATTATCAAAGCTCCGGTAAAATTGATCTGGACTAAAGAAGACGATATGACCGCCGGTACCTATCGCCCGGCTTGTCGTTATCGTTTTGAGGCTGCGCTGGATGCTTCAGGTAACCTTACGGGATATAAATTGAGAGGAGTTGGTATCAATTCAGGTAACCCAACCAGGGAACATAATTTCCCTTCAGGGGCAGTAGATAATCTGTTAATTGATTCAGTTGAACATAAATCACCGATTACAACTGGTGCATGGCGCGCTCCTATCACTAATTTCCTTGCTTTTGCAGAGCAGGCTTTTATTGATGAAGTAGCTCAGGCTGCAGGTAAAGATCCTGTTCAGTTCAGACTTGATCTTCTTGCAAAAGCTAAGAAATCACCTGTTGGTGATATTCGTTATGATATCAGCAGGATGGAAGGTGTGATTAAAATGGCGGCAGAAAAATCTGGTTGGGGTAAGAAGAAGGATGTATCGCAGGGTTTCAGCGTTTACTTCTCCCACGCTTCTTATGTTGCCCAGGTTGCCGATGTGATTATACTTAACGGATTGCCTGTGGTTAAAAAGATCTATGCGGTTTCTGATTGCGGTCAGGTTGTTAGTATGAATGGTGCCAGCCATCAGGTAATGGGTGGTATCGTCGACGGATTGGGACATGCAATGTATAGTAAGTTAAGTTTCAGAGATGGTGCAGCCGATCAGAATAATTATAATACTTACCGCCTGATCAAAATGAAGGAAGTTCCTGAAATTGAAACACATTTTGTGGATAATGGAATTGATCCTACTGGTTTGGGTGAGCCTGCTCTTCCGCCAACAGGGGGAGCCGTTGCAAATGCAATATTCAAGGCTACAGGTAAACGTTTAAGAAATCAGCCTTTCATTGAGGAGGATGTCTTTAAAACAGTTTCCTGAATTTTGTAATTTAAGACAAGCCGGCTGATCAATCAGCCGGCTTTTTTTATGCTTAATCCACAGGAATGTCAATTTAATTTTTAGGTTTCCATAAAATTCCTGCAATTATTATTTTGAGCCGGAACCAAAAAAATTGAACTATGAAATGCCCAAATTGTCAGACGACCTTGCTGATTGCAGATAAAAAAGGAGTGGAGATTGATTATTGTCCTGATCGCCGTGGTATCTGGCTTGACCGGGGTGAACTGGAAAAGATCCTTGAACGTTCTGCAGAACATTATTCAAGCAGAAGTAATTACGATTCCGATTATAAAAAGTATCAGTATGATCAGGATGATGATTACCGTAAAAGTCATCCTCAGAGGAAGAAAAAATCATTTTTGGATGATATTTTTGATTTCTAATCCTGGATTTTGGTCTCGTTATTTTATTAAGCCTTTTACTATCCAAAGCAAAAAGTCTTTTCTTTTAACCTTCATTTTCAAGGGATATAGCAGAACCTATTTTTAAAAGCATACCTTTGCAAAATTATTTTCCGGAAGTCCAGTCAATGCACCTGTAATCTTTCGCAATTATTTAAAATTAAATTATGAGAAAGATCGTTGATTACAGAAAGGTTTTAGGAGTAGACAAAAATGCTGAATTGCAGGAGTTAAAAACGGTTTACCGTACTTTAATGAAGAACTGGCATCCTGATAAATTTACTGAATCTGCAGAAAGTAAGCTTGAAGCAGAAGAAAAAAGCAAAAGCATTATTGAAGCCTATCATTTCCTGGTAAGCATTGCACCTGAAACACGTTTGCAAACTCTTGATGATTATAATCTGACCACTTCCAGTGTTGGTATTGCTGATTTTGAATATCAGGGTCAGGTTTTAACCGTAAAGTTTGGCGATGGGAATGAGTATGAATATTTTGATGTTCCCCGTGCTGTTTACATCAAACTGATCAATGCCGATTCTCCAGGCAGATTTGCGCGCAGACATATTTATAATAATTATGTTTACAGAAGCACCAGCAAGCGTGTAGCTATGGCCTGATAGGCTTTTTGTTTTAAGTATATCTTTAACGATTTATTATTTTTGATCGTATATAGTATTGTTTATCAATAATATTCATAAATTAATACTATGAAAGTCAACAGATTAGGAAAAGGATTTATCCTTTTGAGCCTACTGGCTCTGATCAGCATTAGTGCCTTTGGGCAAAAAAACAAACTGGAGAAACAGGAACAAATCAAAAAACTTCTTGAAAGCAGGGTTTTTGTTTTTAGTCCGCAGTCTGCCACTCCAAGTTCAGGGGGCATGATCCAACTAACCTCAGAGTTTTTTCTCAAGATCAGTCAGGATACGCTGGAGAGTAATCTGCCCTATTATGGAGTAAACAATCAACCCAGTTTCGGAATTGCTGATCGTCCTTTGGAATTTACTTCTTACGATTTTGATTATGAAATGAAGACCATGAAGAATGGTAGTTATGATATCACAATCCGTATAAACGATCCCAGTGATCCTGATCAGCTCAATTTTTCAATCTCTACTTCTGGTTATGCCACTTTGCGGGTAACGAGTAATTTGCGGCAACCCATATCATTTTATGGAGATATCGATGCTCCCCGGCCTCCCCGAAAGAGTAACAGATGATCACAGAGTCAGTTTTCCGGGAGCTTGCACTTTCTTTTCCTGAATCAACAGAAGCACCTCATTTTGAGAAGACATCGTTCAGGGTTAAGAATAAAATATTTGCTACACTGGACTTGAATAATAATTTTGCCTGTGTCAGGTTATCGCCCGTTGATCAGGATGTTTTTACTGCGTTTGATAGGCAGATTATTTATCCTATTGCCAATAAATGGGGAAAGCAGGGCTGGACTTTGCTTCAATTGAACAAGATCAGAAAGGATTTATTAAAGGATATCCTGACCTGTGGGTATTGTACAGCAGCTCCGAGGAAGTTGGCTGAACAGGTCGGACAATCCTGAACCGTGTAAACGAAAAAAGGCCTGCATTGCAGGCCTTTTTTCGTTTAGGAGAGTAATTATTAAATGTAAGAAGTAGCAACACTAACAATTTTCCATCCTTTACCGGTATTCGACATGTTCAGGTAATTGATTCTGGAAAATCCTTCATATTTCATGGTTACCTTAACAACGCTTTGAGTAGGGGTTGATTCTACAATACTGAATTCAGTAATACAGTTTTGCTCAACATTCTGAAGATTTTTTAATGAATTAAGAATCTGATTTCTGTCATGATTTACGATCTGCTGTCCACGGGTTGAAGTGAATTTGACATCTTTGTCCATAACTTCACTTAGACCATTGATCTTACCATGTGCAACTGCATCGATGTAAGCCTTAAGGGCATAGTTGATGTTTAATTTTTCACTTTTGGTATCATCTGATGCAAATGCACTTGTTGATAATACTACTAATAATGCTGCGGCGATAGTTTTTAAAGTTTTCATAATACTTGTTTTTTAGTTTTAATTTTTTTGTTTGTGTGTGTTAATATTTTTTTTTGTTTGTTTTCTTGATCAAATGTATAACGGATATCAAAGCCGGTCTATAGCAATTAGGCAGATGCTGGTAAGTTCTCGGTAAACGGCGGGAAATGGTAGGTGAAAGGTTGGGTTCGGATTTTTACCGATAAAGCTTTAAGCTTAAAGGCGAAAGCTTAAAGCAGGATGTAAATCGACTGATAGAGTTTCAAGGTAAGATTATGCCTGCCGTTACGCCTTAACTGGCAACTGGCAACAGATAACTGACAACAGATAACTGGCAGCTAACACCCATGTCCTTCCCCTTCTAGCATATTCCGGGCATGAAATACGCCGGGGAGAATGGCCTCAAGGGATTCTCTTGCTCCATTCGTGCTTCCTGGAAGTGTGACGATTAATGTTTTGCCGATGGATCCGGCGACTGAGCGGCTCATCATCGCAAGAGGAGTACGCATTTGTCCAAAGCTGCGTATTGCTTCAGTAATACCATCTGCATCTCTTTCCAGAATTTCTTTTACCGCACTAACCGTGTTATCCCTTGGGCCAAGTCCGGTACCTCCGGTAGTAAATATAAACTGTATATCTTCTTTCACCCAATCCAGAACTTGTTTTTGAATTGCATCTTTATCGTCAGGGAGTACTTTATAATGCCATACTTTGGCATTTGAAGTTTCTAGCATGTTACAAATAAGTTTTCCGCTTTTATCTTCACGCTCACCATTTGCGGTTGAATCAGAACAAACCAGGACTGCACATACCGCTGATCTTTCTGTGTACCTGCTTCGGTCGCTTTTCCCGCCTTTCTTTTCCAGAAGTTTGATATGCCCGATCTCCAGAGTAGTATCAACAGGTTTCAGCATATCGTATATTTCCAGTGCAGCAACTGAAACAGCGGTAAGTGTTTCCATTTCAATCCCGGTACGGCCTATGGATTTAGCTTCACCCTGAATAACTATTCCTGTCCGGTTAAGAATTTCATCATTGAACAGGTCGGAATGGAGCTTTCTGCCAAGGAATTCAAAAGTGAAATCCATGCCATCAATGGTAACCGGGTGACAGTGAGGCAGAAGCTGTGGAGTAAGTTTTGCACCTAAAAAACCAGCTGCACGAGCCACATCAAACAGATTGCCTTTGGGAAGCTTATTTGAATTAATCAGATCAATACTTTTTTCTGAACAAAATATGATTCCAACTGCCCTGGCAGTACGGAGTGTGATCTGTTTATGACTGATGTCGCGCATTTTGAGTTGTAGGTTATAAGTTATAGGTTATAAGTTATAAGTTTCGAACTTATTATCTGAATTAATTATTGTCCCCCGAATCAGAATCGTCTTGGTTCTTGGCTCTTGATACTTGGCTCTTTGATCCTTATTCCTATTTATATGACATCATAAAATCCCATACCCTTTCGAAAGAATTATAATCCATGTTTTTGCCCGGAACTAATGGCTTTCCACTTTCCCGCAAGGTTGGATGGGTATGAGCACCGCCAATGATTTTATAGAGGATCACATCATTTTTGCCTTTATAATGCTGAATTTCAACGGTAGAGTTATCAGCGGGTTCAACATCAGGCAGATGTGTGATTTTCGCTTTTTTCTTAGCTCCGTTCCTGGCTACCCAATAGGCTACATTTTCATCACCGGATAAAATTACCGGGGTACGGGTCACCTTAATTGTACCGCCGTTCCATTTAATGACAGAATCTGCAGTTCCACTTGTAATGATGATAGGTATTGGTTTGGCTTTTGCAAATTCGCGTGCTACGCCCGGACTTATTGTAGAGACAAATGGAGCAATTGCCCTGATCTTCTCAGGAATATCACAGCTTAATCGATAGGTCATCATTCCCCCGTTCGAGCTGCCTGAGAAATAAACGCGTTTCGGGTCTCCCTTAAAATCCCGGATGAAGAGGTCTATTAAATTGCTTAGATAGCCCACATCATCGATCTTGTCGGTTAGGGGATAGGTTCCACCCAGTTTATCATTCCAGTGTTTTGAAGTCGCATCAGGATAAACAACTATTGCCTTATCGCGCTCCGCGCGTGCATGGTATTGAGGTCCCAGAACATTAACCCCAATTTGTGCACTGGCACCCATCCCGTGAAGGAAAAATACCACCGGTACTTTCTCTAAGCTTTCAATCCCTGATGGAATATAATACATGTATTTACGCTGCAGGCCGTCATAACTTATGGAATCGGTATGCAGACCTTGTTCTTTTGACGATTGACCAAAACTAAACTGGCTGCAAAACAGGCAGATAAAAAGGCAAATAAATATAATTTTCATGTTGCTAAAAATCATTAGGGGCTTTGATAATCAAGTATCAGCAAAATTTATGAAAATTTCTTCGTTTAACTGATAGAAATCAACTTTTATCTGTTTTAACTTTCCAAAAAATGTGTATTTTGTTCTGCGAATGATTGTGTGTCTGATTAATTCCTGGAATCGAAATTTAATCTAAAAGGCCCCCATCCAACAAATAAATTCAAAAACATAATAAACAGATGAAAATCGGTCTTTTTATACCCTGTTATGTTAACCAGTTATATCCAAATGCTGCGATAGCCACGCTCGAGTTACTTCAGAAATTAGGTGCTGATGTTAGCTATCCGTCTAAACAAACCTGTTGTGGTCAGCCAATGGCAAATTCGGGTTACGAACACCTTACCCAATCCTGTAATGATCTTTTCGTAGAAAATTTTTCGGGATTTGACTATATCGTAGCGCCATCTGCTAGTTGTGTGCTGCATGTTAAAGATCATTTGCATTCACATGCTGATGAAGCAGCGGCAACAGAGATCAGGGGAAAGATCTACGAACTGGTAGAATTTCTGACCGATGTTTTAAAGATTGAGAAACTGGAAGCCCATTTTCCATATAAGGTTGGAATTCATCAAAGCTGCCATGGATTAAGAGGTCTTCATCTGGCACAGATGTCTGAGCTGGTTGCACCAGATTTTTCAAAGCCACGTCATCTGCTGAACATGGTTTCCGGCCTGGAGTTAACAGATCTTGACAGGGTGGATGAGTGCTGTGGCTTTGGAGGCCTTTTCTGTATAGCAGAGGAAGCTGTATCCGTTAAGATGGGTAAAGACCGTATTACAGATCATACCAAACATGGAGCTGAATACATTACTTCACCGGATCTTTCCTGTCTGATGCACATGGAAGGAATCCTGCAGCGAAATAAAAGCAAAGTTAAGATTATACATATAGCAGAAATATTAAACAGTTCATCCATAAAGGCATGAAGAGTACTTTAGATCACGCAGCATTAGCGGAAGAGTTTAATAAAGATGAAGAACGTGTCGACTGGCATGATGGTGCACTATGGTGGATCAGACAAAAGCGTGACCGTTCTGCTCATCAAACCCCTCAGTGGGAGGAATTAAGGGAAGCGGCATCAGCAATTAAATCAAATGTGATTTCGAATCTCCACGATTATTTGATTCAGTTTGAGGAGAATCTGAAGAAAAATGGTGTTAAGGTTTACTGGGCATCCGATGCAGAGGAGCATAATCAGATTGTTTATTCCATCCTGAAAGCAAAAGAGATCAAGCAAATGGTCAAAAGTAAGTCTATGCTTACTGAAGAATGTCATTTGAATGAATATTTGGAAGACAGGGGTATTGAAGTAATCAATTCTGATCTGGGGGAATATATACAACAGATTGATAATGAGCCGCCTAGTCATATTGTTTTACCTTGTATTCACAAGCGCAAGGAAGAGATTGGAGAGCTGTTCCATGAGCATCTTGGTACCGAGAAAGGCCTCTCAGATCCTACATTACTTACCCGCGTGGCGCGTAAACACCTTCGCAATGTATTTCTGACCCGTCGGGCGGCACTCACCGGTGTGAACTTTGCCGTTGCTGAAACCGGGGAGTACGTGGTTTGCACGAATGAAGGAAATGCGGATATGGGTGCTCATCTTTCCGAAGTACAGATCGCATCCATGGGACTTGAGAAGATTATTCCTGAGCGGAAGCATCTCGGGGTATTCCTAAGATTACTGGCCCGTAGTGCAATAGGGCAACCCATAACCATTTACTCGAGTCACTATAAAAAACCTCGTCCGGGGCAGGAGATGCACCTGATCCTTGTTGATAAGGGCAGAAGCAATTTACTGGCCCGTCCTGATTTCAGGGAGTCACTGAAATGTATTAAATGCGGAGGTTGCATGAATACTTGTCCGGTTTACCGTAAAAGTGGTGGTTTAAGCTATCATAATACAATTTCAGGCCCTATTGGGGCAATTCTGGCGCCAAATCTGGATATGAAACAGCATGCAGATCTGCCCTTTGCTTCAACACTTTGCGGATCTTGTTCCAATGTATGTCCTGTTAAAATTCCAATACATGATCAGCTTTATAAATGGCGCCAGGAGATTGTGAAACAGGGGTATTCTGCAAGCCGTAAAACTTTCAGTATGAAGGCAATGGCATTAACGCTTTCTTCCCCGGAAATATATAAAACTGCTGGAAAAACCGGACGCTGGCTATTGAATAATGCCCCATTTGCCATAAATAATAAATTCAATCCATGGTACAAGCAACGCGATATGCCGGATAGCTCCCAGCAATCCTTTGGGGAATGGTATGCTAAAAATGGATCCAAGAAATGATTAACAGAATTTGAATGAGTACCAGAGAAAAAATACTGGCGGCTGTAAAAAAGAATCAGCCGCCGCTTTCTGCACTTCCGGATATTTCGGTTTTTAAAGTGCATGAAGAAGATGTAGTTAAAAAGTACAGTGAAATGTTTGCTGGTATTGGGGGTTTGCTGGTTTCGGCAGGGAGTCTTGAAAATATAAAGGAACTAATCAGAAAGGATTTTGACCAAAGCAAGCGGATTCTGAGTAATCTTCCGGCTTTGAGTGATGTAGCAGAGCTGTCTGACCCTGATGCAGATCCTCATACACTTGAGGATGTTGAATTAGCAATTATTGAAGCACGCCTGGCCGTTGCAGAAAATGGTGCGGTTTGGCTGACAGAGGATGTTATGGGACATCGCGTATTGCCATATATTGCCCAGCATCTTGCTGTGATTGTCAGGGAGGACAGCATTGTTTCAACCATGCATGATGCTTATGCAAAAATAGCTTCAGAAGATTATGGATTTGGGGGCTTTATCGGTGGCCCATCTAAAACAGCCGATATTGAGCAGGCTTTGGTGCTCGGTGCTCATGGTCCATTAAGTATGACCGTTTATCTGATTAAATAATTTACCTGAATACAAATGAAGAACGATTCAATCATCATTCGTGATAATTTAAAAGAACAGTACAGAGATATTTATACTGATGAAGTTTTGCTGGCATTAAACACCCTGGCGCATTTCAATAAATCAGTGAAGCATTTGATGAATGAGCGGATCAAACGCCGCAATGATCGTCATAAAAACAGTAAAAGAATTGAGTTTTACGACCCAGAAAGCCTAATTCCTGGCTCTTCAATAAAAGTAAAGGATGCCCGGGAAGGCAGGTTTGAAGGCTCAGTGATTCCGCATGACCTTCAGCGGCAATGGATTCAGGGAACAGGTCCGGCAGCGAAGCCAAATGCAAGTCTGGAAAGCAGTATCAGGAATGCAGCCTACGCACTCTTATCCGGTGCTGATGGCTGGATGTTTGATGGAGAAGATGCCTTAGGACAGATCGCCAGCATGTCATTGGATAACCAGCGGAATCTGAAACTTGCCATTTCCAAGGATCCGGTTTTCTTAAAAGTGGCAGAGCAGGTTGCAGCTGAGATGAACCGCTGGGCTGAGGGATTTCTTGGCCATGAAATTGTAAAGGACTGGAAAAGCCAGCTTGATTTTACGACAAAGATATTCCGCTGCCGCGGACTTCATTTAGACGACAGGCATATTCGTGATGCGGATGGTGTGGCTCTGGCTGCATCAATCGCCGATCTTTGTCTCTATGTTGTGAATAATTACAGACAATTACGTAAATCAGGTTCCTCTTTAGTATTGTATTTACCTAAAATACAGACTGCCGGAGAGGCTGCTTTATGGAATAGCATGTTAAGCGCACTGGAAGACCATCTGGATCTTGAGAACGGAACAATTAAAGTATATCTTTTAGTAGAGCAACTCGAAGCTACCTATCAGCTGATGGAGATCAGAGCGGTTCTGGGTAAGCATTTCGTAGGCTATAATACCGGTCGCTGGGATTATATTAACAGCGTTTCTGATGCAATGGCATGGGATAAAAGCTTTATAAATCCAAATATTGAATCGGTGACCATGACCTATGGTTATATGCGTAATTATGAAGACCGCGTACGCAGGGCAGTAAATACGCCCGATATCAATGGAAACTGCGCAATCTGGCAGGGTGGAATGGAACCTAATATCCCGGTTGGATCAGCAGAAGGTGTTGCAGCGAGTATGAAAAAAGCTTTGGCTGGGGCAGAACGGGAACAGCGTGAAGGGGCAAGCGGGAAATGGGTAGCTCACTGGAAAATGGTGAATATCGTAAGGCCTGTATGGGAAAAGATTGGGGAAGCAAATCAGGTTGGTCGTAAATTTCCTGCTCTGACTTATACTCAACAGGATGCAGACGGATTAATTTTACTTGAACCGGCACCAATAACAATCAGGGGAGCCCGAAATTTGCTGAGTGTAGCCATTCAGTATGGTAATGCATTTGCACAGGGAATGCAGGCAGCTGCACTCAAGGCGGCAGATGATTTCGGGAATGATGATATACTCTATCTGATGGAGGATATGGCAACCGGAGAGATCAGATTAAGCATTGTATGGGAATGGGTTCATAAGGGCGCTAAATTTACTGAAGATGATCCTGCTACCGGAGTCAGGACCGGGGATATATTCACAAAAGAGCTGCTCAGAAGGCTGATGGATGAGGAGTATGAAAAATTGCTCAAAGCGGATAATAAAGATGTGTATGATGCTTCAAAAACAACCACACTGCCGATTGCAAGGGAGATTGCAGAGATCTATGTTTTCAATGAATTTAAAATTCCATGGTTCATTGACCTGCTCAATATAAACCTCAATAATGAAAATTTGGAGGAGGCAAGAAAAAGAATATCCGATTACATTCAGGCCTTTAAAAATGAAGGCAAACGTATCACTGAAAATCCTGATTTTGTAGTATAAAATCAGGATGGAACAATTCTTGGAAATTTGATATTTATAACTAAATCGATATTTATTTAATAATTGGTTAATTATGTTTCGTTATAATTATCATTTAGCTAAGAATTTTTGTTTTTTCACACTTATTCTTTTTAGTCCATTGTGTGCTTTTTCCCAGACTGAAAGGCCAAATATCATATTTATTTTAACGGATGATCAACGGTGGGATGCATTAGGAATTGCCGGAAATTCAGTCATTAAGACTCCGGAAATGGATGCAATGGCAAAATCCGGAACGTATTTTAAGAATGCCTTTTCAACCACCCCGATTTGTGCGGCAAGCAGGGCATCCATTCTGACAGGATTGTATGAGCGAACTCATGGATATACCTTTCAAAAGCCTAAACTTCAGCAAGCTTATGCCCGGTTGATGTATCCACAGCTATTGAAAGATAATGGCTATTACCTTGGTTTTTTTGGAAAATTGGGGGTGAACATTGATAATCCACAGCAATATTTCGATCAGAGTGATTTTTATGATCGTGGAGATTCACCGGACAGGCGAGGTTATTTTTATAAAACAATTCATAAAGATACTGTCCACCTGACCAGATACAGTGGTTATCAAGCGCAGGAATTTATTAATAGTGCCCCGAAAGACAAGCCCTTTTGTCTTTCCATCTTTTTTAGTGCTCCTCATGGCCACGACTCCTCAAAAGAGCAATATTTCTGGCAGGAAAAGTCCAACCATCTTTATGAGAATACAGTGATACCGCCTCCTCTTCTCGCAGAAGATAAATATTTCAATCAGTTGCCAAGGGAAGTACAACAGGGTTTTAACAGGACTAGATGGAAATGGCGATTTGATACCCCCGAAAAATACCAGAACAGCATTAAAGGATATTATCGGATGATTACTGAAATTGATGATGAAATCGGTATACTTCGAAAACTATTGAAAGAAAAGGGCCTTGCAGACAATACGATTATTATTTTAATGGGGGATAATGGATATTTTACCGGAGATCGTCAATTGGCAGATAAATGGCTGATGTACGAAACTTCAATCCGGATACCACTGATTATTTACGACCCCAGAAATAATAATCCATCAAGTATAGATGCAATGGTTTTGAATATTGATGTAAGCAAATCAATTCTGGAATTTGCAGGCTTGAAAGCACCCCGAAATTATCAGGGAATTAGCCTGAAACCTTTTCTCCGCAAAGGGAATAATTATAATGCCGGCAGGAAGTCCATTTTGGTCGAGCATCTATGGAATTTGCCCGATATACCCTCAAGTGAAGGTATTCGCACAGACCGATGGAAGTATTTCCGATACAGGCTGATAAAAGCTCCCGAAGAGTTGTACGATCTTCGGAATGACCCGCTCGAGACCATTAATCTGGCAGGTAATATGAAGTATACAAAGGTTATGAATAAATTAAGAAAGCTATCTGATGCCAGTGCAGAAAAGTACATATCAGAAAAGCTTGTTCCTGATGAACCTGAAGTTGCAGGGATGAAGTTTTAATAGGTCATATTTTATGAAAACCGGAATTGTTTTCTGCTCAATTTCATACTGATAGGATTAATTCATTATTTCTTTATTTACATTTTTTAAGCATTCAATTTATAAAACAGAATATATGAAGAAAAAATTGCTAACTATTGTTTTTTGTATGCTTCAAATAGCAGTTTTTGCTCAGTTATCAGCAAGAGACATTCTTAAACAAAAGACTGAAAAAGATCTCCAGGCAATAATAGCCTCTTCCCCATCACTAACAGGTTTGATGGCTGTCGATCTGAGCAACGGAGAATCGATAAGTATTAATGAGAATGTCGTTTTTACACAGGCAAGTGCTATTAAGATCCCAATCCTGATGGAGGTTTATAAACAGGCACATGAAAAGAAGTTTGCACTGTCTGATATCAGGCCATTATTGCCTTCAAATACAGTTGCCGGTTCAGGGATTCTGAATGTAATGATCGATCCGGTTAATTTGAGTATCAGGAACTTATGTGTACTGATGATCGGGCTCAGTGATAATTCAGCCACCAATACCCTGATTGAACTGGTTGGTATGAAAAATGTAACTAATACCATGCAATCCCTTGGCTTTTCAAATACCAGATTACAGCGTAAGATGATTGATCAGCCTGCTTCTCTTAGAAATGAAGAGAATATTTCTACTCCTGCAGAAGCTGTCAGGATCATGAAGTTATTGTATGAAGGTAAATTCATAGATAAATCAACTTCTGATGAGATCCTTTCTATCCTCAGGAATAATCCGGTTGCAAATAGTAAGATTGCTGATGGAATCTCTGCCAATGTAAAGATTGCATTCAAACCCGGTGGAATGGGAGGGGTGTCTACTGAATGGGCTATTGTCTATTTATTCAACAGACCCTATGCACTAGCCATCATGGAAAATTATAAAACTTCAGCTACGCCATCTAATATTATCAGCGCACTTTCAAAAAGGGTGTTTGATTATTTCTCTATGATGAAAGCAACGAAATACGGGGTTATAATTGAGAATTGAGAATGGAGAATGGAGAATTTGATTTAATAATTAAGAATTTTATTCTTGAGTTAGAACTTTAATTCTCCACTCTCCATTCTTCACTCTCAATTACTTTGGTGTTCCTCCTCCAAACTTATTTAATCTCATGCTGAAAGAGAGCATAAAATACTGCCCGAGCCTGTTGATCTGACGGTCTATAATGATGTTGTCAAATACATCTCTTGAAATACCCGTATTCTGATTTAATAGGTCATTTCCTTCAAAACGTAAGGTTCCATTATTTCCTTTGAGAAAACGATATTCAGTATACAAACGGAGGATGGTTGGATTTCTAACGATTCCATTATCAAAACCAGAGTTAATAGTTTTTCTAAGATCATAACCTAAAGTAAGATCCTTGAAAAAATAGTTTCTTCCACGAAGCTGAAAACTCAGGCTATTGGTTTGACGATCACTAAAATTTGCCTGAGAATATTGTGTCTTATTAATGGCGTATGATGTTTCCAATTCAAAATCGATTACATCTTTAATGTCTATTTCAAATTCAATTTCCTGTCTGATCATAAAGTTCTTGGCAATATTCTTATTCAGGTCAATAAAGGCTACGTTATTATTCAGATATGCTGAACCGGAGTAAGTAAGCGTGTATTTACGTTCTGCAAATGGCTTACCATAGGAGTAATCTCCACGAAGCGAATAGAATCCATCAGTATTGGTGTAACTGGTTAACTGATTTACAGTGTTTGGAACTTGTACCTTAGTAGTTACAATTTTATCCTGGGTCTGACTGAATGAAAGGTTTGCGTGTAAAACATGTCCCATATTCCAGTCGGATTGATTGTATCTGGCATTGAAGGTATGAATGAATTCCGGTTTAAGATCAGGGTTTCCTGTAATGGTATTCTGAAGGTTTGAATTATCAGTTATAGGCTGCAACTGAAGAAAGCCCGGCTGATTATTACGACCCCAGTAATTTACATTTAATGCCTGCTGTTTCGAAAATTTATAAACCATCCTTGCCGATGGGATCAGATTAAATGTTCTGTTTTCAGTATTTATTCCCCTGCTCAGATTTTGACCTTTAAGTATTGCAGGCTGAGCGTTTAATCCGAGCGTATAATTGAACTTATCAGCGATATACCTGTAATTTGCTCCAAATCTGTGAGTGTAAAACTGGTACTCATAATTATTGCTCAGATCAGCATTAAATATCTGATTTCCACCAATTATATCATTCGTAACACGATCTGTCGTAGTACTTGATCGGCTGTGACTGTAGTTGAATTCAACATAGGTTTTCTCCCAGATAGGTTCCATATAAGTTATATTCGACCAGAGATTAAAATTATTGTTTGTGTTCGCAATTAACTGATTTTGAATACGGGTTGAGTCGCCACTGGCCTGTTTGATCAGGTAATTATTCATCACATTCCGGTCATTGTCGCCATTCGAATAATTCAGGTTTCCGCTTAAACTCATATTTCTCCCTTTTTTAGAGAACTTATGATTAAAATAGAAATTTGTACCCAGGTTTAAATTCACTGCGTTTGTACCCGACAAATTATTTCTGACGGTTGTAAGACTTTGCTGTGAAATATCACTTACACCAATATTGTCCGAATTGTCTGAGTTATGCGAGAATCGCGGGGAGATTTTGAGATAATTTAATGTATCGGGTTTTAGAACAAGATTCCCCGAAAAGTTATGGCTGTAATTATCACTGTTATTGTCTGAGACGGCATTTTCAAGCCTGGTGAAATTTTCTAGAAAATTCTGTGAAAAGGTTTTACTAAAAGTGGCGTTTTTACGATTGTTGAAACTGTATCCCGCATCTGCCGATAGTTTTTTACTCCAGTCGTTTCGGTAGTTCATACTGGCGGAGTTTGTACTGGTAATTCCATTTGAATTTCCGCCACGCATATTGATATTATTAATGGTTCCGTCAAATGAAACCTGACGCTCACCTTTAAAAGTGTTTCCTCTCAAACTGGTATTATATCTGTCTTCATTTCCCATTCCTCCAAAAATCCGCGCAGAATATCCCCGCTTTTTATCTTCCTGAATCGTAAGGTTCAATACTTTCTCTGCTTCGCCGGTCTTAACTCCTGTCAGGTTTGCATGATCACCGTAATCATCAATAATTTGCAGGTTTTTGATGATGTCAGCTGGCAGATTTTTTATGGCTGTTGCTACATCGGTCCCGAAGAAATCTTTACCATTTATTCTGATCTTGGTAATTGGTTCACCCTGGGTGGTCACATTTCCATCAGCATCTACTTTAACACCAGGAAGTTTCCTAAGCATTTCATCTACTGCATCACCCTGCCTTACAGGAAAAGATGATGCGTTGAAGGTAACTGTGTCTTCACTGATTTTAATTGCAGTTACTGCCGTTATTACAACTTCATCTAAAGTATTCGAAGATGTATTTAACTTTATAGGGGGAATTATCAGGGAGTTGCCACCGGAAATAGTATAGGTTTTGAGGAATGTCTTAAACCCGATAAACGCAGCAGAAAGTGTAAAACTTGGCCATTTTACATTTGTTAAATTGAAGTTTCCATCAATGTCAGCTGAAGTTTGTATGCTGTCTGTCCCATTTTTTAACTTGATCAGAGTTCCGGTTAAAGGAACTCCGGCTGTATCGAGAACACTTCCTTTTACCTGATAATTCTGCGAATAACTCAACAAGGAATATGAAGCTAAAAATAGGGTAAGGAAAAATCTTCTCATAAAATATTGGTTTCGGGTATAAGCTGATTAAAATTTCTAAAACACTTAGATACCCGTTGGATATGATGGTTTAAATTTTAAAACTGCCGTTTCTTATAATGCGGGCAAATATAATCTTAAGCCCCCATTTGAGCCATTTTATGCTCAGTATTGTTACAAAGTTTGTACAATCATGTTACAATTCAGTTTATTAAGGTTATAAGAGATGCAGCTGCCTTTATGTCTTTATTCCCAATGTATGATACTCTAAGCTAAACCAGTAAAATATAGAATTGTTTACGTACCCATAATATGTTCTGTCAAATATTTAAATGAAAAATAAGACCGGCAATATCAAATAAATTGTATTTTTAGTTCCGGGAATTTTAGCTTTCCGGAAGACTCTTTCCGGAGATTTAACCTTGTTTTAGATAGTTTATGAAAAGAAGACAATTCATGTCAAACACGCTTTTGGCGGGTTTAGGAAGTATTAGCGTTAATGCATTCGGATCTGAGCAGCATGCTGCTACTGAAAGTACTGATAATTTAGAGTCAAAGGGCCTTGAACTAAACAAGCTTCATGAATTTTATCATGCTGAGATATTCAATCGATTTATTCCGAATATGGATAAGTATGTAATTGATCATCAGCTTGGTGGTTTTATGACCTCTATAGATATTACTAATGGAAAGCAGGCCAATTCAAATAAGACTGCCTGGTTTGAAGGCAGAGGGATGTGGACTTATTCCTTTCTTTATAATAACCTTGAAAAGAATCCTAAATACCTCGAAGTTGCACGTAAATCAAAGGATTTTATTCTGAAACATCTTCCTGAGGACGATAAGTTTTTTACATCTTCTTATAGTAATGATGGAAAGCCTTTATCAGGCCCGGGTGATATTTATTCAAGTTTATTTGTAGCAGAAGGTCTGGCAGAGTATGCCAAGGCTTCCGGAGATAAACAGTATTTTACGATTGCGAAGAAAATTATTTTATCCTGTCTTAAAAGATATGACAGTCCTGATTACGACTATTATGTTGCTTATTTGAATCCGGG
Organism: Pedobacter sp.; assembly: GCA_036676565.1. GTDB lineage: Bacteria > Bacteroidota > Bacteroidia > Sphingobacteriales > Sphingobacteriaceae > Daejeonella. Next base: position 193,784 of record JAKFCP010000021.1, read on the forward strand.
TGCAACGAAAATCCCTGGTCCGAGGGTGCTTGGTCATTGGATGGTATTTTTGAGGGCTGCCACGCAGATTTTAGAGAACGGGCCCGATGCCGATATGGAGAAATTAGCTGACAGATGCCTGGATGCTTGCCTGAATCATCATTTAAATCCTCAGTATCAATTGTTCAATGAGGTTCTGAACCACGATTTCAGTCGCCCGGATAACTCATACAAGGATTTTTCGTACACAGGTCATGGTATAGAAATGTGCTGGATGCTGCATTTTGAAGCTGCCCGAAGGAAGGATAAAAAGCTTTTCGATCGGATCACAGAAATATTTAAAAGACATGTATCTGTGGCGCATGATGATGTTTATGGAGGCTATTTCAGAGCCCTGGATCATGTTGATAATAATATATGGAAGGTAGACAAAGTGCTCTGGCTTCAGGAAGAGGTTCTGATTGGTAGTATGTTCATCGCAGAGCATACCGGAGAAGAATGGGCTAAAGAACTCTTTAACGAAACCCTTGAATATGTTCGGAAAAGTTTTGCCAAGCCGGGCAATTTATTCTGGGCTTCGGCAGGCGATAGGTTTATGAAGGATTATGCAAAAATGAGGGCAGAACATTATCATCATCCCCGGCACCTGATGTTGAATCTGCTTGCCTTAAAACGAATAATTAAACGTAATGGTAAACCATCCGGCCTTTTTGGATGATATAGCCAAATTAATTTGATTTGATACGATATGAATAATAAGGAATTTTCAAGACGCAAGTTTTTAAAACAGAATACTCTTGCTGGATTAGGCCTCTTGGGTTCAGCAAGCCTTGCAGGTTCCGTTTTGCCGACCGATGCCCGGGCTTCATATAAACCTGATTTAAAGAAGATTAGCGGCCTGGATCTGAGAAAGCTGCGCGAACAATACAAGGAGGCATTACTGGGCAAATTTATTCCGAATCTCGGTAAATACGTAGTGGATCATGAACTTGGTGGATTTATGTGCTCGGTGGATATTCTTACCAGAAAGCTTGTCAATACAACCAAACGTGCCTGGTTTGAGGGAAGGGGCATTTGGATGTATTCCTTTTTATACAATAATCTGGATAAGGATCCGGCTTATCTTGAAATTGCCCGTAAATCCAAAGATTTTATTTTGAAACGTTTGCCTGCTGATGGCAGCTATTATATTTCATCTTTTACAAAAGAGGGTGAGCCAATTGGTGATACCGAAGGTGATATTTACGGAAACCTTTTTGTAGCAGAAGGACTGGCTGAATATGCTAAAGCTACAGCTGAACCTAAATATTTTGATCAGGCAAAGGAAATTGTTTTGAAAGCTGTAAAGCGTTATGACAGACCTGATTTTACTTATAACTACAAAGCAGAAAACAGAGTAGCCGGGCCACGGATTCTGGGACACTGGATGATTTTATTGAGTGTTTGTACACAAATGCTGAGACAAAGAAGTGATAAGGAAATCAGGGCATTAGCAGATCGTTGTGTAGATGCGATCATGAATCATCACCTGAATAAAGATTACAGACTATTAAATGAAGCTCTGGCTCATGATATGAGTCCGCTTCCTGATCCTGTAGCCTCTCAATACGGCGACCTGGGTCATGGTTGTGAAACTCTGGCTTTTGTGATGAATTACGCAGTACTGATTAAGGACGCCGATCTCTTTCACATGGCATCTAAAGAATTTAAGAGACATGTCGATACCTCCTGGGATGATGTTTATGGAGGTTTTTATCATGAGCTTAGTCATGTAGACAAAAACATATGGACTCTGAATAAATTACGCTGGGTTCATGAAGAAATTCTGATTGGCGCAATGATTCTGATTGAACATACCGGTGATGAATGGGCAATTAACTGTTATGCAAAGACCGAGGCATACATCAGAAAGAATTATGTTCGTCCGGAGTATGCATTTGTGATCGATAGCGGTGATAGAAAAATGCAAAAGCATACCCAGATGAGAGCAGAGCACTATCATTATCCAAGACAATTAATGGTAGGTATACTTGCAATAGACAGGATAATCAGCAGAGGCGGGAAGCCTTCTGGTTTGTTTTCATAAAATACCACAGACAGGTAGATTGATATTGGTTTTTTTTAGAAATTATTTAATAAAGTTTCCTGATGAGTAAGAAGATATATGATGGCCAGGCATTTTATAATGCGCCTTTTGTAGTTGATAGTTTTAACGGAATGCCTTACCGCGTTCTGGGTAAATCCGGGTTAAAGGTATCAAATATAGGATTGGGAACCTGGAAAATGGGATATCCGGAAAGTGGGGATGACTCCCGGATCGATAAGAAAAATTCGTTTAATATTCTTGACAAAGCAATAGACCTTGGGGTTACTTTTTGGGATACTGCAAACAGATACAATAATGCATCGGGAAATTCGGAACGGATTATAGGCAAGTGGTTTAAAAAAAATCCTGAGCAAAGACGCAATGTGGTTCTTGCGACTAAAATGGCCGGAACAATGGACGGATTAAGTCCAAATCATTGCGGGCTTTCAAGAGGAAATATTATGGAAGCAGTATATGCCAGCCTCGAAAGGCTTCAAACCGACCATATAGACCTGCTTTATTTTCACAGATTTGATGGAATTACCCCTCCTGAAGAAAGTCTGACTGCAATTGAAGATCTGGTAAAACAGGATTTGATACGCTATTTCGCTGTGTCAAATGCCACTGTTGATATACTTAAAACCTACCAGGCTGTTCAGTCTCAAATGTCTGTAAGAAGCCGGATACTTGCCGTGCAGAACCAGTTTGATCTGCTCGATGGAGAAGCTGCAGATGATAAGGGTGTTTTGAACTATGCTTCAGAACAGGGGATATCCTTCATCGGCTGGAGTCCAATGGCAAGGGGGCTGCTGACGAACAGATATCTGAATCCTGTAAACGCCGGTCCCGGCGACCGTTTGTTTGACGAGGGCGACCTGAAAGCAAAAACAAGCCCCGAAAATATGGCTAAACTACATGCGCTTGCGGCCATTTCTGATGAAATGGGAGTGGAACTCAGCCAGCTTGTTATGGCTTATATGCTAACAATGAAGGGTATGGGGCCAATCATTCCATCTTCCTCCAGCGTAAAGCAGCTTGAGTCTAACGCAGCGGCAGGTAAGCTTATTCTTACTGATAAACAAATCGCCAGGGTAAAGAAGATTGTAAACTATTAAAGAAATCAGAATGTCCAGTTTCAGATCTATTTTCGTTGCTTTTTATATTGTTTTTCTGACAGCACACAGTGGTTTTACCCAGACTAAAAAACTGGAGCAGGAAGCCCGTTCTGCGATGCTGGCTGCAACCCGATTTATGGTAGAAAAGGCAAGCGTGAACGGGGGCTATGTGGCTCATTACCTTCCTGATTTCTCACGCCGCTGGGGAGAGCTGGAAGGTTTTAAAACTCAGGTTTGGGTTCAGGATCCAGGTACGGTAAGTATGGGAAATGTGTTTCTCGACGCCTATAAAGCTACCGGAGATGAATATTATTACCAGGCTGCTGAAAAAGTTGCATCTGCTTTAATTTGGGGTCAGCTACCTGAAGGTGGATGGAATTATATGATTGATTTTGCCGGAGACCGTTCTTTAAAACACTGGTACAACACTATTGGAAAAAATGCATGGGGTTTTGAAGAATACTATTATTACTACGGAACTTCAACTTTTGATGACTCCAATACTTCTGGACCTGCTTCTTTTCTTCTCAGACTCTACCTTCAGAAGATGGACAGCAAATATAAACCGTCACTTGATAAAGCTATTCAGTTAATAATTGACAGTCAATATCCTCTTGGCGGATGGCCGCAGCGCTTTCCTCTAAAAGACAATCATCCTAAAAATGGCAAAGAGGATTATTCTGCATATTATACATTTAATGATGAAGTGATTTCCGGAAATATCGATTTCCTGATTCAGTGTTATGTAAGCCTTGGAGAGGAGCGTTTCCTGGATCCGATTCGCCGCGGGATGAATTTTTACCTCATTACTCAACAGGGGAATCCGCAGGGCGGCTGGGGACAACAATATAATATGGATCTGCAGGTTGCACATGCCCGCAGTTATGAACCACCGGCACTGATGCCCGGATTTACCTATACACATGTTTTGCTCCTGATGAAGTATTACCAGTTAACAGGTGATAGAAAATTTCTTGCACGTATTCCGGATGCAATCCAATGGCTTGAAAGCTGTCGCTTGCCTGTCGAAAAAAGCCTTGGGGGAACGCGTACCCATGCAACATTCATTGAGATAGGAACCAATAAAGGACTTTATGCTCACCGTAAAGGTACAGGCGTGAAGGATGGTCATTACTGGTGGGATTATGATGATAATAATCTGCTTGCACATTATGGAGGTAAAACCAATATTAATATTCAGTACCTTAAAGATGAGTACCAAAGGGTAAATGCACTTTCAACTGAGGAAGCAACAAGGAATTCACCCTTAAAAGCGGGAATGATCAAGGATGGCACCTTACCTCAGACTCAGTTTTTGACAGCTAATTCTGCAGGAGCTATACCTGACGATACTATGGTATCCGGTATAATAAAAGCATTGGATCAGGATCGTTGGCTCGTAAAGCATATCCAAATCAGCAGACCTTATTCGGTTTTACCGGATGGCTCGGAAATGAATACTGCGAAGCTCAGTGATGAAAATGGGAAGGGTATCGCCGATTCATCTGAACAGCAGTATATCTCTACAAGAGAGTATGAAAAGAATATGGGATTATTAATCAGATATTTAAAGAAATAAAACATTCTGAATGAAATTCGAGAAACAATTTCTGAAAAATCATAGGAATCCGGTAATCAGAACCGGAACAGTGCTACTGTTTATCGCACTTGTAATCATATCATGCTCCAAAATTTCCAGGACCTTGCCAGCCGGATTACCCGATAACGGCGGCTTAATCCTTCCGGATAATTTCGAAGCGCTGGTGGTAGTAGACAGCATCGGTAAAGCCAGGCATCTGGCTGTAAATGATAACGGAGATATTTATGTCAAATTAACATTTAACCGGGCAATGAAAGGTTCAGGTGGTACGGTTGGATTGCGGGATCTAAATAAAGACGGCAGAGCCGATTCAATTGTTTATTTCGGCGATTACAAGGATATAGGTGGCTCGGCAGTTGGAATGACCATTCATGACGGCTATTTATATACAAGTACTGTTAATCAGGTACTCAAAAATAAACTGACGCCAGGCAAATTAGTTCCTGAAAGTAAAACAGAGGTTGTACTTACTGATCTTGATCCAAATGTTGCAAGAAACTGGCATACAACCAAACCTGTAGCCTTTGATCGCAAGGGTTATATGTATGTTCCTTTTGGCACACCTTCAGATGCTGGTCAGGATATTACAAAATACGGTCCGATTGGAATACCCGGTGGGAAAGGTCTGGATCCATCACCTGAACTGGAAACCCATGGGGGTATCTGGCGGTTTGATGCATCCAAAACCAATCAAACTCAAAAGGACGGTTATAAATTTGCAACGGGCATCAGGAGTGTTGTAGGAATGGTGTGGAGTCCGCTTGATGATAATTTGTATGCTGTAATGAATGGTATTGATAATTTTCGTACCATTTTTCCTGATCTGTACACGGCATGGCAGGCGGCTGTTCTGCCTTCAGAGCCAATGCTAAAGGTTACAGAAGGCTCTGATTTTGGCTGGCCATATGCCTATTACGATCACATGCTAAAGAAAAATGTTTTGCAGCCCGGCTATGGTGGTGATGGTAAGATCATAGGAAGGGCCTCAAAATTTGATGTTCCGGTAATTGGTTTTCCAGGCCACTGGGCACCAATGGATGTGATGTTTTATCAGGGTAATCAATTTCCTGAGCGTTATAAACAAGGAGCTTTTGTCGCATTTCATGGTTCAACCGATCGGTCACCCTATCCACAGGCAGGCTATATTGTATGTTTTGTACCCTTTAGAAACGGAGCGCCTACCGGTGAATGGGAAGTGTTTGCAGACGGCTTTACAGGTGTTGATACAGTGATTAATACTAGTGACGCAGTTTATCGTCCAATGGGACTTGCCACCGGACCTGATGGTTCTTTATACATATCTGAATCTAATAAAGGGAAGATCTGGAGAGTAATGTATAAAGGAGATAAGAAGGAGTTCGGTGAAAAACAGCTTGCAGGTATGGAACTCAGAAAGAGCAGATCCTATATAAAAACACCAGACGAGGTGAAGGATAATTTGCACAGAGGCGACCGCCTGGCGGGAAGTATTTTATATAATACCTATTGTGCATCCTGTCATCAGCGGGATGGCAAAGGTGATAACAGTCGTTTTCCCCCGCTTGCCGGATCTGAATGGGTAACTGGTGATAAACAGAGACTGATCAATGTAATTCTTAACGGACTGGATGGGGAAATAACAGTGAATGGGCAATCCTGGCAGGGTATGATGCCTGCTCATGCTGAATTTCTGGATGACCATGCTATTGCATCGATCTCAACTTATATCCGCCAGAGTTTTGGCAATAAGGCCGGACCAGTCAGCAGCCTTGAAGTTGCTGAAGTAAGGAAGAAATCCGGGAACTAATACCATATCAGCTTTTACCACTTTATTAATTGTACTTTAATCACTTTAAAAAATAAATCAAAACACATGAAATCAACAATTTTATTAGGTTCTATGCTCATTTTCGGATTGACATCCTGCGTAGGCACTGTCTCAACTGACTCGTCAGAGACAAAAAAAGCTACATCTGAGCGCAAAATAATTATGCCTGAGGGTTATAATCGCGGACTCCCATTTACACCCGGTATTCTTGTTGATGGAACGCTTTATGTCGCCGGATTTAGTGGCGAAGATGCCAAAACCGGTACTATTCCTGAAGAATTTGAAACAGAAGTTAAGCAGGCATTGGATAAGATCGGGGTGATTCTTAAAGAAGCAGATATGGATTATAAGGATGTAGTTTCTGTGCAGGTTTATCTGACAGATATGGAATTATTTGAACGTATGAATACTGTTTACCGTACTTATTTTGATGAACCACGTCCAACCCGTTCAATAATGGGGATTAAAAGTCTGATCGGCCCTGCAAGAATTGAAATTACTGTAACCGCCAGGAAATAATAAAATTGAGTTATATATAAGTATGCAGGGTTTTTTCCTGTAAAATTTTTAAATACTGTTAAAAAGAAATGAAGATTAATATATCTGAGAACCCGGTCGAATTAGGAAAAGTGTCTGCTGCTGCAGCGATTGACGGAATTAATAAAGCTATTTCAGAAAAGGGACAGGCCAATGTAATTCTTGCAACAGGCGCAAGCCAGTTTGAAACATTGAAGAATATTGTACTTGATAAAAGCATTGACTGGTCGAAAGTGGTTATGTTTCACCTTGATGAATATATTGGATTACCGGAAACAGAACCGGCAAGTTTCAGAAAATATTTAAAAGAGCGCTTTCTTAATCTGGTTTCTCCTTTAAAAGCCAGTTATCTGGTAAATGGGGAGAATGATCCGGAAGCAGAGTGCAAGCGATTAAATGAGATCATTGCAGCACATCCGATTGACGTAGCTTTGGTAGGCATAGGTGAAAACGGACATCTGGCTTTTAATGATCCTCCGGCAGATTTTGATACCGAATTGCCTTATATTGTTGTTAATCTGGACGAAAAGTGTCGTTTACAACAGTTTAATGAAGGTTGGTTTAAGACAATAGAAGAGGTTCCGAAGCAGGCTATCAGCATGTCGATCAGGCAGATATGTAAATCAAAGATGATTATATGTTCAGTCCCGGATGCCAGAAAAGCCGAAGCAGTCAAAAATTCTCTGGAGAATGAGGTAAGTAATAATTTCCCCGCCAGTATCCTGCAGACTCATGGCAATTGCATTTTTTACCTTGATAAACCTTCAGCAGCCTTACTAACAACAATTAAGTAAAACAAAATGAAACGCAGAGATCTGATTAAATACCTATCCGTGGCTCCTTTAGCCGGCGGACTTAGCGGTGTTCCTTTTAATACAGCGCAGGCAGGCACAAAAGCCCTTGCAAAGCGCGATCTGATCAAAGAATTGGGTTTGCGGACCTTTATTAACGCTTATGGAGTATACACTACCCATACGGCTTCTTTGATGCCTGATGAGGTAATGGCTGCTATTCAGGCTGCCTCAAAGAAGTATGTATTGTATAATGATCTTCAGGATAAAGTTGGAGAAAAAATAGCTGCTATGTGCCATTCGGAGGCCGCTATGGTCACCTCCGGCTGCTGGTCGGCACTTGTACTTGGAACTGCCGGAATTCTAACCGGAATGGATAAGGCTAAAGTTGCAATATTGCCTGACGTTTCGGGCTTTGAAAGAAACGAGGTTATTCTTCAGAAAACTCATAGTGGATCATACGATCATGCACTGACTAATACAGGTATAAAACGTGTTTTTGTTGAGACAGTAGAAGAAATGGAAGCTGCTGTTAATTCAAGAACTGCGATGACCTGGTTTTACAATGAAGCAGATCCATGGGGTAAAATAGGCCATCAGCAATGGCTGGCTCTGTCTAAAAAACATAAAATACCTGCAATGATTGATATTGCAGCAGATGTACCTCCTGTTGAGAACTTATGGAAGTTCAATGATATGGGCTATGATGTGGTTTGTGTTTCGGGCGGAAAGGCCATCCGCGGACCTCAAAGTGCCGGTATATTAATGGGCAGAAAAGAGATCATAGCCGCTGCCCGATTAAGTGCGCCTCCGGGAGGAGGGAATATCGGCAGGGGTATGAAAGTGAATAAGGAGGAAATTTTCGGGATGTATGCGGCTCTTGATCGTTTTGTTAATCTGGATCATGGTAAAGAATGGCAGATGTGGGAAGACAGAGCTAACGTAATCCTGAATGCAGTGACCAAAGTGAATGGTGTTAAGGCCGAAATTTTTGTACCGCCAATAGCAAATGTTACTCCAACCCTCAGGATCTCCTGGGATCAGTCCTTGATTAAGTTAACTCCAAGGGAAATGACCCTGAATTTGCGCAATGGTGAACCATCTATCGAAGCACCGAAGAGTATCAATGATGCAATGATTCTTTCGGTATGGATGATGCAGCCGGGAGATGAAAAAATCGTAGCAAAGCGATTTACAGAGGAATTAATGAAGGCCAGAGTTTAATCAGGCTGAGCACAATTTTAATTTTTAATTTAATTTATACGGTCATGCTACGCAAACCAACGCTGCTTTTTTTAGCAATCTTTTTCATTTCAGGATATGTTCAGGCTCAGAGGCCTTACAGAATACTTATTAAGGGTGGTCATGTAATTGATGCAAAGAACAAGATTGACGAAAAGATGGATGTGGCCATTCAGGAAGGGAAAATTGCCAGGGTTGCAAAGAACATTGACACCGCCCTTGCTGTACAGGTAGTAGATGCTGCAGGGATGTATGTTACTCCAGGACTGATTGACCTGCATGCCCATGTTTTTTATGGCTTTGACCCTGACAGTTATCTGAGTGGGGGTACTGTAGCCGTACTTCCTGATCAGTCGACTTTCCGTGCAGGCGTTACCACTGTTGTGGATGCAGGAGGTGCTGGCTGGAGATCCTTCCCAACATTCAAGAAGAATATTATTGATGTTTCAAAAACCAGGGTTCTTTCTTTATTAAATATTGTAGGAGAAGGAATGAGGGGAATCGAAAAGTATGAACAGAATGTTAGTGATATGGATGCAAAAAAAACTGCTGAAGTTGCACTTGCAAACAAGAACGATGTTGTCGGTTTTAAGGTTGCCCATTTTACAGGTTCTGAATGGACCCCAATCAGCAGGGGAGTGGAAGCCGGAAAGCTTGCCAATATGCCAGTGATGATTGACCTGAATACCCTTTTTATATCTATTGAAGAACTTTTTACAAAATATCTCCGCCCCGGGGATATTTACACTCATACCTTCATTCAGTCCTCAAGAGGGGTAGTTGAGCCGATTGTTGATCTTAAAACAAAGAAGTTTAAACCATTTGTTCTGGAAGCACAAAGAAAGGGAATCATATTTGATGTTGGCTTTGGTGGGGGCAGTTTTAACTTTAACCAGGCTTTACCTGCACTAAAAGCCGGATTTTATCCTAATACGATGGGAACGGACTTACATCAGGGCAGTGTGAATGGAGCGATGAAAGATCAGTTAAATGTTTTGTCAATATTCATGGCGATGGGAATGAAATTTCCTGATATGATCAAAGCCAGTACCTGGACTCCTGCCCAAGTTATCAAGCGTGAAGAACTTGGAAACCTTTCTGAAGGATCGGTAGCGGATGTAGCTGTTTTAAGTATTCGCGATGGTAAATTTGGCTTTAGGGATGTAGCAGGAAACAGATTTGACGGCAAACAGAAGATCGATTGCGAATTAACCATCAGGGATGGAAAGATTGTGTATGATCTGAATGCAATAGCCGGTCTGATCAATCAGTCTAAATAAAAACTGATTTCAAATAGGTTGTCAATTACGAATGCAGGACTTTGTCATTGTAGGCGCAGCGCGGCAATCCCCTAAACTTCATGCTTGGGCTTGCTTTGTTGTGCATCCTTGCAATTGACAGTTAAATTACTTTGTCTCGTGTGTTTGCTTTCAAAATTATCTGTTGAATGAACAGGTTTTAGAATGTTGAAAAAAATAATATATTTTTTTTTGGATTTTCGGGTACGTAAACGTAACTTACATTTAAATATTAAATATCATTAGAAAATAGATTTCTCAGTAAAGGATACCTGATTCAGATTATCCCTTATTTAAAGAAGGAAAAATGGCTGAATAGGTAACTAATCACCATTGGTTTTTGAGATTTTATTGAACTAAGAGATTTAATTGATTTTTTGATGGCTATTTGTTAAATTTATTAAGCTGTTGACAGTTTGGAATTAAAAGGCTTCGATTTTTAATAAATATTCAATCTACATCTCAGTATGGCTATATCAGTATAGTTTTGAATTTTTGTATTGTTTCGAGAAATAATAAATGGAAGATATTAACCCGGAAGTTCAGGATGACAGAGTACTTTTACTGCAGCTGCAGGAAGGTAAGAGGACTGCCTTTAATATTTTGTATAACAAATACTGGGAACAAACCTATTCAAATGCTTATAAACGTTTGAGAGATGAAGATCAGGCGAAGGATATTGTTCAGGAGATTTTTGTGAGCATCTGGGTGAACAGGCACAGTCCGATAAATAATTTACCTGCATATTTAAGCATATCCGTCCGTAATCAGGTATTCAAACTGGCAGCAAAGAGCAAAAACTTAACCCCCTATCTGGAAGTTTTTGATAATATTCCGGCCCAGAACGACAAGGCAGATGCTAATCTTTTATGGCAGGAATTCTACCGCTCTTATGAGCAATTACTTTTGACACTGCCTCCCAAAAGGCAGCAAATATTCAGACTTCGTTTTCACGATGATATACCTACAAAGACCATCGCCAGTCAGATGCGAATTTCAAGAAAAACTGTTCAGAATCAGTTAGGAAAAGCAATAGAACAATTAAGGGTTTTCTTTTACTAGCTTTCACAGACTTACGAAATCACTTGTGCGTCTGGAAAGTAGATTTCGTCAGTCGCAAATCCTGATAAGTGACTGACGAATTTAATGCATAACGCCTAAGTAAATTCGTAAGTCCAGGAACCCCTCAGACTTACGAAATCACATAGCCGTTTAGAAAGTTGATTTCGTTAGTCGCAAATCCTGATAAGTGACTGACGAATTTAATCGGTATGACGCCTAAGTAAATTCGTAAGTCCCTCGACCATTTTCCTATGGTCGTATTCTCACCTTACCATTAATATCTTCCCTCTTGCCATTGTTCCCATTTCTACAAGCAATTCACATCACATACCTGGTGATAACACCGAACTCAGGGATTTTAAAAATATTTTAATCTGTAATGGGACATTCCGATACGATCTGGTCTATGATGTAAGGTAAGTATGATTTTGATAGATGGACAAGAAATATTTTTCTGAATTATTAAACAAATACTTGAAGCATGAAGCCTCCGAAGAGGAGTGTGATCTGTTGATAAAGCATTATAATCTGTTTGAATCAGAGCCTGATATTTTTGATAATATGTCTCAGAATCAGAAAGCTGATATCAGGAATGAAATTGAAAACAAAATTTGGGATGAGATCCTTGATGATGAAATTAGTCCGAAAGAAGTTTCTTCTTCAAGCCATCGGATCTGGATCAATTTTATATCTTTTGCAGCAGTATTGTTGATTATATTAAGTACAGGATTTTATTTTTTCAGGAATGAACCTGTCAAGCCTGCCAATGCCATTTCCAGACAAATAACTATTAAAGAGAACAGGTTGATACAGTTGCCGGATGGAAGTACTGTTATTTTGCGGCCAGGCGCTAAGTTGAATTATCCTTCTTCCTTCGATGGCCTTGTACTTAGAGAAGTTTATCTTGATGGTCAGGCTTATTTTGATATTAAGCACAATTCCCTGAAACAATTTATTATTCACACTGGTAAATTGAAAACAATAGTTCTTGGGACTGCATTTGAAATTAATGCATGGTCTGATAATCCCAGCATTCAGGTTACAGTTAGCCGGGGTAAGGTAAGGGTTGAAGATCAAAATAACACAACAATAGGAATTATCACCCCCAATCAGCAGATCACTTATGATAAAATCAGTAAGAACGTTGTTCAAAAGGTGGTAAATGCTCCTGAGTATCTGGAATGGAAAGAACATGATCTGTTATTGAGTGATGTAACCGTCGCTGAAGCTGCTAAACTTTTAGAGAACCGATATAAGGTAGAGATAATTATTTCAGATGATAGTGTCAGGTCCAAACGCTTTACAACTATTGTCAGAAAAGGTGAAACTCTTGAGCAGATTTTAAAAAGCATGTCCGAGTTTAATGAGGCTGTTTATCAATATGATGTTGATAAAGGAATAATTACACTGGATTCGAAATAGAAGATTTTTTCAGTGATATTTTATGAATATTTTAAAAATTAAATGCAGCTCAATATGAATTTCGACCTCGCACCATAAAAAACCCCCTGAAATCCTGTTTGAACAGTTTATTCAGAGGGATAATTGTTGTCCGACTGCCATCGCACATCAATTGCTGTTTTAAATTCTGTCTTCTAAAATTAGAAGCCATTTCGATAAATTTAAACCGATGTAAAATTATGAATATTTTTACACTTCTTGCTGAAAATCAGCAAAAACCGCATTTTGCCTATTATTTAAGGCAACTTTTTGACAAATTATTAATGATAATTATGCAGCTCAGATTAGCATTTTTTATTGTTTTAACGACTTCAATTCAGCTCTTCTCGGCACCGCCGGTAAAGAGCCAGGCAATTGATAAGGTTGAAATAAAACTTGAACTTAAAAACGAGTCATTGGTGAAGGCTTTTCAAAAAATTGAGAAGCAAAGTCCATTTCAATTCATGTATCGTTATGCCGATGTAAAGGATATTAACAAATTGGAACTGTCCGCAGAAAAAATGTCTGTTTCAGATATTTTGAAAGAGTTGTTATCCAATACTTCTCTTGATTTTAAGCAGGTAGATAATAGGATCATGATTGTCAACAGTCAAAAGGTTGGATCTGAGCTTAATGCTGGCAAATTAAAAGGAAGTGATGTTTCTAACTTACTCGATATTGTTGTCAGAGGTCAGGTTAAAGACTCTAAAGGAGAGACACTCCCGGGAGTAAGTATTAAGGTCAAAGGGAGCGATATTGGTGCATCTACTGATGCAGATGGAAGGTATACTTTAAATGTTCCAGATAATGCAACCCTTGTATTTACCTATATAGGTTATATCACCAAAGAAGTATTGGTAAACAATCAGACAACAATTAATGTTAGTTTAGATGAGTCTTCAACATCTCTGAGTGAAGTTGTTGTAACTGCTCTGGGTATTCAACGTGAGTCAAAATCTCTGACTTATGCTACTCAGGGTGTAAGTGCAAAAGAACTCACTGAAACACGTACACTGAATGTTGTGAATGCCTTACAGGGCAAAGTAGCCGGTATGACAATTGAAACAGCCGGTACAGGTTTGGGTGGCCAGGCTCGTGTTGTGCTGAGAGGAAATCGTTCAATTTCAGGAAGCAGTGGTCCGCTTTATGTTGTTGATGGGGTACCAATGAGCACTGCAATCGCAAACTTTAGTCCTGATAATATTGAATCCATTAACGTTTTGAAAGGTCCAAACGCGGCGGCTTTGTATGGTAGTGCGGCTCAGAATGGTGTTATCATTATTGAAACCAAAAAAGGTAAAGAAGGACAGGTTCAAATTAGTGTAAATGAAACCTTCCAGACGGGAAGACCTCTTCATTATTTCGAGCCACAGAGTGAGTATGGACAAGGTGTTACCGGAGTTTATAATGCAACTTCTGAAGAATCATGGGGTCCAAAGATGACAGGTCAAATGGTCAATCACTGGTCAGCTGCTCCGGGCAAAGCCGGAACTCAGGTTGCCTTTTCTCCTCAGCCAAATAATTATAAGGATGCATTTCAGAACTCAACTTATATGACGCATAACGTAAATGCGACAGCAGGTTCTGCAACTACCCAGACTGCTTTTTCTTATACAAGGGAAGATGCGAAGGGATTGATGCAGAATAATGAATTAAGAAGGGATAATGCATCAGTCAGAGTGACCAGTAAGTTAAAAAAATGGCTTTCTCTGGATACAAAAATTAATTATATCCGCAATGAGATAGATAATCAAAATGCAACCGGTGATAATGCGGCTAATAACCCTTACATGAATATTTACCGCATGCCGCGTAATATTTTAATTTCTGATTTGAGACAATTTGAATACACCGATGCAGCAGGTGCTAACAAGCAAAATTACTGGAATCCGGGATCAACAATTGGAAGGAATCCATTCTGGATCATGAACCGTGTTGTAAATTTTGAAACCGCAGACCGTATAATTGCATTAGGTTCTTTGACTATTGACTTTACAGATAAGTTAAAATTAATGGCCAGAACATCTTTTGATGGTGGATCCAGTACTACTGAACGGAAAGCCTGGATAGATTCTTATGGTGGTGGTCAGGATAATTTTGGTAGCTATAGTGCGAGTATCGCCGGTCCGGGTCAAATCTGGAACCATGATGCTCTCTTATCTTATAATAGCAACATAACGAAAGACCTGAATGTATCGGCCCTGGTTGGTGGTACATTGAGAAAGACAGATGGTTCAGGTAGTATCAGTGCAAGTACACAGCAGGGACTGATTATTCCTAACTTCTTCTCCTTTGGTAATACAGCCTTGACGCAAGGTGCATTCAATCCGGCCACAAGACAAGAATTGCAATCCCTTTATTTCTCAGGTAATTTTGGATGGAAGAATTTTCTTTATCTTGATGTTACCGGTCGTAATGACTGGAGTTCAACACTTCCTGCCGACAGCCGCTCCTATTTTTACCCGTCTATAGGTCTTTCCACGATTCTTACTGATATGATTCCGGGGCTCCCTGATGTGATTTCATATGCCAAACTTAGAGCATCTTATGCAAAAGTAGGTAGCAGTGCTTCACCTTATCAGTTAAACCGATCTGCTTCATTTGCAGGAACCGGTGGAAACTTTGGATTCATCACTTTAGGTGCTATTCTTCCTAATGCAAATCTTAAACCTGAAACAACCGAAGGATATGAGCTCGGACTTGATACCCGCTTGTTCGATGGTCGCTTAGGACTTGATATCACAGCCTATAAAACAAATACGTTTGATCAGTTGTTCACGGTCAGTTTACCATCGGGTTCAGGTGCTGCTTCATTCTTTACTAATGGAGGGGATGTTCAGAACACGGGAATTGAAGTTGTTTTATCTGCTACACCAGTTCAGAATGCGAATGGCCTGACCTGGGATATCAGCAGTAATTTTGGTAAGAACAGAAACTGGGTTAACAAGATATCTGATGATCGTCCAAGTATTATAGTTGGAGGTGATTCATATATGTCTGATTTCGTTGTTGCACAGGGACAGGAGTTTGGTAATATTTATACCAGAGGATGGGCAAGAGATGCACAGGGAAGAGTAATTGTTGGTGCTAATGGTATGCCAACCCTGACTCCGGGAAGATCAGTATTAGCTGCTAATTTCAACCCTGACTGGATGGGTGCGATCACCAATAATTTTACTTATAAGAACTTTAATTTTGGTTTCCTGATTGAACACAGACAAGGTGGTAGCATGGTTTCTATTACAGACGGACTTCTTTATGGAGAAGGAATTACGAAAGAAACCCTTGCCGGAAGAGATGGTGGATTAGTGTTTGGTGAGAATTTATTTCCAAATGAAACAGGTGTTCTCGCTTCTGGTGCACCCAATACCACTGCAGTAACTTCGCAAACATTCTGGAGAGTAATAGGAGGTAGAAATGCTCCGATTGGTGAAGCATTTATTGTAAGTGCTACTAATACCAGGGTTAGGGAAGCAACCCTAGGTTATACATTCCCTAAATCTATGTTAAGCAAAGTAGGCTTTATCTCGGGTGTTAAATTATCACTGGTTGGAAGGAATCTGTTCTTCTTGAAGAGAACTGGTAACTGGGATCCGGAAATTCTTTCTGGAGCCGGTACTGCATCGGCAGGTTTCCAAACCTATGTTCCACCGACTGAACGGACTTTTGGTTTAAACCTCAAGGTAGATTTTTAAAACATTTTATAGTTAATAATATTTAAATTGAGATAATATTAATATCATGAAAATAAAACATTATATAAATAGGAGCGTTGCCTTTACGGCGATCCTTCTTACCTTAGGCACAGCCTCCTGCACCGACCATTTCGATGATCTCAACACGCCCAGAGCTGCTCTAACAGTTGAGCAAATGGATAAAAGTATGATCGGTTTTGCATTCGCTGAGGCCCAGCATTTTGGTATGAGAGCCTGGTATCAGGGCAATAACCTTTTCGCCGGCGAGTACTCACAGTTTCACGCTACCATACATCCTAACTTTGCTTCTTCCAATTATAACGGACCGGGTAGCTGGTCGAACTTATTAATGGAAGGCTTTTATTCGAATACTGCTTATGGAGCAGCTGCAAATCAGCTTGATCTGGTACTTAAAAATACAGCTGCAAATAACCTGAAGCCTGAGAATGCGCTGGCGAAGCTTTGGAAAGTAGCATTGTATCACCGTCAGACTGATTATTGGGGACCAATTATCTATTCCAATTTTGGAAATGGTAAAACCAGTGTTGCTTTTGATTCACAAAAGGACATCTATTATGATTTCTTTAAGATCTTAGATGAGGCAGCAGCAGATCTGAGAGCAGCAAATCCTGCGACCAAAATCTTTGCTATTAGTGGTGGATCCCATGATCTTGTTTACGATGGCAATGTGTTAAAGAATCTTAAATTCCTTAACTCTTTACGTCTTAGACTTGCAATTCGGATATCTTATATCGAACCGGCAAAAGCGAAGCAGGAAGCTGAGAAAGCTGCTGCTGCTCCTGAAGGCTTTATCGTGAACAATGCTGATAATGCACTTTCAAAAGTTAAAGTTGATGGTACAAACGTGAATAAACTAAGTACAATTACTTATATCAGCGAATTTGTATTAAGCTCTACCCTTGCGAGTCTGATGAATGGATATCAGGATCCCCGGATTCCGGTCTATACTCAGCCTTGCTGCGGACGTTTAACTCCGTCTACTGCTGTTTTTGGTGGTTTAGTAGGATTCAGAAATGGTAACCCATCTGCACAAAGAGGAACAAACCTTGATTTACAATATTCCTATGTCGGAAAAAGATGGTTGCCTATTAATAACGGAGGTACCAATGAGCCCGATCATATTATGGAAGCTGCAGAAGTGTTTTTCCTGAGAGCTGAAGGTGCATTGAGAGGATGGAATATGGGAGGAACTGCACAATTCTTTTATAATGAAGGAATTAAGGCATCTATTAAATTCAGGACTACCGCTTCCGATGCTGTAATTGATGCTTATGTTAACAGTACTAACAAACCTTCAAAACCATTGGATAGATTCGGTAATCCGGATGCACGTAATAGTCCGCCAGTAACTGATATTCCGGTTCTTTATGAAACTACCGGAAGCTTTGAGAGACAGTTGGAGCAGATCATCACTCAGAAATGGCTGGCCCTTTTCCCTATGAATGATACTGAAGCCTGGGCTGAACGTCGCAGAACAGGATATCCAAGAGGTTATGCTATTATCCAGTCTGATAATCCAGCACTTACAAGAACTCAGCTGGCAAGAAGACTTATCTATCCGCCAAACTCCTATTCTACTAACAAAGCAGCTACTGAAGCAGCTTTAGCATTATTAGGTGGGCCGGATACTTATGCTACCAGAGTTTGGTGGGATGCTAAACCTTTGGCCTCTTATCCAACTCCAACAGATTGATTTTTTTAATAGCAGTTATTGATTTTTATAATCAATAACTGCTATTTTATTTTTATAATAATGTTCTATTGAAATTTCTTTAAAAGAAAAACAATTTCTTTAATGGTATATTTTCTGTATCTGTGATTAAATGTGGATATAGAAATATCTTGTATTTTACATATTCAAACCTTTTGACAATTTAATCGATCCTGAAAATTAATAACAGAATCCCTGATTAAGAGTTTAAAAGGATCCAGTTGAATTTCCGGCTCTTTATTATGATGTATGAGTATTCCTGTAAATTCTCTTTTATCAAACCCTGTATAATTTGATTGCTTATGAAAAAAGTTTTTTCCCTTCTGGTAATGCTGGTAATAAACTGTTTTACGATAATCTCTTTATTTGGCCAGATTACAGAAGAAAGAAAGTTAGGTTTTAAGGCCCTTGCCGGTCTTGATAAAGAGGATGATCCAAAAAACAATTCTAAGTTCAGATTTAATGAGATAAAACTTGATGCCTCTGGTATTGAGAAAGACGCCCAACTGATCAAATTAAAGTTTGATCAGGCTAAGGGCTTAATCAGGCTTCAGGAAACTGAACTTGTGGAAGATGATGCACCTGCTGCCGGTCTTCCCGAAGGCTATAAAACCTATACTAAAGGGCCTGTAGAATGGGTCGAGGATCTGAAAAAAGGAATTGTTATCAAAAAAATTCTGGAGATTGAAAATCCTGTTGCAGCATCTGCCAGACTGGTATTTAAAGGGATGGAGGTCAAAGGGAACAGAGCCCCGCTTCATTTATCCCTGAACGGTGAAAAGTTTGTCAGACCTGCTTCTGTCATTGCCTATCCGCATGCACGCCAGTATATTGATATGGCCGGACTTGACCGCTGGTATTACATCGACCTTCCGCATGAAAAACTTCGTAAAAGTAAGAATGAGGTTCTTATGTGGACCGAAACCGATTCAACTTCCTGGAGGGTTTTGATTGCTCATATCAATGAGTTTAAACGAGGGTCTTTAACCCGTACAAGTCCGAACCGTTCTATGAAAAGTAGTAATGGTGGAAGTACATGGAGCGATACAAAACTGGGAGCAATGGATCAGATTGATGGGGAATACTCCATACGGTTTAGCATTGACAGATTCCTTCAAGCCGGTGAATATGTTTCCCCTTTAAT
This sequence comes from Pedobacter sp., assembly GCA_036676565.1. Classification (GTDB taxonomy): domain Bacteria; phylum Bacteroidota; class Bacteroidia; order Sphingobacteriales; family Sphingobacteriaceae; genus Daejeonella. The sequence continues at coordinate 213,312 of JAKFCP010000021.1, forward strand.
TGACCTGGTGGATGGAGAAAATCCCCTCAAACATAGTTCAGCCAATTTAAAGGCATCATTCTGGGCTGATCTCGAAGAACCATCAATGACTACGGCCAAAATACTTATCCGTTATGGATCAGGGCCCTTTATTGGTGATCAGTCATGGACAGCCTGGCAACCGCTTGAAAGAGGCCGTGAATATTCCCTTGGCGATAAACGCTATTTCCAATGGAAAGCTGAACTGAGTACCACAGATTTGTTGAAAACTCCGTTGATCAGAGGTTTTCGTTATTCAAGTTCATGGGAAGATAACTCACTGAACGCCAAAGCCGGCCTACAGGCTCATGTTGTAAATAATGGCAGGATAATTCAATCTTCCTATCCATTTTCGTATGAAAATCTTAATCATCTGGATCTTAAAAAGTACAGGGAAGATCATAAGCTTGATCAGATTGTAAAAGGTGCCAGTACTGAATTTGAAGTGATGATGCGCCTGCTCAACTGGGCCTATCGTGTACCACTCAGAAGTGAAGCCTATTCATGGAACTGGAATGATGTGACCGTTAGCCCGGTAATTGATGAAGCAACGGGTATGCCACGACTGAACGGCCCCTTTTTCAAAGGTCGCCGCATGGTTGAAATGTGCCTTTATCCAAATCAGGCTTTAATCGGAGCACTTCTTTCAATGGGATATCAGGCGCGGCATATTAACATCCATAGTGAAGGGGAGAGCGGTCATGAAGTGACTGAAGTTTGGTCAAATCAGTTGAATAAGTGGATCTATATGGATTCAACCCGCGACTATTATTATTTTGATCCCGAAACAGGTATTCCATTCAACCTGCTTGAAATTCATAATCTGCTTGCGAATGCAATGCCCCGTGCTGAAACCTGGGAACGTCCTTTTGCACCGGAGTTTGGTGAAGAACTTGTAAAAACATTAAAAGTTGGACAGCGTCAGGGTAATAATCCCTTCTCAATTCAGGGAGGTGGCGGTACCCATATTCTCGAAATAATGGGGCATTTCCGGATCATCCCACGTAACGACTTTCTGTCAAAGCCCCTGCCTGTACCGGTGCACACCGGTGATACGATGTGGGGCTGGGATGGATTTTTAAACTGGTATGATGATGTATTTCCAAAACGTGATGAATATCAGCGATATACTAACCGTGAAATGGATTTTTACCAGCCTTTGAATCAGGCTAAAATTTATCTCAATGAGACCAATAAATCCGGAATTCTGAAAGTGGAAGTTGATGCTTTTACTCCCGGTGGATCTGATGGATTTCTCGTTGCCAATAAGGATGGAGAATGGCAAAATCAAAGTCAGAAATCATGGGATTGGACATTGCAAAGTGGTCTGAATACAATTAAAGTCCGCACTAAAAATATAAGAGGGATACTGGGTCCGGTTTCTGAACTAAAGGTCACATATAATCCATGATGGATTTTATTAATCTGTTTAATTGACTGGACAAAATTGATTCGAATGATGATGAATAATAAAAAGCTTCAGCGGGCTGAGTTTATAAAAATGACCGGAGGACTGGCATTTTTAATGCTCAGTAATAAATGGTCTTTCGCTGAAAGCAGCTTATCATCCGATCTTGTTTCCACAGCACAAAAACGTCAGGAATATACCATCTCCTTATTAAAACAACTGGTGACGGATATTGGTCCGAGGCCCAGCGGAAGTAAAGCTTATGCAAAGGCTGCAAAGATTGTATTGAAAGAAATGCAGCGTTCCCTTTCTCAGGTTAATTATGATAAATATGAGTTTGATGACTGGGGTCCGGTAAGTAGTTCAGATTTGATTGTTGCCGGACAGCATATTGAGGCTATACCTCAGAAGAGAGGCTATGGAACCTCTGCTGAAGGTGTAAAAGGAATATTTGCTAAAAATGGATCCGGCTACGCCATTATTGACGGGCAAAGCGCTCACATTCTCGCATATTTTTCAGTCAATCAGTACGGGAGAGCTATTGCAGGATCGGGAAACGGGAACCTGGATAAATCAGTCCCTGTTTTCGGACTTGGTAAACAGGATATTCCCTTGCTTGACCGTCTTGCAAAAAATAAAAGTCAGGCTTGGATTAAATCTGAATATAAGCCCGTTCATAAAGCCCCGGGAATCAATGTGATTGGTCGTATACCTGGAAAAAGTAAAAATGAAATTTTGATTATTGCCCATCTGGATTCCATTTTCAATACGCCCGGTGCCAATGACAATGCCGCTTCAGTTATTGTCATGCTGATGCTGGCGCATGCTGCATCCGTAAGGCAAAATAATCACACCCTGACTTTTGTTGCCTCTGATTCGGAGGAATATGTTTTTGAAGGAGCATATCACTATGCAAATAGCCGGATTACCGATAATACAATGAAGGATATTAAGTATGTCCTGAATTTTGATTCTCTGACCTATGGACCAAACTTATGGATTAATTCTAAAGATGAGGGGGTAAAGGATATGATCAGGGATATTCATAAGGATTTGAATATTGAATCAACACCGATCTATGGAGAGAATGATGGATTTGTAATGGATTCCTTACCCTTCAAACCATCAGGTGCGAGAGCTTTGCATGCAAACAGCAGGGGTTATGATGAAAAGACCTTACCGGTTTATCACCGGCCGGATGATACTGCCGATAAAGTCCCGCTTGATTGCGTGGAGATCAGTTTTCAGGTGTTTGATGAGTTTATAAAAAGGGTGGATCGTATGTAGAAACCTTTATCCAAATAGTAATTACAAAGAATAAATAATAAAAACCAATATAATTAAATTAAGAATACATGAAAATCGCCGCATTTGTTGCTTTACTTTTTACAGCCGGAATGGCTAATGCCCAATCGGGATCCGGTTGGTACACCGAAGGGAAGGATTACAACCCCACCCGTAGAATTAAGATCACTGTCACGAATCCTTTAAATGTAGCCATTAAAGCTTGCCCGATCGTTGTTCCGCGGACCAGCCTGCCTATGCAGAATATTCCTGAACGCTGGATAGGTATTGTAGATCCAAAGCTTCCATCAGATCCTGAACCTACGGTTGAGCAACTTAAGACTAATAGCGGTTACGTAAGAAGAAAAGAAACCAATGGTCATTATGTAGAACTTCAGGTAGACGATAAGAATAAAGATGGAATTTGGGATGAGATCTTTTTCATGTCAGATCTGGCAGCTAAAGAATCCAGAGATTTTTACATCTATATCGACCACTATGAGCGGGGAATGTATGAGCATCAGGTTCATGCATCGATTGCCAATTATGGCCGTCATATTGTTCCATTATGGGAATCAAAAGATATGGGCTGGAAACTATGGTATCCTCATGAAGTAGATCTTCATGGTAAGAGAGCCCCGATGCTGACAGCTTACTATGAATATTCAACCAATAAGTCGGGTTATTATATGCCATGGGAAATGGGAACAGATATCATGACAGTTGCCAGTACTTTCGGTGCCGGAGGGATGTGTATTTTCGAAAACCCAATGGATATGGAGAACCCTGCACGCGCCTACCACTCGCCATTCAAAAACAAGGGGCCCTTTGACGACAGCCGCTTTGCATTTGATTTAGTGTATAATGGTCCCCTTCGTAGTATGATCAGGGTTAGAACAACCAATTGGAATTCAGGCAAGGGATTTTATGAACTGGATCAGTATTATACCGCCTATGCAGGTAAAAGCTGGAGTACTGTGGAGACCAAATTCTCTGAATTTAATGCACCAAATGCTCAGGTGATGTTTGGGGCGGGTATTCGCCGCATTATGAATGAATATACTTCAGTCAATAAAAATGGAATAGCTATTTCAATGGGTAAAAATGTTGAAGCCAGAATTCCGGATGAGGATATTGGTGATGAGGTTTTAATGGTGCCATGGCAGGGAATTGGTATGGTTATAAAGGATAAATACAGGCCGCAATATCAGGCTATTAAGAATTATGGTGGTAATCATGTTTTTAAAATGCCGGTTACCAGTGACCTTAGTTATGAGTACATGATATTTGGTGCATGGAGTTTTGGTGAAGTAAATAATAACGAAAAGGATTTTGTAAAGTATGTGGAAGACGAGGCATTGAAATACAATTATCCGCCACAGATTTCAGTTCATGCGCTTGAGACAAAAGCCAAATAAGACAGATGGGATAAGCTGGTCCGCTTATAAAAGCGGACCGGTTTTCCCTGTAAATTTTTCAATTGAGAAGAATGTCTGCTCTTGACCATCTTCTTCCCAAATTTTTAACAAAGGCTATGAAAAACATGCACTTTTTAAAGATATCCTCAGTCATGCTGATGGTATTGGTCGGTTTATTTGAAACTTTAAACGCACAAATAAAAGTAGGTGTGGCAGAGACTGTAATTACCCCACCAAATCCTGTTGGTGTCAGGATGGCGGGATACGACAGGGGAGCGAATACTTCTACCGGTGTTCACGATGATCTGTTCGCCCGTAGTCTGGTTGTTGAAGCAGCTGACGGGACAAGTTCTGCGATGATTACAGTCGCTGTAGTTAATATGTCTGAACTGGTAATGGATCAGATCCGTACCGGGGTAAATAAAGAGACCGGTATTCCCTTTAAAAATGTAATTGTTTCATCTACCCACACACATTCCGGTCCGGTGATGGGTAATCTGGAGGATGCATATATTAAATTTTTCATAAGCAGGACAGTTCAAAGCGCTGTAAATGCATGGAAGGGCAGAGTTATTGGGAAGATTGGAGCAGGTTCAACCGAGGTTTTTGGAATGGCAATGAACGACCGCAGAATGGAACATGGTGGTGTTCCGCCTGATCCTGAAGCAGCCGTTATCAAAGTTGAGAATGCACAGGGTAAACTATTAGGGGTGTTTTTTAATTATGGCTGTCACCCATCTGCCCTGGATCTTCATAATTTAAAATTTACAGAAGACTGGCCGTATTTTTCGATCAAAGGAATCAAGGATAAATTGCCAAAAGGTGTTATTGTAGGTTATTTTCAATCCGCTCAGGGTGATGCAAAAGTGGGATACCAGGCAGAATTATCTGCAGTGGGAGCCTTTATGCAGGGTATAAGGAGCTTTGAATTCGCCGAAAAGAAGGGCCTTGTGCTTTCTGAAGCGGTACTTAAAGTATTGCCTGAGATTAAAACTGCTGCAAACCTGGATGTAAAAGTTGCCTATGATAAATTCAAGATCCCGATCCGGACAACATTCCCTTACACTCATGCAGAAGCCCTTCGCTGGCAGGAGCAGGCAAAAAAGACTTTAGATGAAAAGGAGAAGCTGGTCATTTATTATCCCAAGGATCTTGAAGGGGTTGAACGACTCAAGGAGGCTGCCCGTGAATTGGTTGCTAAAGGTGATATAGGGAAGACCATCGGACCAAGAACACTGGATAAATACAAGGTTGATTACTGGCTGGCCACACAGGCAGTAAATCAATCGAAGCGTATTGAATCCCTTCCGGCAAATCCTGCTCCCTATTTAATGCCAATGCAGGCGATACGGATTGGAACTACTGTTTTTGTAACCTTTCCGGCGGAAGTCTTTACTGAAATTGGTTTAAGCGTAAAACAGAAATCGCCCTTTGCAAATACCTTTATTTTGGGTGTAGCAGGCGGGTTTAATGGCTATATCGCTACAGCTGCTGAATATATTGAAGGAGGTTATGCGGTTAATGGTAGTCCTTATGCACCTCAGGCCGAGCAGGCATTGATTGATGCGTCGATGGAATTGATAAATAGAGTGAAGTGAATTGATAGTTGATAATTGACAGTTGACAATTGATAATGAAAATCGCGCTTTACTATTACTATTAATTTAAAATAAAGCAGGATGTCATCCCTGCCGGCAGGCAAGGCCGACGCAAGAGGGAACTTGGCGATTTTAATGAAGATTTTAAAATGGAAAAATGTAATCCATCGAAATAACAAGGTCAGTATCGTACAATGAACCAATAAATTACAGATAACTGGTAACAGATAACAGACAACAGAATCAGATTATGAGAATAAAAGCAATCCTCCCTTTCCTGTCCCTGTTCCTTTTTGTGTCTGCATTAAATGCACAAACATCAGGAAGCAGAGTGCCTTATGTCATTTATGATAATTTCGATACCGGTGAAATGTTTACCTGGGAGCCTTATCCATATCAGCAGGACACGGGTTATGATCCATTATTTGGTACAAAGAAGGAGCCTGCTTTTGGAGGAAAGGGGAGTTCGCTGTCGCGCCTGACCAAGCCTAATGATGCCAATGATCTGACGCAGGGATTTACCAAGCGGATCGATATGTATGCTCACAATTCTACGCGACTAAAGTTCGCTTATTATTTCATGAGCGACAGAAGGCCTGAGAAGCTGGATGTTTCCCTCGGGACTTTCGATGGCAAATTATTCACCTATACAATTTCATCACCAAAGGCAAATACCTGGGTAGAGGTAGATATTCCGCTTAGTTCTTTCAATATGAATGGAACATCATTAAATGAAGGTGCTCATTTACAGGTTGTTGTATTGAAGGCTTTTTATCCGCTGGTTAATCATTTACCGAGTTACAGCATTCTTATTGATGAGTTTAAGCTGAACGGTGAAAGATCAAGGCAGTTTATTGCACAATCTCCCAAATCAACTTGGTTTGAGCAGTTTGGACATGCCATATTAAACAAGCATTACTCAAATGGCGAAACAATTAACCTGAGCATCTCAGCAGAGCAGGCTAAAGCCCTGAATGAAGTGAGTGCCGAACTGATCAGTCCGGAGAATAAGACTGTATTAAGCAATATCAAATTTTATGATGATGGAAGCCATGGAGATTTAAAGGCTTCAGATGGTATCTGGTCAAACAATGCAGTTTATACAGTCAAAGCAACAGATCCGCGGGGTCAATGGAAGATCAGGGCTAAGTCGGGCGCCGGAGCAGAGCAATTTTCATGGGACCTTGGTTTCATTGTTCCTGTTTCTGATCACGCAGCAGGAGTTCACCCAAGAGTATTTCATTCACAGGCTCAACTGGAAGCCCGTATGGCAGGACCTGAGCCCGAGTCTGCAAAAAAACTTCTGAACAATTTAATTCAAAGTTATAAACCCTCAGCACTTGATATTGATAAGCTTCCTGCGCAGAATATGGTCGCACCTGAGTCAGTAACCGGCGGACCATATGCAAGTGCCGGTATGGGCGGATGGTATAATACCCAGAATGCTCTCGCCCGGGTTATAACTACCGAAGCCTGGCAATACGCATTAACTAAAAATATGGATGCCGCTAACAGAGCAAAGGCAGCACTATTAAAGCTCAGTATTTTGCCTTCATGGAATCATCCCTGGATGGAAGCCAATGGTAATCATACCTATTATCCGGGGGCTCCGGCAGCTTTTGCAGCCGGTATAGGTTACGATATTTTATATAATTTACTCAGTGCTGAAGAGCAAAAGACTGTCCGTAATGGCATTATGGAAAAATCTATTAAGCCATTTTACCGCGATATGGTTGAACTGAATCGTATGCCTTCGAGTAATTCCAATCACATTGGGGTAATACTTTCCGGGGTAGGTGTTGCTGCGATGGCCATCGCAAATGATGATCCGAATTTACCGGGTTTAGAGCCATATCTGTCGGGCATTCTTGCTAAGACTAAACAGTTTATCGACCGTACGATGCTGCCTGAAGGCAGCTACAATGAGCCCTATACTTATCAGGAAATGGGCTATCGTGAACTGGTTGAATTTCTCTATTCATTAGAGCGCAATTTCGGGGTTGACTATACTTCCACAACTAATTTAAAAGAGTTCTATCAGTATCCGATCTATGTTACCCAGGCAAAGGATGGAGCTTATCAGGATTTGGGAGATGTTTCCCATACCTATAATTTTACCCAGCAGCCTATGCAATGGCTGGTTTATAAAATGAAAGACCCTTTCATGTATAAATATGTAAAACCATCATGGGACTCGGGTAGGGCAAGGGGAGGAATCATTCCCTATTTATGGTATACCGAAGGGATTACGCCGATTGGCAGGGAAACGCTTCCATTGTCAAAACATTTTGAAGGAAAGGGACATATAGTTACCAGAACTTCATGGGAAGATTCGGGGACTGTGATGATATTTAAGGCAGGTCCAAACGGGAATCATTACCATGCCGATCAGGGGACTATTCTCTTAACACATAATGGCGAAGAACTCTTAAGTGATGCAGGTCATAGCAGTGATTATTATGGGAACCTGTATTTCCCGGGTTATTACACCCAGGCGATCGGTCATAATGTGATGCTGGTTGATATGAATGCCGAAAGTCAGGCGGTAGGTGATTTTGAGAACGGAATAGCTGCTCTCAGAACCTATCCTAAAATGATTGACTCTTTTGCCGGAAACAATGCGATGGCTGCTGTGGGTGATCTGACAAACGTTTATAAAAATAAGGTCTCAAAATACACCCGGACTTTATTAAGCTCTAAGAATGGTCCTGTTTTTCTGTTTGATCAGGTGAAAAGCCCGGAAGCACATTCATACAACTGGATTTTTCATGCCGAGCATACCAATGGTAAGAGTTCAATCTCTTATTCAGATAATCGGATGACTATAAACCGTCCGGCAGCCCGTTTAACTATGGATATTCTTTCTCCGCAAGCATTAAGCAGCCGGATCAGAAATTCAGACCGTGATGAGAGTTTTATTGCCATTTCATCCGAAAAGATGAAAGATGCTGATTTTCTCGCCGTTATGCAGCCTGAAAGTAAACCTGCGAATGCTGATTATGCATCCGCAAGAAAACCAAAGCGGATCGATTCAAATGGATGGATTGGAGCTATGCTGAATGAAGGAAGTTCTACTCATTATGGATTTTTCAGGACTGGTGAAAGTTCAGATTCGGGTGTTGAAGGTTTTAAAACGGATGCTTCAAAATTTTCGGCACTTATTTCAGATAATAAGCTTAAGGAGGCCTATTTTGATGGAAAGACCTTTGAAGGCTATGGTTCAGGCTTGAAATTCAGTTCTCCGGTTGCGGCTTCCCTGGAAGTCTCTTCTTCGGAAACTGTTCTTGAACTAAAATCTGATAATGCTGTTGAATTGACTATGGCTATTGATATAAAACCCAGATCTATTATTCATAATGGTGCTTTGTTAAAAGACTGGAAGTATAATCAGAAGACAAAAGCATTAAGCATTAGTCTGCCGAAAGGTCAGTCCAAAATTTCGATAAAGTATTAAGGTATACTCTGAATGGACGATAATTGATATTAATACATTGCATATGAGGTATTTAGCATTAATAATTCTGTTTTTCACCGGATTGAATTCAGTTTCCTTTGCACAGAAAAACACGCTGAACTGGGTTCAGGAGAGCAAAGAAGCAGCCTGGCAGGCCCGGGATTCTCAGGGAGAGTTTGTGTTTAAAGGCCATATGTGGATTCTTGGGGGATGGTTTACACCCCAATTACCTAATCCGCGGGATGTCTGGAAGTCGCCTGATGGAAAGAACTGGACCCGTGTAGTTGAAACCGCACCATGGCAGCATAGCGATCTTCCTGCAGCAATGGTATTTAAAAACCGAATGTGGATCATGGGAGGCCGTAAATTACCAGGTACCAATACCAGTAATCAGGTTTGGTCATCGAAGGATGGCGCCGACTGGGTGCTGGAAACCCCTAATGCAGGATGGAGCCCCAGATTGGCACCCGGCTTTGTTGTTTTTAAAGACCGTATGTGGATAATGGGGGGCACGAGTGATTTTTATAAGAATAATGATACCACCCTTTTCAACGATGTCTGGTCCTCAGCCGACGGCAAGGAATGGAAGCTTGAACTTGCAAACGCACCCTGGTCAAAAAGAACGCACGGACAGGCTCTTGTATTTGACGGAAAGATCTGGATCATAGGTGGCGGAACGCGCGCTCCAAAAGCAAACTCATTGAATGATGTCTGGTGTTCTGAGGATGGGGTTAACTGGACTCAGGTCACTGCTTCTGCTCCATGGGATCCAAGGATCTGGTTTTCTGCCCTGGTTTACAGAGACAGGATGTGGGTATTGGGTGGCTGGGCTGATTCCGGCAATAAAGGCGACGTATGGTATTCAAAAGATGGTAAAAACTGGACAGAATTAAAATCTGATATAAAATGGAGCAAGAGGCATGAGCAAGCTGCCTTTGTTTTTAAAGATAAGATCTGGATAGCCGGCGGCGCTGCAGAACCAAATTATTTACTGGATAGTGAGGTGTGGAGTTTGAAGGTGCCGAAGGGGTGGTTTGGGAAGAATTGAGATGTCTGATGTCGGAGGTCAGAAGTCTGATGTCGGATAACTCATACTTCAGACATCATACTTCAGACATCATACCTCATACTTCATACCTCAAAAAATATACAATTATGAAAAAAATATCATTCTTACTCTTATCTGCCTTTGCCTGTATGCTCTCTGTAGCGTATTCAGCGGATGAGCCTCTTGTTTACAAAGTCAAAAAACTCAAAGGTTCAATGAAGATTGATGCTGACTGGGATAAGGCGCAATGGAAGAAGGTAAAGGAAATTCCAATTGTGAATTTTATGGGGCAGCTGCCGGCATTTAAGCCTGTGGTGACTGCAAAGATGATGTATGATAAAGAAAATGTTTATCTGATCTATAAAGTTGAAGACAGGCACGTCCGGATTCAGAATACGAAGTTTAACAGCTCTGTGTCTACTGATGCATGCGTTGAATTCTTTTTCTCACCCGATAAGGAATGGCCATTGAGATATTTCAATCTCGAGATCAATGCTGGTGGAACAGCAGTTATGGCCTATCATAAGGATGGCAAACGGACTAATGTAAAGGAAGAAGATTTTAATGTAGAAGTAGCACATACCTTACCAAAAAAACTTGAACAGGAGATTTCTGAACCTGTAACATGGTTCCTTGAATTTAAATTGCCGCTGTCCCTGATTGCAAAATATGCAAACTATACCCAGCCGGCAAAAGGGGTTCAATGGAAAGCCAATTTCTATAAAACATCAAGCCGCAGCACTAATCCGCATTATATAACCTGGAATGTTGTTCAGAATCCTGTTCCGCAGTTTCATCTTCCGCAATATTTTGGTACTTTGATATTCAAATAATCCCTCACGGGCGGGATAAACCCAATAAAATAAATCAGATGAAAAGTGCTGACTATTCAAGACGACAGTTTCTTAAAAAGAACTCTTTTGCGGGATTGGGTACAATGATAGGAATCGGGCTAAGTCCGGAGATTCTGGCTTCAGATAGGATTTCTGAAGCAGGGCAAACTGAATCCCTAAGTGAAAAACCCTTTATCGAAGGAACAATCGATCAGCTTGGAGGGATGTCACTTTCCGATCTGCTGAAATACCATCAAAACTATCTCAAAGATATTTATATTCCCAATTGGGAGCGTGGTATTGATCATAAATACGGTGGCTTTGCCAATGCGATAAGCCCGGGACAGGAACCTGATTTTGAAAAGAAAGGCATGTATTTCCAGGGCAGGGCCGTCTGGATGTTCTCTTATCTGTATAATCATATCACACATGATAAAAAGCACCTGGATGCAGCGATAAAAGGACGTGATTTCCTGATAAAGAGTGCAATGACGGATGACTACAAATGGGCATCCTTTGTAAGTCGTGATGGTACAAAGAAACTGACAGAACCTTTGGATCATTATGGCGATATCTATATGATGCAGGGTTTGGCAGAATTGTATATCGCAACAAAGGATCCCAGAGATCTTGATCTGGCAATCAAAACGGCCATTTCGGTAAAAGAGCGGCTCTTATCCCCAAGCTATCAGCATGTTGATGCGCATACCGAGGCCCTGGAGCCCGGAACCCGTCGTCTTCCAAGCTGGCAGCACTTTTTAGCCGGTTTAACTCCATTGCTAAAAGTTAGCCGTAATCCGGCAGTCGAGCGGATTGCCAGATATTGTGTTCGTGTAATTTGTGAGCATCACTGGCAGCCTAAGGAGGGCGTATTGCTCGAATTGCTGGACGACTATTTCAGACCCTATACCTTTGATGCACCGAACTGGGGTACCTTCTATCCTCAGGGTGTAAGCGGCTGGCATTCGATTCAGGCTTGCTGGATAGTGATGAATGAAGCCCTGAGAGTCTCTCATATCCCGACCTTTAGAAAAGGCCTGGAGATGGGAATTTCGACACTCGAAAAGACCTATATTATGAATAAGGGAATGCCCTCAAATCCTGATTTCGGGGGTTTATCACTCAGCCACCCAAAAGCTAAATTATATGAGAATGGGAATTATACCTGGGGAGCATTGGATGATGTCCTTGTGTTTGGTCTTCTGACCATCGAACATACGCATGATCCGACAGTAATCGATTACTATAATAATTGCTTTAAGGTTTACTCAGCCAAACCTGAAAAGATTGTTACCAATGGTTTATTACATACACCGAGACAGTTTTTCTATTCAATTGAGATTTTGGAAAGAATCATCGCAAGGGGAGGTAAAGTGTCAGGAATGTTATCTAAATCCTGATTTTTTTAGTGCTAATTAATCTATATTCCGTTTTTAAAATATACTATCTACAATAATTATATAAAATGAGTAATTCCAGACGCGAATTCATCAAAAAGAATTCAATCACCCTATTAGGAACCACAGTATTAGCTTCAACTTCAGGCAGTCTTCTTGCTTCTACTGCTGATTTTTTGATGCCGCAGACTAAAGATCTAATGTTTTTTGATGCTTTTGCACGGATCGGCCCGAGAAGGTATAAGCATCCCGGTGAAAAGTGGGAGCTTGCTGATCTGATCAAGGAATTAAATCATTGTTCTATTTCAGGGGCGCTGGTAGCATCTACCTTATCACTGAGTTATGATGCTATGTATTCCAATCTTGAATTAAGCAATAATTTAAAACCTTATCCCAATTTATTCGGGATATGGAATGTGCTGCCACATCATACCAATGAATGCCTTCCACCGGCAGCTTTAAAACTAAAGATGGCCGAACATAATGTAAGGGCAGTTACGATCCATCCGGCTTCAAATGGCTGGGATTGGAGTGCACAATCAAGTCAGGAGTTGATGAAGTACCTGAATGATAATAAGGTCTTTACGATTACTACCGTTTCCGAAATTGGGGGCTGGAAGGAAATGGATCAGTTTCTTACACGCTATAAATCTATTCCGCTGTTAGTTTCCGGTATTAGCTGGGGTGAGCAGCGTTATGCGATCGGACTTCTGAAAGATCATCCTAATTTCCATATCAGTTTTGACCGTATGCAGATCAATGAGGGATTAGAGTTCCTTTACAAAAAGGGACATATCAACCAATTGATATTTGCGACGGATGCGCCTACGATGTCGGCCGGAGCCCACCGTACCTATATCGATTATGCAGACATCCCCGATGAGGCAAAAGCTAAAGTTGCAGGTGGAAATCTGATCCGTCTTTTAGGTGGTCAGCGCCCTCCTAAAATTCATACAAACAGGTCTGAAGATGTTTTGATGAGTTCCGTTCGGAATGGTAAACCATTACCGGTTCCTGTGATCGATATGCACATGCATATGCTTCATGAAGGAATTAACGGGGCCGGAGGTACAGGATATCATATGGAAAATGGCGGTCCGAAGGGGATCTTTAAAATGATGGAACGCTTAGGTTGTGTAGGAGGGGGCTTCATGAGCTGGAATGGAGTAGTGAGTAATGATTCAGTTCAGGGAAATAAATTAGTTAGGGAGGCTTTGGATGCCTCTCCAAAAGGTTTCTGGGGACTCGCTACATTTAGTCCGACACATTATACCCAGGAACAATTAGCAGAAATGATTCCGCAGGTTTATTCAGATAAGCGGATTATCGGAATGAAGCCTTACCATTTTTACGGTATGGAATACCATAACCCGGCTTATGATATCTGGTGGGAGTATGGTAATAAGAATGGCTTATATGCCTTAATTCATCCCTCCCGAGCCGACTTACTGGAGGTTGATAAACTGGCAGAAAAGTATAAAAATGTACGCTGGGTAATTGCTCATGCCGGCGGTAGCTATAAAATGGCGGATATGGCAATTGCAGTGATGAAGAAACATAAAAATGTTTTTGCTGAAATTACCCTTACCCCGGTTCCATTGGGTGTTATTGAATACATGGTTGATGCTGTGGGCGATGACCGGATTATGTATGGTTCTGACCTTCCAATGCGTGACCCGCGTCAGCAATTAGGCTGGCTCGTATTTTCAAATCTTCCATTGGCAAGTAAGAAAAAGATCCTGGGCGAAAATGCGTACACGGTAATTGAGCCTTGTATTAAGAATATGCCGGAGTATAATGTTCCTGTTGTATTCAGAAAATAGGGAAGAACCAAGAGCCAAGAACCAGGAATCAAGACCTAAAAAGTGGTATCTGGATAGTATTTCGTCATTTGCGTCTTAGCGTCTTTGCGAGAGAAAAAAAACAGAGGTTTCTGTGGATTGTAGAGCACTTACCATAGGGAATAGAAAGTGTTAAAAAGGCTCTCGCAAAGACGCAGAGACGCGAATTAACCGGATGACAGTAATTTATTTTTGATAATGAAAAGACTAATGAGCAAAATTATCTTAGCGAGTATGCTCTTATCAAGTCCTGCTCTTGCACAATGGCAGGCAGGTGTTGCCAAAGCAGATATTACCCCAACAGAACCGGTTCCATTGGCAGGATATGGTGGAAAAACCCGGATGTCGCAAGAGGTCGTACATCCGATCTGGCTTAAGGCAATGGCATTGCGTGATGAAACGGGGCAAACATCTGTCATGGTGACTGCCGACCTGGTTGGTCTGAGTGATAAAATGGTAGGAATTATTGCAACCAATGCACTCGAAAAGTATAAAATCCCCAGGGAACGCCTGATTTTGAATACCTCCCATAATCATTCCTGTCCGGTGACTGAAGATGTATTATGGATCTATTATGAATTTAATGATCAGGAGAGGGCCGCAAAGGATCGGTATACCCAAATGGTTTATCAGCGATATGATGAAGTGATTGCTGCTGCGTTAAAAAATCTTTCTCCCGCAGAGATCAATTTTGAATACGGACTAGCGGGTATTGCAGTGAACCGCAGGAGATCGCGCGGTCCGGAAACGAGAGCATTCGGCGGACAGGTAGATCAGGATGTTCCGGTACTGACTATCAAGTCGGGGGGACAACTCAGGGGCATTCTTTTCGGTTATTCATGCCATACCACAGCATTGGGAGGCTTAAGCATCAGCGGCGATTATGCCGGCTTTGCGCAGATCGAACTGGAAAAGCAATATCCGGGATCACTCGCGTTGTTCGTCCAGAATTGTGGTGGCGATGCAAATCCACTACCCAGAATTCGTGGCAATGAGGCTGAGGCTGTAAAACTGACGTCGATGTATGGTCATATCCTGGCGGAATCTGTAAAACAAGTGATTGCTGCTCCGATGAAAGCGATTACTGGTCCGCTGAAAGCCGTAATGGGTGAAACTGAACTCTATCTTAAACCGGGCTTATCCCTTGCAGAATTAAAGAAACAATTACCGGGTTTGAGCGGTATGGCAAAGACTGAAGTTGAACATCAGATTAATCAATATCAAACCCTGGGAGCACCCCCTGATCGTGTGAAATACCCTGTTCAGGTCTGGAGGTTTGGCTCCGGATTTACCTTTATTGCCTTAACCGGCGAAACTGTTGTTGATTACTCCCTCAAATTCAAAGGCCTGTACGGCTGGAACGATACCTGGGTCTTTGGCTATAACAATGATCTTCTAAGCTATGTTCCCAGTCTTAGAGTATTAAAAGAAGGCGGATATGAAGGAGACAGCGGAATGGCTGAATATGGGCATCGTGCTCCCTACACTCAATCTGTAGAAAAGCAAATCAGTAAAAAGGTAGCGGAGTTGGTTAAGAGGTCGAGGGAATAAGTCCCGTCCCGAACTTGCGGGATTGTATACCGTCATCTCGACGAGTGAAACGTATTTTAATACCATTACCAAATATTCCGCGAGGAGAGATCTGTGGACATATATTAGCAAATTCCAGCTATTGACCATCCCTCAGCTGCCCTTCAGCAGCTGAGGGAACTCAGCGATTTATAGATCAAATTTTGACTCAATCGAGCGAAGTTCCTTCACTTCGTTCAGGATGACATGTTTTAAGGCTGCTAAGAAGAAATAGAATCCAAAACGCATGTCATCCCGAAAGCTGCCCTTCAGCAGCTGAAGGAACTTAGTGATCTTAGATCAGATTTCGTTCTATAAGTATCAAGCCACTCCAATAATCTTCGCACAGCCTCCATATTTTACCGGATTAACCACTGTATCTGTAATCTGAATCCCCATTTGTATCCCCAGGGATAAGATCAGTGTCATCTGGTCAGATAATATAAACTTATCCTTTAAATGCACAGAAACATCCATTGCCTGAAATAGCTGGCTGGCATGAAACCAGTCGGTATACACACTACTGTTTTCTATAATTCCTGCATGATATCCCCTGCCGATAAAACGCATGTCGCAAACGCAGCCCAGATTGACAATGAAACGGAACAGCGGATACTGTTTGGATAGCATTAAATTAACTCCCGGCATTAATTCAGGAAACTGAACAAAGGCCTGTTTATGATCGCGGTCGAGACTGAATTGCAATGGATGCCTGACCACACTTTCAAAAATCGTATTCCTGTTCAAACTGAAGCCAGTCAGTAAATGTTTATGTTGGGTCAAATAGACATTGCGTTTACCACGCGGACTTTCTGTATCCAAGAGCTGAATGGCTTTCGCCAGAGAGTTCAGCATAGGAGTATAATTATAATCCGCTAAAGGAGCTAAAGCCAGCATAGACCTGCGGATACATCCACCCATTTTTGCACAAGCGCTGAACTCGGTATAATTATCACGGGTAAGCTTAAAGGAAGCCGATTTTAGAATCATCTTTTTATCGGCACCACCCTTAGTCCGAATAATGGTTTTGTTCATTCCCGGCAGCTTGTAAGCAGAGAGGTTTCCCAGTCCCCCGGTAAACTCAAGACTATCTTTTAGTATGGCCATATTGTGTAAGTATTTGGTAATAAGCAATATACAAAATATTATTTTAATATAAGTTAAGTATCTTTATTAAATTATACTTTATATATACCTCAACTATACCTTAATTATACTTAAACTATACTTTAAAAAGGACAAGGAGCACCCTTTGGCTTAGCCAGAAATAGCTATGAAGTGAGACTTGACTGACAATTTCAGTCTGGCTCAATATAAAATTGAAGGTTCCGGGTTAATTGCTTTTATAATTTTCAATTTGGATTAGGTAATTGGGGAGAGAATGGGGATATTTAATAAAGCATATAAAATGCCTCAAGCCAGCTCATTTGGGTGGCTTGGGAGAGTTTTATAGCGGGTATAAATAAGTTAGCGGTAATTATATGAAGACACAGTATTGGCTGACATTCTTAATTGGACTTCTATTATTCTTGTATTTTATTCCAAGACCAATAATGTATTCTGACTTTAAAATAGTTGGTTGGTGTATTTATGGACTAATTTTCGGACTTCTCCCATATTTAGTTTACAAAACAATAGACTCTTTTAACAAAACGACCCCATGGCGAGTAGGTTTTGCTGCATTGTCAGTATTAATTGTCGGTCCAACTTTTGGACTATTTCACGGTCATAAAGAGACAGAGGAGTTGAAACACAAGGGCGTTTGGACAAAAGCAATAGTAATTGACGAGAAATACATAAATAGAAAAAGTCATCACGGTTGGGTTATTCAATGTTCATTCCTTGCAAACGGAGAAAACTATCAGACAACTTATAAAAATGATGACGAAAACAAATATGCTATTGGCGACACCTTAGACCTAATTTATTCAAAGGACTTTCCCAAGATTTACGAAATTGGTTACCAATGGACAGAAAAATAACTACCGCTAACAGCACCTACCCAAAAGGCGGGGTTACGTGTTCCAAAGACAGTTTTGTGGTTAATGGAACATTAGTTTTTCAAATCAAGTTTTGTGGTAAAAGTCCCGCCCTTCGGGTAGCTGCAAAACGTTAGGTGCCATTACTAGCCATGAAAATCCTGAGAGATAAAATCATTCTTCTCGTTCTATTAACGTCTTTAAGCCTTGCATTCATAATTGCGACAAGAGGGAAGTTAATTGTCGATTTACAACAAGCAGGGGCGGGAAATAAAAGTCAAATTCATCTCTCAAAAAATCTGATAATTAATAACGAATATTTTATTAATCCTGAGAGCAGTAGTGTAGGGTTTGCTTCAACTTTTTATGTGAGTGACACTTGTTTTTCCTTAAATAACCTATCGATAAAAATCCACCAGGGCACAGAGAGGCTCAACGAATTACCCTTACTAAAAACACAAATTATTGATTTAA
>JAKFCP010000022.1:0-336956 GCA_036676565.1 Pedobacter sp.
GATCATACCCGGTATACTTTCATATTGTGATATCCCCCAAAAGCAGCGATCGCTTTTTTTGATGCGCAGGGGCTTGTGACCAAGGCACCTAGGGATTGAAGAAGGCTTTTGTTCCTTTTGGCCTTCAAAAGGAATTCGCCCCCCGGCAATGGAGGGAAGCAATTTAAGTGGGATATCTAATTTTGAATTTAGTTAAACCATCAATTTGAAAAGCCTAAATAGAGATATACTAAATATTACTCTATTTAAGTAGATAGCCATGATTATTTAAGCCCCAAATAAGATAGAACAAAATAATTTTACTGATATAAAACCCGCTTAAAGTAAACTGATGATTATTAATGAAGTTCTTTTCCATTCCTCTATATCCAAAAGTTTCAATTTATTAACATATTGTGAAAAACTTGATGATTTAGGATTGGTTTGATATGAACTATATTCGGTAATAGAAAAAGAGGAAGAACAGCTGGAACTGCCTTCCTCTATACATCCATACAAACGGACGTTGGTTTGTAAATTGACCCGAGATTGATTCACTGATACAAAGAGTGTTCTCTTTTAGCACCCAGTAAAGTAGTGCTTATCTCATTTGTAAAATTACCTCACAGTCAGAGAGTTATCGAATCAGAGTTTTCCACAGATTGTTATTGTATCTGCACCCCAACACTTAATCAGTTACATAATAGTTTGATTAAAAGGTAATTAACTGTGTTGAAAACTCTAAAAAACGGCGATTTTAAGGCGTTTTTATTACACCAATTTACACAACAAAAAAGCCGGCAAAAGCCGGCTTTTTTACTAAATTTTTAAGGCTGCTTATGCCCTGATTTAATCGACGATGGTCACTTTAATCATATTGGTCTTTCCTTTCTTTTCGATAGGAATTGCGGCGGTATTGATTACCACATTACCCGGCTCAACCAGTTTCTCAGCTTTCAGGATCTGATTTACATCCCTGATTGTTTTATCTGTGCTGTCGAATTTATCATAATAGAATCCCCGGACACCCCACAAAAGACTGAGTGTATTCAGAAGTTTGCGGTTACTTGTAAAAATAAAGGTTGCTGCTTTTGGGCGGTAACTGGAGATTTCGAATGCAGTATAACCCGATGAGGTCATTGAAATAATACCAACTGCATGGGTCTTTTCAGCAAGAAATACGGCAGAACCGCAAACTGCATCGCCCATATAGGTTGGTGAACTTTCATTTAAAACTTTCGTGGTATTGTAGGGATAATCATTTTCTTCGACATTCCTCACGATCTTATGCATGGTTTCAATAACGATCAGCGGATATTCACCAACTGAGGTCTCGCCGCTCAGCATCACTGCATCGGCTCCATCTAAAACAGAATTAGCCACATCATTCACTTCAGCACGGGTCGGACGGGGAGAAGTAATCATACTTTCGAGCATCTGGGTTGCCACGATAACAGGTTTCGAAGCTGCACGACACTTTCTGGCGATCATTTTCTGCAGCAAAGGAACCTGTTCCATCGGCATTTCAACCCCAAGGTCACCCCGGGCAACCATGACTCCATCAGTTGCTTCTATAATTTCATCAATATTATCAATAGCCTCCGGTTTCTCGATCTTAGCAATTACGCGCGCGGTTTTATCACTTCTGGCGATGATTCTCTTCAATTCAATAATATCATCCGCCGAACGAACAAATGAAAGTCCGATCCATTCTACATCATTATTGAGTGCAAATTCAAGGTTTGTAAGATCTTCTTCTGTCAAACTTGGGATTGAAACCTTCGTATTGGGAAGATTGACCCCTTTACGGGAAGTAAGAATCCCCCCATAAACTACCTCACACTGAACAGAATCTTTATTATTAGTGCTCAGAACCCTCATCTGGATCTTTCCATCGTCAAGGAGAATGATCTCTCCGGAACGGACATCACTTGGAAAACTCTGGTAGGTAATATAGATCTGTTTATCGTCTCCGATCAGTTCTTTGGTCGTGATTTCGATCTTATGCCCGCTAATCAGGTTAATTCCGCCGTCTTTAACTAAACCGATACGGATCTTTGGACCCTGTAAATCGGCTAGTATCCCAACATTTGTTTTATATTTCTTATTGATATCACGAATAATGTCGATCACCTTTTGATGATCTTCCGGTTTACCGTGCGAAAAATTTAACCTGCAAACATCTACACCAGCCTTGATCATTTTCAGCAATACTTCCTTCTTTCCAGAAGCAGGGCCTAATGTGGCTACAATTTTAGTTCTGTTATGAACCGTCTTCATCTGTTCTTATTTAATTTAAATATCATTTGGACAATTAAGTGTACTTAATACACCATCCCAAAGGGCTAAAATATGAGATTTTCTTTGGATTTCAATTTTTTAGGG
Source organism: Pedobacter sp. (assembly GCA_036676565.1). Taxonomy (GTDB): domain Bacteria; phylum Bacteroidota; class Bacteroidia; order Sphingobacteriales; family Sphingobacteriaceae; genus Daejeonella. The sequence goes on from JAKFCP010000022.1 coordinate 2,365, forward strand.
TCAACTTCCGCAGCAACGAGTACCTCCGGAATCTTATTTAAGCCATTAATTATTGCTTTGAGGTCTTCCGCATGGATATAATTCTGAATTAATAAAAAGAAATCTACCTTTTTCATTTCGGGCACCAGAAAACCTTCCGTACCTTTATTTGCGAGGATATAGAGTTCTGTTTCGGATTCGGGCAACAGAAAAAAATATCTGCTGAAATAAAATGGTTCTTCATCAGAATTAAAAGGGAGCTCCAAATCAGCGATTTTGCAAAAGTTGGTTCCTAGTTGTTTATTAGTTTTAAAACAAAACATATAGTCTTTAAGTTGTGTAGTAATAGCTACCAGCACAAAATCGAGGTCAAGTTCAAATTTTAAAGTAGTTTTGTTCAAGGTATATTTTCAAGATATTATACAAAGGTAACACGCTTTATCTTTTAAAATGTCGCTATGTTAAAATAGCTAAAAACAAAAAGGTTTGAAAATTGCCAGAATTTATTTTTCTTTGCACAGAATTATTAAACAATTAAATCAAAAAACCATGTCTGATATCGCTTCAAGAGTTAAAGCAATTATCGTTGAAAAATTAGGTGTTGACGAAAGTGAAGTTACACCAGAGGCATCTTTCACCAATGATCTTGGTGCCGATTCATTAGACACCGTGGAATTAATCATGGAGTTTGAGAAAGAGTTCAACGTGGCCATCCCGGATGACCAGGCTGAAACTATCGGTACTGTAGGTCAAGCCATCGCATATTTAGAAAAGAACGTAAAGTAATTTTACGATATCCTAACTATAAATGGAGCTTAAAAGAGTTGTTGTTACAGGACTAGGTGCGCTTACTCCAATCGGGAATACTATTCCGGAATTCTGGAATAGTCTGATCAATGGGGTAAGCGGCGCCGCTCCTATAACACATTACGATCCTGAAAAATTCCGTACGAAATTCGCCTGTGAGGTTAAAAACTTCAATCCGGAGGATTTTATGGATAAAAAAGAGGCTCGTAAACTCGACCCCTTTGTTCATTATGCAATCGCTGCCTCTGATGAAGCAATTAAAGATGCAGGTTTAGACTTCCCTAATCTCGATACCAACAGGATCGGAGTGATCTGGGGTTCCGGGATAGGCGGATTGAAAACCTTCACCGATGAAGTTGTAAACTTTGCACACGGAGATGGAACACCACGTTTCAATCCGTTTTTCATTCCTAAAATGATTCTGGACATTGCTCCAGGTCATATTTCGATCAGACACGGTCTGCGTGGTCCAAATTTTTCTACCGTTTCTGCCTGTGCTTCTTCAACCAATGCCTTAATCGATGCATTCAACTATATTCGTCTGAATATGGCTGATGTGATCGTTTCTGGAGGTTCTGAAGCCATTATCAATGAGGCTGGTATGGGTGGTTTCAATGCCATGCATGCACTTTCGACCAGAAACGATGATCCTACAACAGCATCCCGTCCATTCGATAAAGACCGTGATGGTTTTGTAGCAGGCGAAGGTGCAGGAAGTATTATTCTGGAAGAACTCGAACATGCAAAGGCCAGAGGTGCTAAAATTTATGCTGAACTAGTTGGAGGTGGTATGAGTGCTGATGCAAATCACATTACTGCACCACATCCTGAAGGTCTTGGTGCAAAATTGGTTATGACCAATGCAATGAGAGACGCAGGAATTGCAACTTCTGATATTGATTACATCAATGTTCATGGAACATCCACTCCGCTTGGAGATATCAGTGAAGTAAAAGCCATCCTTGATTTGTTTAAGGAAGATGCATTCAAGCTGAATATCAGTTCAACAAAATCAATGACAGGTCATCTTTTGGGTGCTGCAGGTGCTGTTGAAGCAATTGCTGCTATTCTGGCTGTTAAAAATGATATTGTTCCACCAACGATCAACCATTTCACAGATGATCCCGGTTTTGACTCTCGTTTAAATTTCACATTTAACAAGGCTCAAAAACGTGTAGTAAATGCTGCTTTAAGCAATACATTTGGCTTTGGAGGGCATAATGCTTCCGTAATTTTCAAAAAATACAAAGCCTGATTTTGATATCCCGTATTCCGGATCTATTAAAACCTGTATATTTTTTTCTTATCATTAAAATTATCGGTCCTTAATGCCATTTTCCAGAATTTATAAACTTTACTTCTCTCCAAATCGCACCTACATACGATCTTTAGAGAACCTTTTAGGTTTTGTTCCCGGAAATCTGCGACTTTATCGCATGGCATTCCGACATCGTTCAGTTGCTGTCGAACTTAAGAACGGTACAAAAAACAGTAATGAGCGTCTGGAATTTCTTGGTGATGCTATCTTGGGTTCCGTTGTAGCTGAGATTCTTTTCAAAATGTATCCTTACAAAGACGAGGGCTTTCTCACAGAGATGCGCTCGAAAATCGTAAGCCGTGCAAATCTTAATCAACTTGCCAAACGACTTGGCCTGGATGAACATATTGAATATGATAACAGGCTGATCGGTCATAACAATAAACAGGGCTCCTTATTGGGCGATACTTTTGAGGCCATGATAGGGGCTATTTACATGGACAAGGGCTATAATTTTACACGTAACTTCCTGATAAACAGAATTATAAAACCACATATCGATATACATACCCTTGAGCTTACTGAGACGAATTTCAAGAGTAAAATTATTGAATGGTGCCAGCGCCATGGTAAAGACATTAGTTTTGAAATTATTGCTAACGAAGAAGGTGAGAATTCTAAACTATTTACGATCCAAATTAGTGTAGATGGAGAAAATTGTGCTATTGGCCGGGATTATAACAAGAAAAATGCAGAAAAACTCGCCGCTGAAAAGGCTTGCGAGTACCTAAAGATCTGACAAAAAAGATTATTGTGCCCAGCAATACAAAATTTTGCAGCCGAAACCCCGCTGATTCGATAATAAATTTCCATATTACATCTCTTAAAAATACAAAACAGGAATAATTCCTGACTTTTTTGTAGGCTAAGCTTGTTCTAAAACAGTAAAATGGTGAAACTCCTGAGAAAAGTTGCTGCATTCCTGTTCCTCATTTGGGGCTTCCTGGTATTCATCTCAGCGATGATTCTTGTATTTCCATTGATTCTCCTGATTTCGGCACTATTTAAGAAGAAAAAAGCACAGGATATAATTTTCTTATTCCTGAAAATTTGGGCTTGGATATTCTCGGTTTTATGCTTCTTCCCGGTAAGAACCAGAGGAAGAGAGAGATTAGATCCTGATAAGGCCTGTATCTATGTTTGCAATCATAATTCGTATCTGGATGCCATAGTAGTAGTTCTGGCAATTCCGGGCTCTTTCAAACCATTAGGCAAGATCGAAATGGTGAAAACTCCAATTTTTGGAATGATCTACAGGCGGGTTGTGGTGTTAATCGACCGGAAAAATCAGGAAAGTCGTGCCAGAAGTGTGGAGGAGTTAAAAATTGACCTAAGCAACGGACAGTCCATTCTCATTTTTCCTGAAGGAACAATGAACCGCAGCGATGCACCTCTTTCTGAGTTTTATGATGGTGCATTCCGGCTTGCAATTGAAACTCAAACCGCCATTGTACCAATGGTTATTTTGAATGCGAGAAAGCTGCTTCCCCGGGATAAACCTCTGGCTGTCAGACCGGGTGTCCTGGAATGTGTTTTTGCAGATCGGGTTGAAGTAACGGGGCTGAATCCTGATGATCTGGTGAAATTGAAAGCAAGGGTATATAAATATATGGAGGAGCTGATAACAGAGAACAGTGCTTAATATTTAAGATTTTTCTCCGACAAATCAGGGGCCTTTGGCAGAGGGGGCAAAGATCTTATCGCTTTGGGCCTGCCAGCCTCGTTAAACAACTGATGGGATTTCTTAATATAATTGATCATTGCATATTCATCAAATTTTGCAACATTTTGATAATCAGGTCGATATAATATCATAAAATTCTTAAGATCGGCACCTTCCAGACCGGTCACATTTGTGATTGCGTAAGCATTAAACCTGCGATCGATCTCCGATTCCTGAAGTTCCTTGGTATAATATGCATTGAAACGGCGCGCCTGAGCAGGAGTTTTGCCAATCAGTTCATATAAAGCCGTGAGCGGCCTGAAGAAATATGCCAGAAAAGGAGGTTTCCCGGCATAATAAGATCCTTTTTTCCGGTACTGATCTCTAACCTCATCCAGTTCCTGCTTTTTGGTCTGCCCCAGAACTTTAACTTCTGACAGGCTTATTACCGGCTGAAGCATCAAAACCTTATCAGAAAGCTCTAAAAGAGGAAGAATCAGATCTGAATAACCAGATTTGGATATACTCAGGGTATCCCCAACCGAAGCTGCAATCCTGAAAAGACCCAGTTCATTGCTGAAAGTAGCAATTCCTGTCTTTTTATTCAGGATATATACCCCGGCAATTCTTGATGCTCCTGATCTTTCCATGATCAAACCCTGAACACTACTTTGCTGAGCCACTACCGGCTTGATGGCTATAATGGCAATAATCAATAGAAATATGTTTAATACTACTTTCATCAGGTCTAAGGACCAAAATTACTAAAACAGGCTTGGCTTTTCTTTAAATGAATTATTTATAAGCGCTTCAAACTGTTTCAAAGCCTTACCAATTAAATCTTATCTTTGCAAAATGATAAAATCGATGACAGGTTATGGCTTGGCAGCCAATGATTATTCCCGTGCAAAATATACGGTAGAGATCAAATCATTGAACAGCAAGTTCCTGGAACTTTCCTTAAAACTTCCCAAAGCATTTTCAGATAAGGAATTTTTACTGAGAAATGAATGCAGCAAGCAAATTGAAAGAGGTAAAGTGAACATCAGTATTAATGTGGAATATGCTGAAACTACGCTAAAAACCTCCAGTATCAATCAACCTTTGCTCAAACATTACTATGATCAGCTCAAAGAAGCAGCTGATACATTGGGATCTGAAAAGAACAATCTGTTTCAAATAGCTTTAAATTTTCCTGATGTTATTCAATACGGCTCAGATGAAGCAAGTGAGGATGAATGGAAGACTGTTTATAAAACCTTTGAGGAGGCCCTTTTAAATTTTCAGAACTTCCGTCAGGACGAAGGGAATGTTTTAAAACAAGACCTTATTCTCAGAATAAACAATATTCTGGAAGGAATGAGACTAGTGTCTATTCAGGAGCCGCTTCGCATACCTTCGATAAGGGAACGGCTAAACCAGTTTCTGGAAGAGGCTGTGGGTAAAGAAAATGTGGATCATAACCGCTTCGAACAGGAGCTAATCTATTTTATAGATAAACTGGACATAACTGAAGAAAAGATTCGTTTGAAAAGTCATTGTGATTATTTCATTGAAGCTCTTAAGGACAAAGATGCAAACGGTAAAAAACTCGGCTTTATTTCGCAGGAAATCGGGAGGGAGATCAATACCATGGGTTCTAAAGCCAATGATGCTAAAATGCAGCAGATTGTGGTGGGAATGAAAGAAGAACTCGAGAAGATTAAAGAACAATTACTTAATGTTTTATAAGTTGTAGGTTTTAAGTTATAGGTTATAAGTTCCCACCAATAGCCTTAACTAATACTTACAACTTATAGCTTATAACTTACAACTCCATTGAACGGCAAACTCATCATATTTTCAGCTCCTTCAGGTGCGGGTAAGACTACAATAGTCCACCATTTGTTAAAAAAGATCCCAGATCTTTCATTTTCAATTTCAGCTACAACCAGGCATCAGCGCGGTGATGAAGTAAATGCCAAAGACTATTATTTCATCAGCAAGGAGAGTTTTCTTCATAAAATTGCTCAAAAGGAATTTGTGGAATTTGAGGAGGTTTATACTGGTACCTTTTATGGAACTCTACGCTCCGAGATTGACAGAATCTGGGCTGAAGGCAAGCATGTAATCTTCGATATTGATGTAATTGGTGGTCTTCACCTGAAGAAAAAATTTGGCGATAAAGCTCTGGCGATTTTCGTTCAGCCACCATCACTTGAGGTTTTGATTGAGCGATTAACCAGCAGAGGAACCGATCTTCCTGAAAAACTTGCCGAGCGCATAAAAAAAGCAGATAAGGAATTGCTCTATGCCGATCAGTTTGATGTGATATTGAAAAATTACGAGCTGGAAACAGCATGTAAAGAAGCAGAATTACTGGTAACGAAATTTCTTGCTCAATAATAAATAGAATGTCCAGGTTACCCGATCTCATATCTCCAATCTCACATATCATATCTCCAAAAATATGAAAATAGGATTATTCTTCGGCTCTTTTAACCCTATACATATCGGCCATCTGATCATTGCCAATTATATGGCTAATCATACTGATCTTCAGCAGGTTTGGCTAGTTGTTTCGCCGCATAATCCATTGAAAGAAAAGAGTGATCTGATCAATATGTATGACCGTCTGGAGATGGCAAAACTGGCCACCGAAGATGCAGTCAATATCCGGGTAAGTGATGTGGAACTTAAGCTTCCACAGCCATCTTACACAATTGATACCCTTACCTACCTTCATGAGAAGTATCCGGAACATGAGTTCAGCCTGATCATGGGTTCAGATAACCTGATATCATTAAAAAAATGGAAAAATTATGAGCTCATCCTGCGCGACTATCATATTCATATTTACCCGCGCCCGGGATTTGATAATCATGATTTTCAACAACATCCTTCTATCAGTTTTACTGAAACTCCATTGATGGAATTGTCGGCCACGTTTATCCGCAAGGCTGTTAAAGAAAGAAAAAATGTTCAATATTTTGTACCCGATAAGGTGCTGAAATTTATTGAAGGGAAGAATCTGTATCGTTAATTCAACCCTGTCAGCGTTCGAAACGCTGACAGGGTTTATCCCGGATTTGATCCAGGACTGATAGCCTTAATATTTTAAAACGTGAACAAGGAAAAAACCATATTAAAACTGAAACTACCTACCGATCCGCTTTGGGTTAAGAATGTGGTGGAAAGTAATATCGAAGAAATTCTGACTGACCATGCTTTTTGTGAGCAGAAAGCTGCCAGTAATGCAATTACCCTGATTGTGCAGAATCCTAACCTTTCTGATTTGGTTCAGGAAATGGCAATGCTTGTTCAGGAAGAGATGGATCATTTTAAGCGGGTCCACGACCTGATCCTTGCCCGGGGATATACTCTTGGACGAGAACGTAAAGACAATTATGTCAATGAATTAATGCAATTTGTAATTAAGGGTGGTAGTCGCCAGGATCAATTGATAGACCGTTTATTATTCTCGGCAATGATTGAGGCACGCAGTTGTGAACGTTTCAAAGTGATGTCTGAACACATCAATGATAAAGAACTCTCAGATTTTTACTACGAGCTGATGGTCAGCGAAGCAGGGCATTATACAATGTTTATCGGCCTTGCCCGCAAATATGCAGGTGATATTGACGTAGAAAAACGCTGGAAAGAGTTTTTGGAATATGAGGCCAGAGTGATTCAGAATTACGGAAAATCGGAAACGATTCATGGGTGATTATCCGTCATTTCGAACACACAACCCCGATTGTTATTATTTAATGAAATTACGATTTGTGGAGAAATCTCACAGTTTAATGTTACAAGTCAATTAAGGTTGTACTATATACACAGAGGTTCCTCAGTCGTACCTCCTTCGGAATGACATAGTAAAGTACTACTTCTTATACAACAAAAATATCGCAGGCCTCTTATGCAAATCAGGGACTTTATTCTTCCAGTCTTTGATACTTTTTGTTTGAATAAACTCATCTTCAGAGTTCAGATCACAGGCAATACACAGTTTTGTATCCGCTTTACAACTTCGAATAATCTCCTCAAGCATTGGATTATTACGAAAAGGGGTTTCAATAAATAACTGAGTCTGACTATGCCTTTCAGCCAAAGCCTCAAGCTCTTTGATCTTGTTTGCCCGCTGGACTTTATCAATGGGCAGATAGCCATGAAATGCAAAACTTTGTCCGCTAAAACCCGAAGCCATTAAAGCCAGTAAAATGGAACTGGGACCAACTAGTGGAACTACTTTTATTCCTTTTTGATGGGCCATAGCTACAATTTCAGCACCTGGGTCGGCAACACCAGGGCAACCTGCTTCACTCATAAGACCAACGTCTTTACCGGCTAAAAGTCCCTTGAAAAAATCATTTAAATTACCTTCGCGATTATGCTTTCCATAATCATGGATAATAAGCTCACTTTGCGGGATCCTTAAGCCTGCTTCCTTTAGAAACCTTCGTGCAGTTTTACTGTTCTCGACAATATACTCATCGATGTGATTTATCGTTTCTACCAGAAAGGGAGTGAACGACTTTGCCGAAGCATTTTCTGCCAAAGGCACAGGAATAAGATAAAGTGAGCCTGAAAGCATGTTTAATTTTTGCTACAAATTAAAACAAATTCCTCTCAAACGAGTTATATGTATTAAATGATATATAACCGTGAAATCATAAATATCCTCTAAAACGAGTTTACGTAATAATTTAATTACAATACAACCTTTGGCAAAATTTTATCCTCTTATCTATAAGATCACACAAATTAAATTTTAGGAGCTATGAAAGCGAACTTCAAATTCCCGGAATATTTGGCTGGACTACTATTATTCCTGTCATTTCTATTGCCGGCACAGGTAAAAGCTCAGTATGACGACGTTTCTCTTGAAACATTTTATGAGGAACTGTCCCCTTATGGAGTATGGATAAATGACCCTCAATATGGTTATGTATGGCGCCCTGATGTAGATCAGGATGAGTTCAGACCTTATTACACAAATGGTCATTGGGAAATGACTAAATATGGAAATACGTGGGTATCCGATTATGAATGGGGATGGGCACCATTCCACTATGGCAGATGGCATCACAGCAGCCGAAGAGGCTGGATATGGGTTCCTGACACCAGATGGGGACCGGCATGGGTAAGCTGGAGAAGTGGTGGCGGCTATTATGGCTGGGCACCGCTGGGTCCAGGTATTAATATCAATATTAATATTGGAAGAATACCTGATTTCTACTGGGTATTTGTACCGCAACGAAATATCTATTATGACAGGTACCCACGTTACGACAGGTACAGAAACAGAAACATTTACAATAACACGATCATTATCAACAATACCTATGTATACAACCGAAACCGGTATTATACAGGTCCGAGGGTTGATGAGATCCGAAGAGTGACCCGTCAACCGGTTCGTATACATGATGTCAGGGATAACAGACCAACAAATTACGGAAACAGCAGAAACGACAGGCCACAGGTGAACAGGGTGCCGGATAGGGTTGGCAATCCAGGACAAAATCCGCGTCCTGACCGTCCGACCGACAATTCGGGAGGCAGAGGAGCTGTGACAGGAAGAGGATCAGAGTCTGTGACAGATAATTCATTAAATCGCGGTGCTGTACGACCTGAAAGCAGACAGATTCCGGCTTCATCCCAGAGATCGGGCAGAACCTATGATAATCAGGATATCAGGGGAAGCCAAAGCAATCAGAACGGCCAGCGCCCTCCAATAACTGACCGACAGGAGCAAATCAGGCAGACACCGGGTCAGGCACCAAGAGAGCAAAGACCGGAACGGGTAGGACAGGCACCGGGTCAAAGTCAGGCTCCTGAGCGGGTACAAAGATCTGTGCCACAGGAACGCCAGGCACCGACTCCGGAAAGAATTCAGAGAAGTGCACCGCAACAACGCCAATATCCGGCACCTGAACGGGTTCAGAGAAGCGAACCTCAGCAACGTCAGGCTCCGGCACCCGATCGTATTCAGAGAAGTGCACCGCAGGATCGTCAGGCTCCCACACAAAGCAGACAGAGTTCAGAAGTGCGGGATAATTCTTCCTCTGGACAAGAAAATGGAAGGGGCGGCCAGAACAGGCCCTCCAGAGGTAATTAAAACAAAAAAACCGGCCAATTGGCCGGTTTTTTTTATAACGTGAGTTCGATATAAAATCTTGCATGGATAAGTTTAAATTGTATATTTTTTTCTCTTGTTTTAGAAAGAAAGGTCTGTGCTTCTTCAGTCCTGCTTTCAAGTTTTCTGCTGTTATTTTTGCAGCAGATTTAGTATGTATCATGAAATTCAGTATCGCAAAAAAGCTACATCTGCCACCCCCATTATCTCCAATGGAGATGGTCCCTTTGCGGGGCTGGCCGTCACAATGAAACACAGCTCCGGGTAAAATAAACCTTGCCGGAGGAGGTAGCTTCCGGCTATTGGTAATTTGATGTAGAACGCGATTTCTTGCCGGAACTACTCCGGAGGAAAGGACTGAACTAACCTATAACACGCAGGCATTGCTTTTCAAAACCTAATTATTGTGTACCAAAGCCTTATCTGACCAATCATAACCGTATTAATTAGCCTTTTTTATATCTAACTCAGGTTCTTATACATATTATTTCAACTTACTGAGTGCAGCCCGCATCCTTGGGATCATTTGTTCTATATCTTCATGTGAACATCCTCCAACAGAAGCTCTGAACCAGTTTACACCACTATCTGTACCAAATGCCGAAAATGGTACTATACCCATTTTCGCTTCTTTGATCAGATAAAAATTAACTTCGGCACTATCCTTCAAGACATTTCCTTCCGGAGTGGTTTTACCTATATAATCAACCTTAACAGTTAAGTAGATCGCTCCCATCGGATTGATTGCGTCTACAGCAAAACCATCCGCTTTCAACTGGATCATGCCCTGATACAGAGTATCAAGACTTTTTTGAACCTTTGCCTTAAAAGTTGTCAAATAACTATTCAGTTTTTTCGTTTGAGTTAAAAACTTAGCTGTTGCTACCTGCTCAGGCTTTGGCGCCCAGGCTCCAACATGACCTACGATAGTTTTCATTTTATCAATCACATGTTCCGGACCAAACGCCCAGCCTACACGAACACCCGTGGCAGCAAGACATTTGGAAATGCCATCAATATAAATTACTCTGTCTTTTAGTTCGGGCCTTAAATTAACCGGATCAAAATGAAACTGATCACCAAATGTCAGAAGAGAATAGATCTGATCATACATAATATACAGTGGTTTTTCATCAGCTCCGCGAGTTTTATTCTCGGCAATGACCAGATCACAGATCTCTTCCAGATCCTTTTTGGCAAACATTGTACCGGTTGGATTTAGCGGTGAACATAAAGCCAGTAATGTAGCTCCCTTCAGGTAGGGACGGATATCATCGGCTGTTGGCATAAACTTATTCTCTGCCGAAGTCTTAACCGCAACCTGAGTGGCCCCTGTAAAACGGCAATAATGATTGTTATTCCAGGATGGAGTAGGATAAATTACTTTGTCTCCGGGATCAACCAGAGCCATATAAGTTCCATAGATCAAAGGGCGTGATCCACCAGCAACCAGAATTTGCTTACTGTTATAGGATAAACCGAAGCGCTCCTGCAGAAAAGCTGAAATGTTCTCACGCAATACTGCCACACCCTCGGCAGGCGGATAATTGGTCTGATTGGCCTGATAAGCCTCAACAATTCCATCTTTCAGCTCATTGGGAATCGGGAAAATATTTGAATCAAAATCCCCGATAGTCAGGTTAGCAATTTGCTCACCCTTACTTTTCAATTCATTGATCTGACCTGCAATTTTTATTATTTCTGAACCCTCTAGGGTACTTGCTATTTTGGATATCTTCATTTCTTTTTTTGTATTCTTCAGAATATCAACCTGTTATAAATTATCTATTCTACCTGATTAATGCTTCAACTGCCTTGTCTACCTTTTCAAAATTGAAGCTTTTCAAGATACCCTTAAATGATACATTAATCTGCTCATTACATAGATTACCGATGCTTCCTTCATGTGTATGTTTAACAATGCCCGGTGCCTTAAATTCACCCCTTTCGATTGCTGCTCCAACTTTTTTATAGGCTTCCCTGAAAGGTAGTCCGTTTAAAACCTCTTCATTCACAGCATCTACGCTAAACAAATAAGCATATTTCTCATCCTTAAGGATATCCTCCTTAATTCTGATAGATTGCAACATAAAGCCTGTCATTTCCAGACATTCATTCAGTGATCTGAAGGCAGGAAACAGATTCTCTTTTAGTAATTGTAAGTCACGATGATAACCTGATGGCAGATTTGTGGTCATCAGGGCAATTTCATTCGGCAAGGCCTGTATCTTATTGCATCTGGCACGAATCAGCTCAAAAACATCCGGGTTTTTCTTATGAGGCATTATGCTTGAACCGGTGGTCAGTTCATCAGGGAAACTGATAAATGCAAAGTTCTGATTAATAAATAAACAGGCATCCATAGCCAGTTTAGCCAAAGTTGCCGCAACAGAAGACATTGCCTGAGCCAAAATACGCTCAGTTTTTCCACGGCCCATCTGGGCATAAACTACATTATAATTCAGAGAATCAAAGCCAAGTAATTCAGTGGTCATAGTACGGTTCAATGGAAAGGAAGAACCGTATCCTGCTGCAGAACCCAATGGGTTTTTATTACAGATTTTCCAGGCTGCAAGCATCAGTTCCATATCATCGGTAAGGCTTTCGGCATATGCTCCGAACCATAATCCGAAGGATGAGGGCATCGCAATCTGCAAATGTGTATAGCCCGGAAGTAATTTATCCTTATGCTCTTCACTTTGTGCAATAAGCTGAGTAAACAGAATGTCAGTATTTCTGACCAGTTTCTGAATCTCACTGCGAAAGAACAATTTGAGATCTACCAGAACCTGATCATTCCTGGATCGCCCGCTGTGAATTTTTTTGCCTGCATCACCAATCCTGCGGGTAAGCAATAGCTCTACCTGAGAATGTACATCTTCTACATCATCTTCGATGCTGAATTTACCTTCCTGAACTTCCCTGAAAATTTGTTTAAGACCAGCCTGAACCTGTTCCAGATCCCGGTTATCCATTAAACCAACGCTTTCAAGCATACGCGTATGAGCTAATGAACCCAATACATCAAATGCAGCAAGCTGATGATCCAGCTCCCGGTCATTTCCAACAGTAAACTTTTCTACAGACCTTTCAGTTTCTGTTTCCTTTTGCCAGAGCTTGCTCATAGAACTGCTTTAAAATTTGTGAAATACTGTGCTTTAATTGTATCCCATTCGGATCTCAAAATACTGTAAATAACGGTATTTCTGATGTATCCATCATGTATTTTCATATGCTGACGTAATACCCCTTCGCGGGTAGCGCCAATTCCCAATAGTGCCTGACGTGACTGATGATTCCGCTCATCTGCTTTAAACTCTATTCTGTTCAGCCCCAAAACCTCAAAGCCATAGGTCAGCATCAGGTACTTCATCTCCTTATTCAATCCGCTTCCCTGAAAATCACGTCCGATCCAGGTCCAGCCAATCTGACCTCGTTCATCTCTCCAGGAGATCTCGGCAAGCCGGGTACTGCCTGCCACCTTATTAGTTTTTTTATCAATGATTACCCAAACTGCACTTGTGCCATTTTCACGGTCAGAAATAGCTCTTTTAATATATCTATTCAACTCTGCCGGCTTCGAAAGATCCTGAAGGCCATAAATCCAGAGAATATCATCATCTGCTACCTCCTGCAATGCTTTTTCATCATCAATCTCAAGCGGACGAAGCAAGACCCTTTCACTTTCCAGGGTAATATTTAAATCCTTTGCCATCACAGAATCTCCGTCAATAATTTTATATAGAGGTCTATTCCCTCTTCTATTTCTTTTACATAGATATACTCATCAGCCATATGTGAACGAGCTGAATCTCCAGGACCCATTTTTAATGAAGGAATATCAAGCAATGCCTGATCACTTGTGGTAGGGGAACCATAGGTTTCCCTGCCCAAAGCAATTCCTGCCTTAACAATCGGATGATCAAGACTTATTGAAGATGGCTTTAAGCGGGTAGATCGCGGATTAACCTCACAATCGACATTCTGACTGATAATCTTCAGTACTTCCTCATTGCGGTAGGCATCAGTTACTCTTACATCTACTGTAAAATTACAAACCGCAGGTACAACATTATGCTGGGATCCGGCTTCGATAATGGTTACGCTCATTTTAACTGGGCCAAACAGGGCTGATTTCTTGGCAAACTCATACGTTTTGAACCAATTAATATCCTTCATTGCCTTATATATCGCATTCTCACCCTCTTCCCTGGCAGCATGACCCGCCCTTCCATGGGCAACACAATCCAAAACCATTAATCCCCTCTCGGCAACGGCCATTTGCATTAATGTCGGCTCTCCAACTATTGCAAATTCCAGTTTACCCAGTTGAGGAAGGATCAGCTCAATACCGTTTTTACCTGAAATCTCCTCCTCGGCAGTTGCAGCCAGACAAAGGTTATATTTTAAATTCTTCTCTTTATAAAAATGAATAAATACCGCGATAAGCGATACCAAACAGCCTCCTGCATCATTACTCCCCAAACCAAACAATTTACCATCAATGATATCAGCCGCAAATGGGTCACGAGAATATCCCGGATTAGGCCTTACCGTATCATGATGCGAATTAAGCAGAATCGTAGGTTTTTTTGGGTCAAAATGCTCATTGTATGCCCAGACATTATTGATCATACGATGGGTTTTTATTCCCTGATCCTCCAGAAATCGCTCGATTGCCGAGGCAGTATTCTCCTCCTCCCTGCTCAGTGAAGGGATACTGATTAGCTTACGCAATAAATTAAGACTGTCGTCGAACAGTTTACCGGTCATTTTATTTAATCGTTTGTATATAATTCACCCGCCTTTTGAGCTGATAATTTAATTCCTTTGATCATTGAAGAGCTAAAACCATTATGTTCCATTTCATTCAATCCGGCAATGGTACATCCTTTTGGTGAGGTTACCTTATCGATCTCATGTTCGGGATGACTGTTCTGCTGCAATAAAAGTGATGCTGCTCCTTTGGCTGTTTGTGCAGCCATACGTAATGCCTCATCAGCATGAAAACCAATCTCAACACCCCCCTGTGATGCTGCACGAACCGCTCTGAGAAAGAATGCAACCCCACAGGCACATAGCGCCGTGGCGGCTGTCATCAAATCTTCATTGATCTTAATAACTGAACCAACGGTTTCAAACATTTTGGTCACTTCCGCAATATTTTCAGCCTCTGCATTATCAGAAGCAACACAGGTCATAGATTCACCGATTGCAATAGCCGTATTTGGCATTGCCCTGACAACCTGAACTCTGCTGCCCAATTTGGCGCGGATATCAGCACAGCTAACTCCAGAGATCACAGAAATCACTAAATGTTTGGCAGGATCAATTGCACCGTCGATCTGCTCCAATAAATTATCAAGTTGCTGAGGCAAAACAGCCAGAATGACTATTGAGGCGCCTGCTGCAGCAGCATAATTATCTGAACTGACCTGAAAACCCTGTGCTGAAACAGTATCCAGTCGCTGCACATTACGGCGGGTCAGGGTGATATCGGCGGGTTTGCAATAATCGGCTTTAACCAGTCCTTTGGCCAATGACATACCAATATTTCCGCTTCCTAAAATTGCTGTTCTTTTTGTTCCTGTTTTCATTAAGTGCTGATTAAGCGTGTACCAAAATTTCCATTATTCAAACTTGGCAATGCATCAGCCTTGCCAATATAAACCTCTTTAAGTCCTTTATTTATTGCTTCGAAGGCATTATCCAGTTTAGGAATCATCCCATCACTGATAATTCCCTGGCGTTTTAATTCATTGTAATAATGCGGATCAATCGAGCGGATTACTGAACCTTCATCTTCTACATCCATCAATACACCTGCTTTTTCAAAGCAAAAGATCAGAGATGTATTGTACTCATTAGTCATTGCGATAGAAATGGCAGAGGCAATTGTATCGGCATTTGTATTTAACAACTGACCTTTGCCATCATGTGTGATAGCTGAGAACACCGGTGTAAATCCAGCCTCTAAGAGCTTTCTGAGTCCCAGATGATCAATCGATGATTCATCAAGATCACCTACAAAACCATAATCGACACTAATCACTTCATTTTTCTCTTTGGAGAAAAGCTCTTTCAAAGGACGTCGTTTTGCATGAATTAAATTCCCATCAGCACCCGACAAGCCGATTGCATTACAATTCTCAGATTGCAAACCTGCGACAATATTTTTATTAATCAAACCGGCATATACCATAGTTACTACTTTCAGGCTTTCCCCGTCGGTAATTCTTCTGCCTTCAACCATTTTTGATTTGATGCCCAAATCTTCGGCAAGTTTGGTCGCAATTTTTCCTCCGCCATGAACCAGTATCTTTGGCCCCTGGAGCATCGCAAAATCGGCAATAAATTGTTGCAGGCTTTCGGGATTATCGATTACATTTCCACCAATCTTTATAACCTTCAGGGATTTCATATCAAGCCCTCCAGCATATTTTTTAAGACCGTTTGAGCAGACCAAACCCGGTTTGCAGCTTCTTTTATGACCAGTGAGTGCGGACCATCCAGAACTTCGGCAGAAAGCTCGAAATCACGACGAACCGGAAGGCAGTGCATTACTTTCGCCCCATTGGTTTGTTCCAGTTTTTTATGGGTCATCATCCAGGATTCACCGTTCTGAACGGTTTTGCCATAATCACGGTAAGATGACCAGTTCTTTGCATACACAAAGTCTGCTCCCTGTAATGCAGCATCCTGATTGTATTCAATTTTTGCTCCCGGAGTAAATTTCTCAGCCAGCTCCAAACCTTCAGGATGGGTAATTACAAAATCGATCATTCCCTCAGCCTGCGCACGGCACATCCACTCAGAAAATGAATTTGGAACAGCCTGTGGTAAAGATTTTACATGGGGTGCCCAGGTTAAAACAACCTTTGGCTTTGCCACCACTTTATATTCCTCAATGGTGATCAGATCGGCAAAACTCTGCAATGGATGCAAGGTAGCGCTCTCCAGACTAATCACAGGAACTCCACTATATTTCACAAATTTATTGAACAAACCCTCTCCATAATCCTCATCACGATTCAATAATTTAGGAAATGAACGAAAACCAAGTATATCACAATACTGACCCATGACCGCTGCTGCTTCACGAATATGCTCTACACTTGTTCCATTCATCACTACTCCGTCTTCTGTTTCCAAAGCCCAGCCTTCCTTGTCAAGATTCATCACCATCACATTCATACCCAAATTCATTGCCGCCTTCTGAGAACTTAATCGGGTACGCAGGCTTGGATTCAGGAACACGAGTCCGAGGGTTTTATTCTTACCCAGCGACTGATTTGCATAGGGATCTGCCTTAAGGATCAGTGCCTGCTCAATGAAAGATTTCAGGTCTGCAACATCATTAACGGAAGAAAATAGTTTCATATTCGTAAAAATAGCCTATTATATTAATTCAATTCTGCTTTCAATGCCGTCAAAAATTGATCAGCATGTTCTTTTGTTATATTTAAAGCAGGTAAAAGCCTGATCACATTCGGTTTTGCCTCTCCGGTAAAGATACGATGCTTGAAAAGTAAATCCCTTTTTACGTTTGCATACTCTTCAGAAAGCTCAATTCCGATCATCAAGCCTCTTCCACGAATCTCAGTAATCTGCGGGATTTGCTTTAATTCCTTTATCAGGTAATCTCCAATCTCCTCTGCATTCTTCATCAGATCATCTTTCTCCATCACCTCCAGAACAGCAAGTGCCGCCGCACAGGCTAAATGATTTCCTCCGAAGGTTGTTCCCAGCTCACCATACCATGGCTTGAATTTAGGTGAAATGGAAATTCCCCCGATTGGGAAGCCGTTGCCCATCCCTTTTGCCATTGAATAAATGTCGGCCTCCACGCCTGCATAATCATGTGAGTAGAACTGACCAGTCCGGCCATAACCACATTGTACTGAATCAGCAATATAAACCGAATCATACTGATCACAAAGGCTTCTGATCTTCTGCAAAAAGCTCTTTGATGCTTCCCGGATTCCACCCACACCCTGAATACCCTCAATAATTACTGAAGATATCTCGTTTCCGAATGATTTAAACGCTTCATCCAAAGCCTGTTCATCATTTAACGGAAGGAAAGTGACATTTTCTGTTTCATTTACCGGAGCAATGATCTTCGGATTGTCTGTTGCCGAAACAGCCAGGGAAGTACGTCCGTGAAAAGCGCCTTTAAAGGCAATGATTTTTTTACGCTTATTATAAAAAGATGCCAGTTTCAGGGCATTTTCATTAGCCTCGGCACCAGAATTACAAAGAAAGAGCTGAAAATCAGGTTTAGCAGATAGATTTCCAAGCTTTTCAGCCAATTCTATCTGCTGAGAGATGATTACCGAATTAGAATAGAAACCTACTTTATTCAGCTGTTCTGTCAAACGTCTTACATAATGCGGATGAGTATGACCGATTGAAATCACGGCATGTCCGCCATAAAGATCCAGGTATTTATTGCCATCAGCATCCCAAACGCTGCTGTTCTGAGCTTTTACAATTTCTATGTTATTGAGGGGATATACGTCGAATAGTTTCATCTTTTTAAGCTAAAAGCGGAAAGCCGAAAGCTAAAAGCTCGGGCTATTTCCTTATTGATCTGATTAATCCAATCAGCATTGCTTTTACCTGATTGGTGTCGTTATTTACTTTATTAAATTGTTCTTCTGATAAATAACCCAGGTCTTTTGCCAGTAAACAGCAATATTCAAGCTCATGAGCAGAACCTAAGCTAATATCTAAGAAACCAGTAAAATCCTTATCGGTATTTTTTCCTGTTCCTTCTGCAATATTCATCGGAATAGAGTATGCAGCCCTCTTTGTCTGAGATGCAAGATGAAAATCCTCATGCTTTGGAAATGCTGGGAGTATATCATGATATATCAATAATGTTAATTCATGCGATTTTCTCCAAACCGCTAATCTTTTATAATCTCTCATCAATTTCCAAATTTTGAGTGCATATTATTGTTTCAAGAACAAATTTATAGTCACTCAATTGGAAAGTATAAACAACCTATTCAACGGTTGTTTTTTAAAAGCTATTATTAATATAGTGTTACGCCTAAAGCTTTCGCCTCTTAGCTTTTCGCTTTCAGCTCAAAAGGCTACCGCCTTTAGCCTCAACCCCGCCGTTTCCCCTATCCCGAACATCAAATTCATATTCTGGACTGCATGCCCGCTGGCACCTTTTAGCAAATTATCTATGATGCTGATAATGAACAATTTACTGCCATATTTCTCAATATGGATAAGGGCTTTATTGGTGTTCACTACCTGTTTCAGGTCAATGTTCCTTTTGCTGATATGGGTAAATGGATGATCTTTAAAATAGTTTTCATAAAGACCGTAGGCCTCATCAAGTGTCAGCTCGCTTTCGGTATACATGGCTGCCAGGATCCCGCGGGTAAAATCACCTCTTTGAGGGATAAAATTCAATGCCTGACCAAAGTTGTTTTGTAATTGATTGAGACTTTGACCAATCTCGTGCAGGTGCTGATGTTCAAATGCTTTGTAAACCGACAGGTTATTGTTTCTCCAGCTGAAGTGAGAAGTCGGACTTAAGCTTTGTCCGGCTCCGGTAGAGCCGGTAGTTGCGTTGATATGTACTTCCGAATTCAATAACCCTGCGGCTGCAAGGGGCAATAATCCAATCTGTATACCGGTTGCAAAACAGCCTGGATTGGCAATGTTATGAGCCCGTTTGATCACTTCCCTGTTTAATTCAGGTAATCCATAAACAAAAGATCTGCTTCCATGCGTAGCATTCGGGTTTAGCCTAAAATCCTGGGAAAGATCGATGATTTTAATACTCGCTGCAATTTCATGGTTATCCAGAAATTTTTTGGCATCACCATGACCTACACAAAGAAAAAGAACATCAATATCCTGGGAAATGGAATCTGTAAACTTCAGATCGGTATCCCCAAACAGGTCAGCATGTACATCAGAAAGCGGCTTTCCAGCATTGCTGTTACTATGTACCCAGCATACTTCTGCCTGAGGATGGTTGATCAGTATTCTGAGCAATTCTCCACCGGTATATCCTGCTCCGCCTGCGATTCCAATTCTGATAGTTTCCATTTTTTTATTTTTTATCGTGTACCCGATGCCAGATCATAGTCTGGTTACCAAATATTTTTGAAAAGCCTTTTACATCCTCTCCCGACCATGAATTATTCATTTCACCATAGCTTCCGAATTTGTTCGACATCAAATCGTTCTCAGATTGAATTCCGATGATCTCAAAACGGTATGGATGAAGTTTCACAAATACCTTTCCGCTAACGGTTTTCTGGGTATCGCTTAAAAATGCTTCAATATTACGCATGATTGGATCATGGAACTGCCCCTCATGAAGCCAGTTTCCGTAGAAACTTGCTAACTGATCTTTCCAGCTCAACTGCCATTTGGTTAAAGTATGTTTCTCCAGAGTATGGTGAGCCTTGATAATGATCATTGGTGCGGCAGCCTCAAAGCCAACACGACCCTTGATACCAATTATAGTATCACCTACATGAATATCCCTTCCAATGCCATACGGCTGTGCAATTTCCTGCAGCTTCTGAATGGCTTTAACCGGTGATAAGCTTTCTCCATTAATCGCAGTTAGTTCACCCTGCTCAAAATCGAGTTCCAGCTTGCGCGGCTCAGTTTGAGTAACCTGTGTTGGCCATGCCTCTTCAGGTAAGGTTTCATTAGAAGTCAGGGTTTCTTTACCTCCAACCGAGGTACCCCAGATCCCTTTATTGATTGAATACCTCGCTTTCTCAGCAGTATACTCAACACCATGCTTATTTAAATATTCAATTTCTGCTTCACGGCTTAATTTCAGGTCACGGATCGGGGTGATAATTTCGACTCCAGGGATCATGATATTGAATATCATGTCAAAACGTACCTGATCATTTCCGGCTCCTGTACTTCCGTGAGCTACATAATCAGCACCGATTAATTTCACGTAATTAGCAATAGCAGTAGCCTGGCTTACCCGCTCAGCACTAACCGAAAGCGGGTAAGTTGCATTCTTTAATACATTCCCGTAGATAAGGTACTTGATACAACTTTCGTAATAGTTCAGTGTTTCGTCAACTACAGCATGAGAGGTAACTCCCAGGGCATACGCACGCTGCTCAATCTGTTTTAGCTCTTCTTCAGAAAAACCACCGGTATTCACAATCACCGAATGTACTTCCAGATCACGGTCTTTAGATAAATAAATACAGCAAAAGGAAGTATCTAAACCTCCGCTGAATGCTAAAACCACCTTCTTCTTCATCATTTAATTTTGTAAAAGTTTAACGAATAATGCACCTATTGCGGCAATCATTTTCAATGAATTGCGTAATTTCTCTTCAAGACGTTCGAACAAAGTTTGCTTGCGGGCAACCTTACTTAAACGTTCCTCTGCCTCCAGTTTTAAACGCTCATCTTCTTCCTTCATTTTGCGTTCAATTTCCTTTGCCTTTTCTTCAGGATCCCATAACATAGCTGTACACATACAGTTTTTACGGTCTTTGCTTTTCAGGATATCATAGTTCACACAACTTTGACAGCCTTTCCAGAAATCCTCATCCTGAGTTAGTTCGGAATAGGTGACAGGTTCGTAACCAAGTTCAGAATTGATCTTCATTACGGCTAATCCGGTAGTCAAACCAAAGATCTTTGCTTCCGGATATTTTTTACGGGAAAGGTCGAAAACTGCACGTTTAATCATCCGTGCAAGTCCGCGATTGCGGTAAACCGGATTCACTATCAGACCTGAATTGGCCACAAAAGTGCCATGACTCCAGGTTTCGATATAGCAGAAACCAGCCCATGTTCCATCCTTATGAAGTGCGATCACAGCCTTGCCTTCCAGCATTTTTGCAGTGATGTATTCAGGGGTCCGTCTGGCTATTCCCGTACCTCTGGCTTTGGCAGACTCTGCCATCTCATCGCAGATCTGTGTTGCGTATTCAATATGTTGTTCTGTTGCCGGGATGACAACAAATTCGTTTTCTTTCATTGATTTAAAGAAAAAAATCCGGTTTTGAATCGGAAAAAAGACTACGTTTTTAGTCTTTCCTTTTGTGAATAATCTGATTGATTGATCTTCCGGCAGGAATGCTCCGGTTACCTAGGGGTTAATGCCAAGATTCAAGTCCGCGGCATAAAGGGTCGTCGGAAACGCAACACTAACTTCTCAGGCCTGAAATTACTACAAACAATACCCCTCAAATAACCCGTTTGGGTTAATGATCCTGTATTGGCCTGGTAGTTTAAACTATTCATTGTTAATAGTATAAGTGGTATTGAAATTTTTTACAAAAAAACGAAAAAAATACTGAAATCTGCAATAGTGAGGGGATAATATTACAATTTTTTAATACTGTTTTCTCATTGCAGGCCTTGTACCACAAGCGCTAACGTACATTCAGTATAAATTAAGCTGACTGACCTATCAATTCTATACATTCTCTTATATTTAATTCTGATTATCCTTCTGTTAACTGACAGTTAATATTTTTACAAAAAATGAAACTATTGAATTTAAGTAATTAACCGGTTTCGTTTCTGATCTGTTAAAATAATATGTTCCAAATCGCCGTATATTTTCTATTCCCTCTTAATTGTTTTAGCCAACATATTATTTAAATTGCTGCATATACCTGAATATCCCACAACAGTAAGTTAAGGTGAAAGCAGTTAATTAATTTTAAATCTCCATGGAACAAAATGAATGAAAATGTAAAAACTGAAGCATCACTGAACAGAACATTAGGCCTTTTTGCAAGTACCTTAATGGTGGTCGGGATAGTGATTGGGAGCGGGGTGTTTAAAAAAATAGTCCCAATGGCTCAAACCGGGCTAAGTGAAACTGCAATCCTGATGGCCTGGATTCTGGCTGGAGTAATCAGTTTATTTGCCGCATTTACCGTGAGTGCTTTAGCTTCTCTAACCGAAGAATCCGGAGGTTTATATGAGTACTTTCGTTTATCCTTTGGAAATTTTTTTGCATTCATTTCAGGCTGGGCTGATTTTATAATTATTAGTCCGGCAGCAATTGCTGCACTCGCCTTTCTGTTTGGTGAGGTTATCAATTCTTTTATCCCACTCCCAAAACCGCTGGATGCCTGGAAAGACTTTTCGATTGGGGGCTTCATTTTCCCTTTTGCAAATTCCGGCGTAAAACTGATCGGAATTATTGCAATAATCATACTTACAGGGGTAAATTCTCTGGGATCCCGTGAAAGCGGTGTTTTCAACTCCATCATTACCAGCGCTAAGATTTTGGGTATATCAGTTCTTATCATTGTGGGACTTGCTTATTCCGGGCCCGAAACACAAAGTTCCAACACCATGTTAAATAATGTAAATGCACCCGAAGGAATGCTGTTTTACAGTGCATTTTTTGCGGCAATGCTCAGTGCCTTCTGGGCTTATAATGGCTGGGAGACTGCTACCAATATTTCGGGTGAGATCATTAATCCGAAGCGTAACCTTCCACTGGCCCTTACTATCGGTTTGTCACTCGTAGCATTAGTCTATACACTTCTTAACTATACTTACATGAATGTGCTCAGCCTCCAGCAAATCAGGGCCATCGATGTAAATCAGATTGGTGCATTTGTTGTGGCAGAGACATTACTGGGTACTTTCGGAAAAGTTCTTCTGATAGTACTTCTGATTATCTGCGTATTCGGTGCATTGAACAGTAATATTGTTTCCTCTCCCCGTAAATTCTACCGCATGGCACAACAGGGATACCTTTTTAGCCATTTGAAAAATGTTCACCCCAGATTCAGAACACCACATGTATCCCTCAACTATATGATGATTCTGGGTTGTATTATGCTGATATCCGGCTCCTTTGATACACTCACCAACATGGTCATCTTTCTGAACTTCGTCTTTTATGGATTTCTTGCCTTCGCAGTTCTTCGTATGAAAAGTAAAGGAATGATCCAGGCTAAGGTAACTGGATACCCATTCGTGCCTATTGTATTGTTGCTCTTCTCTGTTGCTTTAACAATAAATACGATCTGGGTTCAGCCTCAGCAATCTTTGGTGGGAATTATGCTTGTTCTTAGCGGTGTACCTGTTTATTACTATTTCAAAAAACGAAAACAGTTTAAACTTACTGATCAATCCTGATCCTACACTGCCCCTCAAATAAGTGGTAATTGTGATAATGAAAGCTAATTCTGCAATATTCATATTGAGTATGACTCTCAGGCAGGGAACATAATATCAAATCGTTTTTCAAAATAATTTTGCGAAACTAATTGGTTGCACATATATTTGCAACTAATTGATTTCATAAATAATTAAAAAATGAGAAGAGATGTTTTTCAGGCTATTGCCGACCCCACCCGGCGAGCTATAATTTCACTTATTGCCCTTCATGCAATGACCCCAAATGCGCTTGCTGAGCATTTTGACAGCAGCAGGCAGGCTGTTTCAAAACATTTAAGAATACTGACTGAATGCCAGCTTGTGAAACAGGAAGTTCAGGGCAGAGAAATTTACTATCAACTGGAAGTCAGCAAGATGAAAGAAATTGATAAATGGCTTGAACAATTTAGAAAAATCTGGGAAAAGAGGTTCAGCGAACTCGATAATGTATTGCTAAAATTAAAAAATAAAGAAAATGAATCCTAATTTACTATTCGACTTTTCCATAAACAAGGGGAACAAAACCATTTCCGTAAAAAGAGAATTTGCCGCCAATCTTCCGCTGGTTTGGGATTGCTGGACAAAACCTGAACTGCTTGACCTGTGGTGGGCTCCCAAACCCTATCAGACAAAAACTAAATCGATGGATTTCAGGGAAGGTGGATTCTGGTTTTATGCTATGGTCGCACCAGATGGTGCTAAACATTGGTGCAGGGCTGATTATAAAAAAATAGAGCCTCATAAGAACTTTTCTGGCCTGGATGCTTTCTGTGATGAGGAAGGAAAGATAAACACAGATTTCCCGAGATCCTTCTGGACCAATTCATTCAGCGCAAATACGGACAAAACCACAGTAGATATTGTCATAAAATATGAGGAGTTAGAAGATCTAGAAAAGATCATTCAACTAGGATTCAAAGAAGGATTCACGGCGGCATTGAGTAATCTTGATCAATATCTTGAAACACAGTTAAAACTCAGAAACGAACTGCGGACTGATAACAAGGCAAGAGTATGTACCTATCTGAACTTCCCTGGAAATACAGAAGAGGCATTTCTATTTTATAAATCGGTCTTCAAAACAGAATTCAGTGGAAATGGAATACAGCGCTTTGGTGATTTGCCAGCCAATGCAGATCATCCGCCTATAGCTGATGCAGTAAAAAACATGGTGATTCACATTGAATTACCCATAACAGCGAACCATATCCTCATGGGAACTGATGCTCCAAAAGAAATGGGCTTTACTGTAACTCAGGGTAATAATATGCACATTTCGTTAGAGCCTGAAACTAAGGAAGAAGCGAAGCGGATTTTTGAAGAACTATCAGCTGGTGGGAATATTACCATGCCATTGCAGGATATGTTCTGGGGGGCTTACTTCGGCAGCTTCACAGATAAATATGGCATTAACTGGATGGTCAATTATAACACCAAAAACGAAAATTTAAATCAGGTTTAAAATGGACCTTTACAAAGGTAAAGATTAGTTTATCAGGTAAATTTTATAAATTAATCAGAATGAATTCGTTTAGACTTCAAGCCAGAAGAACACTAATCCAATTAAAAATAATCCTATTGATTGTTTTTACCCTTCAGTCTGCCAGCATATTTGCACAGAATGACTCACTAAAAAATCTGACTTTTAATGCTTATGCAGAATTATATTATAGCTATGATTTTGCAAAACCTGCAAATCATGAAAAACCGGATTTTATCTATAATCACAAAAGACATAATGAGATCAATGCAAATCTCATTATGCTAAAAACTAATTATTCTGCTACAAATCTCAGGGCAAATTTGGGTTTAATGACGGGGAATTATTCAAGATACAACCTCAGTGCAGAACCTGCCTGGGCCCGGCATCTGTATGAAGCCAATATTGGGGTTAAATTATCCAAAGAGCAAAATATCTGGTTGGATGCAGGAGTCCTGCCTTCCCATATTGGGTTTGAAAGTGCAATCAGTGCCGATTGCTGGACTTTAACAAGAAGTATTCTGGCTGAAAATTCTCCTTATTACGAAACAGGGATCAGACTGGGGTATTCAACAAAAAAAGGAAATCTCAATCTGTCATTTTTGGTTTTAAACGGATGGCAAAGAATTAAGAAACTAAATTTAATTCAAAAGCCTTCCTTTGGAATTCAGGTAAATTATAAGCCTTCCGAAAAATTACTTCTGAATTACAGCAACTTCACCGGTACAGACATTCAGAATAATTTTAATGCTTTACGAACCTTTCATAATCTGTATGCCCAATTTGAGCCGGGTGAAAAACTAGGTATAATTGCTGGATTCGATTTAGGCAGCGACAAATACAACAGAACCGATTACGGAATATGGTATTCGCCGGTAGTTATTTTGAGATATTCAGTGAGTGAGCAAATCAAACTTGCAGCAAGGGGAGAGTACTACAACGATAAAAACCGGATCATCGTTGCAACCAATAACCTTAATGGTTTAAGAGTATCGGGTATTTCGGGCAATTTCGATTATCAGTTAAGTAAAAAGCTTCAATTCAGGATCGAGGGCAAGGTATACAATGCAGGAGAACGGGAATTCAGCAACAACTCGACTAAAAACTATTCTCTAACCACGAATATGACTATTAAACTCTGATAAATTCTGAATTGTAAGAGCTTTAAAGAAAATAAAGAACCAGGTTTAACCTATTTCCAATCTGAATTTATTTTTTGGTCTGAAAAATATTCTAAGCAATTATAAATATCTGATTATCAATTATTTTATACTTATCTTTTGTAATATTTTTTAACCTAAACGAAAGTATTATGAAAACCAAAACACAATTTGTCGCATTTTTTCTAATGGCCGCCTTCTTTTTGGCATCCTGCAATACCGCTACACAAGCTCCGGAAACTGCTTTAAATATGGATTCAGTGAAAGCTGAAATTCAGAAATTAGAGGATGCTTATGCTGCAGGAGATAAAGCCAAAGATGCGGATGCAGTCGCTGCCTATTATAGCGATGACGCAATAAGCTATAATTCTAATGAAGAACCAACTGTTGGAAAAGCAGCAATCAAGGAAAGAATTGCCGCTCGTATAGCCAAAGAACCTGCAGGACAGGTCTATACATACTCAGTAGTTGATGTTTTTGCAGAGGGAAAACAGGCTGTTGAAGTTGGTACCTGGACAACAACTGATTCAGCCGGCAAAGAAGTAGATAAAGGACACTTTATGTCGGTTTTCGAAAAGCGCGACGGGAAATATATTTGTATTCGTGACATGAGTGTGAGCTCCATGCCTGCAAAACCAGTTATGTAATTAGGATATTTCATTATTTGTTCAATCCCCTCCAAAATAAAAATATACCTGGAGTCAGTTTCCGCTGACTCCATTTTTTTTGGCCGGCCAAAAAGCTTATAATTTTCAATTTGAGCCTTCATGACTACCTTTAAGACCAGTTTATTGAAACTCCTACCCTAAAAGGTTCCGGGTAACAAATACCTGCTATTGCAGTCCTAAGAAAAACCATTCTGATGAAATCGAAAGTCATATTCAATACTCTCATATTAATATTTTTAATGACCGGTACTTTATCCGCACAGGAAAAGAAAGTCGCTCCCACATCATTGAAACTCTATAAAGAAATTGAACAGGCTGATAGTATATTGTTTCAAGCATTCAACAAGCAGGATATGTCTGCTTTCAAAGCTATGTTTACAGAAGATCTGGAATGGTTTCAGGATAATGGCGGACTCATACCATATAAAACAGTGTTTGAAAATTTCGGAAATACCTTCAATAATGAAAACAAGCTGAGCAGGGAGTTGGTTAAGGGTAGTTTAGAAGTTTATCCTATTAAGGACTATGGCGCTATTCAGATTGGCAGACATCAATTCAAGCATATGGAGAATGGAAAATTAGAGACCGGAACTTTTAAATTTCTAATGATCTGGCAGAAAAAAGACGAAAAATGGCGAATTTCAAGGGTAATAAGTTATGATCATTAAAATCAAATTAATTAAACCGATCGCAAAGACATAAATATGCCTTAGATTATCATTATTTTTCCAAAAGATAAAACCCAAAATTGACTAAGTATGAAACGCCTGCTCATCCTGATTCTTGTCCTTATATTCCTGGCAACTGCAATTTTCGCACAAAAACCGGTACAAAAGCCAATTAAACCACTTAATGAGAACGAATTGCCCCGGGGAACTGGGATCATAGCCATAGTAGATGTCAATCTGATAGACGGGAATGGTGGAAAAGCCATTCCGAATGCATCGGTAATAGTTAAGGGGGATAAAATTATAGCTGCCGGACCATCAAAAAGTATACAGATTCCTCATGGAGCTGAAATTGTTCAGGGAAAAGGTATGTCGCTTTTGCCGGGCCTCATTGATTCCCATTTCCATATCGATGGATCTGATGAGCTTCCATCAACCTTCCTGCAGAATGGTGTTACATCACTTCGGGATCCCGGACTATGGATCGAAGTATATGACAAGGTACGCAAATCGGGCAAAGCTAATCCAAGATTATTTTTAAGTGGCCCACATCTGGATGGTTCACCTCCTGCATACCCCGATGATGCTTATGTAGTACGGGATGATGCAGAAGCGGTAAGACAAGTGAACGAAGTAGCAGATCAGGGTTCTACCGTTATCAAGATTTATTTCAGAACCCCTCCCGGGATGATTAAAGCAATTACCGATGCGGCCCATAAGCGCGGGATTCCGGTTACCGGACATCTGGAAATTACTGAAGCCAAACATGCAATTGAAGCTGGCCTTGATGGGATTGAACACATAACTTCATTCGGATTATCCCTCACACCAAAACGTGAAGCCGAAAAATATCGTCAGGCAATGCTGGCTGATAATAATTACCGGAAACAAGGCCGCTATGAATCCTGGGCAGCAATTGATTTAAACTCCCCTGCGGCAGACAGCCTGACCCGTTTTCTGGTCAAAAAAGGCACCTTTGTTAGTCCAACCTTAGCTATTTTTGAATATCAGCCCGGATCAGGAACTATAGACAGCATTAAACTAAAAGGATTCGATCAGATGATGAAACTGACAGCAAAACTTCAGAAAGGTGGAGCAAAAGTTGTAGTTGGTTCACATGGCATGGTCCCATATGCCAAAAAAGGCTGGGCTTATCAGCGGGAGATGGAACTCTTCGTCGAAAGCGGAATGTCAAACGCTGCAGTCATTCATGCCGCGACTATGGAAAATGCTCGTTTCTTCAGGATTGATAATTACTTAGGCAGTATCGAAAAAGGGAAGCTTGCTGATCTTATTTTAGTAAGAGGTAATCCATTGGAAGATATCAAAGTGATGAGGAATGTAGAGAAAGTAATGATTAACGGATTGTTTGTCAAATAATTCTATAAAGTATTATCACTATCTTCATTGAATTTGGCGATTCCCATAAATCTTAAAACGTAGTCTTTACTTCTAAGACAGAGGGGCATTACAGGAAAGCCGGAAGACCTGCAAACATTAAACACATAAACATGGAAAATTTAGTAATTATTGCCCAGCTCGTGCTAGCTTTATCAGTGGCTTATGTCTGGATCTTCCGATTCGACAACATTGTTCTCGAATTTAAGCAATATGGTCTGCCAGATCTGATCAGAAACCTTGTTGGTGCTTCCAAAATAGCTTTAGCTACCATATTAATCCTTGGGATCTGGTACCCGGATCCGGTACTTTATGCCGCTCTCTCAATGGCTTTTTTAATGATATGTGCACAGCTGGCGCATTTCAAAGTTAAAAATCCGATTTCAAAACATATCCCTTCATTAATTCTTCTGATTATCGCTCTGTTTATTGCCGGAGTTTATGCCGGGATTATCACTTTATGAGTCTGATAAATCTAAGCCTTACCTGGTTCTCAGCGCTCTCTTTTTTATTTTATGGCTTAAGCTTTTACAGATCCAGCCATATGAAAGATGAATTCAAAAGATATGGACTGGCAAAATTCACCCTCTTAATCAGCATTTTGCAGATTATGGGAGGAATTGGATTAATCGTAGGACTTCAGATTCATCCAATCTCATTACTTTCAACTGCAGGATTATCCGTCTTAATGCTGTTTGGCTTTGCTGTCAGGCTGAAGATCAAAGATGGTTTCTGGCGATCATTACCGGCTTTGTCCTATTTAATCCTAAACAGCTACCTGTTCTATGTTGCTGTCAAATCAGCATAATTTAACCTTGTTTTTGATGCGGTGCAAATGCAATGAAAGATTGATATTTTGAAATGCATTTTTTGTCTTCACAGAGTAATTTTCTTAGCGCTGATGTCCACATCTGAGATTAATATTCCCTCTTAGCAAATGTTTTATATTAACTTTATTTAAAAAAATCAGCAATCATGTTTTTAATTATCATTGGAATTTTTGCCATTATTGCCAGTTTTTTTATGGCCTCACAGGATGGACCTGCAGCAAGATTTAGTACCATCACCCGCATTGTAGCAGTTGTATTAGTAATCATCGGTGCATCCCTGTCAATGTTCAAAGTAGTCGAATCCGGCGAGGTTGGTGTGAAAACTCTTTTCGGAAAAGTTAATAATGATGTTTTGTACAGTGGATTAAATATTGTTAACCCAATGATGAAGGTAACAACGTTTGATGTAAAAACTCAAAATTATACCATGTCCGGTGTGAATGATGAAGGTGGAAAAGTTGGCGACGATGCCATCAGGGTACTTTCAGCAGATGGCCTGGAAGTAATTATCGATCTCTCTGTGCTATTTAAGGTTAAACCTTCTGCTGCACCAGAAATTTTACGAACCATTGGTACAGACTATCTGGATAAAATAGTCAGACCAATTGCACGTACTGCTATAAGAGACAATGCAGTTTCTTATGATGCTGTCGCACTTTATTCAAGCAAGCGAGATGAATTCCAAAATAAAATATTTAATACAATCAATAAAAGTTTTATTAAACGCGGACTTGAATTAGAACAACTTCTAGTTAGAAATATTACTTTACCTGCATCGGTAAAAACAACTATTGAGTCAAAAATCAATGCCGAACAGGATGCCCAGAAAATGACCTTTGTACTCCAAAAAGAAAGACAGGAAGCTGAACGAAAACGGGTTGAAGCTCAGGGTATCGCAGATTACCAACGGATCTTGTCGACAGGTTTAAGCGATAAACAGCTCCAGTATGAAACGATTAAGGCTCAGAAAGAGATTGCACTTTCCCCAAACACTAAAGTAATCATCATGGGAAACGGTAAAAATGCTCCAATCATTCTTGGAGGAAATTAATTTAATGAGTTATTTAACCACATTGTCAAAAAAATTGTTTTATGAAAATCAAGTACAGCGTATTAACTATACTGTGTTTACTGTTCTTAAATGTAAGTGTTAAGGCCCAGTCAGGTGCTAACATCAGCTTACAATCCGCAACAGATGATCGTCAGTTTTTGCTAAGTAAAGAAAAGGGCAAATTTGTCGCCCTCCATTTCCTGCTTAAAACTGAATGTCCCTATTGTATCCGTCATACCCAGGAATATTTCAGCAAAGCAAAAACTCTGAAAAATGTAGTTCAGGTATTTACCAAGCCTGATACCGAACTTGAAATCAGAGCATGGTCAGGGAAATTAGCCGCTGAGGATTTGAAAAAATTCCCGATCTATCGGGATCCAGATGCTAAACTGGCAAAACAGCTTGGTATTCCAGATGGTTATAAATTTCACAACCAGATCGTACATTATCCTGCAACTGTCCTGTTCGGACCGGATGGAAAAGAATTATATCGCTATGTGGGAAAGAATAATTCAGATCGATTATCTTTTGATCAGCTTGTTTTAAAAGTAAATGAGTTAAGTAAAAAATAAGTCGATATTTGCTGCGAAGTTTCATTAATCTGAAACTTGTTTAATCTGCGCAGTAAATGCGGGAATACACTTTTAATAGTATCAGAAATAGCTACTCAAGACCCCTTTTTTACCTTATTTAAGGAATCGCCAATTACCGGGTCTTTGCCTGAGCGATTCACTTTTCTTGAAAATAACAAACCTCATCCTTTATGCCGGATCGCAGCAGAACAATTACAGGTCTATCTTCTTGATCAGGATGACTGGATCCATAACTTTGGCTTAAAACCAGATCAGGAAGGAAGCGTAATTGGGAAGATGTTCGGTGTTTTAGTTGTTCAGACTTCAGAAAATGAACTGGGATACCTGGCAGCATTTTCGGGCAAACTGGCAGGAGGAAACCATCATTCCAAATTTGTACCCCCCGTATTCGACAGTCTTCACCAGGACAGCTTCCTGAATAATGGAATGGAAGAACTAAGCCGAATGAATGAAGAAATCAAAAAAACAGAAGCATTAAAGGAAGAGGATCAAAAAGAAAGGATCAGCACTCTGAAAATAGTCCGAAGAATCCATTCCAAAGCCCTGCAAAATAAACTTTTCAATCACTATAATTTTCTAAATCAAAAAGGAGAGGAAAAGAGTCTGAATCAAATTTTCAAGGCTGCATCCTATAAAAACCCACCCGCAGGGGCAGGCGAATGTGCAGGGCCAAAACTTTTACAGTATGCTTTTCAACATCAAATGAAACCATTGGCTATTGCTGAATTCTGGTGGGGGCAATCGCCAAAGTCAGCTCAATGGAAACACAATAATTACTATTCCTGCTGTAAAGAAAAATGTGAGCCCATTCTCGCGCATATGCTGGATGGATTAGACTATGAAATGCAAATATGATTTGCTAATTTGATATGAAATGGAGGACCTGCTCAGGCAAAATATTCAACGAACTATCGGGCATTCGATAAGCGATCTGGAATTTGAACAATTCTCCAAATTCCTGTTTCCAAAATCATTTGATAAGAAAGCCATTCTTTCTGAAGAAGGGGAGCATTGTAAATATGTTTATTTTATTCTTAAAGGATCAGCTTACTCCTATTTTGTCAATGAACATGGCGACAAACATGCGATACAGTTCGCGCTTGAAGGATACTGGATTACAGATCATTACAGTTTTTTCTCTGGTAAACCCGGTATATATACCATAGAAACTCTTGAGCCCAGCCAGATTCTGGTACTGAACCATGATAACTACGAGAAAATCTGTCGAAGCAATCACCTGTTTGAACATTTTTTCAGGATTCTGATCCAAAATGCATTCATTGGCCTTCAATATCGCCTTGCAAAAACTAATAGTGAAGATGCCGAACACCGGTATACTGAGTTTTCAAACTTACACCCCGCATTTGTTCAACGCATTCCGCAATACCTTATCGCCTCTTATCTGGGTATTAAACCTCAGTCACTCAGCCGTATACGCAAAGAACATTCAGGTAAAAAGTAATACAGTTAGAATTTTCATTTATTAACCTATGTGAACGACTGTCCTTTGGATTAGCCGGAACTTTGTTTCGTCAAACAAGACATAAACTTAAAATCATATAAGAAAAAAATAATGGAAAATCTAACAAACTGGGTATTAGACCCTACACACAGTGAGATTGTATTTAAAGTAAAACACTTAATGATTACCAATGTTAAAGGTGAATTCAGAAAATTCAATGCTAGCATCGTTTCAGAAGGTTTGGACTTCAGTAAATCCAAAGTACAGGCAAACATAGATGCTGCTTCGATCTTTACTAATAATACCGACCGTGATAGCCACCTTCAGAGTGCTGATTTCTTTGATGTAGAAAATCACAAAGAACTGACTTTTGAAGGTACTTCATTCAATAAACTGGATGATGAGAACTATCAGCTGAAAGGCATCCTGACTATAAAAGGTATTTCGAAAGAAACAACATTTGATGTGGAATTTGGTGGATTGGTGAAAGACCCTTATGGAAATGAAAAAGCAGGTTTCTCACTGAGTGGGAAGATTAATCGTAAGGACTGGGGACTGAACTGGAATGCGGCATTGGAGGCCGGTGGTGTAATGGTCAGCGAAGAAGTAAGGATCAACGCTGAAGTTCAATTTGTAAAACAAGCTTAATAATTGATTTCTTAAGCATAAAATATTTAGTTTATCTCAATTCAAATTACTCAGTACTAAATACTAAAAGAAATGAAAACAATACTTCACAAAGCAGATACCCGCGGTGATGCCAATCATGGCTGGTTACATAGCAAACATACCTTCAGCTTTGCCAATTACTTTGATCCTGCAAGGATGAATTTTGGGGTACTAAGGGTATTAAATGATGATACTGTTGATGCCGGGATGGGTTTTGGTACTCACAGACATGATAATATGGAAATTATTTCGATTCCACTTGAAGGTGATCTGGAGCACAAGGACAGTATGGGGAATAAAACCGTGATCAAAAACGGTGATGTTCAAATAATGAGTGCGGGTACCGGAATATCACACAGTGAATACAATGCAAACACTGATAAACCAGTGAAATTTTTACAGATCTGGGTTGTTCCAAATAAGAGAAATGTAACACCAAGATACGATCAGATCAGCCTGAATATGGAAGACCGGCATAATAAATTGCAGCAGATCCTTTCCCCAAACCCTGAGGATGCCGGCGTTTGGATTCATCAGAATGCCTGGTTTCATTTGGGAAAATTCGACAAAGGTTTTCAAACTGAATATACAGTTAAGGAAAAAGGCAACGGTGTTTATGCATTTATTCTGAGCGGAGAGATTAGTATCAATGATCAAAAATTGAATACAAGAGATGGCTTAGGAATCGTGGAATTTGATAACTTTAATATCATAGCCGATACTGATTCTGAAATTCTCATGATGGAAGTTCCAATGAACTGATCGTACTTCCGGAGCAATAGATTTATTAAAATTTCATAATGTCAAATATTGAGTTAATTATTGAAGAACGCGCAGCCAGCATAGGCAAATTCTTGGTTGGGCGTTTACTTCCATTCCGTCAAAAAAGAATGGTAGGGCCTTTTATTTTTATTGACCATATGGGCCCTGTAAGGATGTCTGAACGTGAAAACTTCGATGTGCTTCCACACCCGCACATCGGGCTTTCTACCCTCACCTTCCTTTTCGAAGGCAGCATCATGCACCGTGACAGTCTTGGAAATGAATTGGAGATCAGGCCCGGCGCAGTCAACTGGATGACCGCAGGAAAAGGAATTGTACATTCTGAAAGAACACCTGAATATTTGAGATATTCTGAAAAAGAAATGCATGGCCTGCAGATCTGGGTAGCATTGCCAAAAGAACTCGAGCAGATGGAACCTGAATTTTTCCATCTGGATGGTTCCCAAATCCCTTCATGGGCAGATGCTTATACACAGTTTAAACTCATTGCCGGGGAAGCATTTGGCCGAAAGTCGCCTGTACCTGTATACAGTAAATTGTATATGCTTGAAATTAAAAGTAAGATTCGGCAGCATATCAAAATCGGGAATGAACTATATGGGGAGTCTGGATTATATATACTCGAGGGAAGTATCGAAAGTGAAGGCAATACCTATCTTCCGAAGCAAATCCTGATTGCTAAGGATAGCTCTTTGTGCGAATTTGTTATGGAAGCCAATACAAGTATTTATATATTCGGTGGAGAACCATTCCCGGAAGAACGTTTCATCGACTGGAACTTTGTTGGAAGCAGCAAGGAAATTATATCTGTAGCTAAAGAAAAATGGATTGCACAAAGTTTCCCTAAAATTAAAGGAGATGAAAACGAGTTTGTTCCCTATCCTTCTTCAATAAGAAAATAATTGCCATGACTAAGATAAAAGCAGGTATTGCAAAAGAACTTTATAGAATTGAAATAAAATCCCCCTCAGGAAATACCCTCATTGCTGATGAGCCGCTTGATGCCGGAGGCAAAGATTTGGGCTTTTCTCCAAAAGAACTGCTTGCTTCTGCTTTAGCCGCCTGTACAGCCGCTACTCTTCGCATGTATGCCGATCATAAAAAATGGGATCTGCAGGAAGTAAAACTGGAAATTGAACTTGAACAGAATGATACTAAGACCAAAACAAGTATCAACCGAAAACTTCTGTTTATCGGCAATCTAACAGAGGAACAAAGAACAAGGCTGCTTGCGGTTGCAAATGCCTGTCCGGTTCATAAAATACTGACCAACCCCGTTGAAATTAGCACGTCAGAGTCAAAATTCTGAATGAATTAAGCAATTAATCTTCGTTTTTACTCGATTAAAAGATTTTTATCATCTTCTTGTAAAAAAAATATATATTTGATATTGTAATATTTTCGTTATGATTAAACCTTTTAAGTTTGACTATAACGGCAATAGACCAAATTAGCGCTTTACCCTCTGTGGAGTCAGACCAGAAAAGTAAATTTTATAATATTGTACTAAGCAGGAGATTTGTATTCTCTCTGTTCATACTTATTGCACTGATTACTGGAGTAAAACAATACACCAGGGGATCCTACAATAACTACAAGATTTTCAAGCACACATTTCTTCACAGCCTTAGCGAAAAACCGTTGTTTGCGGAATATCCTGATGAATATGGAGATTCCAATCATTACGGACCTGTATTCGCTCTGCTTATTGCTCCTTTTGCACTATTACCGGATGCATTAGGTACCTCATTTTGGAACATTGCCAATGCGCTGGTCTTATGCATGGGCTTTTACAGTCTTCCGCTTACTCTAAGAACCCGGTCAATTATTGCTTTATTATGTGCCCATGAAGCTTTGGTAGCAATGCTCAGCTTCCAGTTTAATGTTGGACTTACAGGCCTGATTATGCTCAGTTTCTCATATCTGCACAATGGGAAGGAAGTGAAATCAGCTTTTGCAATCGTTTTAGGAACTTTGATCAAATTGTATGGCATTGTCGGTCTGGCATTCTTCTTTTTCAGTAAGAATAAACTAAAATTAATTGTTTCAGGATTGATTGCACTCGCAGTATTATTCATACTTCCTGCTATATTATCTTCGCCTGAATTTATAATCAGGTCTTATACAGACTGGTTCATATCACTCAAGGAAAAAAATATGCAGAATGTCTCACTGACCTCTATGCAGGATATTTCATTTATGGGGATGGTCAGAAGGTTAATGCAGGATGCCAGTATCCCCAATATGCCTTTTCTGATTGGCGGACTATTCTTATTCTTCTTACCCTATGCCCGAATCAGCCAATATCAGTACACGGCTTACAGGCTGATGCTTTTAGCTTCGGTATTGATCTTTACCGTTATATTCAGTTCAGGCTCAGAATCGCCAACCTACATTATTGCGTTTACAGGGGTAAGCATCTGGTTCATGGTACAGGCACCTCCAAAAAGTAAAGGGATCCTGTTTTTATTTGTGTTTGCATTTCTACTGACAAGTATGTCGCCGTCAGATCTATTCCCCAAAATCATACGGGATACCTATATCAAACCATATTCACTGAAAGCACTTCCATGTGTATTGGTCTGGTTCATAATTATTTACCAAATGCTAACTATAGATTTTAAAAAAATTAATACCCATGCATGATAAATTAATCTCTATCGTAATTCCAGCATTCAATGAATCCGAGAATATTCCAAAGATTACTGCTGCCATCGAAAATCTGTTCGAACCACTTCCATACAGATATGAAATTATTTTGGTTGCCGATGGCTGTACCGATAGTACCATGGAAAAAATTCAAGAACTACTTAAAACGAATAAACATCTGTTTTATATTGAATTTTCCAGAAATTTTGGTCACCAGAACGCATTAAAAGCAGGGCTGGATCATTCAAATGGTGATTGTGTGATCAGTCTTGATTGTGATATGCAGCATCCTCCTGAAATAATTCCGGAAATGCTGGCTAAATGGGAAGAAGGTTATGAGGTGGTGTATACTATACGAAAAGAAGATAAAAAGCTTCCTTTAACTAAACGTTTTACCTCAAAACTATTTTATAGTACGATCAACAGTCTTTCTGATGTAGAAATCGAATCAGGATCTGCTGATTTCAGGTTGCTGGATAGAAAAGTAGTACGGGTGATGAAAAATTTTCATGAAAATGAACCCTTTCTAAGGGGCCTGATCAAATGGATCGGGTTCAGACAATTTTCAATGGAGTATTACCCGAATCAGAGGACTCTGGGCAAAAGCAAGTACAATTTTAAAAGAATGATTAGTTTCGCACTACAGGGAGTTACCTCATTTTCTGTCAGGCCCTTATATGCTGCAATTTATCTTGGTTTTACATTCACTATGTGTTCAATCCTTTATTTACCCTATATTTTACATGCAATCTATACTGGTAAAGAAGTTTCAGGCTGGGCATCAATCTTAATGACCATTGTATTTTTTGGAGGCTTAAAACTTACGATACTCGGAATCATAGGAATTTATGTTGGGAAGATGTTTATGCAGGTTAAAGAACGTCCTAATTATATTATACGATCCACAAATCTCAACGCACAAACAAATTGATTTTACTCAGTTTTGATATCGAGGAGTTCGATATGCCGTTTGAATATGGGAAGGATATATCCTTTGAAGATCAGATAGCCATTTCTATTGCAGGCACAAACCATATTCTTGAAATACTCGAAAAACATCAGGTAAAAGCTACCTTTTTCAGCACAGTGATTTTTGCCCGTAATGCCCCGGAACTAATCAGGCGAATCGTAGAAGGAGGGCATGAGCTGGCATCGCATGGTTATTATCATTCCACTTTTGAAACCGCTCATCTGGCTTCATCCAAGTTAGCCCTTCAGGAGCTTTCGGGACAGGAAATAAGAGGTTACCGTATGGCAAGGATGAAACCTGTTGATGAAAATGAAATTACCAAAGCCGGATATACCTATAACAGCTCAATTAACCCAACCTGGTTACCCGGGAGATATAATAATTTATCAAAACCAAGAAAATTCTTTAAAGAAGCAGGAACCTGGCAGATACCAGCCTCTGTTAGTCCGCTTTTACGATTCCCTCTTTTCTGGTTATCCTTTCATAATCTACCAATGAGTATTTATCAATGGCTGGCTGAAAGAACCCACAAAAAGGACGGTTATCTCAATATCTATTTCCATCCCTGGGAATTTACCGAGCTTGGGGATCAGGAAAGATTTGGTTTCCCCGGATATGTAAGCCGGAATTCAGGCAGAAAAATGATTGAACGGATGGATTTATTCATAGGATATCTAAAACAAAAGAAATATAGCTTCCATACAATAACGGACTTTCTGGAAATTATAAAAGCATAGGCCCTTCGGCGACCAAACCCGGCTTAATAGAAAATGAAAAAAAATATTTGATCCTATAGATTTCTTAATACTACTGACACACTGTTGTCATTCATGCTCCATAGTTTTGATTTAAACTAAAAAACAATACAATGGAAAGCTTAAATACAAAAGAAAAAATCGAAACTGTAATTAACCCATCTGAATTACTCGAACATTGGCAAGGACACCGCGGACTGACTCGCAGGGTGATTGAAGCCTTCCCTGAAAAAGAGTTTTTCGAATACTCTATTGGTGGCATGCGGCCCGCGGCACAGCTTATCCAGGAAATGATGGATGTAAGCACAGGCGGAATCCGTGAGATGGCAGGCGGAGAAGCAGGTGAAATTGCAGACCATGCCGTTAAAGCAACAAGTATTGCCGATACTCTGACTATATGGGATGAAAATACGGCCGAGCTCTTTGAGAATCTTGCAAAGATTCCTGCTGACAAATTCCACGACAGAATCCTGTCTTTCGGACAATATGAAGGCACAATTTGGGGGAATATCTTTTACTTTTTAGATAATGAGATCCATCACCGCGCACAGGCATATGTTTACCTGCGTGCTCTTGGTATTGAACCCCCGGCTTTTTGGGACAGATAAATTATAGAGCCATTGAAAGCGCGTGCCTGTGGCGTGTGCTTTCAAATCTCATTTAGAATGTCTGATTCCGAAAAAATTACCAATTGTTAAAAATGAAAAAGGTACTGGTATTCAAAACATCCGTTGAAAACCCTCATGATCTAGAATCAATTGAGCCACTGCTGAACAGCTTAATGAGTAAAAACGAAAGATGGAGTTTCGATCTTGAGGATTGCGAACATATCCTCAGGGTTGAAGCTATTTCGATTGAA
Source organism: Pedobacter sp. (assembly GCA_036676565.1). Classification (GTDB taxonomy): domain Bacteria; phylum Bacteroidota; class Bacteroidia; order Sphingobacteriales; family Sphingobacteriaceae; genus Daejeonella. The sequence continues at coordinate 42,399 of JAKFCP010000022.1, forward strand.
GCAGGAATCATAATTGAAAGTTTAACCAGAGTTGGTTTTAGCTGTGCTGAGCTGGAAGATGCTCTATCTATCTGAAAAATACTATTGACCCTTTGGAGGCAAACGGAGCTTCTCAAATTTTAACCTGATGGAGGTAGAATATCCATGTCAGGACTGCCTTTCCAAATCCAATTAATATTCCAGGATACAGTCTCCCAAGAATGCGATAACTTCATTCATCCGATGAATTAATTCATTGGATGAAAAATTACAAGTAAATTCTCGCAAGCATTTGTGTTTTTATCAAATTCTCGTATCTTTGCAGTCCCTAATTTTAGGGTAAATAATAATTAATACATAATTTAAATTCAAGCAAGTGAATACGTTAAGTTACAAAACTGTCTCTGCCAACAAAGCGACCGTCAGCAAAGAATGGGTAGTTGTTGACGCTCAAGGAGAGATTTTGGGGCGCTTGTCTTCTAAGATCGCAATGATCATCAGAGGGAAAAACAAGCCATCGTACACCCCACACGTAGACTGCGGAGATAATGTTATCGTTATCAATGCAGACAAAGTAAAACTCACAGGGAACAAGTTTGCTGAAAAGCAGTACGTTTCCTACACCGGTTATCCTGGTGGGCAGAAATTCATTTCTCCGAAAGAGTTAATGGCTAAGCATCCTACCCGTGTGGTAGAGAAGGCTGTACGTGGTATGTTACCTAAAAACAGTTTGGGCCGTGCATTGTACAAAAACCTGTTTGTTTATGCAGGTTCAGAACATCCGCATGCAGCGCAAAATCCTACAACCATTAAACCGTAATTAAGAGAAATGTCAACTACAAACACTTCAGGAAGAAGAAAAACCGCAGTTGCACGCATTTATCTAACAGATGGAAGCGGCAATATTACCGTAAACGGTAAAGATTACAAGGAGTATTTTCCAACATTGCCATTACAATATATCGTAATGCAGTCAACCGAAGTTTCTGAATCAACAGGAAAATTCGATGTAACTGTAAACGTTGCCGGCGGTGGTGTTAAAGGACAGGCAGAAGCCGTTCGTTTAGCAATTGCCAAGGCTATTGTAGAGCTGGATCCAGAGAAAAAACCTGCATTGAGAGCAAAAGGCATTATGACCCGCGATGACCGTATGGTTGAGCGTAAGAAACCAGGTCGTAAGAAAGCCCGTAAGAAATTTCAATTTAGTAAACGTTAATCTCAGGAGGATCAGACAATGGCAAGAACAACATATCAGGATTTATTGGATGCAGGTGTACATTTTGGTCACCTTACCCGCAAATGGGATCCGAAAATGGCACCGTACATTTTCATGGAGCGTAATGGCATCCACATTATAGATTTAAATAAAACTTTAACAAAATTAGAAGAAGCTGCTGCTGCGATCAAACAGATCGTAAAATCAGGACGTAAGATCTTATTTGTTTCTACGAAGAAACAAGCTAAAGATATCGTTGCTGAGCAGGCTCGTTCTGTAAACATGCCTTATGTAACCGAGCGTTGGTTAGGTGGTATGTTAACTAACTTTGCTACAGTTCGTAAATCGATCAAAAAGATGTCTAACATCGATAAGATGACCAAAGACGGAACTTTTGATGTATTATCGAAAAAAGAAAAATTAATGATTCAGCGTGAGCGTATCAAATTAGAGGCACTTCTTGGAGGTATCGCTGATCTGAACCGCCTGCCAGCTGCATTATTTATTATTGACGTTAAGAAAGAGCATATCTCTGTTGCTGAAGCGATGAAACTAAACATCCCAACTTTTGCAATGGTTGATACCAATTCTGACCCTTCAAACATCGACTTCCCTATCCCGGCAAATGATGATGCAACCAAATCAATTACCTTGATTACTGACGTTATCATGAAAGCTATCCACGAAGGATTGGATGAGCGTAAGCGTGAGAAAGAAGAAGAAGCCGACAAAGAAGCAGCAGCTGCAAAAGCTAAAGTTGATACAGAAGGTGAAGCTAAAGATGAAGCAGCAACTCCAGGCAAACGTACCCGCAAGGCTACTACTCCTGAAGGTGTGGCGGTTGAAGCTGAGCCTGAAGCGAAGAGCGAAGAGTAATCTCTAATTTACTCCCTGCTTCATAAGGAGATCCCCGCTTTCGTAGGGATGACAATAAAATTTATAGTTTACAAAAATTACAGGATCACATCAATTGTGATCCTGTATTAAATAAAGGAAATAACATGTCTACAGTACAAATTACTGCCGCAGATGTAAATAAATTACGCCAGCAAACCGGAGCCGGTATGATGGATTGCAAAAAAGCCTTAACCGAAGCTAACGGAGATTTTGAAGCCGCTATTGACTACCTTCGTAAAAAAGGTGCAAAAGTTGCAGCCAGCCGTCAGGATCGTGAATCAAACGAAGGAGTAGTTATTGCAAAAACAACAGCCGATGGAAAACGCGGTGTGATTGTTGAATTCAATTGTGAAACCGACTTCGTAGCTAAAAATGCTGATTTCGTAGCCTTTGCAAATAGCATTGCTGATCTGGCAATCGAGAAAAACCCTTCTTCATTAGAAGAATTGGTTGAGCTTGAACTTAATGGTGAAAAATTAGCCGATACTATCATTTCACAAATCGGAAAGATTGGTGAGAAAGTAGGTGTTTCTAAATTTGAGTCAGTAACAGGTGAAAAAGTGATCGCTTACATCCACGGGAATTATCGTCTTGGAGTATTAGTTGCATTAAACTCTAATCCTGCAAGTGCTGATGAAGTGGGTAAAGATGTTGCGATGCAAATCGCAGCCATGAACCCTGTTGCAATTGATAAAGGTGATGTTGATTCAAAAACTATCGAAAGAGAACTTGAAATTGCAAAAGATGTGATCCGTGCAGAAGGTAAGCCTGAAGAAATGGTTGAAAAGATCGCTGCAGGAAAGCTAAATAAATTCTATAAAGACTCTACCTTACTAAATCAGGAGTTTGTTAAAGACTCTTCTAAAACTGTCGCACAGTTTTTAAATGATGTAGAAAAAGGCCTCACAGTTACCGCATTTAAGCGGGTTCAGTTAGGAGCTTAATTCTTAATCCTCTCCAAATTGGAGGGGATTTTTTTTGCCTTTATTTTTTTACGCTATGGATCAAGCACTTATTAATGCCAGCATTTTTACCGGAGAAGAAAGACTGGAAAATAAAGCCCTTTTAATAAGTAATGGAAAAATCCATTCGGTCACTGATCCTGAACAGATTCCCACTGGTTTCAAAATAACAGACCTTAAGGGTTTGACTATTGCTCCCGGACTTATTGATCTTCAAATTTATGGCAGTGGCGGTAAATTATTTGGTGCATTACCAGATGAAGAAGGTCTGGAACAAATGGAAAAAGATCTTCTCGACCAGGGCACAACCGGATTTTTCGCCACAGCAGCAACCAATAGTGATGAGGTAGTACTTAAAGCTATTGATGCAGCTAAAGCTTATCGCAAAAGAGCAACAGGTAATTTTCTGGGCCTGCATCTTGAAGGACCTTATCTGAACGTAAAACGTAAAGGTGCCCATCCTGAAAAATATATCAAAAAAGGAACTCTAAAAGAGATCAAAAGCTGGGTGGAACGTGCAGAAGGTGAATTAAAAATGATGACTATCGCACCCGAGCTCCAGGATCAGGATTTAATAGATTTTCTCCATTCAAATAATATCATTATTTCTGCCGGACATAGCGATGCAACATATGAGGAAGCTCTATCCTTTCTAAATAATCCGGTACAGGCTGCTACCCATCTTTACAATGCCATGCCCCCAATTCATCATCGGGCAGCCGGACTAGTACCTGCAATTTTTAAACTAAAACCTTATACCAGTATAGTGGCTGATGGGGTTCATGTGAGTTTCCCAATGATCGAACTGGCTAAACGTGAATTAGGAGATCGGTTATTTCTGATCACTGACGCAGTTACCGAAACCAATGAAGGTGTTTATCAGCACGTATTTAAAGGCGACAGGTATACCATGCCCGACGGAACTCTTTCAGGGTCATGCCTGAGCATGCTCAAAGCAGTTGAAAACTGTGTACTAAAAGTTGGTATTCCTCTGGATGAGGCATTAAGGATGGCCTCAACCTATCCTGCCCGCTTAATGGGAGACAATAATAAAGGTCTGATTAAAAAGGGATACAGAGCCGATATTATTGTGATAAACAAAGAACTAAAACATCATAGCACCTACTTTTCAGGTAAGCTCAACTAAAATATTTTAATAACTTTAAAAAAATATCTCCATGAAGTACAAACGTATCCTTTTAAAATTAAGCGGTGAAGCATTGATGGGCGAAAGTCAATATGGTATCGACATTGACCGTGTTGCTCAGTATGCAAAAGACATTCATGCAGTACACGCTAAAGGGATAGAGATTGCACTGGTAATTGGGGGCGGTAATATTTACCGCGGACTAAGTGCCGAAAAAGCAGGGATGGATCGTGTACAGGCAGATTATATGGGTATGCTTGCCACAGTCATCAACAGCATGGCTATGCAGGATGCTTTAGAGAAAACAGGAGTAAAAACACGATTACTCACTGCTATTAAAATGGAGCAGATCTGCGAACCCTTTATTCGCCGCCGTGCAGTCCGCCACCTTGAAAAAGGAAGGATCGTGATCTTTGGTGCCGGTACAGGTAATCCATATTTTACAACTGATACCGCAGCTTCTCTTAGAGCAGTTGAGATCAATGCAGATGTTGTAATGAAGGGCACACGCGTGGATGGAATTTACACTGCCGACCCATTAAAGGAACCAGATGCCACCAGATACGATGAAATAACTTTCGATGAGGTTTACAAAAAGAATCTGAATGTTATGGATATGACCGCATTCACCCTTTGCCAGGAAAATAACCTGCCAATCATTGTTTTTGACATGAATAAACCGGGTAATTTAATGCGTCTGGTGGATGGTGAACCTATCGGTACATTAGTGAAAGGCTAAGAAATCAAAGATTTGGTAAAGCTTAAATACCTGAGAATAACAGGAATTTAATTAATTTTACAGATCGAACAGATATATTATGAACGAGCTAATTAAGAAACAACTGGATGATGCAAAAGCTCATATGGAAAAAGCCATTGAGTTTTGTGATAATGAACTGGTAAAAATTCGTGCTGGTAAAGCAATGCCTTCCATGCTTGACGGGATATTTGTGGATTATTACGGAACTCCAACTGCTTTGAACCAGATCGGTACTGTCAATACTCCTGATGCACGTACCTTAGTTGTACAACCATGGGAAAAAACGATGCTGATTCCGATAGAAAGAGCAATTATGGAGGCAAATATCGGACTAAACCCGCAAAATGACGGGGTGGTAATCCGCTTAAACGTTCCGCCATTAACTGAAGAACGCCGTAGAGACCTTGTGAAAAAAGTGAAAGAAGAGGCTGAAAAAGGTCGTATTGCAGTCAGGAATATCCGTAAAGATGCAAATGAAAAGATCAAACGCTCTAAATCTGAAGGGGTATCAGATGATGAAATTAAAACAGGTGAAGGTGATGTTCAAAAATTAACAGACTCATGTATCGTAAGAATTGACCGCCTGATGGAGGCCAAGGAAAAAGATATCATGACTGTCTGATCTTAATATGATTGTAAAAAGAAGGGGAATATGGCAAAAGCACTATTCCCTTTTTTAATTTTGATGCCATATGAAACTATTAGCAGATTATTTAAAAAATTACAAGGGGCTTATTGCCCTGGCTCTGCTTCTGGCAGCAATTAACCAAATTTTTTCTCTGCTAGATCCCTGGATCTTCAGAAAGATCATAGATACCTATGTAACCCGATACCAGGAATATACCACTGAAGAATTCTTTCAGGGTGCAGGTTTGCTCATCCTTGCAGCAATGGGTGTGGCAATGGTTTCCCGAATTGCAAAAAACTTTCAGGACTATTATGTAAATGTAATTACCCAGCGGCTGGGTGCAAAGATTTATTCTGATGGATTGGCTCATTCCCTGGAATTGCCTTACTCGGTATTCGAAGACCAGCGCAGTGGCGAAACATTGGGAATACTACAAAAAGTAAGAACTGATACTGAAAAACTAATCACAGCCCTCATTAATATTGTCTTTACTTCAATTGTGGGAGTAACCTTTGTCTTTGTTTATGCTATCAATATCCATTGGTCTATTGCTGTGGTTTACGTTTCTGTAATCCCGGTTCTTGGTGTGATCAGCTCTGTATTAAGTAAAAAAATTAAAGTTGTTCAGAAAACCATTGTCAGCGAAACCACAGCACTGGCCGGATCTACGACTGAATCCCTTCGTAATATTGAGTTGGTAAAAAGCCTTGGGCTATCTAGTCAGGAGATTAAACGCCTTAGCAATACCACTGATAAAATTTTAAAACTTGAACTGAAGAAAGTAAAATATGTCCGCAGTCTTAGTTTTATCCAGGGTACCCTCGTAAACTTATTGAGAAACATGATCCTGCTGCTGATGCTTTACCTGATATTCGCAGGCAGAATCAGTGTAGGCGAGTTTTTCTCGCTTTTCATCTATTCATTCTTCATTTTCGGGCCATTACAGGAACTCGGAAATATCATCAATATTTATCGGGAAACCGAGGTATCGCTGGATAATTTCAGAGGGATACTAAATACCCCAAAAGAGAAAAAACCATTAAAACCAGCTGCTCTGGGCCGCATCACTAGTCTTAAATTTAATTCAGTGAGCTTTAAACATCAGTCGGCAAACCGTAATGCGCTTGAAAATATCTCCTTTGAGACTGTAAAAGGACAAACGATTGCTTTTGTTGGGCCTTCGGGATCAGGAAAAACTACTTTAGTAAAACTTCTGGTAGGTTTATACCATCCTGAGGCCGGGCAGGTACTTTATAATGATATTCCCGGAACCGACATTGATCTTGATGAACTTCGTGAAAAAATAGGTTTCGTTACACAGGACACACAATTATTCTCCGGTACAATCCGTGAGAACCTGCTCTTTGTTCGCCCGGATGCCAGTGATGAAGATTGCCTGCGTGTATTGCAAAAAGCTGCCTGTCAGAATTTACTTGCGCGTGCAGATAAAGGTTTGGATACAGTGATAGGTGAGGGTGGTGTGAAAGTATCAGGAGGAGAAAAACAGCGTCTATCTATTGCCAGGGCTCTATTACGCGAACCCAATATCCTTGTATTTGATGAGGCTACTTCTTCACTTGATTCAATTACCGAAGAGGAGATCACAGAAACTATTCGTGATGTCTCTGTTATTCAGGATCATATTACAATACTGATCGCGCATCGGCTTTCAACAATTATGCATGCTGATAAGATCTTCGTCCTGGAGAAGGGGCATATCATTGAATCTGGTAAACACGATGAACTGATTGCAGAAAAAGGCCTCTATTATGCAATGTGGCGCCAGCAGATCGGCGAGAAATACAGTACAGAAGTTTAAATATTTTTGTATATTCAATAATGGTTCATGTACTCTTTATAAGCACATCAATCATGATTTAACCCATCTATGATGACAGAATTCACTGCAGGATTTGGTATTTGGGAATGGATTATGGTAATTATTGCCATTCTATCGCTTATTCTCATTATTCCGTTTGCAATTTTCGATACCCTGAAGTCAAAGAGCTTAAGTTCAGGTCAAAAATTTCTCTGGATCATTTTTATTCTGATAGCACCATACCTGGGAGCAGTAGTTTATCTTTTCTGGGGACGAAAACAAAAAGCATTATGATCACACTAACAAGTCTACTTTTTATCGGAAATATCTTCCGCTTCCTGTTTGGAATTCTTTGGGCAATTTTGATCGTGTATACCCTGCTTGACCTGTTCCGAAGCAATAAGCCCACAAATACAAAACTACTCTGGCTCATCGTAATCCTGATTGCGCCAATACTTGGTTCTATTATCTATTTTGTTGTGGGAAGAACGAACAGAATTTAATCCCTGTTAATTTGTTTCAATCCCAGAGGGACAAGCTTCCTGGTTTTCAGATAAGTAAAAAATACAATGATCAGTGTCATCGTACCTCCAAAAAGTACTGAAGGTATTGTTCCCATAAGTTTTGCGGTTGCTCCCGACTCAAATGCGCCAATCTCATTCGATGAATTAATAAACATCCCGTTAACTGCAGAAACTCGTCCACGCATTTCCTGAGGGGTTAGCAACTGTAATATAGTTGACCGGATTATTACACTAACACTATCAAATGCACCCTCGAAAAAAAGACAGATTAAAGACAAATAAAAATTACGTGAAAGTCCGAAGCAAATAATAGACAGACCAAAACCGGCAACTGCCAAAAGCAGGTTTCTCCAGGGCTTGTTCATCGGAGGATATCTGGCCATGATAAACATCGTAATCACTGCACCTGCTGCGGGTGCAGCACGCATAAAACCAAGACCTTCAGAACCTACCTTAAGAATGTCATGAGCAAAAATAGGCATCAAGGCAACTGCACCCCCAAAAAATACAGAGAACATATCCAGACTTAATGCACCCAGAATCATTTTGTTATTAAAGACGAACTTGATACCCTCTGAAAGACTTTTGAATATATTTTCTCTGGGAACAAACTGAGGGGGGTAATTTTTAACAAAAAAGACAATACATCCCAATGCCATGGCCATGAAACTGACGATTACTACAAAACAGGCGGTAATACCACTGAATGCGTAGAGCAATCCACCAACAGCCGGCCCCATGATCGATGCAACCTGCCAAATACCACTGTTCCAGGTTGATGAATTTGCATAATGATCTCTTGGGATGATCTGAGCCACCAGGGTAAACGCGGTAGGTGAATAAAAACCTCTGGCAATTCCCACAAAAAATATCATCAGATACATGATCAGAATGACTGATTTCTGTCCCAAATACTCAAGTCCCTTAGGGCTGGATACAAGCATCAATACAAGGCTTGATAACAGCATCGCAAGGATGATCCAGATCATTAGTTTCTTCTTATCTGATTTATCAGCAATATATCCTCCATAAAGGGTCACTGTTATTGAAGGAATAGCTTCTGCGAGGCCAATAAGCCCCAGGGAGAGCGGATCTTTGGTTAGCTGATAAATATGCCAGCCAACTACAACAGCCTGTACCTGATACGCAAAAGTGAATAAAAACCGCATGGCCAGATAGGAACGGAACTCCGGAAAACGCATTGCGATATAGGGATCATTGACAGCCTCTGAAGACTTGCTAGCAGTCATTATGATTAAATCCTTTCATTTATTATAAAATAATTTCTTTAAGATATTTTATCCCAACTGATTCCACCCGATTTCTGTTCAAAATATTGCTTTAAGAGCAGGTTTGAATCAGATTTTAATTCCGGATCATCCTCAAGTATCTGTATAACAGTTTGCCTGGCATCAGCTAAAAGTTTCTGATCCATTGAAAGATCGGCCAGCTTCAGATCTAGTACTCCGCTCTGCTGTGTTCCTTCAATATTTCCGGGTCCTCTGAGCTGAAGATCAATTTCTGCGATCTCAAACCCATCATTGGTACGAACCATTGTATCCAACCGGGTTCTGGCATCACTGCTTAACTTGTTTCCCGACATCAGGATACAAAAAGATTGCTCCGCCCCCCTGCCAACCCTTCCACGCAACTGATGCAATTGCGATAATCCAAAGCGTTCAGCATTTTCAATAATCATCACACTTGCATTCGGAACATTAACTCCAACCTCAATCACAGTTGTAGCTACCATGATTTGTGTTTCTCCCTTAACAAAACGCTGCATTTCAGAAGCCTTTTCCTTAGCCGCCATTTTACCATGAACTATACTATGCTGATAATCAGGCATTGGAAACTCATCAATAATTGCTTTTATTCCAGCCTCAAGATACAATAGGTCAAGCTTCTCGCTCTCCTTGATTAAAGGATAAACAATATAAATCTGCCTTCCTTTCGCAATCTCCTCACGCATAAAACCAAACATCCTTAAACGCTGACTATGGTACAAATGAACTGTTTTAATCGGTTTCCTTCCTGCAGGAAGCTCATTGATTACTGAAATATCCAGATCACCGTAGAGGGTCATGGCCAGAGTTCGGGGGATGGGCGTAGCCGTCATAACCAGGACATGCGGTGGAATGACATTTTTGCGCCATAATTTAGCACGCTGTTCAACCCCAAAACGATGCTGCTCATCGATCACAACAAGTCCAAGGTTTTTAAACTTAACAGCGTCTTCTATCAGAGCATGTGTCCCAACAAGAATATCAAGCTCTCCACTCTCCAGACGCTGATGAAGACCTTTTCTCGCCTTTTTCAAAGTAGAACCAGTCAATATTTCCACACTGACAAAACCATCGCCCAGCAGACTCTTAATAGACAAATAATGTTGCTGAGCCAAAATCTCAGTAGGGGCCATTATACAGGCCTGGTACCCATTATCTATGGCCAGCAGCATAATCATCAGTGCAACAACTGTCTTTCCACTGCCAACATCGCCCTGGAGCAGCCGGTTCATTTGCACTCCACGCTGGGTATCCTGTCTGATCTCTTTAATAACGCGTTTTTGTGCAGCTGTGAGTTCAAAAGGTAATTTCTCTGAATAAAAAGTATTGAAATTATTTCCAACAGTATTAAAGAGAGCTCCTTTAAATTTTTGAGTCCGGACCAATTTTGTCCGCAAAAGTTTCAACTGAATAAAGAACAACTCATCAAATTTCAGGCGGGTCTCTGCGGCCTTAAGAATTTCGGCATTTTCAGGAAAATGAATATTATAAAGTGCCTTCTGCAGGCCTATGAGTTTATGTCTATCTAATATATAATCAGGCAGAGTTTCTTTAATTTGTCTGATTACCTGATCAATAAGAGCAGCCTGAGCCCTTTGAAGACCTTTGCTGTCAAGGTTGAACTGCTTTAACTTCTCAGTAGAGCTGTAAACCGGCTGCAGAGTAAGATTACCTCTGTTCTCTGCATTAGCCTGATAAGGCTCAAGTTCAGGATGAGAGATCGAGAAGTGTCCATTAAAAATTACAGGCTTACCGAAAACAATAAAAACTGAACCAGGCTGGATGATCTTGTCAATCCAGCGAATACTCTGAAACCAAACAAGTTCAATACTGCCTGTATCATCCTTGAATCTAGCTACAAGCCTTTTGGTATGCTTATCACCCAAAATCTCCTTTGAAATGATCCGCCCAAGTATTTGAACAGATGGTAAATCTGGATTCAATTCGCGAATCTTATAAAAACGGGTTCTGTCAATATAACGGAAAGGATAATGGTGGAGAAGATCATCATAAGTAAATACCCCCAAATCCTTCTTAAGTATCTCGGCACGCTGAGATCCTATACCTTTTAAGTACTCAACCGGAGTTTTTAAGATTTGTTCTGCCAATCCTTTCAGGGAGTAATTTCCGGAAACTCAGGGGCCGGAATTTTAAAAAATAGTTCTTTGATCGTATTCCAGTTAAAAACAATAACAGCGGCTAATAGCAGGGAGTATGCATATAACTGATGCAGACTAATTCCCTCGTGAAAGTAGAAAAATGCAACCGCAAAAGCAACAATGGGATTAAGATAAATAATGATCCCCAAAGTGGAAGAAGGCATACCAATCAAGGCATAAAGACTTAAATATAAGGGTATTATGGTAAAGAAAATCGCAATTATAACAATATCTATCCAGAAGTAGGCATCAAGAGGAAAGCTCCGGAAGCTATAAATATAAAATGGAAACATTAAGATCGCTGCTATCAGGAGTTGTAAACCAAGCATATTAAACTTATCCATCCTGCTCATTACTTTCTGAGCGATTAAAAAAAAGCTATAAAGGGCCGCCACAAATACGGACCACAATACTTCTCTCAGGGATCCTTGCGCCAAAATTAAAATACTGACCGAAGCAATTCCCAACGCAATGAGCTTCAGAATGCTTAGTCTTTCTTTTAGAATCAGAAAACCAGCGAAAGCGGTAATCAAAGGGCAAACCATGTAGGCAAAGGCCGCTGACTTCAGATTAACATTATTTACAGCATAGATATAGGTGAACCAGTTCCCGCTTATCAATATTCCCGAAAGCAGGCATAGAATGATAATTCTCTTGCGTCCATCTTTGTGGAGAGAATAAAAATAATCCAAATCAGATTTTACCTGTTTAACACGAAATAGGGCAATAAAGGACCATGTGAATAACAGTGAAGTAAATATCCTGTAATATAATATCTCATCTGAAGGGTAATGCTGGATTTTACGAAGTGGAATAGAGAAGAAGCCCCAGGTTACCACAGATATAATTGCGGCTAAAAAATATTTCAGTTGACCCGCTTTCAATATCAGGACTTAACAGCAACAAGGGAGATCTCTACATTCACATTTTTAGGTAATCCAAGAACAGCAACGGTTTCTCTTGCCGGGAAATCTGACCGAAAGTATGAGCCATAAATCTCATTAACCTCTGCAAAATGATTCATGTCACTTAAAAAAATGGTGGTCTTTACCACATTTTCAAATGAAAAGCCTGCTGCAAGGAGAAGCGCTTCCAAATTTTTCATAACCTGCCTGGCTTCATCCCCAATACCGCCATGAATCAACTGATTTGTTGCGGGATCTATTGGGATCTGGCCGGATATGAACAACATATTTCCCGCCTGCACTGCCTGACTGTAAGGTCCGATGGGTGCAGGTGCTTCTTCAGTATAAATTATTGATTTCATCATTTTTATTTAATTCGGCCATAATAGTAAGTTTGACCCAAAGGAAAGCCGCCTGTTAAATCTTAGAATACATACCATTCAAGAAGCTTATAAATAATACCACCAAGAAATAACAAAATAGCAATGGTATTAATTACATGCATTACCTTCAGGTTGAAACTTGAAGGTCTGTTAGGATCGTGTTTTCTAAAAAAATACATAACACAAAAATATTAAATAAAAAAAGAATCCCATCCCGAAATATTCGGGATGGGATTCTTTTTTTACAATCTGCTTATATACAGTATTGTTTATTGTTGTTTGATCTCAACACGACGATTCTGAGCACGTCCTGCTTCAGTTGCATTAGATGCAACCGGACGGCTTTCGCCATAAGCAGTTGTTGCAATTCTGTTAGAAGCGATACCAGCGTTAACCAGGTAAGTTTTAACTGAATTAGCTCTGTCTCTTGATAAAGTCATGTTGTATTCTTCAGTACCTTCAGCAGAAGCGTGACCGTCTAACTGAACAACTGCAGAAGAATTTGCTTTCAGTGAAGAAGCTAAACCATCAAGAACTGAATAAGCTGAAGTTCTCAAAACTGAAGAGTTAAACTCAAACTGAATTGGAACAACCGGACCAGATGCAGAAATCTCTGGACATCCGTTCAATCTTGCAATACCTTTAACAGTAGGACAAGCATCTTTTGAATCAGGAATACCATCAGCATCAACATCTAAAGGACATCCAGAACCATCAACTTTGATTCCAGCTTCAGTGTTAGGGCATTTGTCTAATTTATCAGCAACACCGTCACCGTCAGAATCTTTTAACAGATCAGCAGCTTCAAGAGCACTAACACGACCTTTTAATGCCTCAACTTCCTGACGTAATGTAGGATCTTTTAATTCATCATACATTAAAGCAAGTGGATTAACCCAGTCTAAGTTCGGCTTAGCAGAAGAACCTAAAGAGAATTCAATACCTGCAGAGGTATAAGACCATTTATCTTTTGTGAAACCTTTTCCTTTAGTACCATCAAGATCATCAGCATCAAGGAAGTTCATGGTGTAACCAAGATCGAAGTTAACACGCTCAGAAACTTTGAATTTGATACCAGCACCAACCGGAACATACATGTTACGGATGTTATTGCGATCTCTGTCAGGACCATAAGTTCCTTTTGCAGGAGTTGAGTTAGGATTAATTTCTTTCCAGTGATAAGCAGCATAACCAAAACCAGCTTTTAAGTTAAAGTTTACTGCGTTTTCTCTTTTAAGGAAATCAATTGAACCTACGTTAGCAATACCTGTAAGGTCTAATGCATGGCTGATTTGTGTAACTCCGTCAGTACGTGGGCCTGATCCAAGGTTAACAGTAGCGCCATCATTATCGTAGCTAAGCTCTCCACCGTGGTAAGCAAACTGAATACCGAAGAAATGATCTACTTGCTTTCTCAAAGTAAGTCCATATCCTAAAGATGGGCTCCACTTAGAAAAGTCATTAGTTCCACCAATTGCAACAACAGGTGCTAATACTCCGGCATTGACACCTAAACTCCAGGTTCTATACTGGCCTCTCCCACCAAATACCTTGGCAGAGGAGCTAGTAGCATCTTGCGCAAAAGAAACCTCACTGAGGCCTAAGGCTGCTACTAATGAAAACACAAGTGCTTTCTTTAATGTAGAATAATTCATAATCGTTTTTTTAAAGGTTAACAAATTTCATTAGTGTAATTTACACAAAAATAGTCATAAGTTTGACTTGTGCAAATAATCAAATACTGTTCCAATCATTTTCTTTGACAAAAATTACATCCTAAATCGTTTTATTGCACACAAATTTATATACTCTTAGCATGAAATACCCTCACGTTGACAGACAACTTTTCGAAAAAAACCGTCAAAATTTTACAAAAAGACTCTCTGCGAACTCTATAGCCATATTTCAATCTAATGATGAATTTCCACGAAGCGGCGATCAAACCCATTCATTCAAACAAAATCCAGATCTCTTTTACCTGAGTGGAATAGACCAGGAAGAAACAATTTTATTTTTATTTCCCGACTGTCCTAATCCACTATACAGGGAAGTCCTGTTTTTAAGACAGACAAATGAACACATTGCTGTCTGGGAAGGTCATAAATTGACCATTCAGGAAGCAAAAAATGTTTCAGGTATCGATACTATATACTGGCTTGATGAATTTTGGAATATCTTGCCAGCAATCGTAGGTTATGCAGAAAGCATTTATCTCAACACCAATGAGAATGATCGTTATGCCCATAAGGTTCCTTATCGGGATATCCGGTTTATCGAAAAAATAAAAAACCTTTATCCATTACATAATTATAAACGGGCTGCATTGATTATGCGCGAGCTCCGCCCTGTAAAGTCAGAAATCGAGATTGAACTGACAAAAAAAGCATGTGGAATTACCCGGGATGCCTTTGTCAGAATCCTGAAATTCATTAAACCAGGAGTAGCAGAATATGAGATTGAAGCAGAAATTATCCATGAATTTATCCGGCAAAGAGCTACTGGTCATGCTTATAATCCCATCATAGCTTCTGGTAAAAATGCCAATATCCTTCACTACAATGATAACAACCAGATATGCAAAGATGGTGATGTGATCCTGTTTGACTTTGGGGCAGAATATGCTAATTATAATGCCGATATGAGCCGTTCAGTACCTGTCAGCGGACGTTTCACAAAACGCCAGAAGGATGTGTATAATGCAGTTTTACGGATCATGAAAGAGGCCAGAAAAATGCTTCTTCCGGGAACGATATGGAATGATTATCATGCTGAGGTAGGTAAAATAGTTGAATTTGAGCTGATTGGGCTTGGGTTACTCGACAAACAGGATATAGCTAAACAAGATCCTAAAGCCCCGATTTATAAAAAGTATTTCATGCACGGCACTTCCCACCACCTAGGTTTGGATGTGCATGATTTTGCCAGCAGGTATAAACCTTTTGAAGCCGGGAATCTTCTGACATGTGAGCCAGGAATTTATATTCCAAAGGAAGGTCTCGGAATACGGATTGAAAATAATATCCTGATAACGAAAAATGGCAATATCGACCTTATGGATGATATCCCTGTTGAGGCTGAAGAAATAGAAGCAATTATGAATTCTTAGTACCTTGCTGAAAGGTATCTATAAACCTATATAGATTAAAATCAGGATCGGCTGATGCCTTAATAATATCCTGCTGAAGCTGATTTTTATTCAAATTCTTCATTTTCTGATGCTGAAGCAGCTTCCAGGCCTTTTCCGCTAGTAAAAACATGCGTTTTTTATTTTCTTTAATCGACTGATTTTCAATAGCTTCCATCAGTTCTGAAATTCCAATAGATTTATCGGCAACAGTATTGATAACCGGAATAGGCTGGGGTCTTTGATGAACAAGTTTTTTGAGATTATTGGCGAAAGTATCAGCCCCTTCCCTGTCTGACTTATTAACAACGAATATATCGGCAATCTCCATTAATCCGGATTTCATGTTCTGAATCTCATCACCCGACTCAGGAACCAGCACTACCACACTTATATCTGCAAGTCCGGCAATTTCAACTTCCGACTGACCGACTCCGACTGTTTCAACCAAAATATAATCAAAACCGGCAGCCTTAAGGACATCACACATTTCAATTGTTTTGCCTGATAAGCCCCCTAATGAGCCCCTGGTTGCCAGCGAACGTATATAAACATTCGGCTTATTAAATTGTTCTGCCATTCTGACACGATCTCCCAGAAGTGATCCCAGATTAAATGGAGATGTAGGGTCAATAGCAAGAACTGCAATTTGCTTACCCTGAGCACTCAGATGATTAATCATCGCATTAACCAGCGTGCTTTTCCCTGCACCGGGCGGGCCGGTAATTCCGATTACCGGAGTATTGTTTGATTTGAGCCCCCTTAATAAGTCCTCTGAACCAGGCAAATCATTTTCTACAATGGTCAACTCTCTTGCTAATTCTCTAAAGTCTTTAAGCAGTGTGGAATTATTAAGCTTGTTTGGCTGCATATACAAAGTAAGTAGTTTTTAATTTCATTTTACAATTAGTTGAGACAGCTGGCAGACAAGGATGAGATTAGTTCCATATAAACACGTAGCAAACAGAGACTAAACGCGGACTAAACGCGGAGAAAACACTAGTATATCTGTGTTTTCTCTGTGTTTACTGCAGCTTTAATTTATGCTTAATTAGTGTTTATTCTAAAGCAGATAATAAGCTTTACCGAAGCAGTCAGGAAGATGATGAATTGTAATCCTTTTTTATGGCTGATTTCAGATCACAACACTGAAAAAAAACAGGAATTTCGAATGAGCCGATAGCAGGATAAATTTTGGGGGCTATTTCCCTGCACATTAATCAAAAGAGGCTAATTTATTTAACTTTGCCCAATATTCTGCCAACATGAAAGTTACAGGTTTTTCATTCATACGTAATGCTGTTAATAATGACTACCCTGTGGTGCAGGCAATTCTTTCTATTTTGCCTGTTTGCGATGAATTTGTAATTGCAGTTGGCGATTGTACCGACAATACCCTGGAACTTATTGAGGGCATCGGATCTCCAAAAATAAAAATTATTCATACCGTATGGGATGAAAGTATACGCGAAGGCGGGAGAACATTCGCACAGGAAACTGATAAAGCCTATGCTGCGATTTCTAAAGATACCGATTGGGCATTTTATATCCAGGGGGATGAATGCGTGCATGAAAACTATCTTCCGGTGATAAAAAATGCTATGGAAGAAAATTTGAACAATGAAAATGTTGAAGGCCTTCTATTTAAATACCTCCATTTTTATGGTTCTTATGATTTTATAGCATCCTCCAGAAGATGGTATAGAAATGAGGTGAGGGTTTTAAAATTCGATCCCGGAGTCCATTCTTACCGGGATGCTCAGGGTTTTAGAAAAAATGGCAGGAAAATAAAAGTGAAACCAATAGAGGCCTATATTTATCACTACGGCTGGGTTCAGCCGCCTGCAGGTCTTGGAAATAAAGTTCGTAATTTTAATAAATTTTACCACGAGGATTCCTGGATCCAGGAGCATCTTCCTGAAAATATTGAATTTGATTATGGCAATGCCGACCGTCTGATCAGATTTGAAGGTACACACCCACAGGTTATGCAGAAACGGATTGAAGTAAGTAACTGGAAGTTTCAGGTTGATCCAACGCTAATGAAAAAGAAAATGAGCCTGAGACGTCGTATTTTACAAAAAATTGAAGATATGTCGCAATGGAGAATCGGAGAATATAAAAACTACAAAACTGTTCAATGACCACTGTGTCGAATTCCCGAAAAAGTATATCTGTAGTTATTCCAAATTATAATGGCAGACATTTGCTGGAGCAAAACCTGCCTTCTGTTTATGCGGCCTTAAACAATTCCAGAACAGATTTTGAAATCATCATTACAGATGATTGTTCAACTGATAGTTCCATAGCATTTATCAGGCAAAACTATCCGCTGATACGTTTAATTATTAATGACAAAAATCAGGGATTTTCAGCAAGCTGTAATAAAGGAATTGCTCTGGCAGATAAGGATCTGATTTTACTATTAAACACTGATATAGAGTTAAATAATGACTTTTTCGAAAGCCAATTTAAATATTTTGAGCTTCCAGATACTTTTGGTGTAATGAGTAAAATCATTGGAGCTAAAAATGGTGAAACACAGGATACCGCAAGATTTTTAAAATATTCCGGATTTAAAATTAAAGCCAATAATTTTTACCACCTGGAAAACGAGGATTTTCTTACCCCAACCGCCTATTTATCTGGTGCAAATGCCTTAATTGACACAAAAAAAATAAAGGATATCGGCGGATTTGATGAAATCTTCTCACCATTTTATTGTGAAGACTTTGAACTGGGACTTAGAGCATGGCGCTTAGGCTGGAAATGTTATTATGATCCAAAATCTTATTGTGTTCACGATCATTCTTCAACAACCAAAAATTATCGTACTCGAAATTGGGTTAAGGCTATTTTCTTTCGAAACAGACTTTTTGTCCATGTGATACATTTAAGCAGTATCCGAATAGTTTTTTGGTTCCTCCAGATCGCTCTTATTGATACGCTCTTTATGTGGATTGGTTTAAAATTCTACTATTATAAAAGTTTTGGAATGTTTTTGAACAATCTAAAATATGCCCGCCAGTCGCGCAAAAAAATGATTCAATTAATGGATAGATATAATAGCACTACAAGCA
Organism: Pedobacter sp.; assembly: GCA_036676565.1. Lineage (GTDB taxonomy): Bacteria > Bacteroidota > Bacteroidia > Sphingobacteriales > Sphingobacteriaceae > Daejeonella. Next base: position 61,268 of record JAKFCP010000022.1, read on the forward strand.
TTGATGATGTCATTAATAAAATGAATAAGATGCTTGAGGGGCAAACAATCATTTTCAGAAGAAATTAGACATCTTTCAAAATGATTAACTTTGTTTTAGAAATCTTTTTATGAAGACCTTTTTCCGACTTTTTGCTTTTGCTGCCCCTGTTCAGAAATTTGCGGTTCCATTCTTTATCACGTCTGTATTAGGTGTCATTTTCGGACTTCTGAACTTCACTCTGCTGATTCCGGTTTTTGAACTCCTCTTCGATCAGGCAGGCAAGACCGGAGCAAAGACATTCACTACTATGCCCTCATTTGATTTTAGCCTGAGCTATTTCAAGGACTTCTTTTATTATTATTTCCAGAGCATCATCAACACTTCAGGTAAGGTAGGAGCCTTAAAAATGGTCAGTATTGCCATTGTCGTCTCCGTAATACTAAGTAATCTGTTTAAATATTTGTCGGCAAGGGTAATTGAAAATTTCAGGTTAATGATTGTAACCCGCATCAGGAGCAGTATTTTCAAAAAACTCACTAATATTGATATCCAATACTTCAGCAGTCAGCGCAAAGGTGACCTCATTTCGAGATTCATGACCGATGTCGTAACCATTCAGGACTCCATCATTCGCTCATTACAAGTTATTCTACGTGAGCCAATTGCGATAATTCTGAACTTTGCCGTACTTTTTACAATATCTGCCAAACTGACATTTTTTGCACTTATCCTAATTCCAGTCTCAGGCTTGCTTATTTCATTCATAGTCAAAAGGTTGAAGAAACATGCAACAGCAGCCCAGGAATCATTAGGCGTATTAGTATCAAGTATAGATGAGGGACTCAATGGGGTTAAAATCATTAAATCCTTCAATGCTGAGCACTATATACAGGAGAAATTCAATGCAATAAATATGTGGACTAGTAAAATCCACAGGAGACTGGCCAGAAGAGTTTTACTGGCCGCACCGGTTTCAGAAATGATGGGAGTGATTACAGTAGCTGCACTCCTCTTCTATGGTGGTACCCTGATTCTGGAGGAAGGATCAGATCTTCAGGGAGCTGAATTTATTGGCTATATCATCATATTTTCACAAATCATTAATCCGGCTAAAGCCATTTCAGAAGCATTTGGCAATATTTCCCAGGGGATTTCTGCAGGAGAGCGTGTATTTCAATTACTGGATGCTCCTGAAAACATTACTGATAAACAAAATCCGGTTTCAAAAACCTCGTTCAATGATTGTATCGAATTGAAAAATGTCTCATTTGCCTATGGTGAAAAAGAGGTATTGAAAAACATCAATTTTAAAATATTAAAAGGTAGTACTGTTGCTTTGGTGGGTCCTTCGGGAGGAGGAAAAACGACCCTTATGGATCTCTTACCGAGATTTATGGATCCTTTACATGGTGAAATCTGTCTTGATGGCCTGAATATCAAGGATATCAGTATGCGTGATGTCAGGGCATTAATGGGAATTGTTAATCAGGAATCCATTCTCTTTAATGATACCATTTTTAATAATATCGCCTTTGGCAGATCTTTTACCAAGGAAGAAGTAATCGAAGCTGCTAAAATTGCGAATGCACATGAGTTTATTGTTAATACATCTGAGGGCTATCAAACCAATATTGGTGACAGGGGTATGAAACTTTCGGGAGGACAAAAACAAAGGATCTGCATCGCAAGAGCTGTACTTGCCAATCCACCCATCCTTCTTCTGGATGAAGCTACATCTGCCTTAGATACTGAATCAGAAAAGGTGGTTCAAAATGCGCTCAAAAATTTAATGAAAAACCGTACCTCCATTGTCATTGCCCACCGTCTGAGTACTATACAGGAAGCTGATCAGATCATCGTTTTGGAAAATGGTAAAGTTGAAGAGTTGGGTACCCATAATGAATTAGTTCGTGCAGATGGGCTCTATAGAAAGTTGATCGATATGCAAACATTCAATGAATAGAAATGAATGATAAGGCACTGGTTTCTATAGCTTTATGTACCTATAATGGAGAAGCTTATTTAAGAGAACAGCTGGATTCTATCGTAAATCAAAGTTATCCGGCAATTGAACTGATAGCAGTTGACGATTGTTCCTCAGATAATACTTTAAAAATTCTGGAAGAATATGCAGCTGAATACTCATTTATTCAAGTTTTTGAGAATCCGGAGAATATGGGTTATATCAGAAATTTTGAAAAAGCTCTGGGGCTTTGTAATGGCGATTTTATTGCCTTATCAGATCAGGATGATATTTGGGATTTAAAAAAGGTAGAAAAGCAGGTAAAGGCCATTGGAGATCATTTACTCATTTATCATGATTCCGAATTCGTAGATCATAATGGTCAATCTTTGCACAGAAAGATGTCGGATATTATGAACTTGTATCGGGGAGATCGACCTGAGGCATTTATATTCTTTAACTGCATTTCGGGACATTCAGTATTAATGAAAAAAGAGTTAAGAAATGAGCTCTTGCCTTTCCCGAATGCCTATTTTCATGATTGGTGGATGGGATACGTTGCTGCAAATCTGGGCAGTATTGATTTCATTGAGGAATGCCTTGTCAAATACAGGCAACATCAAAAAGCTGATACGAATATTTTAAAACGGAAAAGGGATAATACACTTCGAAACCCACTTAGTGCAGCTATGAAATATGAGCGCAAAATGCTCTGGATTAAGTCCTGTGTTAATTATCCAAAGAATAAAAATCCCGAATTTATACAAAATCTCTATGCTGAATTTCAAAAGAACAAAGAGGAATATATTTCATTCGGGCTCGCAAAACTAATCTATAAGAATCGCAGGATACTTTTCAGCATTAATAAAAAAAACTCTTTCAGTAAACTGAATTTCACTCTGAAAGAATTGTGGGGAGGAAAGATCAGAAGAATCTTTTCAGATTAATTTACGATTGCTTCTCTTTATAGCAGAACACATTAATAGCCATATCGAAGCTCTCGCAAATGAGTCTGGTATCTACAAACGGCCGTTTTCTGGTCGCTGATTCTTTTATATAATAATGAAAACCTAAGCTTTCAACCAGTGCAAGAAGCTCATGGAGGGTTTGTTTTGAATTCACATTATTATGATACTCGAAGAAGATATGCTTAGCATTTTGTAAACTTTTACCGCAATATTTCAAAACAGTATCCTCAGCTCCTTCAATATCAATTTTCAGAAAATCGACGTCCTCTGTCAGGTAATCAAGTAAAGGAACAGCTTCAATAAATTTAGGCTCCTGACGGGAGTATTCATTATTTACTCTGCCGCCCATACCTCCATCAGTAAAGAACTTTAAGGTTTCAGTCTGGGTCCAAACGGCCTTTTGATGAAGAGTTACATTTTTCAAGCCAAAGGTCTCAACATTCTCTTTCAAAATCGCGAAAATGTCAGCATCAGGTTCAAATGCAATGATATGATGATCAGGATAGTTGAGTGAAAAATATAAGACACTTAGGCCCATATTTGCACCGCAGTCGAGAATAATCTTTGAGTCGGCACTGGGTTTGAACCGATAAATTTCTGTTTCGAAAAGTTCAATATAGGATTCCGCAAAACTTGGTCCGTGATGAAATTTAAAAGGCTTATCGAATACATGGGCGTATCCAACTGTGAAGTGTTTATAATCAGCAATGCGACCTAATTCCAGCTTAATATCGCCCGAATTAAGCTTCATTTGAATGCTTCTTTTAAGTCTCCTGAATTCTTTTCTTAAACCCACACCTGTCAGATTTATAGGTATTAAACATCAATCAGCCAAAACAAAAAAAGCGATCAAATAGATCGCTTTTAATATTAATTGTTCAGATTATAATTTCCTTTTCACTTCTACCTGCTCGTATGATTCAACGATATCACCTACTTCAATATTATTGAAGTTCTGGATATTTAAACCACACTCATAACCGGTAGCAACTTCTTTAACATCATCTTTGAAACGCTTCAATGAGGCCAGCTCACCAGTATAAACAACCACACCATCACGTATGATACGGATTTTGCTGTTTCTGGTAATCTTTCCGTCAAGTACCATACAACCTGCAATCGTACCCACTTTGCTGATCTTAAATACCTCACGAATTTCAACGTTCGAAGTAATTTTCTCTTCAAATTCAGGATCAAGCATGCCTTCCATAGCGGCTTTCACCTCATTGATGGCATCGTAGATGATTGAATACAGACGGATATCAATCTGCTCTGCTTCAGCCAGTTTACGTGCACTTGCAGAAGGACGAACCTGGAAACCAATAATAATCGCATCTGAGGCCGAGGCTAATAATACATCAGATTCAGAGATCTGACCTACAGATTTATGTATGATATTCACCTGGATCTGCTCAGTAGACAGTTTCAGTAAGGAGTCGGATAATGCTTCGATTGAACCATCAACATCACCTTTAACAATTACGTTCAGCTCTTTGAAGTTTCCGATCGCCAAACGACGTCCGATCTCATCAAGTGTAATATGTTTCTGCGTACGTAAGCCTTGTTCACGTTGTAACTGTAGTCTCTTATTTGCAACCTGCCGCGCTTCAACTTCACTTTCCATTACGTTGAACTTATCACCTGAAGTTGGTGCGCCCTGCATACCAAGTACCTGAACAGGTGTTGAAGGTCCGGCATGATCTAACTTAACTCCACGCTCATTATGCAATGCTTTTACCTTTCCACTGTATCCACCGGCAAGTATTGCATCTCCAACCCTCAATGTTCCGGCCTGAATCAGCACAGTAGTGACAATTCCACGACCTTTATCCAGTGCTGCTTCAATAACAGTTCCTATTGCCCGTTTGTTGGGATTAGCTTTTAATTCAAGCATATCTGCTTCAAGCAAGACCTTTTCGAGCAGTAAATCAATCCCTGCACCGGTTTTACCTGAAATTTCCTGGCTCTGATATTTTCCACCCCAGTCTTCTACCAGAATGTTCATAGCAGAAAGCTGCTCACGAATCTTATCAGCATTTGCGCCTGGCTTATCAACCTTACTAAAGGCAAATACAATCGGCACATTTGCAGCTTGCGCATGATTAATAGCTTCACGCGTTTGAGGCATCACGCTATCATCAGCAGCAATTACAATAATTGCAATATCAGTAACATTGGCACCCCTTGCACGCATTGCCGTAAAGGCTTCGTGACCCGGAGTATCCAGGAAAGTAATTTTACGATCATTTTCAAGGGTTACCTCATAAGCACCAATATGCTGGGTTATTCCTCCGGCTTCTCCGGCAATAACATTGGTCTTACGAACAAAGTCAAGCAATGAGGTCTTACCATGATCCACGTGACCCATTACGGTTACAATCGGAGCTCTTGGTAATTGATCCTCAGGACTGTCGGATTCTTCAAGCAAACCAATTTCTTCGTCCTCAGGTTTCACAAACTCAACTTCATAACCGAATTCATCAGCTACAATTGTCAGAGTTTCAGCATCAAGTCTTTGATTTATGGATACGAACATTCCCAGACTCATACAGGTTGAAATAACCTGAGTCACAGGAACGTCGAGCATCAGGGCTAGTTCATTTGCCGTAACAAACTCGGTAACCTTAATGGTTTTAGACTGCATTTCTGCTTCCAGTGCCGCATCTTCAGCAGTTTGGGCAACATCATCACGTTTCTGACGGCGTAATTTTGCACGCTGAGCAAATTTTCCTGATTTACCTGCACCACTTAAACGTGCAAGTGTTGCTTTAATCTGATCCTGAATTTCTTTATCTGTTGGTTCAGCTTTAGGGGTATCCGGGGTACGGGGCTTATTCCTGAAATCAGGACGGGCGGCGCCACCTGCAGTACCTCCCTGGCCGGGCCTTGCATTTCTGAAATCAGGACGATTACCCTGATATCCTGCACCGGGTGCAGGACGCGGTGATCCACCGGCTTGCTGACCCTGCTGACCCTGTTGAGTCTGCTGACCGGGTTGTCCCGGAGCATTATCTTTACGCTTGCGCTTACGCTTATGATCAGCACCTGCCGCACTCGATGAAGAGGCAACCGGCTGTCCGCGACGTGCTGGTGAAACAGGTAACTCAATTCTGCCAATCACATTCGGACCTGAAAGACGTTCTGCTTTGGCACGGATAACGACAGCATCAGGATTACTTTCCTGCGTATTTGGTTTATTTTCTTGTTTTTCTTCGGCAACTGGTTTAACAGCCGGAGATTGAGGCTGTTCCTCAATAGTTTTTTTCGGACTTTCGACAGATTCCTTAACTTCTGCTGCAGGTGCGGCTTCCACTACAGGTTCTGCTTTTTCTGGAGCGGGCTGCGGAATTACTTCCGGTTCTTTAACTTTTACAGGCTCCTCAACTTTAGCAGCAGGGGCTGGTATAGCAACAGGCTTTTCCGGTTCCGGACTTTTCTTATCAGGGCGGGTTTTGGTATTCAGGTCGTCTAAATTGATTTTTCCGACCACTTTAACGCCCGGCAAAGCACCTTCTTCTGATTTAGGCTCAGTAGCCACAGGCTCCTGAGGTTCAGCTTTTGGCTTCTCAACTGCAGGAGGAGTAAAAGGATTGACATTCTTGATCAGAATCTCTTCCTGTTCAAAATCCTTTGAACGCTGTGGCTCAGTCTTTTCGTTAGTTACAGGGACATCATCGCGACGAATCTTGCCAATAACAATTTGCTTAGCTTCTTCTTTTACGATCTTATCACCCTGAAACTCCTTAAGAAGAACATCGTACATCTCATCGGTGAGTTTAGTATTGGGCCTGGCCTCAACTTTGTGACCTTTTTTCCCTAAAAACTCCACCGCAGTGTTAAGGCCGATATTCAGCTCTTTCGCAGCTTTAAGTAAATTTGTGCTTTTACCTTCTGACATTTATTATTTTAACCTCGCTATTTTTGTACAAAAGTACGTTTTTTATATGTTATATGCTTTGAGGATACGGCTTTTTCTTAAGTCCGCTATTTCTCAATGAGCAGCAATCGAATAAATTATTCAAATTCTGACTTCAAGATCTCAATCACATCTTTCACTGTGGTATCTTCCAGGTCAGTACGCTTAACTAATTCGTCTACAGATAAGCTCAAAATAGATTTCGCTGTATCTAAACCAACACGCTTGAATTCGTCAATTATCCAGCCCTCAATTTCATCAGAGAATTCCTCAATATCAACATCCTCATCATCTTCATGTGCTTCACGGTATACATCAATTTCGTATCCTGTAAGCTTTCCGGCCAACTTAATATTGTGACCACCACGGCCAATTGCCAATGAAACCTGATCAGGCTTTAGATAAACTGCCGCTCTCTTTTCTTCGTCATCAAGCTTGATGCTTGTAATTTTCGCCGGACTTAATGCTCTTTGAATATACAATGAAATATTATTTGTAAAGTTAATTACATCAATATTTTCATTTTTCAGTTCGCGAACAATACCATGAATACGTGATCCTTTCATACCCACACAAGCTCCAACAGGATCAATTCTGTCGTCATAAGATTCTACCGCCACTTTAGCCCTTTCGCCGGGTTCACGAACAATTTTCTTGATCGTAATCAGTCCGTCGAAAATCTCAGGAACTTCCATTTCAAACAAACGCTGCAGGAACTCTGGTGCAGTACGTGAAATAATGATCTTAGGGTTGCCATTCAGCATTTCTACTTTCTCAATGATTGCGCGTACAGAATCACCCTTTTTGAAGTAATCAGCAGGAATTTGCTCTGTTTTGGGCAATAAAAGTTCATTTCCTTCATCGTCAAGTACTAAAGTCTCCTTCTTCCAAACCTGATATACCTCGCCTGTTACAATCTCACCCACGCGGTCTTTGTATTTCTTGAAAATTTCATCCTTTTCAAGTTCCAGGATCTTGGAAACCAAAGTTTGACGTGCAGCCAGGATGGCTCTTCGGCCAAAACTTTCGAGGGTAATCTGCTCAATAAAATCATCCCCAACCTCCAGATCAGGATCAATTGCTTTTGCTTCGGCAAGCTCGATCTCCAGATCATCATCTTCCGAAAAACCATCTTCCATAACCGTTCTTGTACGCCAGATCTCCAAATCCCCGTTATCCGGGTTTACGATCACATCACAATTTTCGTCTGTGCCATACCTCTTCCGCAACATGCTGCGGAAAACCTCTTCCAACACACTGATAACCGTAGGCCGGTCAATATTCTTGAAGTCCTTAAACTCCTGGAATGAATCGATTAAATTAATATTGCTCATTTTTTATTGAATTTGTCCCGTAGGTACGGGACGTTATTTAAAACTCACTAAAACTATCGTTTCTGATATATCTTCAAACTTTATAACATTCTCCAGCAAAACTGCTTTCTTGCCCTTTTCTTTAATACTCTCCTGTATTGTTATACCTGAATCATCTGCACTCATCAATTTACCTTCTCTGATATTACCGTCTTTAAGTTTAACCTTTAATGAACGATTAATATTTTTCTGGAACTGACGTAATGATTTTAAAGGGGTATCTATTCCCGGTGAGGAAACTTCCAGTCTGTATGCTTGTTCAATAGCATTTTCCTCTTCAAGATGGAAACCCACATGCCGGCTTATTGCAACGCAATCACTAATTGCAACACCATTATCTCCATCAACTAAAATAGACAAAATTCCGCTACCATGCATCTGAACGTCCACCAGAAACAAATCCGGACGGTCAGCAATCTTTTCTTCAACTAACTCAATTACACGTTTTTCTATATTCATGATTGACCTTTTTTTTATTCCCTCGAAAAACAGGTTGGTAAAAAAAGAGCCCCGAAATTGTCGGGGCTCTTCTCAGATCGATGCAAATATAAAAAAACTATCCGTCATTACAAACACCTGATTTCAATACATTTATAAGACTGATTTTTTTGAGAGATTGAATTTATACTCAGTAAACCCATCTGAAATAAACAGTTCTCTTGTTTCAATCAGATCCTCGGCATCCTGAAGCAATAGTTTTGTATAACACCGGGCAAAATATAATTGGTTCTCTCTGAAATTATCCTTTGGTTTAAACCGAACCAGTTTCCCCTCAATAGTATAGATACCTTCCAAAGCAGGCTGAAAATCTCTCATTTCGGGATCTGATGGTTCTTCATAAACTGCAAAAAAATTAGTCCATAGCGAATCAGGGAGAGAATCAGTCCTTAATTCCTCTAAAACAGGACTTGCTAAACCAATTAATTCTATCGAGCTGCTGTCGGGATTAAGCCTTATAATTAATTTGTTTTGGGTACTTTCCTGAACTATTTCATGTTTACACGAATTAAATAAAATCAAAAAAATTACTGAAATATGGAATAGATTCTTCAATTTCATCGTTATTAAATTTAAAAACTAAAAAATATGAGGCTGATCATTGAAATTCTATTAATGGGTGCAGCTGTCGCCATTGCTGCTTACCTGCTCCCGGGAGTTGATGTTGAAAATTTCTGGAGTGCCATTATTGCCGGGATACTTATTGCTCTTGCAAACGCAACCATCGGCACAATTCTCCGGATTCTAACCTTTCCGATCAATTTCCTGACTCTGGGTTTGGTTTCTTTCATTATTACCGTTCTCATGGTACTATTGGTCGACAACCTGATGGAATCCTTTAATACGAGCGGGTTTTTCTCTGCTGTGCTTTTTGCAATTGTACTTGCTCTGATCAATATGATATTTTCGGCATTTCAATCAGAAAAGTCAGCTTAGCTATAATCCCTATACCGGTCTTTCCATATTATGGGACCGTATATTATTATTCTTTCAAAGCCTCAGTTACCCTGATTACCAGAGGAGACTTGTCTTTCGCTGCCTGAACAAATACCCCCTTATTATCTGTTATCCGGTAATGTTTTCCGAGTTTTTCGATAGCCGCAGCCCTTACTTGTGAAACCTGATCATGAAGAGCCATTTCTTTCAAGGTTTCATGAACGGCTTTACGCTCATCATCCGGCAGATTTTCAATAACAGATAAGGCCGTATGACGAATAAGCCAGCTCTTATCTTTAAGCGCTGAAACCACTATACTTCTTGCTGCTGCTTCTTCCTTCATATCCTTCAGTTTCATTATTGCTTCAATCCTGTCCATAAATAATGGTGCATGCTGATACTGAAAAATATACTCCTGGATATTTTTCACTTCGTTTTTTTCAGCAAGGACATACTTTTCAGCATCAACATTCACAAGATCAGGAGGGTTTACAGAAGGGAAAATGAACGATTGATTTTGCCTTTCAAGGATAATTTCTTTACGCTCAACCTTCGTTCCGGTATAAATATCTATAGCCATTGGAATTCGGTAAAGTGGTGTTTCTGATAGATTCTGATCCTGAGTAATATTAACACTAATCTCCCTTTTCACCGGATCATAAGAATTCTGAATGCTTAAAACCGGATGTCCTGAAGCAAGGAACCATTGATTGAAAAACCAATTTAAGTCCATGCCGGTAATTTCCTCAAAGGCAAGCCTGAGGTCATGAATTTCAGCCGTTTTATAGGAATGCTTCTTCAGATAAAGCTTTAAAGATTCAAAAAATGCCTCATCTCCAACCGTCTTTCTAAGCATATGCAGTATCCGTCCACCTTTATGATAACTGATCTCATCAAACATTTGCTCTCTGTCGGCGTAATCAAAACGGATCACATCCGGTTCTGATTTTCGTTTATTTCCGATATAAACAGACATATCCTCCAGGCCTTTCAAATCAGCCTGATCCCTGCCATATTTATATTCTTCCCATAGATATTCACCGTAGGTAGCGAATGATTCATTCAGAGGCAGATTAGCCCATGATTCGGCCGTAACCAGGTTCCCAAACCATTGATGAAATAGTTCGTGCGCTATAATATCTTCGTGATTTTCATCCAGATACTGACCAGCTGACATATTCATACCCTCGAAAAACACTGATGCTGTAGTATTTTCCATAGCCCCGCTTACAAAATCCCGCACAACAATCTGTGAGTACTTATCCCAGGGATATTCGATTCCAAATTTATTTGAAAAAAACTCCAACATCTCAGGAGTCTTCCCAAATACCAGTTTTGCAGTAGATGCGTAAGCTGGTTCGGTATAATAGCTTACCTCTTTACCCCGCCATGTATCCTTAGTAACTGCAAAATCTCCAACTGCAAGCATTGTCAAATAAGTAGAATGTGGCTGCTCCTGTCTCCAGCTGTCTGTCCGGGTACCATCCCCGTTCATACTCGAAAATTCCAGCGTCCCATTCGAAAGGCTGACAAACTCATTTGGCACTGTAATATTAAGTTCCTGAGTCATTTTCTCCTGGGTGCCATTAATGGTTGGAAACCAGTTCGAATTGCATTCTGTTTCACCCTGAGTCCAGATCTGTCTTGGTTTGCCTTTATCCTTTCCGTCTCTATTTATAAAATATATACCGCGATCACCTGCTGAAGCAATATCCTCACCGATCTTTAACTTATTGGGCATTGCTACATAATCAATAAATACAGTGTATTTCTGATCTCTGGTGTATATCTTATCGAGACTGATCCTTAGTATTTTGCCATCGTAAGTATATCGCAAAGGTTTTTTATCATAGCTATTAACCAATGAAACCGAGTTAAAACGAAAGCCATTGGCATTTAATACCAGTTGATCAGAAGGGTAGAAATAAGGTTTTGCAAGAATTGTAGCCTTACCTATCACGTAAGCACTATCCCAATCAAAACTAAGATCAAGCCGTGTATTTAATATATCTGTATTCTTAGTATAGCTTCCCCTGTAAACCACTGAACCCTTTGAATTTTCAACAACCGTAACCGGATCGAGATCTACCATCCTGGGTGCAGAACAAGCCAGCAGAAATATTGATGCCAGGATAGTGTAAAAGAAGATATATTTTATTTTCATAAGTATGAAATTTGTGTTTTTAAGCCCAGAGCAAACGGGACTATATATGCTTTTCATGTATGTATTTTCCTGCAAATGAAGCCTTATTTTCTATTATTCAAGCAGCAGATTATCAATGGTTTTTTCAAATTCCTTTTTAAAATCTGCATAATGGACCCCGGTTCCGGGTCCGCTGAAACCGGTATGGATCTTTCTGACTTTGCCTTTCTTATCAATAATAATCAATGTAGGAAAGCCTATAAAACTTTTTAACATTGGCAGACTTTTCGCCACTTCGGCTTTATCATTGGTGTATCCGGTAATTAACATATCATATTGAACACCAAACCTTTCACGTAAGCGTAAAATATTTCGTTTTGAACGCTCATAATCAGTACTCCTTTCGTAAGCCAAAGCAACGATTTCAAGACCCTTTTCCTTATACTTTTTGTAAAATGGAACGAGATAGGCAGTTTCATCCATACAATTTGGACACCAGGATCCAAAAAACTGTACCAGAACAATTTTATTCTTAAATTTTGGATCAGACAGGGACACATTCTTACCATTCAGATCGGGAAAAGAAAAATCTATTTTATCAAATCCGTCTTTTAAAGCTGTTATTGAATAGGCATCAGGCAGGATAGCTTTTTCATCCCTTTTAGCGGTCCAGGTCTGAACAGAAGAAAGTCCGGAATAGAAATTCCCATCCACTATTGTATTATTGTCCAGTATTTTGCCTGTAAACAGAAAGGCATGACTGCCATCGAAACAGGAAAGATAAATGTTATCGTCTGAAACAGTCCCCTCCAGAAAACGGTAATCCCCTGTACTGGTTAAAAAAGTGCCCAGAAGGCGGCCATTCTGCTGGGTAAATTCTCCAATAGCAGGAATTGATTTACCCGTCTTTGCATCCTGAAAGTTAACAGACCAGCGACCAGTCACTACAAACTCAGGTTTGGTATTCGCCTTAAAAAAACGCCATGAATAACCATTTTTGGCCTCAATCATCATTACTTCGCTACTATCTGCAAATTGTTTAATCCATTGCCCCCTCAGAGACCCATTTTTGATTTTTGCCCTGATCTCAGAATCAAAAAGAGGCATCTGAATAAATATGGAATCTGATACAGTTGAAATTTCATTAACCCTGAACCTTTCGTCCCCGTTTATAACATCTAAAAATTTCTGATCTGCTGAATCGATTACCTCGAAATTAAAAGGTATTTCGGCCCCTGAAGAGGTCTTTAGCGTAGCACGCCACATTCCCTTCTCCGGTTGATTATCAGTATTACCCCGGCATGCATACAGACCGGTGATTAGAAAGAAGAAAGCTAAAATTTTGAATCTATTGTCCATAGAATAATCCCGGATATCTATTTTAAAATCTCACGTGCAATCACAATGCGTTGAATCTCAGATGTTCCTTCATAGATTTGCGTAATCTTTGCATCGCGCATTAAACGTTCAACATGGAATTCTTTAACAAATCCATAACCCCCATGTATCTGAACTGCTTCGACTGTAGTTTTCATAGCCACCTGTGACGCAAATAGTTTAGCCATAGAACTTGCCTGAGCATATGGAAGTCCCTGATCTTTTAACCAGGCAGCTTTTAAGCAAAGCATTCTGGCAGCTTCAATTTCAGTAGCCATATCTGCAAGCTTGAACTGAATTGCCTGATGACCGGAGATAGGTTTTCCAAATGCCCTGCGTTCTTTGGAGTACTGCAGAGCAAGTTCATAAGCACCTGAAGCAATTCCCAATGCCTGAGAAGCAATCCCTATACGTCCTCCATCCAGTGTTTTCATTGCAAATGAAAATCCAAAACCCTCCTCACCAATACGATTCTCCTTAGGTACTTTTACATCAGTAAACATCAGCGAATGCGTGTCAGAACCACGTATTCCAAGTTTATTTTCTTTAGGACCTATAGTGAAACCCTCCATACCTTTCTCAACAATCAGCGCATTTATTCCTTTATGCCTTTGTGCAGGATTGGTTTGAGCTATGACAAGATAGGTAGAGGCATTTCCACCATTAGTGATCCAGTTTTTAGTTCCGTTCAGGAGGTAATGATCACCCATATCAATAGCGCTCGTCTGCTGTGAGGTGGCATCAGAGCCGGCTTCAGGCTCAGAAAGACAAAAAGCACCCAATTTTTCGCCTGCTGCAAGTGGTTTAAGATATTTCTCCTTTTGAAACTCAGAACCATATTTCTCAAGTCCATAGCAAACCAGTGAATTATTTACCGAGACCACCACAGAAGCCGATGCATCAATTTTTGACAGCTCTTCCATAGCGAGTACATACGAAATAGTATCAAGCCCTGATCCATTATACTTTGGATCAACCATCATCCCAAGAAAACCAAGTTCTCCCAGTTTTTTGATCTGCTCATGCGGAAATTTTTGGTGTTCGTCCCGTTCTATTACGCCGGGCTTCAATTCACTATTGGCAAAATCTCTGGCTGCCTGCTGAATCATCAGCTGCTCCTCCGTAAATTCGAAAAACATAATAATTGGTTTAGTGCCCAAAATTAATGTTTCGGGCTTGATTAGTATTTGCTCCTTTGCAAATATTAAGAAATATTTCCGTTAGTTATACGGAGGATTGTGGAATCTGCTGTAAAATCTTATCTATGACAAATACCTGATTGATAATTTCATGAATTGGATCTGATCTTTTTCTCAATAAGTGTTGTAGAATAGCCGCTAAGATATTCAATGGTCTTTACTTCTCCACCGTATTGCAATACCAGATCGGCACCAACAATCTGCTCAATGGAATAATCAGCACCCTTAACCAGAATGTCCGGCCTCACCAGTTCAATAAGATGAAGCGGTGTAGGCTCATCAAAGATCACAACTGCATCAACAAAAGAAAATGAAGCAAGCATTACCGAACGCGAAAGCTGATCTGTAATTGGGCGGCCCGGACCTTTCAATGCAGATGCAGATGCATCAGAATTTAAACCAATCACTAATTTGTCTCCCATATCAGCGGCCTTCGACAAATAATCGATATGCCCTAAATGAAGCAGATCAAAGCACCCATTAGTAAAAACTACTTTTTTTCCGAGCAGGCGCCATACATTCAGCACAGCCTTAATTTGCTCCTTAGTATAAATCTTACTTTTAATATTCTCCAGTCTGCTCATTTGATCTTTTTCCAGTTGATTGCTTCAGGAACAAAATTAAACTTAATGAACCAATAAAAAGGATAATTAATGTTTGTGTTGTATGGGTTAATAATGCGTAGGAAAGACCATCAATTTTGGATATCCCATAAATGGTCAAACCCTCCGAAACCATCCAGTGAAAGGCACCTATCCCCCCCTGAACTGGCGCAATCATTGCAAGGCTTCCAAAAACCAGGGTAGAAAGTGCCGCACCGGGCCCGAGCGAGGATGTAGCACTCAGAGCAAAAAAGCACAAGTAAGATGAAAGCCCGTACAGCAACCAGATGAACACCGAACTAACTACAAATGCGGTCTTATTGTCCAGATTTTTAACTGAGAGTATTCCGGTTTTCATTCCTGAAAAAAAAATTAAAACACGATTGGAAATGCCCCATTTTTTCTTTTTCATCAAGATAAGAAAGGAGATAATAATAATTATCAGTAGTAAAAAAGCAAAGATCAGCAAGGTAATATCTCCAATTCTACCACTTAATTTAATGAGGACATGCTTGTACAAAAAGCCGGATAACAATTTGAATTCTAAGACTATACCCATTGCAAATACGATTCCAAGCATCAGCAAATCAACCATACGCTCAGCAATTACAGTCCCCAATAGCTTAATTACAGGGATTTTGTCCGATTTATTTATCACGCTGCATCTTGCAAGCTCCCCCATCCGTGGGAATGCCAGATTTGCAAGATATCCCATGATAACTGCATGAAAAGTGTTTAGCATAGAAGGTGTGCCATGCCCAAGCGAGCCGATCATTAAATTCCATCTGTATGCTCTTATGACATGTGCAAGCAGACCCGAGATAATGGAAAGGAAAACCCAGGCAAAATCTGCCCTCTTCAGATCAGAGAGCATTTTATTCAGATCCTGACCTTTGAAAGCTAAATACAAAAGCAATACACCAATGATCAGGAATACCAGGTATCTGATAAATGTGGCGAGTGAAATTCTCAATATAAATTGTCTTTATTCAGGTACATATTATCTATGATCCTGATTTTACCTATTCTGGCTGCTACCAGCGCGATCATTGTTGCCGCCCTTTTAGAAGCAATTGGCTCAAATGTGCGGGCATTAAAAATTTCAAAATATTCAGTTTCAATTCCCGGGCATGATTCAAGAAAAGCATTAACCTTTTTCTTAATATGATTAAGCGATTCGGTTTTGAATAATTCTTTCGCCAATAGGAGTGATTTGTATAAAGCAAGGGCCTGCTTTCGCTCCTCGGGTAAGAGGTAAACATTACGGGAACTCATTGCAAGGCCATCATCTTCCCTGATAATTGGGCAAATAACCAGTTTCACTCTGATCTTTAATTTTTTGACCATATGTGCGATCACCATTATCTGCTGATAATCTTTCTGCCCAAAAAATGCATATTCAGGTTTCACGGTGTCAAAAAGTTTCTTTACGATCTGGGTAACCCCCTGATAATGACCCGGTCTGATCTTTCCCTCAAGGATCTTATCCAGATTACCCAGCTCAATTTTCCAGAATTCTGAACTATTATACATCTCATCCACTTCAGGAAGAAATAAAACATCGCATTTATATGCTCTTAGTTTTTGGAGATCTTCTTCTATAGGTCTCGGATAATTTTCTAGATCCTTTTTATCATTAAACTGTGTCGGATTTACAAAAATACTGCAAACCACAACATCTGTCTTCCTGCGAGCCGCCTCTATTAAGGATAAGTGACCGGCATGCAAAGCACCCATAGTCGGGACAAATCCAATGGACTTGCCTGCTGAACGTAAATCATCCAGATAGTGATGAATGGTTTCTCTGTTGTTGAAGATTTTCAAATTACAATTTGATTTTAACGGCCTCAAAAATGGTTAAATACTTAAACAGAACCAAAACAACTTGCGTAATTCGTTGATATTTCATAAGATAATGATTACCTTTGCTCTTCGAAAACTTTTCTTAAACTCAAATTAATCAAACCGGAGATGGCAAAAACGAAGATTCTTTTTATTACGCATGAGATGTCGCCTTTCCTTGAACTTACCAAAATTTCTGAGATTACCCGTCACTTACCTCAGGCTATGCAGGACAAAGGATTTGAAATCCGGATTCTGATGCCACGTTTTGGAAATATTAATGAGCGCCGCAACAGACTACATGAAGTAATACGACTATCGGGTATGAACATCATTATTAATGATAATGATAACCCACTAATTATCAAGGTTGCTTCTATCCCTTCTGCAAGAATGCAGGTATATTTCCTGGATAATGAAGAATACTTTCAGCGAAAGCATGTATTTACTGATAACAACAATAAATTCTATGCCGACAATGACGAAAGAACCATATTCTTCTGTAAAGGAGCTCTTGAAACTGTTAAAAAGCTAGGCTGGTCTCCAGATGTTGTACACTGTCATGGCTGGATGAGTGCCCTGGTTCCTGCTTATTTGAAGACTTTGTATAAAGACGACCCTACTTTTAAGAATTCAAAAGTGGTTTATTCTTTATATGAGGATAATTTTGACACCTCTTTAAGTGCAGAATTTGCTACAAAAGCGATCATGAACGGAATGAATGCAGAGCATACTGAAATGTATTCTGATGCTACCAACACCGCCTTGAACCTGGGAGCAATCTCTTATTCTGATGCAGTGGTTTGTGCCTGCGAAAATATCAATGAAGAAGTGTTAAAGTTTGTTAAAAAATCTAATAAACCGCTTTTGGAATTCAATTCCACTTCAGATTACGAAAATTATTATAACCTTTACGAAGAAATTGCTAGCGAAGAATTAGTGTCATTAGCCTAAGCGTGAAAAGCAAAGCTCAGGGTACAAATTGGGATACTTTATTAAGAGTATAAAGAGCCTGCAAGCTTTTAAAAATTAATGTAATACGGATGAAATTATACAAACTGGACTTATTAACGCTGTTGATAAGTCTTTTTATTTTAAGCAGCTGTCAGAATACAGATTCTATTGGCCTTGATGTCGACCCTGCTACTGAAGTTACAGGTAGCTTTACTGATACAATCACTGTTATCTCATCCACAGTTAAGGAAGATACCATGGTTACCAATACGCTTGAAAAATATCCGCTTGGATATTTGGTGGATCCAATTTTTGGAAAAACTACAGCCAATATTGCAATGTCGCTGACACTTGACCCTCCGGGGCTTACTTTCGGAACCACTCCAACACTTGATTCAGCAGTTCTGGTGCTTTATTATGCCAAGGATTTTTATGGTGACAGTACATCTAACTTTCAGGTTGATGTTCATCAGCTTAATAATGCTTTGAGTACCTCAGTACAATACTTCAATACACAGCCTCAAAGCTATGGATCAACGGTGCTCGGGAGTAAAAAACTTAGATTTAGTGTTAAAGACAGTGTCAGAATTACAGAAATTGTAACAGGTAAACCAGATAAACAGGTGACCAGAGCACCCCAGATGCGCATACCAATCAATCCAGGCTTTATTACAGCTAACTTTCTGAATGCAAGCAGCACTACTTTAAGCAGTAATGAATTGCTGAATAAGGCGGTCAAAGGATTTTATCTCACTGTTAACAAGGCACAAAGTACCGGGCCCGGAGGTGTTGCCTTCTTTAACCTTACCGACTCCAGCAGACTCGAAATTTATTATAAAAGCCAGAATGGTGCTTTGATTGATACTACCTTGCACAAATTCCCTATTGTGAATAATTCAGTGCCGGTAATTGCCGACTTTAAACATGATTATACCGGAACAGCGATTCCTGCTAACCTCAATAGTACCACCCAGCAAGATTTTACCTATGTACAGGGTTTAGCCGGTCTGCGGACGAAAATTCGCTTCCCACACATCGAAAAGTTAAAAAACCTTGGCAATATTACCATTAATAAGGCTGAACTGATCGTCTCAGTTGTAGGTGGAACAGATGCATTTAAACCCGCATCAAGACTTATCATGTACCGCACGGATATTGCAAGTCAAAGACAATTTATTCCCGACTTCAGTACCGAACCTGCATTTTCATTAACTGATCTCGATTTCGGTGGCTTTTATGACTCAAGCAAAAAGCACTACAGGTTTCAGATCACAAGCTATGTTCAGGATATCATAAAAGGTAAACTGAAGCAATACGACACCTATATTGCACCGGTCAACTTAGAATACAATCGTTCAGCAGGTCCGGTAGTATCCGGGAGTATAGCTGGCGGCTCAGTGATCGGCAGCGGGAAATCCGGTGTCAGCTATCAAATGAAGCTTAGAATAATTTATAGTAAGATAAATTAATTAAACTTCCTCCGACCCTTTATATTATACAATCAAATTCTTAGTTTCGACAATTAATCATTCATAATTATGTGTGGAATAGTTGGTTATATCGGGTACCGTGAAGCCTGGCCTATTATTATCAAGGGCTTGCAACGCCTCGAATACAGGGGATATGACAGTGCCGGAGTGGCACTCATGAACGGTCATCTGAGCATTTATAAAAAGGCGGGGAAAGTAAGTGACTTAAAGCAATCAGTTGAGGGAGAAAACCTGGGTGGTACCCTTGGTATGGGGCATACACGCTGGGCCACACATGGTGAACCATCAGACCGCAATTCACATCCCCATACCTCTGGCGATGGCCGCCTGGCAATTATCCATAATGGTATTATAGAAAACTATTCTAGCCTGAAAGAGGCATTATTATCCAGAGGCCATGCTTTCAAAAGTGATACAGATACTGAAGTTCTTATTCACCTTATTGAAGACATCCAATTGCAGACAGGACTTGATATCAGGGAGGCGGTAAGAATTGCTCTTGATAAAGTAATCGGTGCATACGCCATTGTGATCATGGATAAAGATGAGCCTGATGAACTAATCGCAGCCCGTAAGGGTAGTCCAATGGTGCTGGGAGTTGGTGAGGGAGAATATTTTATTGCATCTGATGCTTCCCCGATAATAGAATACACCAAAAATGTTATCTACCTGAATGATAATGAAATCGCTTTTATCAAACGGGATGAAATACTGATTAAGAATATTGACAATACTATACAAATCCCTTACGTACAGGAGCTGGAATTAAAGCTTGAAATGCTTGAAAAGGGTGGATTTGACCATTTCATGCTCAAAGAGATCTTTGAACAGCCAAGGTCGATAAAAGACTGTATGAGGGGCCGTATCTATCCTGATGAGGGTTATGTTCAATTGGGAGGCATCAAAGAATACGCAGAAAAACTAAAAAATATTGACCGCATTGTGATCGTCGCCTGCGGGACCTCCTGGCATGCAGGTCTGGTTGGTGAATACCTGATAGAAGAATATTCCCGCATCCCTGTTGAGGTTGAATACGCATCAGAATTCAGGTATCGCAATCCGATAATCTCAGAAAAAGATATTGTAATTGCGATCTCTCAATCAGGAGAAACTGCCGATACTATGGCTGCAATTGAACTTGCAAAATCAAAAGGGGCTACTATTTTTGGAATTTGTAATGTTGTTGGAGCTTCCATACCCCGACTGAGCCATGCCGGAGTATACACACACGCCGGACCTGAGATAGGAGTTGCTTCAACCAAAGCATTTACAGCCCAGGTAACTGTTCTTACACTAATGGCCTTGTATATGGCCCAGCAAAGAGGTAAGATCACACAAAGTAAAATGGTTCATCTGCTTACAGAACTTGACAATATTCCGGCACTTGTTGAAAAATGCCTTCTTTCTAATGATAGCATAAAAAATATCTCTGAAGCCTTCAAGGATGCAAGTAACTTTTTGTTTTTAGGCAGAGGAAGTGGTTTTCCGGTTGCGCTTGAAGGTGCCCTTAAGTTAAAGGAGATCTCTTATATCCATGCAGAAGGCTATCCAGCCGCTGAAATGAAACATGGGCCTATCGCCCTGATAGATGAAGAAATGCCGGTTGTATTCATTGCTACAAAAAACTCTTCTTACGAAAAAGTAATCAGTAACATACAAGAGGTTAAAGCCAGAAAGGGCAGGGTCATCGCCATTGTTACCGAGGGTGATACTGTTGTTAAAAATATGGCTGATTTCACTATAGAAATACCTGATGCCGACGAAATATTCCTGCCGCTTCTTGCCACCATTCCATTACAGCTTTTATCATACCACATTGCTGTACTGAGAGGCTGCAATGTTGATCAGCCAAGAAACCTCGCAAAATCGGTAACGGTAGAATAAAATAAAATTACTGAGCATCATCAATTATACTTTGTTCAGAAATGCTTATTTCAGCACGAAAGAATAGCTCTGTTTATTTTTACTATTGTAATGATAAATTAGCTAACTTGTATTAAAAAACAGGCATCATGACCAGCAGAATACCATTTGTAATAGCCATACTTACGCTTATCTGCGGAGTATTTATTTCCATTATTTTCGGAGCCAATGAAGACTTTTTTAAAGACAAGACCAAGGAAGGTTTAAGCAAAAACGAAAAGATCAATCTTATTCAGGATGCTACAGAAAAGGATGCTGTTTTAAAGGCTGAGGCTGAGAAAAACTGGCGGTATTATCAGAGATTTCACTTTCATGCAACAGGAATAGGAGCAATGGTAATGGGGGTATTACTTTTTATATCATTTTTATCTGCCCCTCAGGGAATAAAAAATATTACCTCCTATGCTACCGCGATTGGTGGATTTCTTTATCCCTTTGTCTGGCTTTTCGCAGCAATATACGGCCCTGAATTAGGCAGAGAGGTTGCCAAGGAAAAATATGCTGTTTTCGGATATATGGGTGGCTTATTTCTACTGGGCTTATTTATGAGTCTTTTTATGGCGCTTAAATACTCATTCAAAAGCAGTAAATAATTTCAGGCACAGTTCTTCTTTAAATAGATGATCTGATCAATCAAGAGCAGTTCATCTATTCATTGTATCTTTAGGTAAGAGCAGCTCTTGCCACCCTCATGATATTTCCGGCCAGAATCTTTTGAATTACTTCATCTGAATATCCCATTTGTACCATACCTACTGTGAATAGAGGCCAGTTGGTCCAGGCCATACTACGCTCCATTTCCCGTGTTTCAACATAACTGTCTTCAGGCCATAGCGCTTCCCAGCCGGCTCTTTGCCTCCTCAAGGCAGGAATTTTTTTATTTTCCTCTGAACCATAACTTGAAAAATATGCAACATCAGTCCCGATAGCAACATGGTCACTTCCAAAATTTTTGACTACATAATCGATATGCTTCATCATTGCAGCAATATCACCAGTGCCTCCCAGGAATCTTGGAATACAGCATATTCCTATGTACCCACCGGTATCTGCAATAGCACGAATTACATTATCAGGTTTTGAACGTATGTGCTTGTGAAGCGATGTCACAGTTGTATGACTGGCAACCATAGGTTTGGATGATACCTGAGCAGCTTCCAGACTTGTTTGCCAGCCGGAATGGGCAATATCCACAATTACCCCCACACGGTTCATTTCCTTAACAACAGCCCTTCCAAAATCACTAAGTCCACCATTAGCCTTCTCTGCACAACCATCACCAATAGGATTTCTTCGATTATAGGTAAGATGCATCATTCTTACCCCCAGTTGAAAGAATATATTGATATACTTCAGTTCATCTTCTACTGAAATCCAGTCCTGAGGTAGTGGTACTCCATTACCTGAAAAATATAAAGCGTGCCTGTTTTCCTTTTTTGCTCTTAGGATATCTTCCGGACTAATTGCCCTGCTAACAAAATCGCTCATTTTATCAGTCGCATAGGTAAAATGAGCTAAACGTTTAAGCAATCGTTTAACCTCATTACCCTCTTCCCCTGCATTCTGAAATATGCAGGTAACTCCTGAAGCCTTCCATGCATTTTCGAATTCCTCTCTTTCTCTCGAATTATTCGTGAAACGAGTCATGATCATCTCCTCGTTCATTTCCTGAATTTCTAAAGCGGAGGCTCCTGAATTAATCTCAGAAGCCATTTTCGTCCCATCCAGTGAAGCTCTGGGCATGAAACCATAGGATTCTATAACCAGGGAATTCCGATGTAATTCAAGTCCGCGTTCTAATTGCTTCTGAGTAGGATTCAAGATATTCTTCGCCAATTCAAAATCTGCCTTAATCTTATCATTCAGTTGATAATCTTTTACAATACTTACAGGTTTAGAATTACTCAGAATATTCTGAACATTGCTATTGGTAAGGTCTTCTCTGATGCCTCCAAGAACGCCATCGCTGGCCAAAGTTAGACCGGCAAGCCCGCTAAGTTTCAGGAAGTCTCTGCGTTTAGTTTTCATCTATTTATTTTTTATTGTTTTCTTTTGTCAGATGGAACCTTTGATGATTAAAATAAACCTTACCCTATGTGTTTAATGTTTATTTTAATCATGTCGGATTCATAGATTTTCAATTATTGGCCTGAAAATTGTTTTCGTGTTAAAAGAATATTATCTGAATTATAAACAATTTAGGTCTTTAAAATTTAGTGGCAAAAAATAAATAGCCTCAATTCTGATATTTTCAGGGATAAAATACAATGATGCCTCCATTTCTAAGGGAATGCAATATCCTGAATTCGATAATCCAAGTATTCCATTAAATACATAACTTTGTGCCATGCAAATTCACATATTAAAATCAAAAATTCACAGGGTTAAAGTAACAGATGCAGATCTTAACTATGTAGGCAGTATTACAATAGATCAGGACTTAATGGATGCGGCGAATATTCTGGAGGGTGAAAAAGTACAGATCGTCAACAACAATAACGGTGAACGCTTTGAAACCTATACGATAACCGGAAGAAGGGGAAGTGGAGATATTATCCTGAATGGTGCAGCTGCAAGAAGAGTTATGAAAGGTGATGTAATCATAATCATAACCTATGCTATTATGGAGGCAGAAGAAGCCAGGAACTATAAACCTGTTGTTGTATTCCCGGATGAGGAAACTAATTTATTGAAATAAGGATAA
This sequence comes from Pedobacter sp., assembly GCA_036676565.1. Lineage (GTDB taxonomy): Bacteria > Bacteroidota > Bacteroidia > Sphingobacteriales > Sphingobacteriaceae > Daejeonella. The sequence continues at coordinate 85,138 of JAKFCP010000022.1, forward strand.
TATTCAGGGCTCATCAGAATGAGTTTTAGCTGAGCCGGAAATCAATCTTGTAATTTCATTTAGTTCATCATCTGTCAGATACCTCCATTTTCCTATGGGTATATCCAGTCTGATATTCATTATTCTGACTCTTTTGAGCTTAACTACCTTATAATCAAGATATTCACACATCCTTCTGATCTGTCTGTTCAGTCCCTGGGTGAGTATTATTTTAAATCTGTTCTTATCCAGTTGTTCCACTTCACACTTGCGGGTTATGGTATCCAGGATTGGGATCCCATTCCTCATCCTTTTTAGAAATTCAGGATTTATTGGCTTATTTACTGAAACAAGATATTCCTTTTCGTGGTTATTTCTGGCCCGCAAAATTTTGTTGACTATATCCCCGTCACTTGTCAGCAAAATCAGTCCTTCACTTGCCTTATCAAGGCGACCGATTGGAAAAATACGCTTCGGATATTTGATATAATCAATGATGTTATTTTTTTCAGCTTTTGTATCGGTTGTACAGACTATCCCTACTGGTTTATTGAATGCAATATATACCGGCTTTTCTTCCGGTGTTGAAACCAGTTTACCATCCACCCTAACCTCATCATCCGGGACTATTTTAGTCCCCATTTCAGGCACCATACCATTGATGGTAACACGGTTTTCAAGAATCAGTTTATCCGCTGCTCTTCTGGAACAATAGCCAATTTCACTCAGGTATTTATTTATTCGTGTTGATTTAGGTTCTTCCATCTGTAGCAATCATATCAAAAATAAGTAAATAGAACCAGGCAAATAATAAGAAATAAATTAATTTATTATGTCAAACAAAAAAGGGTCCCATCTTAACGACAGAACCCTCTTACAGATTATAATTGGTTTATTACCCTGTAAATATACCAAATATATTATTATCAATATAATCAATAATAATTATATTTACATAGCTAAAATCTATATTATGACCTTAGTACAATTAGAATATATAGTTGCAGTAGATACCTACAGAAGTTTCGGAATTGCTGCAGAGAAGTGCTTTGTAACCCAGCCTACTATGAGTATGCAGGTACAGAAACTGGAAGAAACTCTCGGAGTAAAGCTTTTCGACAGAAGCAAGCAGCCGGTATTACCAACTGAGATCGGAGCTGAAATTATAGAGCAGGCAAGGATCATATTAAAAGAGAGTTATAAACTAAATGAGCTGATCAGCAATCAGAGAAATATAATCACGGGTGAACTTAGAATCGGAATAATCCCAACCATGGCACCTTACCTGATGCCAAAAGTAATTTCTGCATTTATGGAAAAATATCCGGATGTCCAGCTGCAGATATGGGAATATATGACTGATCAGATCGTTCATGAATTAAAAAACGGGCTGCTTGATTGCGGGATACTTTCAACTCCGCTTGAGGATAAAAGCCTGTGTGAAACTCCTCTTTTTTATGAATCATTCGTGGCATACCTCTCTAAATCAAGTCCTCTGATCAGTAAAAAGAATATCTCAGCAAAAGATATCAATCCGGAAGAGTTGTGGCTATTGAATGAAGGCCATTGCATGCGCAACCAGATTCTGAACATCTGTAACCGTAAAAAAACAGATGAGCAGAAGCCTCTTGAATACAATACCGACAGCGTTGAAACCCTCAAACGTATGGTTGAACTGAACAAAGGTATTACCCTTTTGCCAGAGCTTTCAATAAGTGATTTTTCAGTTAAGCAGCTTGACCGGGTGCGTTATTTTAAAACACCCGAACCCAGCCGCGAAATAAGTATTGTCACACATAGAAATTTCCTTAAGCGCAAGCTGATATTAATCCTCGAGAAGGAAATTATTGAAGCTATTCCAAAACGAATGCGCAGCAAAAAGAAAAAGGAAATTATGGAGATTAAGCCCGATTAATCCTTACTTCTGAATTTTGAAATTACAAAGACGATCAGTGCAATAACCACTATAACAACAAAAATACCGGTATATGCACCAGCTTTAAATATGCCGGTTATCAGATCACAACCAGATAATAGGCTAACAGCCAAAAAGGCTGCAACAAAAGATAAATTTTTCATAGGTATATAAAATAAAAATAGTGATGTATTTAGATATACATCACTATTTCAATTTTAATGCCAAAGACGATTACTTTGCTTTCGCAAAGCGCTCAGCTACTGCATCCCAGTTAACAACATTCATAAATGCTGCAACATAATCAGCACGTCTGTTTTGATATTTAAGATAATAAGCATGCTCCCAAACATCCATTCCTAATATTGGAGTACCTTTAACCTCAGCAATATCCATTAATGGATTATCCTGGTTTGGAGTAGAACTTACCTGTAATTTTCCATCAGAACTAACTGAAAGCCATGACCATCCTGATCCAAAACGGGTCATACCTGCCTCAGCAAACTTTTTCTTAAACTCATCAAATGATCCAAACGCGGCATTGATTGCATTTGCCAGGTCTCCTGAAGGAGCACCGCCGCCATTTGGTGACATTATCGACCAATAAAGTGTATGATTGAAATGACCACCACCGTTATTTCTAACCGCCATCGGGAATTTAGAAATATTTTTCATCAGGTCTTCGATCTTAAGATTCGCACCGTCGGTTCCATCAAGTGCCTTGTTCACATTATCTACATAAGCCTGATGATGTTTGCCATGGTGGATTTCCATAGTCATCTTGTCAATATGTGGTTCCAAAGCGTCTGTTGCGTAAGCTAACGCAGGTAGTTCAAATGCCATAATTTTTATATTTAGGTTAATGATTTATTCTTTAACAAATATAAGACCGAATTGTCAGAATTTATTCAATTTGTTGTCAAGTTTTGTTGCGTCGGGAAATAAAGAACTCTTTCATCAGTTTTGCAGAATCTTCAGCTAATACCCCGGATATCAATTCTGTTTTAGGATGAAGAATCCGTTTACTAATCTGTGAAAAGCCTCTTTTTACATCCTCAGCGCCATAAACAATGCGGCTGATCTGAGTCCATTGTGCCGCACCCGCACACATCACACAAGGTTCAACAGTGACATAAAGCGTGCAATCTTTTAAATATTTACCACCGGTATAATTTGCTGCTGCTGTAAAAGCCTGCATCTCTGCATGAGCAGTAACATCATTCAGTTGCTCGGTCAGGTTATGTCCTCTGCCTATTATTTTACCTCCATGTACGATAACTGCACCAATAGGTACTTCATCAAGAGCAAGAGCCTTATGAGCCTCTTTCAGGGCTTCTGCCATAAAAAAGTCGTCGGGTTTTTGCTCCGGCTCATCAGTAAAATTCACGTATCTCATATTAATGCTGAGCCATTTGGAACCGGCCGTTCTACAGAAGCCAAAACGATATCGCCATCCTGATCTGCAAAACCTGTAACCAGGAACTCTGACCTAAAATTTGCAATCTGCTTTTTTGGAAAATTCAAAACCCCAATAATCTGCCTGCCTATCAATTCAGATTTTGTATAATGCCGGGTAATTTGAGCACTGCTCCATTTCACACCCAGATCCCCAAAATCAGCCTTTATTTTAAATGCAGGTTTTCTGGCTTCAGGAAAATCAAGAACTTCCAGAATTGTACCAGCTCTCAATGCTACCTTCTCAAAATCTGACCATTGTATTTGTTCCATGAGGTAAAGGTAATAGGAAATTGGGAATAGGAAATAGTAGAAAGGGAAATTGGGAATAGGAAATGGGGAACTCTTTGGTAACTTTGCCAAATGGATTCGGTAAGATTAAAAAAAGGTAAGGAAAAAGCAGTCAGACAATTACACCCATGGGTATTTTCGGGTGCAATAGATCATGTTAAAGGAAAGCCCGAAAATGGCGATATTATCATGGTAACCGACAGCAATAATGATTTTCTTTCCTATGGATTCTTTAATGATCAGTCGCGGGTTGCCGTTCGCCTACTGGAATGGAATCTGGAAACTGAAATCAATGAAACCTGGTGGAGAAAAAAAATCAGAAATGCCGTTAAACTCCGGACAGATTTGCATAACGATCAAACAAATACCTACCGGGTAATTTTTAGCGAGGCTGATTATTTGCCGGGACTGATTGTAGATCGTTACGCCGATTTTCTTTCCGTACAGATTTTAACTTCGGGAGTGGAGCGAATTAAACATATTCTGCTCGATGAACTGCAGAGTTTATTAAATCCCAACGGCATTTTCGACAGAAGCGATGCTTCAGCACGGGCGCACGAAGGGATGGAAGCTTCTTCCGGGGGAGTTTTGCTCGGCATAGAACCGCCAGAATTTGTCAGCGTCAGAGAAAATGGTATATTTTATCAGGTCAATATTTCTGAGGGTCAGAAATCTGGTTTTTACTGTGATCAGCGTGATAACCGTAAATGGGTCGCAGATTATGCTAAAGGAAAAAAAATCCTGGATTGCTTTTCCTACTCAGGAGGTTTCAGCCTGAATGCTATGAAGAACGAAGCCTCAGAAGTAATCAGTGTTGACAGTTCAGCGCTTGCCCTTGATACGCTGAAAAGAAATATTGAAATCAATGATTTTCACAATATTCCTCACCGCCAAATACAATCTGATGTAAATAAACAGTTAAGGCTGTTCAGGGAAGAAAATGAAAGATTTGATATCATAATCCTTGATCCCCCCAAATATGCACCCTCCCGATCGGCTTTAACAAAGGCCTCCCGGGCTTATAAAGACCTTAACCGCATGGCGATGCTTTTAATTAATGAAGGTGGTCTTTTAGCCACATTTTCCTGCTCGGGAGCTGTTGATATCAGCATGTTTAAACAGATTATTGCATGGGCAGCACTTGATGCCGGTAAAAATGTACAATTCATCCAGCAGTTCTCACAACCCGCCGATCATCCGGTAAGGTCATCCTTCCCGGAAGGCGAATATTTAAAAGGGCTGCTGTGCAGGATTAGTTAAATTTCCAGTTCTTAATCTTCGGGAACATTATGCAAATGAACAGGCTTCTTACCTTTATTCATCTTTAGGTTTAGCATTTCTACCAGCACCGAAAATGCCATTGCAAAATAGATATACCCTTTTGGAATATGCTGTTCAAAGCCCTCGGCTAAAAGCGACACTCCAATCAGAAGCAGGAAAGACAGAGCGAGCATTTTTACTGTTGGGTGCTTGTTTACAAAATCGCTGATACTTCCTGCAGAAAGCATCATCACAAAGACAGCAATTACGACTGCGGCAATCATTACTTCGATATGATCAGCCATTCCTACCGCTGTAATCACTGAATCGAGAGAGAAAACTACATCAAGAATAAGGATCTGAATGATAACTCCGGAAAAAGTTACCACTGCTTTAGTATCTGATTTATGTTCTTCTCCTTCAAGCTTATCATGAATTTCTGTGGTACTTTTATAGATCAGGAACAATCCTCCACTCAGCAGAATGAGATCCCGTCCTGAAATAGCAAATTTATCAAATAATTCACCTTCACTTAAACCTATCCATTCACCAGCATTAAACATGGGACTGGTAAGTGTCATGATCCAGCTTAGTGAAAGCAGCAACAGAACACGGGTTATCATTGCCAATGCCAAACCAAGCTGACGTGCTTTCTTTTGTTTATCTGCCGGCAATTTAGAGGCCATTATCGAAATAAATATGATATTATCTATTCCGAGCACTATCTCTAGTACCGTTAATGTGATCAGTGATATCCAGATCTCAGGATTTGCTATCCATTCCATATTTTTTAACTTTCATCAAATGTAGATTAAAAGCTTTTAGAAATAAAACAAAAAAAAACCTCCCTGTAAATACAAGAAGGTTTTAATGACAAAATAATGTGGGTTATAAAAATTTTACTCCTCCATAATTCGATTTGATAATGATCCGGCTATCCGAACCCTTACCTATCTGCCCTTTATAGTTTTTGCTTGGGCTCCAGGCCTTTGGCTTATCTGATGAGGTTATCTGCTCAACAAGATTTACCCGGCTATTACTGTAATTAAACCCTGCGTAGTTCACTGTTACATCAAAATCAAAATTTGCACCTTCTTCCAGACCCAATGAAACACCGGAATAGGAAGAATTGATATTCAGGTTTTTAACACTTTTATCCACTTCATCTATTTTAAATCCGCCGGTATATGCCAGATTAAAATTACCGCCCTGACTTAGTTGAGCAATCGTAGCTTTACTATATCTAATAGTGGCACTAAGCTTAGCTGCCTGATTCATTGTTAAACTACCATAAGCAACAGAGAGATTTCCATTTAAGAAGCTTTCAATACTTGCTGAGCCATAATTAACTTTCACCTGATTGGCGGGATTATCCAGCTTCCCTGATTTAAAAGACCCATATGAACTTGAAATATTAACCGGGCCGCTAAAATCATCCATTTCAGTTCTGCCATAACGGTTACTGATATCCAATGGATTTTTTGATGGCATATAGATCTGATAATTTACCTGAACTCCTCTGCGTTCTTCCTGCCCATTCTTTACCCTCGACCAGAAATTCAAAGAGGTCTTCTCAAAATTTGTTTTAAAACTAATGAGATTCCCTTCTCTCAGCTCAGCGATATCAACACTCTCCAGCAGGTTTTCAGCACCACTCTCAGATGCTTCATAGGCCTTAATTTCAATATCAACCTTTATCTCATTTTTAGCCCAGGTATGCACCGATACTTTTCCATATTGATTGTTCACCGAAAGCTTATCATTATTATCAACTGAAAAAGTTCTGCTAATATTTTTTGTCTTTTCGGCCGTTCCGGTTAATTCAACCGGCTCTTCAGGATCTTCCGGAATCTGGTTATCTGAAATAATAATCTGAATATCTTCCAATCCCTTTCTAAGTTCACTTGTAGCGATTGCAACCGTTTTTCCGATCTTTTCAAAATCAATATTTTTGATTTCAACTGCAACTGTTTTGAAGGCTTCGGCTATTTCGAACTCAATATTTTTGAGTTCTGAGTTCGCCTTAGGACTCTTTGGCCTGGCTGGCTCAACTGTCTGAGCTGATGCTAATTCTATAAAGAGCATCGTCAAAGCAAACAGTAATGCTTTCTTAAATATTTTGTGTGTCATCACCTTGTTCTTTTTTTAATTGATTAATCTGTTGTATTATTTCAAGCTGCTGATTCAATAACTCGATCTGGATCTGAAGATTTCGGATCATCGCCTTAACCGTTTCTTCCTGGTTCGGACTTGCAGGTAAATCCTGCTTTAATTTTTGAAAATTAGCATCCATCTTTTTTATCTCTTCTGAGAATTCCTGATAAAGCTGAGGTTCTTCCTTTTCAATTCGTTTCAACTCGCTCCTTTTAACTTCTATCAATGATGCATAATGCACCTGTTGTTGAGCCAGTTGCGGATCGATATTGCTCAGATAAGATGATTGCTTAAACTGATATTGATAAAACCAGATACCTGCAAACAGAATCGGAATAAGTGAAGCCGCCAGTTTAAGCAGGAAACTAAGACGAACAACCCGTTCCCTTTTCTCTTTTTTATTTTGAGATATTCCTATCTGTTTTTCATCCAGTTGCTTCTCAATTTTTGCCCACAGATCAGCAGGTGGTTCGAACTGATCGAAATCGCCCCTGTTATCTTTGATAAAATTTTCTAATTTTTCTTTCATCTTTTTCCTCTCCCTGATCCATTATTGGATCGTATTATTAATTATAACTTATCCCCTGATTCCTCAATAATTCAACAAGTTTTCTTCTCGCTCTCATAAACTGTGTCCTTGAAGTATTTTCACTTATGCGCAGAATCTGTGATATCTCTTCATGATCATAACCCTCCAACAGGTACAGCGTAAGTACCAAACGATATCCATCCGGAAGCTGTTGGATGGTCGCCTGTACTTGCCGCACCTGCATTTCGAATTCTGAGTTATCAGTAACCTCATCATCCGGAATAGATTCAACGTCTGTATCATCAATCGGTATCAGTTCCATTTTGCGCTTACGGATCTGACTGATTGATCTGTTGATAACGATCTGTTTCATCCACAAACCGAAAGTGGTCTCCTGTCTGAAATCGGCGATTCGGGTATAAGCATCTATGAATGCCTCCTGCAGCACGTCTGCTGCTTCATCGGCATCATTCACAATGCGCATAGCAATATTGAACATGGCCCTTGAATAGAGCTTGTACAATTCATTTTGTGCCTTCCTACTACCGTTTCTGCATTCAACCACAAGGTCATAATGCTGATCTACGTAAACAGCTTCCAAATTTTTACGCTTTTCTTAATCAATAGACGCAGGGATTTTTCCCACGTTGCATCAAGGTAAGGGAAATATTTAATTAGTGGGATTCGCATATGAGGTAGGAGGTCTGAGTTCTGAAAGCGACCTAAGAAATAACATCATGTTTTGAATGTTGAAATTACTATTGGGTTTTGGCTTTCGGCTTTGAACTTTTTACTTTAAGCATTTTGCCTTTCGCATTATACGCTAATTATCTATCTGGGGCTTGCCTAAAGGCCGGGCTCTACGCTATAGTTTTTGCCAGCAAATTCCTTTTAAACTGAAAAATTCCCTGGGCAAAAAGCTGCCGCTTCGATCCCTAAGCCATACTAAACGCTGTGTTATCAGATTCTGCTAAATAAAAAAATCAGGATGATAATATTTATTGTATCTGAAAACCTAAAAGAGAAAAATAAATTCTGTTCATAAACAAATTGACTTATCGTCAAATCGACAAATAGGAATCAATTGCCCGGATGGCGTTTTGCAGCCTTTCTTCCTCAGATCCTGAAATTAAACTGTATGTAGCATTAAGGGCTTTCAGTTCCTTATGCCATACTTCCATGAAATGCTCGCGCATATGCGGAAAATCTCGAAGAGGATCTTCCTCCCAGGGAAGGTCAATATCCATTAATAAATAGAGGTCATAGTTGTGAAGCGGAAGTTTATCAAGCACTTCCTGCGGTGCGCGGCCAAACATATGATCGCTCCAGATCTTGACAGTCATGAAAGTAGTATCGCAAATCAGAAGACGATTGGCTTGCGAGACCATTTGCTCTTCGAGTTCCAATTGACCCCTGAACATATTGATCTCATCTTCCCATGTACATTCAGCAACAAGCTTTTCGCAATAGCCGCGGGCGTATTCAGGTACCCATACCGTATCATAATGCAAGGCAAGTTGTTGGGAAATTGTGGATTTTCCGGTAGACTCAGGACCGACAATCGCTATTCTGATCAATTCTTTACTAAGATTCTCCGGGTTTTCCATTTTAGCTAAACAATCTGATCCTGTCCACGTAATAAAACCCGGCTTCTTTGATACTCTTTTCTCCAATCGTAATACCCCATAGCTGCAATTATAATATAAAGGGCATACATACCGGCAGTCAGATGCAAATCCTTAGAAATGTATACTCCAACATAAATTATATCAACAAAGATCCAGATCAGCCAGTTTTCCAGAACCTTTCGGGCCAGGAATACCTGGGCAACAAGACTGCAGGCTGTACAAAAACTATCTATAAAAGGAAATGAGGCGTCAGTTCCTTTGTAAAGGAAGAAGCCTAAACCTGCTGTAAAAAACACCACTCCTGCCACTGATAGAATGATCTCTTTTAAGCTAATCAAAGAGACAGGAACTTTCTTATATTCATCTTTCCGGCTCCAAAAATACCACCCATAAAAATTCATCAATAAAAAATATACCTGTAAACCTGTATCGGCATATAATTTAGCTTCAAAAAAAATGAAAATATAGATCAGTACGCTGATAATTGCGATCGGCCAGCTCCAGATACTATTTTTTGCAGCCAGGTAAACGCATAAAATACCTGTGATTACCCCCGAAGTTTCGAGCAAACTTTGATTCCAAAGCCAGTCAGTAAAAACAGAAATTAAATACATCAGGCCAAATATAAAGCACCCGGGCAATAATCAAGCTTATGATAATAATTTTTACTTGCTCGTATTTGGCGCAGCATTAAAGCCAAGACTTGCTTTGATCGTCATATCTGCGGTTGTGGCATTACGTAAAACATATTCCATTCTGATACGAACTGTTGATTCTTTAATGTATTCGTCAAGAAGGATTGTAGTATCGGCATCAAGCATAATACTATTCCCAACAGTTGAAGCTATGTTATCGCGGGTCGCAATCAAAAGCTCTCTTGAACTATCGCCACGTGAAATATAAATCTTTACAGATTTGAATACCCCAAAACTCTGACCTGAAGGATAAGTGGCGTCGAGTTTTACAGATGATACACGCACATCTGTAATAGCATTCGTATTGGAACCCTGACCGGTAAAGATCTGGTCAAAACTGCTCGCCTGAGCTGTAACCGATTGTGCTACATCGGTCCTGTTTGTTGAGGGAACACTTAATGTAGCAGTATATGGGAATGTAGAACGAACTATGGACTGAATAGCTGAACATCCACTTAATATCGAGGCACTTACAACAAATGCAATAATTGATCTTTTCATGATTTTGTGTTTTAAAAGGCTAATTTATTCAACAGAATAAGGGTTTATATATTTATAATTAGTATTTCTTCTGCTACACACAAAACCCGTTCCAATCATTGAAAAATAGCGATAATTTTAATTCCATTCTTCAGGCACTGATATATACTTCACTTAAAGATTCTTTTTTCTCTTAAAATACATGAATTCAAAAAAATCAGAATAAAAATGCATAAAAATATATAACTTTGCATCCCGACAAAACAGTCGGGATCTTTGTTCTCCACAGCATAGTAATCTCCTCTTTTGTTATTAGAAATTAAAATTTTAGAAGAACTATGCCATTAGACACCTCCATCCAATCAATCCTGATCATCGGTTCAGGACCAATCGTTATCGGTCAGGCCTGCGAATTTGATTATGCCGGATCTCAGGCTGCTCTCTCTTTAAAAGACGAAGGAATCAAGGTTTCCATAATCAATTCTAACCCTGCCACTATCATGACAGATAAGGTTATAGCTGATCATGTTTATCTGCTTCCTTTAAACTGTGAAAGTATAGAGCAGATTCTCAAAGAACAGAAGATCGATGCCGTTCTGCCAACTATGGGTGGACAAACCGCATTAAACTTGTGTAAAGAGGCTGAAGAAAGAGGAATCTGGGAAAAATACGGTGTCCGTATAGTCGGTGTTGATATTGCGGCCATTGAGAAGACAGAGAACCGTGAAGAGTTCCGAAAGCTGATGGTAGAAATTGGAGTAGGGGTTGCCCCATCCAAAATTGCCAATTCCTTCCTCGAAGGTAAAGAAGCTGCACAACTAATTGGTTTTCCGCTTGTTATCCGACCTTCATACACACTCGGTGGTTCAGGGGGTGGCTTTGTTCACAAAAAAGAAGATTTCGATCAGGCATTAAGCCGCGGTTTACAGGCTTCACCTACACATGAAGTCCTTGTAGAAAAAGCGGTTTTAGGATGGAAAGAATATGAGCTGGAATTATTGAGAGACGGAAATGATAATGTGATTATCATCTGTTCGATCGAAAATTTCGACCCTATGGGTATACATACGGGTGATTCTATTACTGTTGCTCCGGCCATGACACTGAGTGATCGTTGTTATCAGGAAATGCGTAATCAGGCTATACTAATGATGCGCTCAATCGGAAATTTCGCAGGTGGGTGTAACGTGCAATTCTCCGTTGATCCAGTTACTGAAGCTATAATTGCGATTGAGATCAATCCAAGGGTTTCCCGTTCATCGGCACTGGCCTCAAAAGCAACCGGTTACCCGATTGCAAAGATCGCATCAAAATTAGCTATCGGCTACAACCTTGATGAAATTGAAAATCAGATCACAAAAACTACTTCAGCATATTTTGAGCCAACACTCGATTATGTGATCGTTAAAATACCGCGCTGGAACTTCGACAAATTTAAAGGTGCCAATACAGAACTGGGCTTGCAGATGAAATCTGTAGGAGAGGTTATGGCCATTGGACGCACCTTTATTGAAGCACTTCAGAAAGCTTGTCAGAGTTTGGAAACTAACCGTTTGGGATTAGGCGCTGATGGCAGACAAAGCCGTAATCTGGAAGAGATCATGCATAGTCTCGAGCACCCAAGCTGGGATCGCCTGTTTCATGTTAAGGATGCGATGAGCCTTGGCGTCCCTTTGGAATCAATCCGAAAAATAACACATATTGATAAATGGTTCCTGGTACAGATCCTTGAACTGGTCAATATGGAAGCTGAACTAAAACGCTATTCATTAAATAATATCCCTGCAGATTTCTTCATTACATTAAAACAGAAGGGTTATGCCGACGCTCAGATCGCATGGTTACTCGGAAATGTAACGGAAGATGAGGTTTATGATCGCCGCAAAAGTCTGGGTATAAACAGGGTCTATAAAATGGTTGATACCTGTGCAGCAGAATTCCCGGCACAAACACCATATTATTACTCCACTTTCGAGGACGAGAACGAGTCGATTGTCAGCAATAAGAAAAAGATCATCGTACTTGGATCCGGCCCTAACCGGATCGGTCAGGGTATAGAGTTTGATTATTCATGTGTTCACGGATTGCTTGCAGCCAAAGAGTCTGGTTTTGAAGCAATCATGATCAACTGTAATCCTGAAACGGTTTCTACCGACTTTAATATGGCCGATAAGCTGTATTTCGAACCGGTTTTCTGGGAACATGTGCGCGAGATCATTGAGCTTGAAAAGCCTGAGGGGGTAATCGTTCAGCTTGGCGGACAAACTGCCTTAAAAATGGCTGAGAAGCTGCATCAAAAAGGTATAAAGATCATTGGTTCTTCTTTCGACAGTATGGATATAGCCGAAGACCGCGGTCGTTTCTCTGACCTGCTGAAAGAAATGGATATTCCTTATCCATTGTATGGAGTGGCTGAAAGTGCTGAAGAAGCCCTGGAGGTTGCACATAAAGTTGGTTATCCGGTTTTGGTTCGTCCGAGTTATGTACTGGGCGGACAGGGAATGAGCATTGTGATCAATGATGAAGATCTTGAAAAAGCTGTTGTAAAATTATTAAGAAACCTGCCGGGAAATCGTGTATTGATTGATCATTTCCTTGATAGGGCTGAAGAAGCTGAATCTGATTCGATATCAGATGGCGATGATTGCCATATCATAGGCTTGATGGAGCATATTGAGCCTGCAGGGATTCACTCGGGTGATTCATACGCGGTATTGCCGCCATTTAATCTCTCTAAAAAGGTAACCGATCTTATGGAAGAGTATACCAAACGAATTGCGAAAGCATTGAATGTCAGAGGATTATTGAATATTCAGTTCGCTATCAAAGATGAAAAGGTATATGTGATCGAAGCCAATCCAAGAGCGTCCAGAACTGTTCCTTTCATTGCCAAAGCATACGATGTACCTTATATCAATATTGCCACCAAGATCATGCTGGGTGTAAATAAACTGAAAGATTTTAAGATCGAACGTAAACTTGTTGGATATGCAATTAAAGAACCTGTTTTCTCTTTCGATAAATTTCCTGAAGTTAAAAAGGAATTAGGTCCTGAAATGAAATCTACCGGCGAATCGATCCGCTTTATAAGTGACCTTGAGGATCCTTATTTCAGACATCTTTATAAAGAGAAATCGATGTATCTGTCTAAATAAGCGGAAAGCTGAAAGATAAAAGCAAAAAGCAAAAAGGCCTGCAGAATTAATCTGTGGGCCTTTTATATTTTCAGGGGTTTAAATAATTGTTCGTTAATCCTGAATTGAATCAATAAAAATTCGAAATTGGATTTTTCTATTGCATCTTTAATAAAGATTAAATAAACCATTGATGAACAATTTGCACAATGATTCGGTCAATAAATCAAGTTTGAAAATTGGTCTTTTCGGCATCGGACTGGATACTTATTGGCCACAGTTTGAAGGTTTGAAAGAACGACTGGAAGGCTATTTAAATACTGTAGAACAAAAGCTTTCTGATATTAACCCTTCAGTTGTTAACGCCGGACTGGTAGATAATCCTGATAAAGCCTTTCAGGCAGGAAAATTATTTAAAACTGAAGATGTAGATCTGATATTTCTATATGTTACTACTTATGCATTGTCATCAACTGTTTTGCCGGTAGTACAGCGGGCAAAGGTTCCTGTTATTATTTTAAATCTGGCACCTGAGGCATCAATTGATTATACCTCATTCAATGCGATGGGCGACCGGACCAAAATGACCGGTGAATGGCTTTCATACTGTTCGGCCTGCCCCGTCCCTGAAATCGCAAATGTATTTAACAGAGTAGGTGTTAAATTCCACCAGATCACCGGAATGCTGCACGATGATGAATTATGCTGGAATGAAGTAACAGAGTGGGTACAGGCTGCTAAAGTGGCTAATATAATGGCCTATAATCGCCTGGGTTGTATGGGCCATTATTACAGCGGTATGCTGGATATTTACACTGATCTAACCCAGCAATATGCTCACTTCGGAGGTCATATTGAGCTCATTGAGGTTGAAGAACTGGCAAGCCTGAGAAAAGAAGTAAGCAATGAAGAATTAAATGACAGACTGAAGCTTTTCTATGAGACCTTTGATGTACAACCTGATTGCCCGGCGGATGAATTGGAGAAAGCAGCCATCACCTCAGTTGCCCTTGATAAACTGGTAGTAAAGCACCAGCTTGGTTCCATGGCCTATTATTACAAAGGCACCGGAAATATTGAAAATGAGGAAGCCATCTCTTCTATCATTTTAGGTAATTCACTCCTTACTGCAAACGGTATCCCCGTTGCCGGTGAGTATGAAATAAAGAATGTGCAGGCTATGAAGATCATGGATTCGTTTGGAGCAGGTGGATCTTTTACCGAATACTATGCGATGGATTTTAAAGATGATGTTATTTTGATGGGACATGATGGTCCGGGGCATATTGCCATTGCAGAAGGTAAAACCAGAGTACGCCCACTGCATGTTTATCATGGAAAAGTAGGCAAAGGCGTGTCAGTGGAAATGATGGTTAAAAATGGACCTGTGACGCTGCTTTCTGTTGCAGAAAAGAGAGGCGGCGGACTAATGCTTCTGGTGGCAGAGGGCGAATCAGTCGAGGGTCCCATCCTGCAGATTGGTAATACCAATAGCCGGTATAAATTCCCAATCGGGGCAAGAAACTTTATAAATAACTGGAATAGCTATGGCCCTGCTCATCATTGCGCAGTAGGTATCGGACATATCAGTTCAAAAATTGAGAAACTTGGCCAGTTGTTGAATATGGAAGTGGTAAAGGTGTGTTGAACTTAATTCATTAAAAGGAGCTATACCTTATCGGTAAAGCTCCTTTTAAATACTCATCGGAGAAAATCAGTTCATAACAACAACACCCTTTGCTTCAAAGGCTAATTGTTCTTTCGGACTTGTGATCGCAGCAATCTCTGCTTCAGTCTTCCCGCCATCCTTTGCATAATGTCTTAGCTTTTCAACTGAAGTAGTATCAGTATATGCAAACCCATCTAATACGACTTCTTTGCCTCCAAGATCTTTGGGAACAAAAATCTTGTAATCTTTAAAAGTTACTCTCATTTCATCGCCATTATCGAGAGTCATGGTCATCCAGCAGCCTTTTTCCTGACATACCTCTTTTACCACACCTTTAATTTTCATGTCCTTTTTACTTTCACCCTTCATTTCAGTTTGAATGGATGCCAGTTCAATTACCTGATCATTTTTTACGGAATCGCCAAAAACGGCTGTGCCTTTTACATTTTCAACGGTTTGAGTTTCAGTTTTCGGACTATTACATGCTGAAAGAACAGCCAACACAATAATTGAGAGTAAAATCTTGTTCATAATTTATATTTGGTTTATACGAAATTGATAATAAAAATTGTGATTATTGATTTATTGAAGATTAATCATAATTGGAGGTCGGAAGTCTGAGGTCGGAAGTCTGATGCTAACGTACCTTTCGGACTTCCGACCTCAGACATCAGACATCAGTCCTCAGTCTCCCGTCCCACCTATCCAAACAAAGCATTGAACACTTCTTCAACCTTAGCCACAGTTTTGATCTTAATTTTATATTTCTGCCATTCAGGTTCCGTTTTCACACCCCTGCCCGCAGGAAGATTATACTTGGAAATAAAAATTTGTTCGAAGCCAAGCTTTTCAGCTTCAGCTATACGTTGTTCAATTCTGTTTACAGCCCTGATCTCACCAGATAAACCAACTTCTGCCGAGAAGCATATTTTAGAATCCACAGGCATATCTTCATGAGAGGAAATTATCGCAACAACAACAGCGAGATCTATCGCCGGATCTTCAACCCTCAATCCACCGGCAATATTCAGAAAAACATCTTTTGCACTTAACTTAAAACCACATCGCTTTTCCAAAACTGCAAGCAGCATGTTCAATCTCTTCGTGTCAAAGCCAGTTGCAGAGCGCTGAGGCGTTCCGTAAGCAGAAACACTAACCAATGCCTGTGTTTCAATCAGCATGGGCCTGAGGCCTTCGAGCATCGCCGAAATGGTGATGCCGCTAAGTGGTTCATCCCTTTGCGATAGCAGAATTTCAGAAGGATTTGATACCTCTCTGAGTCCGCTGCCCTGCATTTCGTAAATACCAAGTTCTGAGGCAGAACCAAAGCGGTTCTTAACCGCACGCAATATCCGGTAAACATGGTGCCTGTCGCCTTCAAACTGCAAAACAGTGTCAACCATATGCTCCAGAATCTTGGGCCCGGCAATCATTCCATCCTTGGTGATATGCCCGATAAGAAATACCGGGGTTCCGCTTTCTTTTGCAAAACGCAGCAGTTCGGCAGTACATTCCCTAACCTGCGAAACACTACCGGGAGTTGATTCTATATGAGCTGAATATAAGGTTTGTATAGAATCAATTACAAGCAGGTCTGGCTGCAGAATTTCAATCTGTTTAAAAATATTTTGTGTGGAAGTCTCGGTAAGAATATAAG
Organism: Pedobacter sp.; assembly: GCA_036676565.1. GTDB lineage: Bacteria > Bacteroidota > Bacteroidia > Sphingobacteriales > Sphingobacteriaceae > Daejeonella. The sequence continues at coordinate 101,984 of JAKFCP010000022.1, forward strand.
TATCAGAAGAGGCAGCATTTTTAAAACCTGCCGCAGGAGCCAATCTTTCGGCCCGCATCTTGATCTGTTGTTCACTTTCCTCACCGGATACATAAAGTACTTTCAAACCAGGTAAATTAAGCGCAACCTGGAGCATGAGCGTAGATTTACCAATACCTGGTTCACCTCCAATTAATATTATTGATCCGCTTACTATACCTCCGCCCAAAACCCGGTTCAGCTCCTTATCCGGAGTAATCAAACGATTCTCCTCAGAATAAACAATTTCATGAATTGCCGCCGGTTTATTGGAACGCTGAGTACTGCTGGAGCCACTCTTCCAGTCGGGTACAGATGCCCCTGCTTTTTCTATGATCTCTTCTACAAAAGTATTCCATTGGCTGCATGAAGGGCATTTACCTAACCATTTAGCAGATTCATATCCACAACTCTGACAGAAATAAGCAGAACGGGTTTTAGCCATGAGATAAATGAGCAAATGAGCAAATGTGAAAATGTGAAAATGCTTTCATGATTAATGGTAGAATGTGAAGATAGGCAAATGTGAGAATTAGCAAATGCAAATTAATAAATGTCCAGATTAAAATTCATCTGCACATTTACTAATTTGCTAATTTCCTATCCGATAGCTATCGGATTGCTAATTAAAGCTTAATCTCCTCTTCCTTAGAATTCAGAAAATGAAACTCAGTGAGGTAATAAGAAGGCACAGCCTTAACCCTGATCCACTTACTGAATTTAAAGAACCATTTACACTGAATGGAGAAAAGTCCTTTCTTAATATAGGCTTCAATATAAGGATGAACACATAACGTAACGCTGCGCTCATTCTGCTCATTGAGAATATAATTCAGGTTGTTCTCTATATCGTCCATTAAAATGATACTCGCTTTGATCTCTCCGGTACCATCACAGGCAGGACATTTCTCATTGGTTACGATATTCATTTCAGGCCTTACACGCTGACGGGTCAACTGTACTAAACCAAATTTGCTCGGAGGCAAAATGGTATGCTTGGCGCGGTCAAGTAACATCAGATCCTTAAGATGATCAAACAACTCTTTTCGGTTCTGAGGTTTGTGCATATCGATAAAATCAATTACCACAATACCACCCATATCACGCAGACGTAACTGACGGGCTATTTCCTTAGCAGCTTCCATATTGATCATCAGCGCATTTTGCTCCTGATTCTCGGTATTTGCTGTACGATTACCACTATTTACATCAATTACATGTAATGCTTCAGTATGTTCAACAACAAGATAAGCTCCTCCAGGCAGATTTACAGTCCGGCCAAACGCTGATTTGATTTGCTTTTCAATACCAAAATGTTCGAATATCGGCTCTTTACCACGGTACTGTTTAACGATCTTTTCCATTTCAGGAGAGATCTCATGAACATAAGATCTGATCTCTTCAAATAATGCAGGATCTCCGATATGAATATTTGTAAAATCGGTATTGAGTATATCGCGAAGGATTGTGGAAGTACGACCCATCTCTCCCAGAATCTTCTTGGAAGGCTCAGTATTCGGAAGACGGGTAGTAAACTTTTCCCACTTGTCAATCAAATCAAGCAGATCCTTCTGTAATTCAGCAACACCTTTACCTTCAGAAACCGTGCGAATAATTACCCCGAAATTCTTCGGCTTAATACTCTCTACAATTTTCTTAAGACGGTTGCGCTCTGTATTACTCTTTATCTTTTTGGAAATTGAAATAACATCCGAAAAAGGGACAAGAACGGCGAAGCGGCCTGCAATTGAAAGATCTGAGCTTAAGCGCGGACCCTTGGTTGAGATCGGTTCTTTGGCGATCTGAACGGGAAGCAGCATGTTCCGGTTCAGTATCTCTGAGACTTTTCCGGATTTACTGATATCCGTTTCAAGTCTGAAACTATTGAGCAATTTATCTTTATAACTGCCATTCTTTACAATTTTTGTAAGCTTAAGCAGCGATTGAACCTGTGGTCCAAGATCCAGATAATGCAAAAAAGCATCCTTTTCGTATCCTACATCAACAAATGCAGCATTCAATCCGGGCATGATCTTTTTGATCTTGCCTAAATATATATCGCCAACAGCATAATTGTTGCTGACCTGCTCTGTATTTAATTCTACGAGTTGCTTGTCTTGCAGTAAAGCAATAGTAACCCCACTAGGGGATGAATTGATAATTAATTCCTTTACCAATGGCTAAATTTAAGACACCGGCTAAGAAAACCGGCATACGTTTAAAACTAGGAAATAAATAAAAACAAACAAATGATTTAAACCTCCGGCGCAATTAAGCGGGAGGTTTAAAAATTTTATAAGTCTGCAATTAATCCGAACATAAAGAACAGATTAAAAATCAGACTATTTTTTCTTATGTCTGTTTTTTCTTAAGCGTTTTTTACGCTTGTGAGTAGCCATTTTATGTCTTTTTCTTTTCTTACCGCTTGGCATAATGTTGTTTTTTAAAATGTTTTATAATCTAATTACTTAATTCGTTTACTTTCCTGTCCACGAACGTGCTCATGTTCGGGTCAGCTGCAATTTCTTTGGTTTTCAGATAGGCAGCAATTGCCTCAGCCTTCCTATCCATGTTCTCATAACTTGAGGCCAGGTAAAACCATGCCTCAGCACTTGGAGCAATATCAATAACAGTTTTGAAACGCTCAACTGCCTTGTCGAACTGACCTGATTTCATTGAAAACAAGCCCAGGTTCAGGTTAGCTTTCAAATTTTTCGGATCCTGTTTTACAACGTCCAGCAACAAGGTAATACCCTGCATAGGATTTGGGGTTCCAGTTACGTAAGCTATTCCTAATCCGGTTTTAACCTCCAGAGTATTAGGTTTAATTTTATCAGCTTTTTGATAAGAACTGATCGCCTTTTGTACAAGAGTAGGCTGAACAAGAGTATCCATATTCTGCTGATAGGCATCTGTAAATTTATCACCGGCCTTAAGCCATGAATCAAAATTCGGTTCCTTTTCAGCTATTAATTCATAATAAAAAGCTGCCGGAGTAGTTTGATTTACATCATCCCATTGCTGGGCAAGTTGCTTTTGAATATTTAGCTTCTCAGATTCAGACGAGCTTTTCAATTGAGCCTCAAGATCCGAGATCTGCTTTTTAAGACTGGCATTTAAACTCTCTTTAGACTTTAAAGAAATATCTTCTAATGAAACTTCTTTAACTTTTTCCACCTGAGCGGTACCTGAAGCATTTGCTGCAGCAGCACCTTCATTCGGTTTAACCAAACCCTGAATATCTAAAGAAAGCATCAGGCCCATCAGTACTACCACTGAACCAATAACTATAATCTGCTTTCTTTGTAACATCCCGGCTGAATAAAATGATTACTTGTTACCGCCCTTTACCTTCTCAACAAAAACCTTGGCAGGCTTGAAACTTGGAACGAAATGCTCAGGGATAATAATTGCTGTATTTTTTGAAATATTACGAGCGGTTTTCTTTGCTCTCTTCTTCACAACAAAGCTACCAAAGCCTCTCACGTAAACATTCTCGCCATTTACCATTGAATTTTTGACAACTTTAAAAAACGCTTCTATAGCTTCCTGAACATCTACCTTTTCAATTCCTGTTTTGTTAGAGATCTCTGTGATGATTTCTGCCTTGGTCATAATCTATTTTCTTTAATTTTTGTACTGTTATTCTAATTGATTTGGGGTTGCAAAAGTATTGGTTTTAATTCAATTTGGGAAATAAATCTGCTTTTTTTTCAAACCAAGTCGCTATAAAACAAATAGTAAGGTATTTTTGCTCCTTTAATGAGTAAAACCCGCTCAAGAGCAATGACGTTTTCTGAAGAAATAATTGACTGGTACCAAAAGCATAAAAGGGATCTTCCCTGGAGAAATACAAATGATCCTTATATTATCTGGCTATCTGAAATAATCATGCAGCAGACCCGTGTAGAGCAGGGAATGCCCTATTTTAATCGTTTTGCAGAAAAATATCCAACAATCGAACATTTTGCTTCGGCCACCGAGGAGGAAATATTAAAACTCTGGCAGGGACTGGGCTATTACTCAAGAGGCCGAAATATGCATCAAACTTCACAGGCAGTGATGGAGGAACATGCAGGCTACTTTCCTAAAAATTATGATTCCCTGATCCGTTTGAAGGGAATAGGCGAATATACGGCCGCTGCCATCTCTTCATTCTCATCCAATGAAGCAAAAGCTGTGGTTGATGGGAATGTTTTCAGACTCTTGTCCAGATATTTCGGTATTGATACCCCAATCAATACCGGTAAAGGAAAAAAGATTTTTACCGATTTAGCAAATGAACTGCTTGATCATACACAGGCCGGAATTTTTAATCAGGCAATGATGGAGTTCGGATCATTACAATGCAAACCTAAAAATCCGGATTGTCCGATATGTCCACTGCAAACTTCCTGTGAGGCGCGCCTGAAAAACAGAATCAATGAGCTGCCTGTCAAAATAAAAGCTCAAAAAAGCAGGGAGCGATATTTCAATTATATTCTGGCATTAAAAAACGATCAGATTCTGGTAAACAAACGCCGCTCAGGAGATATCTGGGAAAACATGATCGATCTCCCTCTTTTTGAAACAGAAACCCCGGCTGAGATTCCGGATCTTGTCCAATCAGAAAATTTTATAAAAGCTTTTGGCAAGCAGGTGCTGATCCGTTCTGTTTCTAAACCTGTAAAACATATTCTAAGTCACCAGAAACTCAATACGACCTTCATTCAGATAGAAAATTTTACTGATGATTTTCTACCGGATCAATCCTGGTTCTACGTAAGCAGAGAAGAACTTAAAAAACTGCCGCAGCCTAAACTAATTTTTCAATTCTTCGAAAATTTCTTTAAATTGTAATTGAACCATCTATATTAAAGAACATGTCAGGTATTAACAAAGTCATTTTAGTTGGACATTTAGGTAAAGATCCTGAAGTCCGGCATTTAGATGGGGGAGTTACTGTCGCTAGCTTCCCTTTAGCAACTTCAGAAACCTATAACAAAGACGGTAGAAAAATAGAGCAAACCGAATGGCATAATATTGTTATGTGGAGAGGTTTGGCCGATATTGCTTCAAAATACCTGCAGAAAGGCAAGCTGGTTTACATCGAGGGTAAATTAAGAACCCGCTCTTTCGAAGATAAAGAAGGTCATAAGAAATATACCACAGAGGTTGTTGCCGAAAACTTCACCATGCTGGGCCGCAAAAGTGATTTTGAGGGACAGGGTGAAAATAATCACCAGAAATCTGATGAGGAGCATGGGGCTAATAATCATATCATCGCCAAAGAGGATCAGCCGATGAATTATGAAAAGGGCATTGATGATGATTTGCCGTTTTAGGTTCGGGATTAAGAAACTACCCTTAATTTAGGATTTGCTAGTAAAGATGCTGTTAATTGAAAGCCTAAGTGATGGATGTTAGGTAGTCTAGTTTTATTGGTTAGACTGAAGGGCTATGTATTTAAACTATATTCTGGTTTTGATCAATAGCCCAGAAAATTACTGCTTTTTCATTTGAAAATGAATGGTACTGCCTTTGGCGGCCGATAATCCCGTGATTCATTGCAAGCCCGGCAATGAAATCAGCATCAAATGACATTATTTCTTGCCGGGGCTTTCCATTTCTCCCGGGTTTAGGTACTTCATTTATCGCAAATCACAAACTATCTTTGAGTGATAAATTTCGATTTTAATTTGAAACAAAAATAGCCCGGAAAATTCCAGGCTATCAGGCATATTTTTAAGAATCTAAGAGATCTTATTTTACCTCCATATAATCAAGCGTAAGCCCGGCCAGTGCTTTTACTCCAAGCTTAAATGAGCTCTCGTCGATCATAAAATCAGGCGTATGATGTGATGGGGCCGTTTTAGGATCCATTCCTTTAGGCATTCCACCTAGGAAAAAGAACAAACCCGGAACTTTTTCCTGAAAAAATGAGAAATCTTCAGCGCCTGTTATCGGTGGTATCAGCTTCACATTCTCTGCCCCTGCGACTTTTGCAAGGCTAGGAAGCATTTTTTCAGTTAAAGCCGGATCATTATAAGTTACAGGATAATGATTGCTGTAGGGGATCTTTATTTCAACGGTGGCACCACCGGCCTCAGCCGTTTTGGTTGCAATTGTTTTAATCCGGTCGATCAGCATTTTCTCATCTTCAACACTGAGAGCCCTGATTGTTCCAAGCATCTCTGCACGTTCAGGAATGATATTAGAACGCACACCAGCATGTAATGAACCAATCGTTACAACGCCTGCGTTTTCAGTTACGTTCAAATTACGGCTTACAATGGTCTGTAAATTATTGATAATCTGTGCTGAGATCACAATCGGATCAACTGATGCCCAGGGAGCCGCTCCATGTGCCTGCCTTCCTTTAACAATGATCTGCATATCGTTTACTCCAGCCATCATTCCACCAGGACGATAGGTGATCTTTCCGGCTTCTGTTTGTGCCCAGATATGTAATCCAAAGGCAACATCTACTTTGGGATTTTCGAGTACTCCCTCTTTAACCATCAGTTCAGCACCACCCTCTACTCCGGGAGCAGAACCTTCTTCTGCAGGCTGAAATACAAATTTCACAGTGCCTTTCAAGTCGGCTTTCATCCCGGACAGAACCTCAGCAACACCCATAAGTATCGCAACATGTGAATCATGACCACAGGCATGCATTACCCCTACTTCCTGCCCATTGTATTGTGTTCTTACTTTTGAAGCAAAGGGGAGCGAATTTCTTTCAGTAACAGGGAGTCCGTCCATATCCGCACGCAACAAAACCACTGGACCGGGTTTCCCGCCCTTCAGAATCCCAACAACACCGGTTCTGGCTACTCCAGTTTTTACCTCAATTCCCAAACCTTCAAGATGTTTTGCAATAATTCCTGCAGTTCTGGTCTCATAATTGCCCAATTCAGGATGCTCATGAAAATCGCGACGCCATTCAATTACCTTTGCTTCTATTTTGTCAGCAGCTGTGTTCAGCTTCGATCTTGCAGGAACCGTCTGAGAAATTGCAGGTATAGAAAACAGGCATAAACCTGTAAACAATAATTTATTCATATGAATTGATTTGTTTTAAAAGTAAGGAAATTATGAGAAATTCAATATACCCAGCCAATCTGTTTAAGGATCTCCTTCAACTTCTGCACATGTTCTCCATCTGTTTCCATTAAACGATATGGCTGATCATTTACCGGATCAATACTTTTTTCGACAAGCTTTTTGGCAGTGGTATGAAATTCATATGCACCTGTCTCAGCGGCAATCTTCTGTAAATTTCGATGGGTTATTCCCGAACCTGGCATAATATTGATCCTGAACCCTGCCTGCCTGACAAGAGATCGTAGTTTTTCGGTTCCTTCAGGTGCAAACTCTTTCCCTCCTGAAGTCAAAACACGATGGCATCCCAGCTCAACCAGGTCTTCGAGCGACCTTTCCATAGAAACACAGCGGTCAAAGGCCCGATGAAAGGTGATTTCCATTTCACCAGCAAGTGCTATAAGTTCAGCACATCTTTCCATATCGATAGTAGAATCCTTCCTGAGCATCCCGATGACAATGCCTTTGCATCCCATTTCCCTGCAACAGAGCACATCTTCCCGCATTATTTGAAATTCATCACGAGTAAATACAAAATCTCCACCCCGTGGACGAATAATTGGGAAAAATGGAATCTCCAACTGCGTTTTACTTTGTACAATCATCCCATAGGAAGGAGTAGTACCACCTTCAGCCAGATTATCACAAAGTTCAATCCTGTCGGCTCCAAATGCCTGTGCAATTAAGGCTGAACTGATGCTTCCAACGCAGATCTCGAGTTTATAAGACATGAAAAAATGAATTATTTGCTTTCATCTGCACTGATTTCTGTTTCTGGCCTAAGCTCATGCATAAAAGAACTTAGCTTTTTAATAAATATATCAAGATCTTCTGCAGAATCTTTAAGATTGCTGATTAACTCTGCAGATTCTTCATCAGGAGTGCTATAATCCTGAAGAATCTGAACTATCCCTAAAATCTGAGAAACCGGATGCCTGACCTCGTGGGAGACCATAAATAACATTTTTTCCAGATTCTTAACATATTCCTTCTGCTCTTCCTCAATCCTCTTCCTGTCGTCAATTGGAGTTCGCAATGAGAAATACTCGGTTATCACTCCATTATCATCGTGAATAGGCACAATGGTGCTGTCGAGCCAGAAATAAGTGCCATCTTTTGCCCTGCTCTTTACATCAGAGCGCCATACTTTGCCACTTTTTATGGTCGTCCAGAGTTCTTTAAACATCGAAGAGGGATGATAGTTTGAATTCACAATCCGATGGTCCTGGCCGAGCAGTTCTTCTCTGGAGTACTTACTTATCTCACAAAAATTATCATTGACATAAATAATCTTTCCTTCCGGATCGGTAACAGAACAAATGGCATTGATGTCAATGATTTCCTTGTAGGCTTTGAGAAGCTGTAATAATTCCTTTTTTGTACTACTTCTGTTTTCAAAGTATGCCCTCATCGATATCTGCTTAATAATAGCTTGGCGATTTTATTAATTGATTTTGATCATTCTGATTGCATACTGCAAAACTGAAGCCTTTCTGAATCGCATATCCGCCAAACTGGCCTTTTTTATTAAGTGCCAGGAAACCTACCTGAATTTGTTTTGCTGTTTCAGGTTTCTTCCTGATTATGCGCATGACCGCTTCTTTGCAGGCTTCACCTGGTGAATAGCCCTGTCTCATCAGTTCAACGACCAAAAAACTACCTACATTCCGAATCACTTCTTCACCTACACCTGTAGATGTTGCACCTCCAATTTCATTGTCAACATAGAGTCCTGCACCAATGATTGGCGAGTCACCTACACGACCATGCATTTTGTAAGCCATGCCACTGGTTGTACAGGCGCCAGACATATTTCCTGCTGCATCTAAAGCAAGCATCCCGATGGTATCATGATTAAACTGATTACCGGGTAGTTTCGCCGGACTGAAAAGCCTGTTTTCTACATTTATTTCCGGATTATACTTTGCAGTTTTAAGCCATTCTTTCCAGGCTTTTTCTGAGGCGGGAGTCAATAGATTTTCCTTTTTAAACCCTTGCTCAAGTGCAAATTGCAGAGCTCCGGCACCAACCAGCATGACATGCGGAGTTTTCTCCATAACTTTTCTGGCAACAGAAATGGGATGAATAATATGCTCCAATGCTGCCACACTTCCACAGTTCCCAAATTCATCCATGATGCATGCATCTAATGTTACCCTGCCATCTCTGTCGGGCAAACCACCATATCCAACAGTTTGATTGTTAGGATCAGCCTCAGGAACATGGACTCCGGTTTCCACCGCATCCAATGCTCTGCCCTTAGTTTTCAATATTTCCCATGCTGCCGCATTCGCAGCTATTCCAAAATCCCAGGTTGAAATTACGATTGGTGATCCTGTAAGCACAGAATCATCCATAGTCTTTCCAAACGATTTATTTCCGGATAATACCGAGGCACCTGCCAAAGAACCCACTGCTAAAAATTTTCGGCGACTGATCATATTTAAAGTTAAGTAAAGATCCCATTCACAGAAATGTTTTGGTATATTAAAATACGGATTCGGGAATGGTAGATGTAGAATATTTGTCGGTACTTAGGCGCTAAAGCACCCGTATTTGTTCCTTTCCGGTCGATAAGGTTTTGGGCTGAAGCCCGCCCCAAAAGCCAAATCCTTTCCCGGAGCTAAAGCACCGGGCTATTGAGCCAAATGGCTATCCCAACGTTCAGTATTTTATTTAATCATGACATTATTACGGTCGCTCAATAGGCCCCGGCTTTAGCTGGGGTTATCGAGTATAGTCGATTTCGGGCTTCAGCCCAACATTAAGCAAAGTGTGAGTAAAATAACATTGGGCTTTAGACCAATCCGAAAAATGAATCTTCACCCGGAACTAAAGCAACGGGCTACACCGTTGTACTGATTTTCAATTCTTTCAATTGCTCATCTGCAATTGTTGAAGGAGAATCGATCATTACATCCCTGCCAGAATTGTTTTTAGGGAAGGCAATAACATCCCTGATAGAATCCAGTCCGGCGAAGATAGAAACCAGCCTGTCAAATCCAAAGGCAATTCCGCCATGAGGTGGAGCACCATATTCAAAAGCATCCAGCAAAAATCCAAACTGCTTTTGAGCCTCCTCTACACTGAAACCAAGATGTTTAAACATCAATGACTGAAGCTCCCGGTCGTGTATACGAATTGAACCACCACCAATCTCAGTACCATTAACCACCATATCATAAGCATTCGCACGAACCTGGCCAGGATTGGTATCCAGCATCGCAATATCTTCAGGTTTTGGTGAGGTAAATGGATGATGCATTGCATGATATCTGCCGCTCTCTTCATCCCATTCCAGAAGAGGGAAGTCCAGCACCCAAAGCGGGGCAAATTTATCTTTGTCACGCAGCCCTAAACGGTTACCCATTTCGAGGCGTAGTTCATTTAGTTGTTTGCGTACCTTATCGGTTTGTCCTGCCATGATCAGGATCAGGTCACCTGGTTCAGAATTAAAAGCTTCAGACCATTTCTTCAAATCATCCTCACTGTAGAATTTATCTACTGATGATTTTAAGCTTCCATCATCACCATGACGCATATAAATCAGACCAGTTCCTCCAATTTGCGGGCGTTTGATAAAATCTGTCAGTTCGTCAAGTTGTTTTCTGGTATATTCGGCACAAGCTTTTGCATTGATACCTATAACAAGTTCTGCGTTATCAAAAACAGGGAAATCTTTTCCCTTTACTATATCATTTAATTCCACAAACTTCATGTCGAAGCGAGTATCGGGTTTATCAGAGCCATATAAACGCATCGCATCAGCATACTGCATTCTGGGAACTTCTGCAAGATCAATACCTTTCACATTTTTGAATAAGGTTCTGATAAGTCCTTCAAAAACATTCAGAATATCTTCCTGTTCAATGAATGCCATTTCGCAATCTATCTGAGTGAATTCCGGCTGTCTGTCTGCACGAAGATCCTCATCACGGAAGCATTTTACGATCTGAAAATATCTGTCGAAACCCGAAACCATCAGCAATTGCTTAAAGGTTTGTGGGGATTGGGGCAATGCATAAAATTCACCCGGATTCATACGGCTTGGAACCACGAAATCGCGTGCACCCTCAGGTGTAGATTTAATTAATACAGGAGTTTCAACTTCAATGAAATCCATACCATCGAGATATTTTCTTACCTCCTGAGCCATTTTATGTCTTAAAACCAGGTTATTTCTAACCGGATTACGGCGTAAATCCAGATAACGGTATTTCAATCTCAGGTCATCACCACCATCAGTTTCATCTTCAATCAAAAAAGGAGGAAGCTTAGCTGCATTAAGTAGTTCAAGTTTAGAAACCTTAATCTCAATTTCACCCGTAGCCATTTTCAGGTTCTTGTTTGAACGTTCAATGACCTTCCCGCTAACTTTGATAACAAATTCCCGTCCAAGTTCACGTGCCTGCGCTCTCATTTCTGCATTATCATCTGAATTGAAAGTAAGCTGCGTGATTCCGTAACGGTCGCGCATATCAATAAAAGTCATTCCTCCAAGATCGCGCGATTTCTGCACCCATCCGGTTAGAGTTACTTCCTTATTTAATTCAGCTATGGTTAGTTCGCCGCAAGTATGTGTTCTTAGCATAATTTTGTTCTAATCCGCAAAAGTACAGTTTTTAGAAAAATGATAAGTAAATTATTGATTTTTTGTAAAAACGATATAATATTTAGTCCAAAAGGTGGTTTTCAAGCCATTTTTTATTTAAAACTTGTAAAAAATGTAAATAAAAGAGCAATCAAAACAATTGCAGAAACTATACTTTGAAGCAGTAATGAGATATTCCTGGTCAATCCTGTGCTTCCCAATCCGACTTGAATGAACATCTGGATACCAAAAAAGAAAATCACATAAACTCCAAAAAAGAACAGATTTGCAAATTCTAAAATTCCGGTGAGCTTGTATTTACCTTCATCTATGTAAAAAGCATAGAGAGTTAGAATGACTGAAACAATTAAAGGAAATACCATGTCAGGTTTGAATCTCAAAATCGCTGATTTCATCAATGTATTATTTGATTTGTACTAAAATATCAATTTTTTATATATTTGTCCCATCAACAGGGGTGCCTTGTTTGCGAAATCAAACACAAAAACAGGCTGAGAATATACCCATCTAATAGTTGAGAAGTGAGAGTTGAGAGTTGAGAGTTTCCGTAGGGAGCTTTTAGCTTTAAGCTTTACCCTTTCAGCTTGAAGAGCACCTGATCCGGATAATGCCGGCGTAGGGAGGTACAAGTTAATAAGCTGCATATAACCCCATTATGCAGGATTTTTAACTAAAAAAATAATTCAAATTGAAAAAGTTATTAATTATCGCTTTAGCGATTCTGATGCCTGTTTTGGCTTCAGCTCAATTTTCTATTACAGGAAAAATTTCAGAGAAAAATTCAGGTTCGGCACTCAGAGCTGCCAGTGTAAGTTTGGAAGATCCGGGCTTATCAACACGGACCGATGCAAATGGAAATTACATTTTTAAAAATTTAAAGGCCGGGAATTACCGGATCAAAGTTACTTATCTTGGTTTTCAGACAATTGAAAAATCCATCAGCCTGGATGGGGATATTAATCTTGATCTGGAACTAATCCCTAATAATCTGCTGGCTGATGAAGTACTGGTCAGAGCTACCCGGGCATCCGAAAATTCGGCAAGTACCTACCGTAATATCAGTAAGGAGGAGCTTAAAAAAAACAATCTCGGACAGGATTTGCCCTTTCTGTTAAATCAAACCCCATCGGTTGTTGTCAGTTCGGATGCAGGGAATGGAATAGGTTATACCGGCATCCGCATCCGCGGAAGCGACCCTACCCGTTTGAATGTCACCATAAATGGTATTCCGTATAATGACCCTGAAAGTCAGGGTACTTTTTGGGTAAATCTGCCGGATTTTGCCTCATCTGTAGACAATATTCAGATACAAAGAGGTGTTGGAACATCAACAAATGGTGCAGGTGCCTTCGGGGGCAGTTTAAATATCCAAACTACCACCAAACAGGACTCTGCCTATGCCGAGCTTAATAATACTTTTGGGTCATACCAGACTATAAAAAACACGATTAATGCCGGTACCGGACTGATCAATAATAAATTCAGTTTCGATGGCCGCTTGTCCAGAATCAAGTCGGATGGTTATATAGACCGTGGTTCATCCATGCTTAAGTCCTATTTCTTAAGTGGGGCATATTATGGAAAAAAGGATCTGCTCCGGGTCAATGTCTTTTCAGGATCTGAAAAAACCTATCAGGCTTGGAACGGAGTACCCGAAAACCTGCTCAAAACGAACCGCACATTTAATGGCTTCACTTATGATGATCAGACCGATAATTATACTCAGGACCATTATCAGTTTTTATATTCCCATACCTTTTCTGATAAATTCTCCGTCAATTCTGCCCTGCATTATACCTATGGAAGAGGCTATTACGAAGAGTTCAAGGAAGATCAGAAGCTTGAAAATTATGGCATCAGTCCACAAATAGTTGGGGGAAGTACCATTGCCAGAAGTAATTTGGTCAGGCGCCGCTGGCTGGACAATGATTTCTATGGCCTGACTTATTCGCTGAATTATATACCATCAAAAGAGCTTACATTCACTTTAGGTGGAGCCTATAATGAATATGATGGTGATCATTTTGGCGAAGTGATTCGAGGTCAGTTTATACCGCTGACTAATACTATCACACCGTATTACAAGGGTAATGGTTTTAAAACTGATTTTAATACTTATGCCAAGGCAGATGTTGAACTTGGGAAACTGAAGTTATTTGCTGATCTGCAGTATAGAAGCGTTAATTACAGGGTGAATGGAACCGACAAAAACAGGATGGCTTTGAATCAGGAGGATCAGCTGAACTTTTTCAATCCGAAATTTGGTCTGAGCTATGCCCTCAACTCCCGTAATAATTTATACGCCTCAATTGCGGTTGCCAACAAAGAACCAAACCGGGATGATTATATTAATTCTACACCTGTTAACAGGCCATTATCAGAAAATTTACTGGATATTGAGGCCGGATACAGACTTGGAGGAAGCAGACTTACTGCCGGAATTAATGCTTATGCAATGATGTATAAAGACCAGCTTGTTCTTACAGGAAAGGTAAACGATGTGGGCGAATATATCCGTCAAAATGTTGCAGAAAGCTCTCGTTACGGCATTGAAGCTGATGCCAGGGTTCAGATCAATAATAAATTATCATGGGCATTAACTGCTTCCATAAGTGATAATAAGATCAAAAACTTTACAGAATATGCTGATGATTATGATAATGGCGGGCAAATTGTAAATAATTACACCAATACTGATCTCGCATTTTCTCCAAATTTTATCGGATCAGGGGAACTGAGTTTTCAGGCTTTCAAGAAAACTGAAATTGCTTTATTAAGCAAATATGTAAGTAAGCAGTATCTGGATAATACCTCCAATTCGCAAAGAAGTCTGGATGCATTTTTTGTAAACGATCTGCGTTTAAGGTATAATACTTCGTTTAAAGGAATAAAAAATATCGGTTTGACACTGCTGGTCAATAATGTGTTCTCTGAACTTTACGAAGCAAATGGATACACGTTCAGTTATATGTACGGTGGTGCATTTACAACTGAAAATTATTATTACCCACAGGCACCACGTAATTTTTTACTTTCATTAGGTTTGAAATTTTAAATAACGCAGACAGGGTTTAAAACCCTGTCTGCGTTACTCCAGATTATGAAAAAATATATCTCCAAATTCCATTACCTGACACAGGATCTTCCGCATCGAAGCCATGTTGAACAAACGGCAATTGCCTGTAAAGCAGGTGCCAACTGGATACAGTATCGCTGTCTGACAAAATCTGATTCTGAACTTATTGAAGAGCTGCATCAGGTAGCATCGATCTGCGACGACTGGGGTGCCACCCTGATCCTGACCGATCATTTTCATCTGCTCGATCAAGTTGATGCTCAAGGTGTTCATCTGGAGGATATGCAGGCAGATTTTAATAAAATCCGGGAAATTATCAGTGATGAGAAGACCCTCGGAGCATCAGCTAATACATTTGAGGATATTCAGCGTATTTTTTCTTCAGGAGTAGTGGATTATATCGGCTGCGGACCATTCTCTCTGACTAAAACCAAACCAAATGATTTCCCCTTACTGGGAATAGATGGCTACGCTGAACGGATTGCAAAAATGAACGCTACTGGCATTGAGATACCGGTTTTAGCTGTAGGAGGAATTAAAATTGATGATACAGAGCATCTTCTCAAAACCGGAATTCATGGAATTGCAGTTTCAGCATCTGTAAATATGGCGGATGAACCTGCAGAAGCATTCAGGGATTTTTATAAAAAGATCTTTTGAAATTGAACAAGGATCAAAGAACAAAGATTAAAGTATTTTCCAAAAACAGACAATTCAAACAAGAACCGCAATCATGGCTGGATTTGTCTTGAATCCTGGCTCTTGGTTCCTTGATCTTTACTCATTGTTCTTTGCCCTTTATTTCTATAAAATATCTAAGTTTGATGTATGTCATCCCATCATATTGTTCGCGAAAAGCAGGAACCAGCATTGCTGATCCTGAGCCTCGAAGGTTTTGAATACGAAAATCTCGGACAAATCCTTGAATGGAGCCCTACAGTAATCTTACTACAGGATATTTATGACCTAGCCGACTCACTTGCCTTTAAAATTGATGCCGTAATTACCCCTGACCCCCATTTCAATGCTCAGGAAAACACAAAATTGATCATTACAGATACCGATCCGGTTGAAGATGCTTTTAAATTCCTGCTTGGTGAACAATACAGTGCTGTTAATGTCATAGCCGATGAATTTGTATTAAAAGATTATGCACTATTTGTGGATGACATTGATATTGTAGTCTTTATAGGCAATAAAAAAATATTTCCTGTGAGATCCGGATTTAGTAAATGGCTGCCTGCTGGTGAACAGATACAAATTCTCCACGAGGTTCATAATCTTCATATCAGTGGATTAAGAAGACTGGAAAATCATTTATTTGAGACAGAAAAGGATGGTTTTTATTCCCTTACTTTTGAGCAACCCTTTATTTTTATAGCAGAATCAATTTAAGATGAGAATCAGAAAAGCGACCGATCACGACATTCCGGTGATTTCTGAGCTTGCAGAAATAATCTGGTGGCCTTCCTATAGAAATATAATTTCCGATGAACAGATCAGCTTTATGCTGAAGGATATGTACTCGGAAGAAAGTTTAAAAGAACAGATAAATTCGGGTATTGAATTCATCCTGGCTGAAAGGGAGAATATACCGGTGGCATTTGCCGGATTTTCACTTGCAGAGCCAGAAATCTATAAGCTTCATAAACTCTATGTCCTTCCTTCTGAACAGGGCAGCGGAACAGGCAAAAAACTGATCGGATATATTTCGGATCTAGCAAGGGAACGGGGTGGAAAGATTCTTGAGCTTAACGTAAACAGGGGCAATCCTGCATCCGGATTTTACAAAAAGGCTGGATTTGATATCTACAGAACTGTAGATATCGCATACCATAATTTTGTGCTCAATGACTATGTGATGAGGAAAAACCTCTGATTCCCAACTAAATTATGGCCGTCCGCTTAATTTAGGGATTCTTTTCGGTGTATCTGTTCCGGCCACAATGCTTCTTGCACTCAATGCAATCGCTTTAATTGTTGAATGAATATTTGCCACCTCCAGTGTTTCAAATTCATCATTAACAGTATGGTAGAACTTATCAGTATCTATCTGGTCGGTTGATATAGTATGCGCCGGCACTCCCAGAGCTGCCAGTGTAGCATTATCACTGCGGTAAAATAGATTCTGCGTTGGATAAGGGTCAGGATGAAACTTAAAATCGGTTCCGCTAAGGTTTTTCTGAAGAATTTCTCCAAAATCAGACCGTTCATAGCCTGTAATAAAGGCCGCATTTTTTCCGAATTTCGATTCCTTACCGATCATTTCGATGTTGAACATCGCAACAACATCATCCGGATTTAAGAGCGAAGAGAAATGACGGGCACCGAATCCCCCAACTTCTTCAGCTGTGAAAGCAACGAATATTAAAGTCCGTTCATTATTGTTAAGTTTCTTGTAGTATTTGGCGAGTGAAATTACGGCAGTAGTTCCGGATGCATCATCATCCGCACCGTTTGCGATGGCATCACCATCAACTTCCTTAACTATACCCAAATGATCATAATGTGCTGAAATTAAAACCAGTTCTTTTGCTTTAGATCTTCCCGGCAGCATTCCAGCTACGTTAAACAGGGGAAGTTCTTCGATCTTATTGCTAAAACTAACCTTATAGGAAGCTGCATCCGATTCACCAAGGATGAATACAGCAGCTGCCGTTTGATTTTGCTTTTCAACTATACGCCCGCGACTGCTATTATCCTTTAGACGTTTAAACATCTGAGCATGCTGATTATCAACCAGTACCAGAACCGGTGATTTCATCGCTGTTATTTCCCTGTATTTCTGAATGAACTGATCTCCGGAGGCAATAAGTATAACCTTGTTCCCGGAGCTTTGATCAAAGCCTGAAGAAGGCAAATCTGAAATTAGCAGTACATTTTGCTGATCAATCGTTTTTCCGTTGACCGTAGCCTGAATTGTTTCAGGCTTGATTCTCCTGACCATAAAATCCTGCCTGAAATCATTATCTCCATCAAGGGGTTTAAGACCAATCTGCTTAAATTCATTTTCTATAAACTTTGCAGCCTTGTCAATGCCAGGAGTAAAAGTACCCCTGCCTTCCATTTCATCAGAGGAAAGAGTTTTTATCAATCTGGCTACATCCGCCTCTTTAATAATCTGTTCCGGCTTCTGAACTGCACAGGCTGTCAGAAATAAAATGGCAATAAAGCCTGATATTTGTTTTTTCATATTCATTGATTCAACATTGGAAGAAAAGGTCCATGTTTTAGTATTGTTGATTTCTATTTAATTTTTGATGATAGCCAGTTATTTCTAAAATCGATTTGCTTCCGGCTGCTATTGCTCATTTCTACCAGTTCAAGGGTTTCGCTTTCTTTGAGCTTTACTGTTGAATTTTTTACCTGTCCCTTACTTTCAAATACAATTGAAATACTCTGCCCGGGTTTATATTTTCTGAGGATATCATTCAACTTAACTGTATCGGATAGTTTTTGATCCCCGACTTTCAAAATATAATCACCCAACTCAATCCCCGCTTCATAAGCTGCTGTTCCCTTCAGGGTTGCCGAAGAAACCCGGTACTTGCCATCAGCAGGATTAACATTTAACCTGAGGTTTCCGATACTTGCTATTCCGGGATTAGCTTTTCGAAGTTCCAATCCGGCATTTGCCAAAAGCTTTACATAATCATTCTTCTCAATTCCATGAATATACCTGCGGAAAAAATCTTCAGAAAAAGCCGCATTTGTCAAAATGGAGAGCACATTTTGCAGATCCTGGATAGTATAAGGGATTTCAGGCTTACCATGGCTTTTCCAGAGCGCCTGCATGTAATCATCAAGTGTTAAATTGAATTCTGAACGCAGTCGCAGATCAAGTCCCATGGCTATAAATGCCCCGTATGTATAATAAGAAGTGAAGGTATTTGCATAATTATTTCTGTCGACAGAAACACCGGCATCCACAAAAACCGCCCGGCGGCTCATTTGAGTTGCAGAGAACTTCGCGGCACCGGGTGAATTGAGCACCCCATTCAGAATACCTGACAATATGCCCTGATACTCTTTTTCATTTAGAAAACCTGCCCTTTTTAATATCAGATTACCATAATATTGAGTAAAACCCTCAGCAAACCATAGCTCACTGCTCATATTGGCATGAGAAAAATTGAATGGTTCCAAAGTCTTCGGACGGAGCCGCTCAACATTCCAGGCGTGAAAGAACTCATGAGAAAATGTTCCAAGGAGATCGACCTCATTTCCGGCGATTCCCGCTTGTGTATCAGTGATTATGGTTGAATTTCTATGCTCCATACCATCTCCTGCATTTCCGGTATTCACATCCTGTAAAAAAGTATAAACCCCATGATCAAATTTTGGTAGTTCCCCAAAGACAGCCTTAGCTTCCTTAACCAAACGCTCAACCATTTTTGCATAGGCGGATACAACTTCTTTATTATCAGGACTATGTGAACTAAGCCGGATAACTTGTTCAGCATTATCTGTATTTCGGTCTTTCCAGCTTATTAAATGATGATTGGAGAGTTCAACGGGACTATCCATAAAATAGTTCAGATCAGGTGCCGTAAAGGAATCCGTATTTTCTGTGGATTTTAACTGTGTGGCTACTTTCCAGTTATATCTTTTCAAATCATTGAACCTGATCTCGATGGGTCTTTCTTTCAATGCAGGAATCCACATGAAGGTTGCCGGCATATTCAGGTGGGCATGTGTTTCATCAATTGCCATATATGTACCATCTACCCAATTCCCGAAAATTGTGTATGATATTTTAACGGTTCCATCATGCTTTTCCACCTGGTAAACATCTCCTTCAGTCTGCAGTACTTCCAGAACAGTCCCGCTTCCATTGAATGCCTTAACATCATAAACATTTTTACCGAATTCATGAGTTGCATATCTTCCGGGTGAAGAGCGGCTCATACGAAAGGTCAAAGCACCTGTCGGAGCATCCTGAATCAGTAGTTCTACCTCAGCTTCATGATGAACAGCATTTGGAAATGAAATTTTATACTGGACTGGTTTTTGGGCAGATAAAGTCAGTGCATTCAAGAATAACAGGAACAGAAGTATTGTCCGCATGGTATAATAATTGGTTGCTGTGAAGGTATAAAAAATAGTATTGCAATAACAAGTCCTGTATATTATCGGAAGGTCTATACTCCTGAATCAGTTTCAAGACCACTTTCTATTGCTTTCTTCTCCCGGCTTATCCCGGTGCTGACCCTGGTATCGTGAACACCATCGATAAGGGATATATCAAGATCTTTGGTTTTATCTGAATGATGAATTGCCGTATCATCAGTATTTTGTATTGCCACGTCATAAGGTCCTTTATTGCTCATCAGTTTCACGAAGACCGGCAAACATTCAAAAAGGATAAACAGAAATGCAATAAATGAAATAGCAAGGTAATTATCCATATCGCGGCTGCCATCTTCTTTATAACTAAGCTGTCCCAAAGCCCTGTTCCTGTCGGCAAAACCGGCAACATTAGCCAGACTGTCGAGCTGCTTGCTGCTAAACATTCTTTGTTGTGACAGCCCTTCAAGCTCCTTCCGCCTGCTAAAGAAGGTATCCATCGATGCAAGTTCTTTACGAAGAAATTCCAGTCTTAACTCTTTTTGAACTACAATCGACTCCTTTTGTTTGGCATAGGTACCATATCCGGTAATTCCGGATGTCTGATTCGTTTTATCCCCAAAAACTTCCTGGTTCAGAATATATCTGGAACGGTTAATGTCCTTTTCCAAAGAATCCTTCTCGGTTTTAAAATTTGAGGTTTTCTGCAGTTCCTGTGCATATTTCAGGTCGAAAGTGCGGTTGAGAGTATCTATTCTCGCACGTTGAAGGTTCAGATAACTTGTTTTTAACTGCTGGCGGATCTCCTTATCAAATATTTTGAGCTCCAGAGGTCTGGAGATTACGATTCCGATCATTATTGCCAGAAGTATTCTGGGAGTAGCCTGTAATATCTGATGCCAGGTTGTTCCGCTTTTACTGATACTTGAAACTATATAACGGTCCATGTTGAAAATAGCAAGTCCCCATATTATCCCGAAAAGAAAAGCGAAAGGCACTGCTGTTTCAGTTCCGGCAAAAACGAAGTACATCGCATATCCTCCGGAAAGTGAAGCGAACAGAGCTGTAAAAAATATAGTAGCGCCTATGCCAACGTATTTATTATGCTCGGTAGGATACTTCAGAAGGGTGTCTTTATGAGCTCCGGAACAGAACCAAAAGAAATCAGTTAGCTTTTTCATTATATATTAAGACTTCCGGATGGTCAATTTGTTACAGAACTCCGGCTATTAAACCCTCGATTAACCAAGATTGGATTATCATTAATATTTAAGAAAATCGTACCTTTACATATATATTAAAGCGATATGAAAGAAATCACTGTACAGGAGCTAAAGGAAAAAATCGACAAGAAAGAAGATTTTCAATTAATCGATGTTCGCGAGACTTTTGAATATGAAATGTCCAATCTGAATGGTCTGAATATACCACTGGCAGGTATTATTCTTGAGGCTTCAAAGATCAGTAAGGATAAACCTGTTATCATCCAATGCCGCAGCGGTGCAAGAAGTGCTGCTGCTTTGAATCAGCTTGAACAGCAATTGGGATATACTAATCTTTATAACCTAAAAGGTGGTATTCTGGCCTGGAAAGCTGAGTACGAGCCAGATATGCAGGTATATTAATTCTCTATGCTAAAAAAAGTCTTATTAAACATTTTTCTGAATGTGGCTATCATTGTTCTGGTAATGTGTATTGCCTGGGCCGTAAAAAACTCATTCTATCTTTATGTATTTGCCGGAATACCACCGCTTGCCATGCTGATCTATCTTAAATTCAAACTGGTTAAGAGTGTCAGGAGTCTGACCAGAAAAACTCAGAAATAAACCGGGAAAACTTAAGACTTGATTAGTCCTAATCCAGGGGCATCTGATAAAATCCACTTCCCATCTTTAAATTCAGGGTCTTTGTAAGGATTATTGCTCGTTAAAAATGGTCCGTCGAGATCTGCCCAGTCGCATAAAGGGGCCAGAGCAGCAGCAGCAAGTGTACCACAGCTTGTCTCGCTCATACATCCTATCATTGTTTTCAATCCCAGTTCTTTTGCTTTCATGATCATGCGGTAACCTTCGTGCATACCCGCACTTTTCATCAGCTTCATATTGATTCCATGGTAAACCCCTTTGGCCTTCTCAACATCCGCAAATCGTTGTACAGATTCATCGCCTACAATTGCAACCGGACTTCTTTCGGTGATCCAGGCATTGGAATCCGGATCATCTTTGGCCATAGGCTGTTCAATCAGTACCACACCCTGTTCATACAGCCATAAGACCATATCCAGCCCCTGCTGCCTGTCTGTCCAGCCCTGATTGGCATCCACGTATAGTGGTTTATCAGTTGCAGAACGAATGGTATTGATCAGTTCCTTATCATTATCTCTTCCCAGTTTTACCTTAATAATATGGCAGTTTTCCCCTTCTTTGATCTTTTTCAGTAAAACTTCGGGGGTGTCAATTCCAAGAGTATAGGAAGTTGGAGGCATTTTAGCCGGGTCAGAATTAAAATATTTATAACAGGGCTTTTGCTCAATCTTACCTCTCAAATCCTGTAATGCAATATCAATAGCCGCCTTAATATTAGGATTTCCTGGAGCAATGCTATCGAGATAATCAATAAGTTCGTCAAAATTGAATGGGGCCTTAAGCCAGGAAAGATCAACTTTTGACATGAATGCACTGGCAGTTTCAATATTCTCGCCCATATAAGGCACCATTGATGCTTCTCCATAACCGATATAGCCTTCATGACTTATTTCCATCAGCATGATTGGAGTAGATGTCCGCGAAAATTTTGCGATAGTGAAAGGGTGCCTCAGATTGAGTTCAAAAGGTTTATAACTGATCTTCATTTTCTGATTTATGATGTACGAAATAACGAAATATATATTATCTGCTAACAAATTTTTGTAGCATATGAGAACAATCTATTGATAAACCTCATAAATCGAAGGCAATTGCCTCTATAAATGATTTATATTGCAAAAATAAATAGCGACGCTCATGAATAAATTAATCAGGCTGATTAAGTATCATATCATCCTATTGGCTGCTTTTTCATTATTAGTTATATCAGCTTTCTATATATCGGAAGGAGGTAATTTAAATACTCCATTAGCCATCGCCCTTTATTATCTGATTTCTGCAGTGCTTTTATATATTCCTTTGATACTGATTCTGACCTGCTTCAACTTTGTTATACTTGCTATCGGGCTCAAGACGTTTAAAAACGTTAAAAATCAGGCTGCAATATGTTTTTTGCCTGTTCTATTGTTTTCACTTTGGTTTATTTTCTCAAAAAGCAGCAGCTTCGAAAGCTATTGGAAGCTCTCTAATTTTCAATTTTATATTATTACGGGGATTTGGATCCTCCTCCTCTTAGCAGGTATTATCATTTACTCCGGATTTAAAAAATATACCCTTGCTGCTTTTCTTCCGGCTATGGTCTTTACTTTATTGTTTTTTCTACAGAAGTATAATGTTACCTCCAGACAATTGTCATTATCAAATTTTAATTTTAGTACCATGCTGGTTATTTGGACAGCTTTAAACTACTGCCTTTTGTACCGTTATCGTAAAATGATTTACTGCTTACAAAGGAATGTAACAATTGAAACAGTGGAGGAAATGTAATTGAAACCTTGTTATAATGGAAAAATTAAAAATAGCGACTGCGCAATTTGAAAATAAAAGTGGTGATAAAGCCTACAATTTATCAGTGATTGAAAAGTTAGCCAAAGAGGCCGCACACGCGGGCTCAAAAGTAGTCGCTTTTCACGAATGCTCAATTACCGGTTATACTTTTGCCAGGAAACTTTCAAAAGAACAAATGCTTGATCTTGCTGAACTCATTCCCGATGGGCCGAGCATAATTCGGTTGACAGAGATTGCAGAAAAATATGATATCGCAATTCTGGCCGGCCTTTTTGAGAAGGATAAAGAAGGGAACTTATTCAAAGCCTATGTCTGTGTGGATAAAAGCGGTCTTGTGGCAAAACATAGAAAATTACATCCCTTTATCAATCCGCATTTAAGTCCGGGTAATAGCTATACCGTATTTGACCTGCATGGATGGAAATGCGGTATTTTGATTTGTTATGATAATAACGTGATCGAAAATGTGAGGGCTACAGTATTGCTCGGTGCCAATATCATCTTTATGCCACATGTAACCATGTGCACTCCCTCCACCCGGCCCGGTGCAGGTTTTGTGGATTCTGAATTATGGTTCAACCGCGAAAATGATCCAACCTCCCTTCGTCTTGAATTTGATGGCATGAAAGGCAGGGAATGGCTGATGAAATGGCTGCCTTCCAGAGCCTATGACAATGGAATCTATGCCGTTTTCTCAAACCCTATTGGTATGGATGACGATCAGTTAAAAAACGGATGCTCAATGATTATCGACCCTTTTGGGGATATTTTGGCTGAATGCCGGACCTTTGAAGACTCCCTGGCCAGCACAACGCTGATACCCGAAAAGCTTAAACAAGCCGGAGGTTACCGTTATACCAGGGCCAGAAGACCAGAGCTTTACAGAAACATACTTGGGCAGGAACATCAAGCCGAACTAAATGTTGTCTGGCTTAATGCTGATAATGCCAAATGACCTGATTTTACTGAATTAATCAGTTCTGCGATGATGCCGGATGCTGCTGAAGACAAGATCCTCAATATATTCAACCACCAGCTGCTCGTTCTTGCTCTCACCATAATCTGTCAGTGAGGGCAGGTTGTGCATGAAAAATACCTGCAAATGTGCTATCTCGATAATCGTGCTCGCAAGTGAACGGGGATGTGTGTAAGCAGAATTATATTCCAGTATAATTCCGGCAATTAAAGAGCAAAGATCTTTATAAGGCTTGAATAGTCTGTCCTTGTTATCCTCAGATACATGTTTGGTAAGGTATGCTTTTGAGCCTTCAGCAATGACTATCTGATGCAAAAGACTCTCATTTACATACATTGTGCTGTCATCATCAACAACATTGGCCGCAAGAAGCTGAATTAACTTCTTCAATTTTATAGTAGGGTCAGAAATATTATTCAGATGAAAAGTAACACGAAACTCAAGCCAGCTCCAGTACCATGCTGTCAGATAAATAAGTAAACGATGTTTATTTTCAAAATATCTGTAAATACCGGCTTCTGTAGAACCAATCTCTTCTGCAAGCTTCTTGAAAGTAAAGGATTCAAAACCATTTTCCTGGATAAGCTGAATACTGAACTGTATTATCTTTCTTCCAAGTTCTGTCTGTTCGGGATTACGAACAAACAATTTTTCATTCATCTTTATTTGAAGCTGTAATTCCATCACTCTGATCTGTAAATCTTAAACACAAATTGCTTTCATTTATTTCTGCTTTGCAAAAATAGATAAAAGTTTTACAATTAAATGAGATAGTAATACTATCATTTAAAATATTGATGCTATCTTCGTATCGTTAAACTAAACAAAAGATTTAAAAATGGAATCGAAAAGCATGTTTAAAGAAATTAAAAACGACCTGCCTGCCAGCATAGTCGTATTTTTTGTTGCAGTGCCGCTTTGTCTCGGTATTGCACTTGCATCAGGAGCACCCCTCTTTTCTGGTATAATTGCCGGAATAGTAGGTGGAATAATTGTTGGAATTGCAAGCGGATCGCCCCTGGGTGTCAGCGGCCCGGCCGCGGGACTGGCTGTAATTGTACTTACCTCGATAGCTGCCCTGGGATCATGGCCTGCTTTTCTATTATCGGTAGTAATTGCAGGGATAATTCAATTAGCCATGGGATTTGCAAAAGCAGGTTTTATAGCTTACTTCTTTCCGACTTCTGTTATCAAGGGAATGCTTACCGGTATTGGTTTGCTAATCATTCTTAAGCAAATCCCTCATGCATTGGGATACGACAAAGATGCAGAAGGGGATGATGCATTTTTACAGGCAGATGGAGAGAATACTTTCTCTGCTATCAGCAAAGCTTTTGACCTGGTAACACCGGGAGCAGTTTTAATAGCTGTCGTTTCTATCGCGATCCTGATCTTATGGGATACAGTGTTAACGAAAAAGCATAAGATCTTCCAGTTAATTCAGGGTCCCATTGTAGTGGTAGTTCTGGGTATTGTGATGAACTACATGTTCCAAAATGGAATGCTGAACTTTACACTTGCTAGTGATCAGGTAGTACAGCTTCCTGTAGCTCAGAATCTTGCAGAGTTCTTCACCCAATTTACTATGCCCGATTTCACACAGCTCAGCAATCCGGAGGTTTACAAAATCGCAGTGGTATTGGCAATTGTAGCGAGCCTTGAAACCCTGCTTTGTGTTGAAGCTACCGATAAGCTGGATCCTGATAAAAGGGTAACACCTACAAACAGGGAGTTAAAAGCTCAGGGATTAGGAAACATTGTGTCCGGATTAATTGGGGGATTACCGATTACACAGGTAATCGTACGTAGTTCTGCAAACATTTCTTTTGGTGGAAAGACAAAAATGTCAGCAATTCTTCATGGTGTTTTTCTTCTGATCAGTGCCCTGACAATTGCAGGTTTATTGAATATGATTCCATTGGCCAGTCTTGCAGCTATATTAATTATGGTAGGATATAAGCTTGCTAAACCCGAACTCTTCAAGCAGATGTACCGCCTGGGCTGGGAACAATTTATACCGTTCATGGCAACGATAATTGCAATTCTGTTAACTGATCTACTTATGGGGATTACGATAGGAATGCTATTTGGTATATTCTATACCTTAAAACACAGTTACCGGAATTCACACCATTTAAAAACCAGCTTGAATAAAGCGGATGGAATTCAGGTATATCATATGGAACTTGCTGAGGAGGTTTCCTTCTTTAACAAAGCGAGCGTTTTGAAAGCCCTGGATGAAATTCCTGAAAACTCAAAAGTGATCATTGATTGTACACGATCTAAATCCATAGCACATGATGTTATTGAGCTGATCATTAACTTTCGGACAAATGCAAAAACCAAAAACATACAAGTAGAAACAGTCAATTTTATAGAACCACAAATACTAAGCTAAAAATATGAAAACATTAACTAAAGAATTACAGCAGGCCATTTCACCGTCTCAGGCACTGGAGCTATTAATTGAAGGTAATAAGCGCTTTGTAAATAACCTTAAAGTAAACAGGAATTTATTACAGCAGGCAAATGAGACCTCAGATGGGCAGCATCCATTTGCAGTTATTTTGAGCTGCATCGATTCAAGGACATCTGCAGAACTGATCTTTGATCAGGGTCTGGGTGACGTATTCAGTGTTCGGATTGCAGGAAATATCCTGAATGAGGATATTCTGGGAAGCATGGAATTTGGATGTAAGGTAGCAGGTTCAAAGATCATTGTGGTATTGGGCCATACTAAATGTGGCGCGGTTAAAGGTGCCTGCGATCATGTTGAAATGGGTAATCTAACCTCCCTTTTAACCAAAATCAGGCCAGCGGTAGATGATGAAACCACCGTAATTTCCCAGAGAAATTCATCCAATGCAGAATTTGTTGAAAAAGTTTCTGCAATCAATGTGAAACGTACCGTAAAAGCAATAATGGAAAGAAGTCCGATTCTCAAAGAAATGATCGAAGCCGGACAGATCGGTATTGTTGGTGGTACGCATGACATAACAACTGGTGTTGTGGAGTTTTACAAGGACACCCAGATTTTCAATTAATCCTTTATTCATATATAGTTCGGGGTGATCCGGTAAATTTTACCGGAGGCACCCCGAATCTGTTTGTTAACCAGTCCCGCTGACCAGTCATTCACCTTTAAAACTATTTTCTGAAATTAGTCGCATGAAAAAAATACTTTTAGCCGCCTGTTTAAGTCTTTTAACAGTTCTTTCATTTGCACAAAATACCAGAATAACTGACCGGAATACAATCGGCTGGCTCGCATATAGCGGAACTATACGATTAGATCAGAAATGGAGCCTCCACACCGAGCTGCAGTTTCGAAGGGATCGTCTGATTTCTGATCCCCAGCAAAACCTCCTCAGAACAGGAATCAATTATAACCTGAACAATAAGCTTAGTTTAAGAGCCGGTTATGCACTTGCAGAAACCTACAATTATGGAGATATACCGCTCAATAACCTCGGAAAACAATTTACAGAACACCGGATTTACCAGATGGCTGCATTAAATGATAAATCAGGAATATTTGAATTCAGCCACCGCTTCATGCTCGAACAAAGATGGATTGGCAGATACACAAACGCTTCTTTAACAAAAGAGGATGATTTTGTGTATTGGAACCGAATGAGGTATATGTTCAGAACAAATATTCCGCTAAAAGGAAGGACTATTGCTGATAAAACCCCTTACCTGGCATTTTATGATGAAATTCTAATCGGATTTGGTAAAAATGTCAATGAGAATATATTCGACCAGAACAGGCTGGCAATCCTGCTTGGCTACAGACTTTCAGCAAAAGCCCGTATTGAAGGAGGCTATTTGAATCAGATAGCGCAATTATCAAGAGAAGTTAACGGCAGAAATGTATTTCAGGATAATAAAGGAATTCTTTTGAGCACGATTCTGAATTTTTAACTCAATACATCTGCCTTCAAATGCAATATCTGTCTTTGATTATCTACAAAGAGGCTTTTTTAGGCACATAATAATTAATACAAAATTCGTCAGATTTTAGTAAATTACATTTAACAGGCTGAATAAACAGCAATAGTGTAATTTTTCTAAAGTACTCATGAATAAGTCCAGACTAATTTTCATTTTTCTGTTTTCATTGGGTATTGCTTGTAAAGCAAAAGAACCTATTAAGAGCAAGCCTCCGGCTAAGAATATCACTATCTCAATAAACATTCACGATAAGAACAACGCCACACAAAATTTGGTAAATCTGGATTTTTTCAGGCTGCAGTTACTGGATGAGATTAGAAAATTTCAGAAAGCAAGCTTTGTACTGGTAGAGATTGATGAGAATCCTGAATTAATTCTTGAACTTAATATTGAAGAGTTTAAACTCTGGCCAGGAAGCAAGACCGTTTCATCCAGTACACAAAGCCGTAATGTCAGGACCGGGCAGGATAACCAGGGTAATCCGGTTTATGAAACTATGAGAGCAAACGTTACCACTGCCAGAATCCGACGTAAGGCGAATGCCAGGGTGGAGGCAAGCATAATCAATACTGTAGGCCTTATATACAATTATCAGGAGACATTTGAAACCAGCTACAGCTATGATAACAGGTATGTTGAATCTGTACAGGGCGATCAATTCATTACTAAAGAATCACGGGGTATCCCCGAACCAAGGGAAAGTGATATTTTGTTCCTGCTTTCTAAAAAGGAATTAACAAGAAAGTTGTCCTTACAACTCAGACGATATTACGATGAAAAAAAATCTGCATCAAAATAAGATGAGTTCAATTCAGAAGCTCAAATAATAAAAAATTGTGAACCATGAAAAAGTCTGGCTTCATTTTAATCTTTGTTTTAATTGCAGGTATCGCCTGCAAGACACAAAAAAAACCCAGAGCACCAAAAATTGATGTTCCGATTGCAATAAACATTCAGGCCGAAAGCAGTGCTAATACAAATTTCATCAACCTGGGTTATTACCGTTTTCAGTTACTGAATGCAATTGATCAATTTCAAAGTGTAAATTTTGAACTTGTAGAAGCCGACGAAAATCCGGAAGTAGTGCTCAATATTGACATTGAAAATTTTATGCTCTGGCCAAAAGACGAACGGGTCTCAAGAAGGAGGGTAAGCCGGAATATAGTAGCTGGTACAGATTCAAACGGAAAACCTGTCTATCAGACCGTTACAGCAGTCGTAGACATTGTTCAGATCCAGCAAAGAACAAATGCACGGTTTAAAACGTCCTTATCGTTTAAGGCAGACCCGCCGGTAAAATTTCAAAAAACATTCTTTGCCAATTATAATTATGTGAATACCTATGTTGATAATATTCAAGGTGATATGAGGGCAGTGGATCCTTCGATCAGCATGTCAAGAGGAATGTTAGTTGACCTTACAGAGGATGATTATATTCTGATTTTATCAAAACAGGAAATGATCCGGCGCTTAGGCGATGAAATCAGAAAATTTTACGATTCAAAAACTAAAGCCCCCAAATAAACTAAACGGGTTTGCTACCTTTGCCGGGCATGGCGATTCAATTGTATAAACCTTTCGAACGATTAAATTTCAGTAAACAATTCTGCTTCCTGAGTGGCGAAAAACTTCAGTCAGCTGAGGAGGAGATCACTGTATTTCCACTCTGGCTGATGCAGGAATATGATCTTCAGGATAAGCCATTTAAACTTCTCGATGAAAGTATGTCGACTTACAGCGACATGAAATTGCCCTGTTCAGGGAAAATTTATGAGATGGCAATAGAGCCTCTGGAAGATGAAATAAGAACTGCCTTTTTAGCAGGATATGATTCAGTTAAGCAATTACCCGGCTTAAGATTATTTCAATGGATTGCTAAAATGGTTTATGGTGTCCTTTTCAATGAAATTCGTATCGGGATGATACAGCAGAAAGCTAAGAATGAAGAGTTTGTTCTCTCGCAATCACTGATTCACAAGTTCAGCAACCTTCATCTCATGCTTCAGTCAGTAAATAAGCCTGTAATTTTTGAAGGTAATAATCCCGGGAGTATACAGGTATTCAAACTTGAGAGCAGCAAAGACCTGTTCAACTACCGTGATGAGATCAACACACTCACCTTCTCTTTGGCAATGAAGGACTTTGGAATCATAGCATGCCTGCAGGACAATGGTACCAATGCAATTTATCACAAGGAAATTCTTTCAAAACTATCGGGAAAATCATTACATCCTGCACAATTGGAGGAAGTTTTCGCACGGTTTTTTTATTCTAATTACCTTTTCAACCGCTTACCGGAATACACTATCATGCCAACCGAAGAGGCAATTTATATCGAGGCCATGCCCTTGCGGGGAATGAGCAATAAGCCGCTTTTTGATTTCTGGCAAAATAAAACCTATGCTCAGGTATTGGAAAATTTCTGGAAGCCATGGGGTATCCTCTTATTCGAAATTCTGAAAGATCCCGAGAATCCTCTTAGCTATCTGCTAGATAAAAACAAGGAGTTTATTCCGGCAAAATCTGTTGATTTGCCATCATAAAGATTTGTCTATCAATATAATATATAGACAGATAGGTTTTGGGAAATCATCCTCCGGTTAACTGATTAACAAAATAGCCTGCAATGTCCGGGTAATAAATAATTGTAAACAGGACTCCTGTCAGTGCACCATAGAAGTGCGCATCATGATTAATTGCATCTCTTGAATTACGGGAAGCATATACACAATAACCCAGAAACAGAAAGCCGTACAAAACTGCAGGAATTGGTATAGGAATTGGAAAGATCATCATTTTATTCATCGGATAGAATAAAATATAGCTGAATACTACCGCACAAACAGCACCGGAGGCTCCAAGACTGTTAAACCAGAAGTGTTCCTTATGCTTAAAAATAGAAGTGATATCACTTAAAATAATGCTTATTATGTATAGTAATCCAAACTGAAAATGACCCCAGCTGCTGAGTGAAACAAAGGTTTTTTCAAGTGTAAAGGCGAAAAAATAATAAGATAACATATTCACCAGCAGGTGTGGCCAGTCTTTATGAATAAGTCCACTGGTAATCATACTGTACAGTCGGCGCCCACGACTTACACTATAAGGGTGAAGCATAAATTTTCCATAAACCTCCGCATTCGAAAAGGCATAAATACTGGTAACAATCGTGAAAATAAAAATTATCGTTGCAACAGGGGTATCGTTAATATAACTCTCCATCAATTTAAGTCAATTTTAGCAGGACTGATCAAACGGCCTACGGGGTATCTCATATATGTTTTTTCGTAATGTTTTGAATTCCTGTACACCCAATCAAGTTGTGCTGATGGGCTTTGCAGCAATACGGGATTTTTTTTCTTCTCTTCATCAAGCCTGGCTAACAAAGCAGGATCCTGCTTTACCAGTCGGGCTGCTTCATCTTCAAAAACATAATCAGAGAAATGTTCTTTCTGACCCAGCACTGAATCAAAGAAATTCCAGGCAAAGAACGAATCTACACCCTGAGGTTCAAGGGTTTCGACAATATATCTGTTCTTTAACTGATTAGTATAAACGATATAATCGCCTTCGTAATATTTCACTCTTTGATTTTCAGTCCGAAGTTTGACCTGAGAATGAAGATAATGCCCCTCAAAGGGTTTACCAGGAGTCTTATAATCTTCAATATAATACATTTCCGATTCGATCTCCATATCCGCGGTAAAGCGTTTCATCTGAACACCATTCAGCAGCATCAGATCAATAACCTTTTGCCAGGATTGCGGAATAATATAAGCAAGCGGTTTTTTTACCAATTCTGAAGGTAAATAATGATCAAAAACGCGGATATCCTTTTCGTAAGGTTTGTTGCGATCATAAAATAACCTAGGCATTCCACTAACTTCACTGGTTTTATATTTGGCCTCGTAGCCCTTGAATTTGAACAGAGAAAAACTTTTATCATCTAAGGTCCATTGCAGGGGAAATAAAACCTGTGCCCTGACATCCGCATCAGCTTTCTGCTTATTTTTGGCGATCAAATCTGCATCACGTTCTACAATTTCAATCACATGTGCCATAAACTTATAGGTTCCATCAACCCGCTGATGATAGGGCTTAAGCATATGCGTTTCGGGCATAAAACCAATGGTATTATGTAAGGCAGCATATCCGGTTGAATATCGTGCTGTCTCTAAAAAACCCGTAATTCCTGAATCGGGAGTATCCTCAATGCTATTTACATAAGGAGTCATTTCGAAGTTCGAGGCCTTCATTTTTTTGTAAAGATCAGGCAGCATACGACTGCTTAAATATTCAGAAAGTATTGGATTAAGCTTATCTTTCTGAGGAGCGATGAGCGTCATTATGTACTGATAGTCAGCTCCATTACTTGTATGATTATCGATAAATACTTCCGGCTGCCAGGTATTGAAGATCGTTTGAAAGACCCTTGAATTTTTGGAATCCCCTTTTATAAAATCCCTGTTAAGATCAAGATTCTGATAGTTTCCTCTAAAACCATAGGACTCGGGACCATTCTGATTTACTCTGGAAAGTCCTCTGTTCAGCATTCCATCAATATTGTAGACGGGGATGATACAGATTACCACATTTTTAGGGATAGAGTTCTTTTCCAGCAGATCACGAACAAGCATCATGCTGGCATCTATCCCTTCAGGCTCACCCGGATGAATACCATTATTAATCAATAGGATTCTTTTGTTTCGCTTTCTGATTTCGATGGGATCAAAAATTTTATCCCCGGAAAGAACAATCAGGTTTATTGGTTTTCCGATATCGCTTTGCCCGCAATCGAAGATCCGCATCTGCTCATATTTTTCATCCAGAACCTGATAATAATCAATCAGTTCCTGATAGGTCGCAGTTAATCCCTTGTTTTTTTCAAAAGGACTCATCTGTGCATTTGCCATAAGAAAACCATTAATTAAGATCAATAAAAGACTAAACCTTCTAATCATACCTGATTGACAAATATAAGATCAATGCCCAAGCTTATCGATAAGATCGGCAAGATTCCTGTCCTTTTCTGTAATTTTATTACCGGCATCATGAGAGCTCAACATAATAATTACCTTATTATATGAATTGGACCAATCCGGATGATGACCTGATTTTTCGGCAATAAGAGCAACCTTATTCATAAATGCCCAGGCAGAAATAAAATCCTTGAATTTGAATTCCTTTTTAAGGTATTCTTCCCCCTTTTCAATATCCCTGACTTCTATCCATTCCATAATTAAATCTTAAAATCGCTTGTTTTTGGGCAGGCTTTTTAATACAAGGTCGTAAGAATGATCGATCATTTCCTTCAACAGGGTATCGCTTAATCGCCCATTCATAAATACGGTATTCCAATGGGTCTTATTCATATGATAGCCCGGCTGTACTTCCTCGTACTCTTCCCGAAGTGATATTGCTCTTTCGGGATCACATTTCACATTGAAACGATCCGGATTATCAAGTCCGCAAAGCAAAAAGATCTTATCCGCCAGTTTGAACACCAGCGTGTCTTCACCGAAAGGAAAAGTTTCAGTAACTCCTGGCTTTAAAAGGCAATAATCTCTTAAACTTTCAATGTTCATTTTCGGGGTAACAAGTCTTGAATACTCTCAGGACTAATCATTTCCTCAATACGGTTGGTAATGATTAATTTCGCAGAGCCAATTATAAAATTAAACAAAAATGACCTTAAGCGAAAATATAAGCTATACTGTTACAGAGCGATTTTTAAGATATACTGCAATTGATACCCAATCCGACCCGGCTTCTTACAGCTTTCCTTCTACCGAAAAACAAAAAAATCTTGGTGCTATATTAGTTGGCGAATTACTCGAAATGGGCTTGAAAGATGCACATTTAGACCAGTATGGCTATGTTTATGCACGAATTCCGGCAAATACCGATAAAAAAGTGCCTGTCATTTGTTTCTGCTCACATATGGATACTTCTCCGGATTGTAGCGGAGAGAATGTGAAAGCTATTATCCATAAAAATTATCAGGGACAGGATATTATACTTCCTGATGATCCAAATCAAATTTTACGAATGAAGGACCACCCTGACCTGAAAGATCAGATTGGTAATGACATCATAACCGCGAGCGGAACAACATTATTGGGTGCCGATAATAAAGCTGGAATAGCCGAAATTATGGATGCGGCTAATTTCCTGATTTCCCATCCTGAGTATAAACATGGTGAAATAAAGATTCTCTTCACACCAGATGAAGAAATAGGAAGAGGAGTCGACAAAGTAGATCTCAAAAAACTTGGTGCCGATTTTGCTTATACGATCGATGGTGAAACCGTTGGTTCCATTGAGAATGAAACCTTTTCAGCAGATGGTGTTAAGATAATTATTCAGGGTGTAAGTGCTCATCCCGGATTTGCCAAAAACAAAATGGAAAGTGCCATAAAAATAGCTTCAGAAATTATTTCGGCCTTACCAAAGGAATATCTTTCACCAGAAAACAGCTCCGGTACAGAAGGTTTCATACACCCGGTTTCTATAAATGGTTCGGTTGAACAGGCTAGTATTGAATTCATCATCCGTGATTTTAAAACGGAGTTATTAAAAAACCATGAGCAAATTCTGGAACAAATTGTACAAAAAATCCTGAAGGCTTATCCCGGTTCAGGATATGAATTTATTTTAGAGGAGCAATACCGGAACATGAAATCGGTTCTTGACCAATATCCGCAAATTGTTCAGGCAGGAATAGAAGCTATTGAACGAAGCGGATTAACAGCCAGACTACAGAGCATCAGAGGAGGAACAGACGGTTCCAGGCTCTCATTCATGGGCTTACCCTGCCCGAATATATTTGCCGGCGAGCATGCCTTTCATGGAAAACAAGAGTGGGTATCTGTTCAGGACATGCAAAAGGCTGTTCAAACTATAATTAATCTGGCATTCATCTGGGAGGAGAAGAGTTAAAACAAAACCTTCTAATAAGTAAGATCTTAACACAAATAAAATAGCGGCTGACCTGGCTAATGTATCTTTGCGGATTCATAACATTGCAAGGATCGTATATTATAACAATTGTAATGAAATCATTACGAACCCCATTAAACCTTTATCACACACTTAGTCTAAAAATCGTATGAAGACAAAAATCAAAAACTTTTTTTTTCTCTCATTATCCATATTTCTATTTGCCTGCCTGCCTGCTTATTCGCAGAAAAAAGCAGAGCTGATAAAATCGCTGTGGGCTGATAAACCAATACTAATTGACGGCCAGCTAAATGACTGGAATGATAGTCTTACTCTCTATAACGATGCCACCAAACTTTATTATAACCTCTCCAATGATGATGAAAACATCTACCTGGCAATAAAAAATGGGGCACCAGAAAGTTTAACCAGGATTCTGGCAAGAGGAATAAGTTTCTCAGCCAATATTGAAAATAAGAAAATTCCGGCAATGGTGACATTTCCGCTCCTCGACCGCACACCGGGAAAAAAGCTAAATGAAACAGAACCGCCTGAGCCTGAAGAGATTCAAAGAAGGATTCTTGAAAGAATCAAAGAAATCAGGGTGGATGGATTCAAAGAAATCATTGATGGTGGTATTTCACTTTACAATACCTATGGGATTAAAGCTGCTGCTGCATTTGATTCAAAAAATAATCTGATTCAGGAAATAGCGATACCAATCCGATTACTGGGTATCGAGCCGGGGAGAACTGAACCAATAACCTATGGTATCAGAATCAATGGATTTCAGGGACCAGCGGCTGTTCAGCAAAGGGATATGAATGCCTTTGATGATATGTATGGTGGCAGGTATGGTGGCAGATACAACGGAAGATATGGCAGAAACTATGGTGGGATGTATGGTGGGATGCCTTCCGGAAATTACCCTCCAGCCAGAATATCCACATCAACAGAATTTTTTATAAAGAGCTCACTGGCAGTAAAGCAATAAACAGAGTTCCCGGCTAAGAAAATCAGGAATTCAAAACAATTATGAACCAAATAATAACAAATATGAAAAAACTGTTACCCTTAATTTTCGGCTTATTTATTAGCTACAGTGCTTCTGCACAAACAAGTCGTGATATAAGTGGAGTGGTACAGGATTCCACGGGTACCAGTATCATCGCTGCTACAGTGAAATACATTGCCGGTAAAGACACTTTATTTACCAGAACTGATGCTGATGGAAACTTTATTTTCAAAGCTGTTAAATCCTCCACTTTCCTTTTAACTGTATCAAGTTTAGGCTACAGGCCCTTAAATAAACGATTTTTATACAAAGATGGAGACACGCCGATTAAACTAGACCCAATCAGTCTGAAAGCTGAGAGCAGGGTGCTTTCAGAAATTGTGATTTCAGGTACTCCTTCAGTAACTATAAAAGAGGATACTGTCATTTACAGGGCCTCTGATTATCCTCTCCGGGAAAATGCACTGGCTGAGGACCTCCTAAAGAAACTACCTGGAGTTGAGGTAGATAAAGATGGAAATGTTACCGCCCAGGGTAAGTCGGTTACGAGAGTACGGATAAACGGAAAAGATTTTTTTGGTGGCGATGTTAAAACAGCTACCCAGCAACTTCCCGCAGATATCCTTGAATCTGCTCAGATCATCGACGACTATGGAGATCAGGCAAACCTGACCGGGATCAGAAACGGAGATCCTGAAAAGATTCTGAACTTCACAATTAGGGCAGATAAAAACAAAGGCTATTTCGCCAGAGGTACAGTTGGAGGGGGTGATAAAGAACGCTATCAGGCTTCACTTACGGCTAATACCTATAATAATTCTGAACAGTTTTCATTTATCGGTAATCTGAACAATACCAATAGCTCGGTATTCAATTTCGGTGGTGGCGGTGGATTTGGAGGTGGCGGTGGTGGTGCCCGTGTTCAGAATGTTGGCGGTGGTGGAGGTGGTGGCATGCGCTTCCAGGGTGGCGGCGGTATGGGAGGTGGTGGCTTCCAGGGGGGTGGAAACAACAGTGACGGACTTACTTCAGTTGGATCCATCGGACTTAATTATCGTAAGGATTATGGTAAAAAAGTAAGTTCATACGGAAATTATAGTTTTTCGAATAGAGATAACGACGTGATAAGTGACCAGCTGCAGCAAAACAATTTTCAGAATTCACTGATATCAACTAATCAGAATTCATTAAAAAATCTGATCAACAATAATCACCGCTTCGGCTGGAATCTTGAATACCGTCCGGATAGTGTAAACTTTATTAAGTTCAGTCCTTCATTCAGCTATGGATCCTCACTGGATAATGGCAATACAAGCTATTTACAATATGATAATGGCAGACTTAGTTCTGACGGTACAACTCTCAATACTACGGATTCAAAAAATCCGAATTTCGGAGCGACTCTTTTGCTGAACCATAGACTTAAAAAAAGAGGAAGAAATCTATCCTTATTTGCTTCAGCTAATAATGCCAAAACCAAACAGGAAGATGATCAGCTGACACAATATATCAATTATATTGTCGGGGGTGGAAACACCAATGTTTATAGAAATCAGGAATTATACGATAACAACAGAAATTCCAACATTAATACTAACCTGTCTTATAATGAGCCCCTTAGCTTAAAATCAAATCTGGAGTTCAATTATAATCATAGCACTACAACCTACAGAAATGAAAGGGAAACCTATGATATTACTCCGGGTGGAACTTATAGTTATAATACAAGCCTGAGCAATGATTTTAATTATTCATTCAGTACCAACAGGTTTGGAGTGAATTACAGGTTTAATGAGAAAAAGTACAATTATTCGTTTGGTCTAAGTGCTCAGCCCAGTGTTCTGGAGGGCAGATCCGTGGTTAATGGTGTAACTACTCCAAACAGAAATACAGGCTTTAACATTATCCCATCTGCACGTTACTCCTATAATTTCTCTAGGACGAGGACAGTAAATGCATTTTACTTTGGCCGGGCAAATGAACCAACCTATATTCAGTTACAGCCAACACCGGATATTTCAAACCCACAGTACCCTGTTTATGGAAATCCAAATCTTGGAGCTGAATTCTCACATTTCCTTACTTTCAGGTATAATAATTTCAATTTCAATTCCGGAGATGTGTTATTTTTTAATGTATCCGGAAACTTTACGGAAAATAAGATCGTTTCGAACATCATACGATCTATGGATCCGGCAGTTGGTCTGGTTCAGGAAACCCGCTATCTTAACACAGATGGTTATTATACCGCCAACGCGTTCTATAATTTCTCCAAACCTTTCAAGGAAAAGAAATATGTATTCTCATTCAACGGATCAGCGAATTATATTAACAACATTTCCTACACTGATAATGTAAAGAATACCGGTAAGAACTGGATCTTTTCGCAAGGTCTGAACATGCAGATCAATCCAAACAAGAATCTTGAGTTCAATCCGGGATTGAGATACAGCTTAAATACGAACACGAATGATGCCATTACCAATAACAATACGAAGGTTTCAACCTACTCACTGAATTTTAACAGCAGGGTTTACTTTCTGAAAACATGGCTGCTTGGCTCCGATCTTAGTAAATCATTTAATAATGGATACAGCAGCTCATTAGCCGTTAATCCATTTATTATCAATACTTATCTCGAAAAGCAATTCTTTAAAGATAAACGTGCATCCTTAAGATTTCAGGGATTTGACCTGCTCAATGAAAATACAAGTGTTTCCCGTTCTGTAACAGGAAATGTGATTACTGATAGCCAGAGCAATCGTTTATCAAGATATTTCATGTTAAGCTTTACGATGAGACTGCAAAAATTCAGCGGGAAACAACCTGAACAACAACAGGAAAGAGGCCCCGGGATGAGGCCTGGTGGCGGTGGTCCCTGGATGAGACCTGGAGGCGCTGGTCCGGGAAACTTTTAAAATTTCAACAAAGCCATTATAAAGCTACTCCTCAAAGGGTAGCTTTTTTATTTATAAACTTTTTATAAACTCAGGAATATCTATATTAGAAATAGAAAATATGCTAATATGGAAAGAAGAAAATTTATAAGCAGTGGACTGGCAGCTGGTGCAATAATACCGGCAACCTATGCTAGCCTACTGGGCTCAGAAGCAAAGGCAGCTGAAATTGCCCCTAAAACTGAAGCCGAAGCCAATAAAATGGCAGAAGATGATGGAATTGTTATTGAGAGAAGTTTATCCGGAAGACCCCATGAGGGAAAAGTTCTGGCAGTAATCCAACCGCATGTTGACGACTCTACTTTATTTGCAGGTGGCACCATCGCAAAACTGATTAGTGAAGGATATACCGGGTATCTGATCAGAACCACAAATGATGATGCAGCAGGTGGTGGAACCGATGGTGACAGGGTTCTGAACAATGAAAGGGATAATGATAAAGTAGCCAAAGTTCTGGGACTAAAAAAAGTATATAATCTTGGATACCGTAACCACCGTATGGATGAATACAATACCCAGGAAATAAAGGGAAGGCTAATATTTCTGTTCAGGCTTTTGAAAGTAGATACCATTTTCAGTTATGATCCATGGGGACATTACGAAGAAAATCCGGATCATTATGTAACTGCCCAGGCGGTTGAAGCTGCAAGGTGGATGTCGGGCAGTGTAGATTATCCCGAACAACTGGATGCGGTTAAACCTTATGGTGTAAAAGAACGCTATTACTTCGCCAGAGGTCCGCAACTGGTAAACCGGATTGTTGACATATCGAAACATATTGATAAAAAGGTTGAAAGCAACGTTGTAATCACCACTCAGGGCCCCGGAGGTAATAATGGCTCAAGAATCAGAAAGAGATTGGCTGAACAGGGTAAAAAATTACCAATACTTGGGGATACAGATGAATCGGCAGACTTTAACTATGTGAAGCATTTTGTGCTCGATAAAGACTCTTTAACTCAAAGAGGTACTCCATCAGACCGGGAAGTTGGTAAGAAATACGGACTGGAGTGGGCTGAAGCTTACCATTATATTGGTAATCCGGTTTCAGTGCTGCCTGACTATATTGAGAAAAACGCTGTACCGAAATAATTAAGATTCTCTCCATGTAAATAACCCTTGATTAAATAATTTAATCAAGGGTTATTTATTTTAACTTAATTTTAACTGATTAATCATTCTTTTTCTGCATCCTTCTTTTTCTTGAGCTGGAACATTCTGGATAAATTAAATCCAAATCTGATTTCGGTTTTATCCCAGCTTCCGGTAGTTTCAGTGAGAAATGCTCTTTCATTCATCCCTGTTGAATTTGAAAAATGCAGTTGAAAAACGTGACCACCGGTTTCAATATCTACACCAATTGATAGCGGATTATTATAGAGGTCCATATCAACTCCATATAACAAATACGAGTAATCCCATGTTAATGCCATCCTTTTTGTCAGCTTATAACGGCCACCTATCCCGGCTGCAAAAACATCATTAGGCATGCTTGAGCTGGCCACCAGATTCTGATGTACCATTGTAGGACTCAGCTGCAGGCTAAATTTATCACTGAACTTTCTTCCAATGATTACCTGCGTATAATAAGCCATTCTGGAGGTAAAATAATTCTGCCTTGCCGGATCAGACCATGGCAAAGTATTCAATGTGGTACCCCCGGAAATTGCAATAGTTACAGGAAAACTGTTCGCCCCGGTCGATTGTCTGATCGGTGCATACTTGATAAAGCCATCTAATTCCTTTTTATAGGTACTTCTTCCTATTCCCACCATCAGATTATCCCTCAGGCCAAAATCAAGAGCCATTCTCATGCTTGCCTGATCCAGGCCAAAAAAATTACTCATGCCTTCGCTGATCTGGCCAAAGCGGTGCAGAATAATAAAGTCCATTGTTCCCGGAGACAGGAATTCCATCGACTGGGAATTAATAACGCGCGTGGCCTTGAACGCATTCTTTACGATCTCTTTTTCAGGTTTATCCTCTCCTACAAGTTTTAACAGATCTTCTTCCTGAGCACTCACTTTAGTCCAAACAAGTAAAAGCAGTATCAGTAATTTTAATGTATTGCCAATTCTTTTCATATAAATAATTGTTTATTTATTCCTGTATATGTTGGGACTGATTAATTACCAAGTACCTGCAGGCTGCAATCCACTTTTATACTTGCTGATTTTGCAACCTTATCCGATACCAAACGGGGAACCTCAATTCCATAATCATTCAGAAGAACTGCAAACTTTGCTGCAATGGAAACTTTGCCATCGTTAACCGAAACTTTCCCATTGGTTTCGACATCCTTTGTTTGACCATGTATAGTAAGCTGGCCCTTTACATTGACATCATAAATACCATTTTTTGAATAATTAATCTGAGTGGGGTTTAAAATCTGACCTTTAAACAAGGCCTTTGGAAATTTCTCACTTTCAAGATAGTTTTCGTGAAAATGTTCTCGCATCAGGGCCTGCTCGAACTCAAAGCCCTTCATTAAAACGGAAAACTGGGTATTGCCTGTTTTACTGTCTAATACACAGGTTACAGACTTGTTGACTGCTGCAACCTTTTCGGGTGAAGTTGAGGTCGTAGCATCAAAAGTTATGGTTCCATTTTTTGTAAAATATTTGTCCTGAGCATTTGTAGAAGCTCCAAGGAATAGTGCTATAGCAACCAAAAGAATCTTTTTCATAATCTTAATTTTTATTTTGAATAATTACTGAACGATTAAGTACTATATCAGCACCCAATCCAAGGTCATCGGCATTAAAACCTGTACATTCTCCCTTTATTGATACTACAGTTCCAACTGGAT
The DNA here is from genome assembly GCA_036676565.1 of Pedobacter sp. Classification (GTDB taxonomy): domain Bacteria; phylum Bacteroidota; class Bacteroidia; order Sphingobacteriales; family Sphingobacteriaceae; genus Daejeonella. The sequence continues at coordinate 144,143 of JAKFCP010000022.1, forward strand.
AGGCAGATTCATCAAAGACCACCGTTGTGTCAATACTGCACCTTACCGATGACATGGATCTGAGATCACCTAAAACAAAAGTTAAAAAGCCTTTATCATCTTTCTCTATGTCTTTAAGATTTCCATCAACCTGAATGATTTTACCCAGATATTTTTTATCAGACAGAACCTGATCAGAACTGTATTCTTCGAGGAACTTAATTGCACTTATTTTATAATCAGCCTTACTATCATTTAGTGATTGAGTCTTGCGATTAACATAAAAATATGCTCCGGCAGCAATAACAATTAGCACCGTGGCAAGTAGTATTATTTTATATTTCATGACATTTCTATTAATTGTTTAAACTACCCCCATCAACCCATTGCTTGACCTTAGCTAACTGGCAGGCAGTTAACTTATTGCCGCCTTTTGGCATTGCTGAGTAGCCTGATGCATGTGCAATTGAACCATAAAGTGATCCATTTAATGCCATTGCTCTATCTGAGGCATAGGTACCCATCGGTATGCCGCCTCCCAATGTGGCAGTGCCTCCATGGCAACTATAACAATACTGCTGAAGCATGGGTACAATGGTTGCAGTGTAGGTTGCAGGAATACTGGTATCGCAAATACCTGATGAGGGATATAGCTGGTCTTCTTTATCGTAATAACAGGAATTTAGCAGAAAAAGAAAGAGCAGAATTCCGGAGAGTTTAAATATATTTTTCATGTTATTATTTTAATTGTTTAAAGATCCCGCATCGATCCATTTCTTAATCTGGCTGATCTCGCAGGTTGGAAGTTTTCCGGCTTGTGGCATTTTTGAAAATCCGCTGGCCCAGGTAATGGAACCGTACAATTTTCCGCTCGTTGCCGATGCTTTAATTGCATTGTAGGTAGAAAGATCTATACCACCCCCAAGGGAATTAGGATTATGACAACCCTGACATTTATTGGCGATTATTGGTTTAATGTTAGCAGCGAATTTAAAACTGCTTGAATCACAGCTGCTGCAACCGTTATTTCTTGCCCCCTGATTTATCCAGGTTCTTACCTGAGCTAATTGGGTTGAAGTAAAGGCCGCTGCCGGTGGTGGAGGCATACGATCATTGCCCGTTTCAATCATCGATTTATATAAACTGCTTTTCGCAGCATTGCCGGCATTTACCTCCCTCATTACCCCGCTGTAGGTAGTAAGGTTTATCCCCTCCTTGTGACTTATAGCATCGTGGCAACCACTCATTGCACAATTTGAGATCAGCAGGGGTTGAATAGTGTTGGCAAAATAAATGGTATCGGTACTGCATGATACCGAAACAGCCGGCAACTGAGACTCAAGTTCAGATAGAGTCGGGACTTCATGCTTACATGAAGTATATGAGATAGTTATCCATGCAAAAAGCACAGAAAAAATGATGTATTTTTTCATATAAAAGATTAATAACAGCGAATAAAAAGCTGCTTAATTAATAAAAGAAAGGTTGGTAAAAATGTTAAAAAAGCTTAAAACTTAGCTCAGGCTAATCGGGGGTCTCAACAAAGAGAGCGTATGAATATCAGAGATATAGAACTGCTGAAAAATGGTATGTTTAGTATTTAAATATTTAAACGCGGGCGGTACCAGAAACAAATCAGACAAATTGACCAGGCTAATATTTATACTCCTTTGATTGTTCTGCATAAAAGGCATTTCCTTCTCCTCTTTATCATCAGAACTTATTCCATCACCTTGTGAACTATAATGTGAACTCAGAAAATAGATCAGATCAAGACGATTATTTTCTTTGAGGTGATTTTGATAATGAACCAATAACATAGGCAGTCGAAACACCTGAATGAAATCAGTGTTTCCCAGCAGATGAACAGATAAAAGAGTTATGAAAAGAATCTTTTTCACTCCGGTTGGTTCAAATAAAATCAAATAACGTTTATATTGTAACAAATATTATACCGTGATTAAATTTAAGAACAATTAATGATGGATCTCTGATTCATGACGATTCTTTAAGTCAGGAAATTTCAATCAACATTTAAAATGAGAATGTTAAAAATTACTCTGCTCTTCTGTACCACAATGCTTCTGTTTACATCCAATGTGATTTCTCAGAACCAGAAACCTAATATTATTCTTATCTACGTTGATGATATGGGTTATGGAGATATTGGTATAAAGGGAGGAAATGCATATCAAACTCCCAGTTTCAATCAATTTCAAAAGAAATTCATATTGTTTACCCAATTCTACTCAGCTCAGGCAATTTGCACCTCACCGGGTTCGGGATTGCTGAGCGATACCTATCCAAAATGGATTGAATTTTCGGGTGCTTTAGGTAATTTGTCAAAAACAGAACTTAGTCCGGTTAAGAACAGAATGCCAGCACGTTAAAACAAAAAATCTGAATTCAGTAAATAATGATTTTTTCTATGATCAATCCCATCAAAAAAACCAGAATCAATTTAGTTTTTCTGTTAATATCCTTTATTCTGACATCTGCAGTATTGGCTCAGCCCAGACTTCATGCTTTCAATCCCTTACCTCAACAATGGGATGAAGCAATCCCACTGGGAAATGGTATGATCGGTTCATTGATCTGGGAGAAAGATAAAACTATACGCTTTGCATTAGATCGTGCAGATCTTTGGGATAGCCGGCCGATGAAAGGACTGCATCGCAAAGAGTTTAGCTACCAATGGATTGTAGAACAAAGATTGAATGATAATTATAAACCGGTTCAGGAATATTTTGATCATCCTTATGACAGGGAACCGGCTCCAACAAAAATTCCCGGAGCGGCAATTGAGTTTAATTTTACGAAAGGACTTAGTCTTTTAGATGCTAAATTAAACCTCGATGAAGCTACATCCGAAATTAGCTGGAAGAACGGTACCAAATTATATTCCTATATACATGCCGTAGATCCTGTGGGCTGGTTCAGATTTGAAAACCTTTCGAATGAGTTTGATATTGAATTGATTCCACCATCTTATCAGAAGGCTGTTAAAGTAAGTGGGGATCCGGTTGGAGGCGATGATCTTGGGCGTCTGGGATACGAACAAGGAAGTATCGAGAGAAAAACCAACAGTATCATTTACCATCAAAAAGGTTGGGGTGCTTTCTCTTACGATGTGATTGTAACATGGAAAAAGCTAAACGCCAGGACTGTGGAGGGTGTCTGGACAATAAGAACTAATCCCGATGTTTTTAAAAGCAATCTGGATCTTTTGAATTTACAGCAAAAACTGAATGCAGGATATGATCAGGACAGAAAGACTCATCTGGCCTGGTGGTCGAAATTTTGGGCTAAATCTGATCTTCAGGTTCCTGATCAAACGCTGCAGCATCAATGGGAAATGGAGCAGTATAAATTTGGGTCAACAGCCCGCCAGAATGCACCACCAATTTCTTTACAGGCAATCTGGTCGGCTGACAATGGCCGGATCCCACCCTGGAAAGGAGATTATCATCATGATTTGAATACCCAACTCAGCTATTGGCCGTCTTATAGTGGCAATCACCTTGAACTAGCAATGGGCTACCTTGATCATTTTGAACTCAATAAGGAAAACTATAAACGCTATACCAAACTATTCTTTGGCAAAGAAGGGATAGCGGTTCCCGGGGTCACTACCTTAAATGGAACTGAAATGGGTGGATGGATTCAGTATTCACTTTCTCCAACTGTGTCTGCATGGATATCACAACACTATTATCTGCAATGGCGATACAGCATGGACAAGGATTTCCTGAAAAATAAAGCCTATCCCTGGATAAAATCCACAGCTACCTTTCTGGAACAAATTTCAGTACTCGATACTGAAACCGGAAAGCGTAAACTGGTGATCAGTTCTAGTCCGGAGATCAATGATAACAAAAGTACAGCCTGGTTTACTAAAACAACCAATTACGACCTGTCACTCATGCAGTTTAATTTTAAAACCGCAGCTGAGCTGGCAAGAGAGTTGAACCTTGTGGAAGAAGCCATGCATTGGGATAAAATTTATCAGCAATTACCTGATCTTGCTATTTCAAAAAATAAGGAGCTGATGATTTCTCCTGATTTCCCATACAATGAATCTCATCGCCATTTTTCAAATACCATGGCCATCCACCCACTTGGATTAATCAAATGGGAGGATTCTGATCAGGCAAAAAACATAATCCGTTCGAGTATCAAATTACTGGATGATGTTGGCCCGAAATTATGGTGCGGATATTCCTATGCCTGGCTGGGTAACCTAAAAGCAAGAGCAAAAGATGGAAATGGTGCAGCAAAAGCATTAACAATTTTCTCCACTGCATTTTGCTCGGCCAATAGCTTTCATCTAAATGGAGATCAGACAAAATCCGGTTATTCTGATTTTGTTTATCGTCCATTCACCCTGGAAGGAAACTTTGCTTTCGCTGCCGGATTACAGGAAATGCTGATCCAGTCTCATGCTGGCTTTCTCGAAATATTTCCGGCTATCCCTGCCGGCTGGAACGATGTATCATTTAAGACCCTAAGAGCTGAAGGCGCATTTCTGGTTAGTGCTGAAAGGAAGAGCGGAAAAGTTGAGGTACTCAGTATTCAATCAGAAAAAGGTGGAAACCTGAAAGTAAAATCACCTTTTGGAAAATTTGAATATAAGATCAGCGGGAAAGTAAAAATCATTGAATCTGAACCAGGTTTTATCCGCATTGATTTTGAACCTAACAGCAGTATTGCAATAAAAGCAATTTAATAGGGAAAAAAAATGGCTCTGTAAATACAGAGCCATTTTACATTGATTCGCGTTCAAATGTGATTATTTTAACTTCGAAAAGTCCATAGGTTTCATATAAACGGATTCAACCTTTTCTACCAGTTTACCATTTACTTCAGAGGCAGTACTTGCCTTTATCCATTCAGGATCTTTACGGAAATTTTGCCATGCCAGTTTACCTGCTGCTTCATCCGGATAAGCCAGGAAATACAGAAGTTTAGCCTGATCAGCCGGATCTTTTTCAATAGTTGTAAAATAAGCTACATTCTGCATGCCATTGTTCTTAAAGATCTTCATGGTATGATCCCGAAATCTGTTCTCGAGATTCTGAAGTTTTTCTGGCATTGCTGTATAAATACGCATTTCAAATATGCGCATTGCTGAACCCTTTGAAGGTTTAATTTTAGGTGTGAAATCTGTCGCCTTAAGAAAATAAATGTTTGCACGCGCAATTAATTTTCCATTTTCTTCAGACTTTTTAGCAGCTTCCTGCCACTGTGGATCTTTTCCGAACTCTTTCCAGGATGCATCCCTTGCTTCTTTGCTTGGATATGCCATCAGATAATAGAATGCATTATCCGGATTATTGGTCGGTACCCAATAACCTAGTCCGTCAATTCCATGCTTTTTAAACAATGGAACCGCATGATCCCTGAACCTGTCAATTAAAGCGTCCAGTTTGCCCGGATTGCAATAATAAACTCTTAGTTCAAAATAGCGATTGTCGGCTTTTTTAGCAAAACTTAGTTGGGAAACAAGTAGAAGGCAAATGATTAATAATTTTTTCATGATTGATAAAGAAAGGAAGATTATTTTAAATGTTGCTGGTCTTAACAGACAATTTATTGAAGCAATAAATTAGTTCAAATGTATTGGTAAGACATTCAGCTTAATTCAATTAATTTTTTAATAACAGAGTCCTAAAGTAGTAATAAAACAATAGGCTTCTGCATTGGATATGAATATTTTGCATTTTGTGCTTCTGACAAATTAAATATTATTGGGGATAATTATCATCGGCCTGATTAAATAAATTTCCGGGCTATTCCATGACTTAGTTTTCAGTAGCCAATATTTTAAACAGATCTGCATTGCTGACCAGAAAACTATTTTCCAAATCAATCTGCTGAATTTTTGCAGATATCAGATTGTTTTCACGGGAGTTAAGTACAAAAATTGAACTCTCTCCAAATGAGAAGAGACGTTCCTCGGCTTCCAGCATCTTCTGATAGTCCTTTACCAGATTACCTATCAAGCCGGCCTGTTTTTTAAATGACGTTTTCTCAACTTGTTGTGCATCAATCTTATTTTTGATCTGTAATCTTTCCTGCTGTAATTCAAATCTGGTTTCTTTCAATTTAAGCTTAGCTAAATTAAGTGCCCCCCTTTCTTCCCTAAGGAATATCGGAAAGGAAAAGTTTATCCCTACTTTATAATCATCCTCACGGAAAGAGTTAAAATACAAAGGTTCCGAAAGGTAATAGTACCCCAAATCAATCTTTGGAAGCAAATAATTGGCTTTCAGTTTTCTTTCAACATCAAGCATACTTATTTTAGTCTCCATCATTTTCAGTTTTGGATGGCCGGCAATAATATCCTGAGTATCATACAAATCACCTGTACTTAAGATACCTTCTATGTTAGCTATCAGGTTTATTTCGGGTTTCAGATTTTCCGCAGGTTCAATTGGTGTTCCATTTATCCATAAATAATTGGCAAGCTCAAGCCGGGCTTTGTTTAATTTGAGTATTGCATTTTCTAAATTCAGTTGACGGTTTTTTACTGCAATACCTGTCTCAATACTGTCAATTGCCGGTTTATCTCCCTGCTGTATAAGTTTAAGCACCCCTTTATATCGATCCCGGGAATAATGAAGGTATTCCTTGTACATTTCAACTTCATTAAAATGCTTTAACCAGGAAAAATAAGCAATAGAAGCATTATACAGAATATCCAAACTTAACAGACGCCGCTGTGATTCACTCAATTGAATCTGCAATTTGGCCTTTCTAAGGTCTGCGATTCGTTGGTTAATAAACAGACCCTGTGCCAGAGGTACATTTAAACCCAGAGAAGTAATTCCCTGATTCGGGGCTGAATTTTGTGGATTCAAATAAAACCCATTAGCATCATCAAATGCTGCTTTTACTTCTATACCATACCAGGTAGGAATTTTAAAACTGCTGTTTAAAATAGAGTAGTATTGAGTTCCCTTAAATTGCTTATTATCAAAATCTAACTCAATTTTAGGGTCAAATCCTCCTCTTGCCTGCATTAAAGCTGCCTGAGCTTTGTCTATTTCTATGTTTGCCCGGCTTACAAGCGGATGATATTTTTTTACATAACCCAAATATTCCCTGAAACTCAGCACTTCCTGATTAAACTCCTGGGCAAAAGCAGGAACCTGTATTATCGTAAGGAAAATAAAAAGCCTATAAAATAGTTTCATAGCTTATTTCTTTTCATCGTTTTTATTTGACACTGTTTTATTCGCTGTTTGAGAATTATAATAATTTGGTGGGAAGCCATTAAGGTTTCGCCATATCTCATACCAAATCGGTACATTTTCTAATAGGGCTATGGTTTGTGCACCGGCTCCGATACTTAATTCTTTAGGCCAAGGCTCCTCATTTTTATCAGGTGAAATTAAAATCCTGTACTTTCCATTCGGACTTATAAAGTTCTCAATAGCAACTACCCTTCCTCCAAATGTACCATATGACATGCCGGGCCATCCTGAAAATATAATAGTAGGCCATCCATCAAACCAAACCCTCATTCTGGAATCTTTCTTTATTAATGGAAGATCCACCGGATTTACATAGGTTTCTACAGCAATATCATATTTGGCCGGCATGATACTCACAACCGCAGTTCCCTCTTTAATCGTTTCTCCGATACCACTGAGCAATGTCTTATTTACAATACCACTTTGAGGTGCCCTGATATAATAAAGACCGTTACGTATACTGTAGTTGATAGATTGATTTTCAAGTTTTGTTACCTGAGCTTCTGTATCATAAGAACTGCTTATGGCAGTAAATTTTTCGCTGTTCGCTTTTGATATTTTCTCGCTATACTCCGCTTTGATCCTATTTATTTCCACTTTGGAATTAATGAGTTCATTTTTAGAAGCCAGTAACTTATTCTGCTGTGTTATAATTTTGGCCTGTGATTCCTGAAGTTTTAGCCTCTTTTCTTCCACATCACTAAGTGGTTTCAACCCATCAAGATTAAGTGCTTCAGCCCGGTTAAATTGGGTTTTAGCAATGATCAATTGTGTGTTTACAGCCTCCAGGTCCATACTGTCGCTTTGCACCTTTAATTGAGCTTGTTTTATTTTATTCATTCCCTGCTCAAGTTTGAGATTAAGTTCCATACCCAAAGATTCCATCTGACTTTCCAGCGCAAGCACTTTACTATCATAAGACCCCTGTGCCATCTTTTTTGCCTCAACCTGTTGATTAGTGTTCCGAACCAGATTGGGATCAAAATATTCCTCTTTAATCTCAGAAATGAATACAATTGTATCGCCCTTATTTACGAAGTCGCCTTCTTTAACATACCAGTTTTCAACTCTCCCTGCAATTGCAGTATGGATAGTTTGTGGACGCTGATCAGGCTTCAGGGTAGTAACAGAACCACCCCCTCTTATGTTTTGTGTCCAGGGCAAAAACAGCCCAATAAAATTTACCAGGCAAATAAACCAAATTATCCTGTTTAGTATTTTGTAATGCGGTCTGTTGTTCAGTACCCTGATGGTCTCATATCCTGTACCATCATCCATTTTTACCGGGTTGTTATCTGATATATTAAGCATTTGCAACTGTTTTTATATCCCTGACAATTTCTCCATTGTTCATATCTATTTCTCTGTTACAAGCCTTTTTCCAGTATTCATCAATTGATGATACAATTATTGTCCAATTATTTTCAGGACTTACAAGAAAGTCAATTATCTGTCTGGCAGCCCTTGGATCCATGCTTATTGTAGGTTCTTCAAGAAACAGAACTTTCGGACGGCTAATTATTGCTCTGGCAATCATAATTTTCTGAATTACAGATCTTGTTAAATGCCTGCCATCAGAATTTATTATCGTATCCAGACCATTGGGAAGCCTTTTAACTATTACCGTCAATCCAACCGCATCCAATGCCCATTTTATATCTTCATTACTAACTTTTGGGTTGTTGAATGTCAGGTTTTCTAATAAAGATCCCTCAAACAGTGTATCATCCTGCATAACCAGCCCGGTATAATTCTTATAGTATCCACTTTCGGATCTTTTCATAACACTTTCATTCATATAAATAATTCCAGAGGAGGGAGTCAGATATCCTGAAAGTAATCTAACAAGGGTAGTTTTTCCTGAATTATTTACACCTGCAACAAAGACCTTTTCACCCGGAGTAATTTTAAGGTTGATACTTTTAATGGTATCCTTGTCATCATCAGGATACCTGAAGTACATATCAACAGTTTCTATGGTTAAATGAGTTTCTGATAAATCAGATTCAGGTTTTTTATTACTTTCATAAATTTCCAGATCTGTAACCAAACCTATCTTCTCTACAGCTGTGAGAACGTCATACAAAGTCTCAAGACCAACTATCAGCTTTTCAACAGAATTGATTATTAATAAGATAATAATTTCGGCTGCCACAAACTGACCGATATTCATTTTTTGGTCCAAAACCAAATAACCACCTACTAATAAAAGTCCGGCTGTAATTAATACCTTATAAATTATTAGTTGGGAAAATTGTGTTTGAATTACATTAAAATGTTTCTCACGATAATGCAGATAGTTATTTACTAATTGATCATTCTTATTTAAAGCATAGTCAAAATTATTTTTTTTAATAAAACTGTTCTTATTACGTGCAATTTCCTGAAGCCAATAAACTACCTTGTATTTATAACTTGATTCCTTCAGGCTGGTATATAAACCTTTATCAAATGAAAATTTGAATATTATATAAAGCATAATCAACAGCACTATCCCAAATAGTATGAAAAAAGGGTGATAAAGAGATAGCAGGATCAGACCTAAACCCACCTGTAAGAGAGCTGTTGTAAACTCAAGCAATAATTTTGACGTACCTTTTTGTATCGCAAGTGTGTCGAAAAACCGGTTCGCAATTTCAGGAGGGTATTCATCATATAATGCCTTAAAAGAAATCTTCGGCAAGCGATATGCAAACTCAAAAGATGAACGGATGAATATTTTCTGCTGCAGGTTTTCAGTAATTCGCAATTGCATAAGTGTCAGAATACCAACCATGGCAACACCCAGCGTCACTATCAATATAAGCACTTTCCATGAAACGCTAATCTGCCCACCCTGTATAAAATTTACAATCGCCTGAATACCTAACGGAAGTGAAAGGCTGATCAGGCCTGAAAAGGCAGCATAAATTATAATCTGATATACGTCTTTTCTATCCAGCTTTAATAAGTTATAAAAACGTTTTAAAGGTGTCATATTGATTTGATTAGTAGATTGTTAACCATATTTATATAAAAGTCAGCAGGAGATACAGATTCATTACAGCTTGTGATTGTTTTGAAGTGCTGCTTTAAAAAATGCTGATGCATGGCACCTTCTACGATATTACTGGCAAGGCTCTCAGGAAAGGGATAAGCCGGATTAACTTCTTTTATTATTTCGGTGATTCTATAAATTACCCGTTTGTAAATCTTGAAAAAACCCTCACGGTTTTCATCATCTACTTCCTTGGTTAGAAATGTTTTAGTAAAATCTGATATTATAATCCTTTTTAAAACAGATTCATCAATATAATCACTTGATATATCATCGGCTGTATCCTCTGTTACCAGTAAAACAGCCTTGATAAGCTGGTCATTTACATCCGCTAAATTTGCGGTTTCAAAAACAAGTCGACATTCCATCCAACTCCAGTACCATGAAGAAATGTAAAGCAGGAACTTATGTTTGTTCTCGAAATACCTGTAGACAGAACTTTCGTTGGTTTGAATTCTTTCTCCTAGTTTCTTAAAAGTAAAGGCTTCAAAACCAATTTCATCTATCAGTAAAACACCTTCTTTAACAATCCTTTTGCCCAAAACTGAGCTTTCAGGATTCTTAAGAAAGATGCCATCCTGGATCTCTGGCCTAATATTTTGAAGTAATGTTTTCATATTTGAATATTTTACATGCAAATATAATAGTAATACTATCATTTTTAAAAATAAGTTTGATGTATTACAGAATAATGACAGAATGGTTGTTGTGTGGACTTAGAAAGACAGTATGCTGTAAAATGTGGAGGTCGTTTTCTAAATTAACCTGAGTTCGATATAAGGAAGAGGAAAAAATACGGTTATAACCGATCTGGTAAGGCTTAGGAACCGCAATGATTTGATTTTGGAAATCAATACCTGTGTATTATGGGCTGGTTCAACCCTTTCCTCCGGAGTATTTCCGGCAAGAAATTGCGTTCTGAATCAAATTATGAATAGCCGGAAGATACCTCCTCCGGCAAGGTTTATTTTACCCGGGCCTGTTTTTCATTGGGAGCTGCAGCCTGGTGAGATTAGACTAGTTACAGAAATTGAAATGTCATGTGTTATGTGTGGTCCCGGCGGGAATCGAACCCACATCTAAAGTTTAGGAAACTTCTATTCTATCCGTTGAACTACGGGACCTAAATTTTTTATAATGTATCCCGTAGAAACGGGACTAATATTTACCTTATCACGCTGCCATTATTCATGCCTGGTGGAGGAGCCACAAAACTAAGATTTCCATCCGAATTTTCAGCCATTAGAATCATTCCCTGCGATAATATTCCTTTTATCTCGCGGGGCTCCAGATTGATCAATACTGAAACCTGTTTGCCAATGATATTTTCGGGTTCAAAATATTCTGCAATTCCCGAAACAATGGTACGCTGATCTATCCCGGTATCGATCTGAAGTTTTAACAATTTTTTTGTTTTTGCGACTTTTTCAGCCGTCAGAATCGTCCCGACCCGGATATCCATAGCCGCAAACTGGTCAAAACTGATGTTTGGTTTTGAATCTTCAGCCTTCCTGTTTGCCAGTTCATTGGCATTTTTGCTATCCATCAACTTTTTAATTTGTGTTTCAACTGCTTCATCCTCAATCTTTTCAAAAAGTAAACTTGCCTCATTAAGTTGATGCCCGATTGGCAGCAAATCAGCATTTCCGGCTTTGTCCCATTCCAGTTTATCCTGGTTCAGCATTTGAAATAATTTATCGGAACTGAAAGGAAGGAGTGCCTGTGCCAGAATGGCAAGATTAGAGGTAATCTGCAATCCAATATTCAGGATTGTTTTTACGCGCTCTTCATCCGTCTTAATTAGTTTCCAGGGTTCAGCATCCGCCAGATATTTATTTCCTAAACGGGCCAGATTCATAAACTCGCCTAAAGCTTCCCTGAAACGATATTGCTCAATGGATGATGCAATCCTTGCAGGATATTCTTTTAGTTCTTCCAGGACTCCACGATCCACAGATGTAAGTTCAGAGCCCATCAATACCTTTCCGTCAAAATACTTATGGGATAAAACCAATACACGGTTTACAAAATTTCCGAAAATGGCAACAAGTTCATTATTATTCCGTGCCTGAAAATCTTTCCAGGTAAAATCATTGTCTTTGGTCTCGGGTGCAGTTGCGGTTAATACGTATCGCAATACATCCTGTTTATTTGGAAAATCCTGAAGATACTCATGCAACCAAACAGCCCAGTTTCTGGATGTAGAGATCTTATCACCTTCAAGATTCAAAAACTCATTGGCCGGTACATTATCAGGGAGGTGGTACTGCCCATGTGCCATCAGTATTGCAGGGAATATGATACAATGGAATACAATATTATCCTTGCCTATAAAATGAACCAGTTTAGTATCCTCAGCATACCAGTATTTCTCCCACTCATCTGTGGGTTTAAGCGCTTCATTAAAATAATAATCTGCTTTTTTCTCAGCACTTAAGTCAGGGTCACAAAGATCTTTGGTGCCAGAGATATACCCGATAGGTGCTTCGAACCAAACGTACAATACTTTTCCGTCAGCTCCTTCAACCGGAACTTTAACCCCCCATTCGAGGTCACGGGTCATCGCACGCGGATGCAGGCCTCCGCTAAGCCATGATTTGCATTGCCCGTACACATTTGCACGCCATTCCTTATGGGAGTCGATATAAGCTTCTATCTGAGGCTGCATTTTATCCAAAGGAAGAAACCAGTTTCTGGTTTTCTTTAAAACTGGCTGAGCTCCTGATAAAGTAGATCGTGGATTGATCAGTTCAGTCGGACTAAGAGAAGTACCGCACTTTTCACATTGATCACCATAAGCTTCCTCGTTTCCACAATTTGGACAGGTCCCGATAATATATCTGTCGGCTAAAAACTGACCGGCTTTTTCATCAAAATATTGTTCAGTTTCTTCTTCATTAAAAACACCCTTATCATAAAGAGTTCTGAAGAATCCGGCAGCAGTATCATGATGAGTTTCTGAAGAAGTGCGGTGATAAATATTAAAGGATACCCCAAAATCTCTGAAAGAATCACCTATAATTTTATGGTATTTATCAACAACCTGTTGTGGGAGTATACCCTCCTTACGGGCTTTAAGAGTAATTGGGACTCCGTGTTCATCAGATCCGCATACAAAAATGACATCCCGGCCTTTTGATCTGAGATACCTGACATAAATATCCGCCGGAATATAAACCCCTGCCAAATGCCCTATATGTACCGGACCGTTTGTATAAGGTAATGCTGCTGTAACTGTATATCTTTTGAATTTATTGTGTCCCAAAATCAGAATTTTATATGTTTTTTTTATTTGCAAAGATAATCGCTAATGTTCTTATTTTCTAATTGGATAGGCTAAGTGTCCGGAGAAAAATTCAAAACCTTATTTAACGAGAGTTTGGTTTAAACTGCTAAAGGTAGTTTTTATCAACGCCTTCAAAAACGATGTATAAGGTAGTTTTTCGGGAAGGAGTGGTAAATATTTTATAGAAATTCGATGCGATTGCCAATAGAATCAACTAAGCAAAACTTTCATAACGGGGCAATTGATAGTGTTGATATTTCAATAGCTTACCGGCACTATACAAATATGAAAATGGTTTGAACTTTTACACATGATTCGCACCCGCTGGGGTAAAACTTTGATAATGATCAAAAATAATAGTTTATCATTAATTGGTTCAAGAAAGTTGGTAGCGAGGCTTCATTAAGATCAAACATACAACCAGATGGATGGGAGTATCGATTTTATGCGGTTTTTATGAATTCCAGATTTAATTTTTTTTCCGGCTCCTCCTATATTGGCAGCAGCAGAAATTATATAAAATATCCCCACAAAAAGCTCCAGATGTTCCTTACGAATTTTCAATATATCATTGTATATATCATAAACACTTCCGGCAATAAGCACAATAGCGGTAAAAAGAAAATAACCTCCTGAATTTATGAATTTTTTAAAAGTACCTGGCTCCTTTTTTATCCCATTATTTTTGGTTGTGTTTATAATTTTATTCGTACCAGCAATAAAACCATCCAAATTGTTCCAGAATAGTATAATTCCGATCAATAAATTTAAATGTTCTTTTTGTATCTCTCCAAATTCCCCTTTAAGATCATACAAGCTACTACAGGTAATAAAAAGACCTGTAACAATTTGAAAGTATGTGCTTTCTGAAATTTTTTGAATTGAGCTCATAAAATAAAGTCCAAGTCGGTAATTAAATATTGATGATCATTATTGGGGCCTGTTTATTAGTTCTGTTCCCAAAAAAAATCGTCGCTTTAAAATTAGTTTTCTATGGCCCATACTGGATACTTAAAACTAGACCTCAAACAAAAAGAATTTCTTAAAAATATTAACTCATTTAAGCTTGATCGTTACTCCCAGGCCCAGGGTTTGCATAAGTTGTAATTTCCTTGAAACTCCAACAGCTTCATTGAATCCATCGCTATTCAGATCTGCAAATTGTGGCACCATTGTGTCATCATTATAAACAAGGTTAGCCATTAGCTGCATCGTTATCCATTTATTGGCATGTACAGCCAGAGCTGTTCTCCAGTTCACATCAATATTCCCAAATTCAGACAGATAATTGGTATATAATTGCAAATCCGTTGACAAAAAAGTACGTTCCAGGATCTTTCTTTTGAAACCGGCCTGAATAAACATCCCCATTTCACTTCTGACTCCATTTGAACTCTTTAAACCATACAAAGTTCCATCCACATTATTATCTAACACTATGGTTTGCTTTCCAGCAATTGGAGCAAAAACGACAAAGAAAAGGCTGTCCGTCTTATAATTTTCATCTCTATATTCATACCCCAAGCCTTCGGTGATATATCCCGGAGAAAACAAACTCGAGACATGATTGGAATTATCTCCGGCTTCACCGCTATACCCTTTTGCTACTTGAGTTAAAACGTTTGTAAATGCAATAAAATGGGTTCTTTTCTTGTGGGCAAAACTCACCCGGCTGTTCAGTTCTACTATATCATGATTTTTCCTGAAATTAGTACCCTTCCCAAGTTTTGATATTCCATAAAATTGAGCGTATGTATTAATCCAACCTGTCTTACCTTTTTGGTAAAAAGCATCATACTCAAGACTACCGGATAGAGAAATTGCAGTATGACCACCACCGGCCCAATTGGAAAAATGAGCCTGATTTAATTGAATCGAACTTTTTCCGGAAGTATGCCAAAATTTCAAGGAATCAGTCTGCGCTTTTAAGGAAACGCAATATGATGAAAACCCCAGTATTATAAATATTATCCTGTACAACATACGAGTAATTAGATAAATAATTTTTTAAGCTGCAAATGTTTAAATGTGTCTTAATTTTTAAGGTGTTTTCACCTTGACTTCGCCAATAGAGGATTCACCGTTCAGTAAGACCGGTAGTTTATCTGTTCCCATTATGATTATCTTTGCATTGTTGGAAGTTGCAAGCTTTTCAGTAGCTTCCACACCACGCCATTTTAGTATATCAATTCCTGAAATAGATCTGAAGTCGGCAATACCGCTTGCCTCAATCCTCCTTCGTTCTGCTTCTTTTCGCGTAGACGTAATCATGAATTCGTATTGCAACGATTTCTGTTCCGCATCCAGTTTTCGTTCAATTGATGCAACGATAAAATCAGGTAGTTCTATGTGCTCTATGTACAGGTTTTCAAACACAACATAATTTGGCGACTTATCGGTTAGTATGTTCCTAACGATTTTGTGACTGTTTATTGATTCCAATACGCGCCTGCTAATAGAGTCCTGAATTTTTTCGCGATTTAAAGAATAAAGCGATGCAGGATCAAATTTACTAATGATATCACGCGTCTTGGCTTCAATTTCTGGCATTACAACTTTTTCGATATAGTCAGGGCCAATATACCTATGTAAAATTCCTAGTGTAGGCAAACTGGGGAAGAACCGAACAGAAACAACCAGGTTGATAGCTAAACCGTTGTTGCTAATTACAGTCATGGAATCGGTACGCTCCTGCATGCGTACATCATAAATATACATTTGGTTCCATGGGAATACCATATATGTACCCTCAGGATAGGTCCTATCTAGTTTGGTTCCGTCGCCAAAACGCTCAAACAAAACGCCCGCATGCCCGCCATAAATAGTAATGAAAATATCGCGATAGAAAAACAATATCAACATTATCAGAACCATTAATGCAACCAATATTGTTAACAAACGCTTTTTAAACCATAGCGAGATTCGTGTAAAAAAACTAGTTTGTATATTTTGTGAGTTATCGTCCATTTTGTACTACTTATTGTTCAACCTCAATAAAACTACCATTTTCAATTTTGTATCTAAAGTCGCAATCATTGAAGAAATATTCGTCATGTGTTACTGCAATTATAGTTTTGCCTTTTGCCTTAAGTTTGGGAAGCAGCACCTTGTAAAAATACTCTTTGAACTGCGGATCCTGATCGGCGGCCACTTCGTCAAAAATATAAACAGCTTTATCCTCTAAAATAGCTGCAACCAGCGCTAAACGTTTGCGCTGACCGGTAGAAAGCTGAATATTGGTAATATTACCATTTATAACCTGCGTTTTCTTATCTATCTGCATCTCAGTCAATAAGTCGTCAATCACGTTTTGGTCATAATGGCTTAACCCATATAATTTCTGAAAAAGGTGGAAATCTGTGAAAATGATCGAAAATAGCTCGCGATAATTATGATAATTGAAGGTGTTTATCAATTTATCGTCAACACTGAAAAAACCCTTTTGAGGATAATAAAGTCCGCAAATTAGCTTTAATAACGTGGATTTACCACTACCATTGCCACCTGTAATAAAGGTTATCATGCCCTTTTTTATTCGCAGGTTAACGGGTCCAACAGCAAATTGGGGGTTTTGATCTTTCTTGGGATACTCAAACTGCACGTCATTTAATACTATCTCATCATTTAAAATAGTTGGTTGCATTGAATTTTCCTCGTTCGTTGTAGTATCGGTTGCATCATTAAAACTGCTAAGCCGTGCTTCGAGGCGCGAAATGTTGGTGGCTGATACATTCGCGGTAAGCAAAATAGGGAAAGAGGAGATGATCGACTCAAGTGGACCTATAATAAAGAGTATAGCTGCAGATATACGAACAAGATCCTGGTTTTCAGTATCCACGTAAGTTGGCAATAAAAATATAATAAACGCTAGCAACACGTAAAAAAATGATTGCGAAGCGATATAGCTTACAATTAACTTTAAAATAGCACGCAACTTATAGTCGCTTGATTCTACTGCAATTTCTCTAAAGTTTTCAAAAACAGCATCATTCTTACGTTGATTGACCTTTAGCTCTTTGAACCCTAGTAATAACTCGTTAAGGGAGCCATAAAATTCCGATTCCTTTTTACTGGATTCCTTTAGCAAGTCTGTTGCCACTTTGCGGTATCTCAAATATGAAGCTATGCCCAACAAAATAGAAGTTAAAGTTATCAGGAAAGCCGGGATTGATATAAAACCGATATAAATTACGCTGAACAGCACCATTATCGCAGATTGAAACGCATTGCCTACATAAGTAACCGTTTGTGAGATCTGGGCTGCATCCTGTGATATACGTGTAAATATTTCAGAAGTACCGGTTTCTTCGAGATGTAATAAGTCCGAACGCCGTATTTTGTTAGCAATTCTGATACGCAGCTTTTTTATGATGTCTTCAACCAGAATCGAACTCCTTTTTAAGACGTGCTGTTTGGTAAAAATAAATAAACTGATGGAGACGAGATAGAGTAGAAAATATTTAGTGACATCTCCCCGGCTAACATTGCTTGATGTAGCAAGGTTGACGATAGCCAACAGCATCGCATTTGCAAGACCCGATATTATAGCGATGACAGTTATTGACTGAAGCGATTTTTCCGATTCCCTTCTCAGAAAATTTAATAGTTCCATATCTTTTGATTAGCGCCCTTTCCTCATAAAGCAATGTACTTTGTTTTTGCTGCTTAAAACGCGCATTAGGTAACTAATTGTTATCCTATTTAGTAATTGCTGTTATTTTTCCCGATAAGTAGCATATATTGAAGATGGAAAATCCGAAGCAATCAATTTGAAGATTTTATTGGCACCTGCCTGGTCGTTGCGATCTAGCAGGAATTTGCCTATTGTATACAGCTCTTCATCAGTTATTTCCCAATTTGCAGCGGAGGCGCTTACTTTAACTTCTTTATATTTTGCGATTGCACTATCAACCCCTTTTGTATTTATAATATCAGCCATTAATATGCATATATCCTGCTTTACGGGCAGCGGCGGTTCGCTCCCTTTTAATAGATAAAGCAAATTAGCGAGCAAAGCGAAACCAGTGCTATTTTCATTATCGGTGTTATTTAAAAGGATAATAGCGTTTTGATTAACCAGGTCACGTAAAAAAAGTGTTCGGGAGCCCCACAATATGCCGGTTTTATAAACCATAGTTTTTTTGGTGTTTGGTACATACTGCCATCCGTAAAGCCAGGCATTCCCGGTTGAGTCTTTGGGGAAACGGTCCTTATATATTTCATCAATATACTTTTTCTGCAAAAGCTTTTCGGAGTATAAAGCCTGGTCAAGTTTAAACAGGTCTTCTACGGTTGAGTACAGCCCCCCGGTTGAATACGCGCTTGTCTGATCATAATATGCGGCTACCTGTATCACAGGTTCGACAGAATAGCCGGTAGCAAAATTATCGTATATGCCTGTGTTATAGTAATATCCCGAATTATTCATGCCGATCCTCTTAAATATTTTTTCGTTTATTACATCCGCATAAGGCCTTCCGGTTACCTGCTCAATAATGGCACCGAGAATATAATAATTTGAATTTGAATAATTAAACTGATCTGACCCGGGTTGAAACATCAGTGTGGTAGGTGTGCAGAAACGCAGTATAAATTCCCTTGTAAATTGGGCGTTATTCCGGGAAGTAAACGAAACAAAATCATAATTGCTTGTATAACTCGGGATCCCTGAATTCATCATCATTAGATCCTGTATACTGACAAAATTGCCAATGGCTTTAGGGTACCAGTCAAGTATATCAGAAATGCGGTCGGTAACATTTAACTTTCCTTCCTGAACCAGTTGCATAATTGCAATGGCGGTAATGGTTTTTGATAGTGAAGCTATCCTAAACTTGGTTGATACAGTATTTTTTACTTTGTGCTCGTTATTGGCAAAGCCGAAAGCCTTTTGATAAATCGGCTTATTGTTAACAGACAGAAGAACACTTCCCTGGAAAATTCCCCTTTGAGCAACGCGGGTAAAAAAAGTATCTATTGTAGCTACATTAGGTTTTTGGGCAAATGCGAAACCTATACTCAGAAATAATGCGAAAGTCAAAAAAAGGGTAACTCGCTGTAAACTTGTCATCTTTTAATATTTGTAACCAGTAGTCAATAGTTTTTCTGATCTTGGTTAAATACAATTCCAAAGAGCCCTATGATAACAGGGGTAAGGAAGACTGATAAAAAGAAGAAAAGCCAAAAGCCTCCGGTACGATTTTTTAACAAGAGGGCAACCAACAAGCAAAATATAAGATACAGAATGATTAAGGGAAGCGCCATAAGATATAATTTTGGAAATGTGGTGCGCCCACAAGCATTAACACCGTTAATGTAACATGGACCAGATTTTTGCTCTCTTAAACTATTTAGAAGCTGACGCCATTCCGCTAGCCGCCGGAGCATTATTCTTAATGTAGTCGGAATGAAAGGCCTGAAATTCTTGTTTCATCTTTTCGACATCAAGCGAAAGTAAACTCATACCGGAAGCAAAGTGCGCATTAAAGACCTTACCAAGCGCGTAGGAACTGGCTGCAGAATATATATAGCCACTTATGCCACCTAAGATCGGGCCAACAAACGGAACAATTTTAAATATTGTACTGGTAGTTTTTATTAATGCATTTGCAGGAAGAGAGGTTACAAGGACACCTATGATCGATTTCATCCGGTGCTCTTCAAATTTATAATTATAAAGCTTTCCCAGTTCATTTAGCATAGCCAGCTGTACTCCGCTTAAGGCTAAAAGATCTAAGAACGGAACCGGAATAAGGCCTGCGCCTGTTGATATAGCAGTATATTTATAAATAATATTATTCGCTGTGTGTTCGTTGGCTTGATGATCCGTTATGCCATGTGTCAAAACAGTTGCGTCGGTAGTTGCTTGTTTGCTCATTTTTTAAGGGTTTAAGTTAAAAATTGTTTGTCCTGACGTAAAGATTAAATTTTTTTAAATAATAAGCAAATAAATAACATATATTTAAGGAACATAATCAAGGATGTTTCGTATATCTGCGTTTTGATTCAAAGAAAACGCTACCGGTTTACTCGACATTGCTGATATTGAGGTTATTATGAGCTTAATTTAACACTATCCAATAAGTTAAGAACATATCGCTCTACAATTTTACTTGATTATGGACGGCTCAAAATCATTAACTATCGGCTGTGTTTGGTATAATTTAACACAATTAGCGTAGTAAATTTGAGCCTATTTTTGCCCACTAATTTTTAATCATGAAGTACCTAAATCGAAGAGACTTGGTAGAAATAGGCTTGGATTGGCAGGATGTTGTAAACGTTATTTACCAGGCTACACAATTACTTGACGAAAAAGATGTTATTCAGCCAATAAAGCCTTATCTTCGATATAAGGATATTTCCAACAGGATTATTGCCATGCCTGCATATGTAGGTGGCGACATAGCCACAGCAGGCATCAAGTGGATAGCCAGTTTTCCAGGCAATGCAGAAAGGAACCTGCCCAGGGCACACTCCATTGTTATATTAAACGACGAAACAACCGGCGTTCCTATTGCTACCATTAATACGCCGCTTATCAGCGGAATACGTACTGCAGGTGTAACCGGAGCTATTTTATCCCGGTATGTTGAGCACCTTCCTGAAAATACAGAAAAGTTCAGCATCGGAATCATTGGTTTTGGCCCAATAGGGCAGCTCCACCTGGATATGGTATGCGAGCTGTTTCCGAATCTTATTGATAAAATTTTTATTTATGATATCAAAGGGGTTGATATTAACAATATTAAAAGCAAATACAGGAACTATGTGGTAATTGCCTCAAGTTGGCAGGATGTTTACAACTCCAGCAGGGTTTTCATAACCTGTACCGTCTCTTCAACGCCCTATATCGATATTCCTCCTCCAAAAGGTACTTTACAACTTAATATTTCTTTAAGGGATTACCATGCCGAAATTGTGAAGTATGTAGATGTAATGATTGTGGATGACTGGGAGGAGATATGTCGCGAGAACACTGACGTTGAACGCATGCACATTGAGTTTGGGCTTACTAAAAGTGATGTAATTGAAATTAGCAGAGCAATTGATGGCAATAATTGGAATGACTTGGACAGTAAGGTGATCATGTTTAATCCAATGGGTATGGCGATTTATGATATAGCCATAAGTAAATATTATCTCGACAAATCTATCGAGCAAGGGATTGGACTTATCCTGGAAGAATAAGAACTTTATACATCATATACCAATGAACACTATAACTGATTTACTTTACAAAGGCAGTCACGATACGCCAGATAACCCATTATACTTTTTTTTAGGTAAAAACAGCCAGATAACAGATTCTCTTACTTACAAACAAACCTATAATAAAGCTGCCGGTATCGCATCAACGATGGTGAGCAACAATATGTTTGGGGAAAGGTGTATTTTAATGTACCAGCCGGGTTTAGAAATTATTACTGCCTTTTTCGGGTGCCTTTACGCTGGCGTAATAGCTGTTCCGGCATTTCCACTTCGTAAAAATTCATCCTCGCGCAGAATTATGGCTATTATTACTGATTCGGGCGCTACTGCTGTTTGCACTACACGGAAAACGTACGACAGTATTTCCACCCTTTTCGGGGATCACCCTATCATGCAAAATTTGAAATGGATTTGTACGGATGAGGTTGAATCAGTCGATAATGGCTTTGCGCCAACTATAAGCTTTGGGGCGGAAGATATTGCGTATCTGCAATACACATCCGGCTCAACAGGCAACCCAAAAGGGGTAATTGTTACTCATGGAAATATCATGAGTAACCTTGTTGCAATAGACGAATCTTGCAAACACAGGCCGCAGAGCAAAATAGTTTCATGGATGCCTGTGTTCCACGATATGGGATTAATCTATGGGGTGCTTCAGCCAATTTACAATCAATGTGTGTCGTATTTAATGCCTCCGATGTTGGTCATGCAAAATCCTTTTGAGTGGTTAAATGCCATATCCACCTTTAAAGCAAATTACAGTACTAGTCCTAACTTTGCGTATGATCATTGCGTAGCTCAGATCAGCGAAACTGAGAAAGCTAGCTTAGACCTGAGCAGCTGGATAGCGGCTGGTTGCGCAGCTGAACCTGTAAGGCCACAAACACTAAAAAATTTCGCTGATAGTTTTCGTGGCACCGGATTTACTGAATTCGCATTTGCACCTTGTTATGGGCTTGCGGAAGCAACGCTTAAGGTAACCGGATTAGCAATTGATGAAGAGGTAAATTATGTCGATATCAATAACCGTGAGATGCAGTTAAACACAGAGGGCATCGGGACGAATGACGCCGCTGGCAGGTTGGCAGGATGCGGTTCCGGAGCGGTTAACACTACAATTAAAATAGTGAACCCTGAAACAGGTATTGAATGCTCCGGTGATGGTATCGGCGAGATATGGGTGCAAAGCCCCTCAGTTGCCTTAGGCTATTGGAATAAGCCGAAAGAAACAGAAGAAACATTTAAAGCTAGCATCAAAGGAGTAGAGGGATACTTTTTGAGGACCGGAGATCTTGGATTTATCTTTAATCGCCAGCTATATGTTGCAGGCCGTTTAAAGGAACTGATCATTATTCGTGGGACCAACCATTACCCACAGGATATTGAATACACAATTCAGAACAGTCATCCAATACTTAAACATGCATTTGGCGCTGCATTTTCAGTGAATAACAACGGTAACGAAGAGCTGGTAGCTGTTTACGAAATTGACAACACGGCGGCGGTCGATCATACCCTTGTAAAGCAGATAATTAGTGCAGCTATGGAGGCCGTATTCCAAAATCATGAAATAAGATTACATGATATCGTATTCATCCGTAATGGTACTTTGCCTAAAACTTCAAGCGGAAAAATACAGCGTGTAATATGCAGAAGTAATTATATAAACTGCGCATTAGAAAACTTACTTTATGGTTCTGATAAATATGCGCGGCAGCAATCACCATCAACATTCTCAGAATCTGAAGTACCGGTGTACAACGGAGTTGATGCATTTGCAGATATCAAAGCCTGGTTGGTTGTCAATATTGCCGATACGCTGAACTTACAGCCTGAGGAATTGGAAGACGATGAGCCCTTAGCTTCCTATGGGCTTGACTCGTCCGTTGCAGCTGCGCTTACAAGCAAAATTAATGAGCAGTTCAATCTGGAGGTCCAGCCAACCGTTTTCTGGGAATACAGCACAATTGCCGAACTGAGCAGCCATATAAAACGATCAATAGAAGAGATATCGGTAAACTAAAGAATTAACTGTTACAATGCAGCCTACTAATCCAAAATTTATCGATGGTGAAGCAGCTATTCCGCCACTTAATCTCTATTTAAAGAGTTATAGAGAAAATCCTTATAAATATCTTAAAGAAATAAGAGAGCACTCTCCCCTGTATGAAATTAAAGGACCAAATCCCGAGTGGTTTATTACCCGCTATGAAGATGTAAAAGCAGTTATATCAGGGAATAACTATAGTGTAGATGATTTACCTTATCGGCTGCTTAAAAAAAACGATCTCATAAAGGGAGATGGAAACCTTAATGTCTTGTCTGACGCCATAGCCGACTGGATGATATTTGCCCAACCGCCCGAACACACACGTCTTCGAAGACCAATGACCCGGTACTTTTCGCCGCGTGAGTTAAGCAGGATGACTCATTTGGTACAAAAGGATGTAGATAGTCTTATTGCGGCCGTTAAGGAAAAAGGAGAAATGGAATTTATAGCCGATATCGCTAAAAAGCTTCCTATAATTACATCCTCAAGGCTGCTTGGTATACCTTCGGAGGATTATGACATCATTTATAAATGGACAAACTGCCTCGTAGATATTTTCGATCAGCCCAATACACTGGCGAGCTACCAGGCTATGAATCAAACCACCATTGAGTTCCGCGAATATTTCACAAGACTTATAGCCGCAAAAAGAAAACATGGTGATGATGGCCTGATAAGCTACCTGGTTGCTTTAAACGACGAAGAACACATTTATAGTGATGATGAGTTACTGGCTACCTGTTCGTTTCTGATTACTGCAGCACAAGAATCTACGGAAGCCTTCATGGGAAATTCCGTGCTGGCATTGCTCAAAAACCCGGATCAAAAGAGGTGGCTTTCAAACAACCCCGATAAAATTGCGGTGGCGGTTGAGGAGTTACTCAGATACGACCCCCCGATCCAGATGCTGGTAAGGATACCATTAACAGAGGTAAATATAATGGGGCAAACCATCCAGCCCGGTGAAAGAATCCTTACCAGCCTTGCGGCTGCCAATCGC
The DNA here is from genome assembly GCA_036676565.1 of Pedobacter sp. Taxonomy (GTDB): domain Bacteria; phylum Bacteroidota; class Bacteroidia; order Sphingobacteriales; family Sphingobacteriaceae; genus Daejeonella. The sequence goes on from JAKFCP010000022.1 coordinate 168,965, forward strand.
GACCCGGCTGAGTTTAACGAACCCGATGTGCTTAACCTGGCCCGAGCAAAAAATAACAATATAGCTTTTGGTTACGGTATACACACCTGTATTGGCGCCTGGCTAGCGCGGCTGGAAGGTCAGTTACTGTTTAACTCGTTGCTCGCCAGTTTTCCGGATATGGAATTGGCTAGCGATAAGTTGAGTTGGTACCCCAATGTTTTTATCAGAGGATTAAAAGAACTGCCAGTTAACCTTAAGATCTGATATGAAAGCGGAGACGCAGGATGTTGCAATTGTAGGAATAAGCTGTCGTGCACCTGGAGCAGACAGCATCGCTGCGTTTTGGAGTATGCTTCAGAACTGCAGATCGGGTATTGAGGATATTCCCGCAGACAGGTGGGATATACAAGAATACTATGATGCCGACCCCATGAAACCGGGCAAGATGAATACCAAAAAAGGTGGCTATATCCATAATATCAGGGAATTTGATGCCGCTTTTTTCAATATATCACCGAAAGAGGCAGAAAGTATAGACCCACAACAGCGGTTAATGCTGGAAATGACCTGGGAAGCGCTGGAAGACGCCGGAATTTTACCGGAGGATATAAAAGGTTCCAAAACGGGTGTCTTTATAGGGTCGTGCAGTAATGATTTTTCAACCATGGTCTTTAACCATGCTACTGATCACCCATATGCCGGTACAGGCACAACCAATTGTATTATCGCCAACCGCCTATCGTATGCATTTGATCTGAAGGGGCCAAGCATGTCTTATGATGCAGCGTGTGCGTCTTCGCTCGTGGCCGTCATAAATTCATGTAAAAGCATCATAGAAGGCGAGTCAGTAATTGCAATAGCTGGTGGGGTACATCTTACGCTTCTCCCGGGTGTTACAGTAAGCTTTTCAAAGGCAGGGCTCATATCGGCATCCAATGTCTGTCGTCCTTTTGACGACCGGGCAGACGGCTATTTACGCAGCGAGGGTGGCGGAGTAATCATATTAAAGTCGCTGAAGCAAGCTCAAAAGGATGGTGACGACATTTATGCGGTTATCAAAGGCGGTGCTATAAACCATAATGGCAAAAGCAACGGCCTTTCTGCTCCCAATCCGGTAGCTCAGGAGGAGGTTTTGAAACAAGCCTATGAGAATAGTGGAATCAGTTCGGCTGAACATATTGGATATATCGAAGCACAGGGTATAGGCACCCGTTTGGGCGATGCATTAGAAATGAAAGCCATTAGCAATTTTCTCAATGGCACCGGAGGGGCACAACAAGTATGCAAAATCGGATCAATTAAATCAAACATAGGTCATACAGAGGCCGCATCCGGAATATTGTCGCTCATTAAGGTGGCTCTTTCTATGAAAAACGGATCAATTCCCGCTACCATCAATTATGAACAGCCTAACTCGATGGTTGATCTCAGGAAACTGAATCTGGAGATCCAATCAGAGAATACCTCTTGGCCTAAACAAAAGAATTATGCTGGCGTGAGTGCCTTCGGATTCGGGGGTGTAAATGCTCATGTGGTGTTAGAACGTGCTATTGACAATAAGGTGCGCAGATCTGAATTTACCGACATCCCCTTAATGCTCGTTTTAACTGCAAAGTCAGAAGCAGCGCTTCAAAAGCAATGCTCCGCGGCAGCTGCCTATTTAAGTGAAAGTGAGGATGCGGATCTGGAAGCTATTTGTTACACTTACGCTAAAAAAACAAAGTTTAACTACAGGGTCGCTATTCCATTTACTCACAAAGAGGAGTTAATATCCCGCTTGAATGATTATCACCTAAATGATACGTCTGATGGCTTGATAAAGAATAAAGCATCTAAAAAATCTGCACGGGTTGTATTTTTATTTACAGGTAATCATAGTCAATATAAAAACATGGGTAAAGGGCTATATCAGTCATTTCCTGTATATAAACAAGCCTTTGATCTTTGCGATGAGATAGCATCAGTCTACATTGACAAAAAGTTGAAAACCTTATTGTTTGATGATAATGATACAGCCTTAGAAAACCTGTTAAGCGATCGGCCTGAGTACTACCACCTCGCCATCTTTGCTGTGGAATTCTCCTTATCTGCACTATGGAAATCATGGGGAATAATACCTTCAGCAGTAGCCGGAAGCAGCTTAGGAGAATACGGTGCTGCTTGTGTGGCTGGCGTTTTATCCGTAAAGGACGCCATTTACCTCGTGTATCAACGGGCTTCGCTGTTTAGCAGAATGCCAAAAGTAGGCAGTATCATTGTCGCATTTGCTGATGAGCGCTATCTTACAGATAAAATCGCCCGGTACAAAGGGAGGATTGAATTTGCCGGCTTTAACGGCCCAAAGCATTTTTTGCTCGCTGGTTATAAGGATGCCATTGAAGAGATCTCAACAATACTGGAGGATGATCTCATTAGAGTGTTCACCCTGAATTCCCCGGTCGCTTATCATTCTTTTTTAATGGAGCCAGCTAAAGAAGAGTGGCTCGAAATATTGAAGAAAGTTAAGTTTAACCGCCCAAACGTACCTTTTGTTTCAACAGTTTTAGGAAATTATTGCGATGAAGAAGTAGCTAAACCTGAATACTGGTACCAGCACATTATTGGCCCGGTTTATTTCCAGAAAAGTATTGAAGCCATCAAACAAAAGAACTATGATATATTCCTGGAAATAGGGCCAAAACCTACCATGGTAGCGATGGCTGCCGAGTTGTTTGGAAACGAAAAAAAGTTATGGTTGCCCAGTATTAACCAGCATAGTGACGAAAAAACAATGATCCTGAAAAGTCTGGCATCACTTTTTGTGAACGGTGGGTCAGTAAGTTGGGACGGGTACTTCAATAATAATAAATATCCCAAACAATCGGTTACCTCATATCAGTTTGACAGGCAATACTTTTGGCCGCAAGAACTGGATTCAAAATCGGTTATAAATAAGGGTAGTATCGATCGTCTATGTGCAGAAATAGAAGCATCAGGTCAACTTAATGCCGAACAGTTGAAAAGCGTATTGGATATCATTCGATCCAATGCAATGCAAGAAGCTACCATTCAAACCCCTGCCCAAAATCCCCGGTTAATATCCAAACTGAACCAACCACGAAACATTGTAAATGAACTTGCGGGCATGCAAGACAAAAATAGTGGTCAGCAAATTATGGACGATTACTTTGCGGGGCTCATTGCGGCTGTGCTTCGCCTGAAAAGGGCCGAGATTTTGCCGGACGTATCGCTCTTTAATCATGGCATGGACTCATTAATGGCTATCGAGATCACAGAACGCCTAAAAAAAGACCTTGACATTACCGTGCAGACACTTTTTCTGATGGAAGATTATACCATCGAAGAGATTACCCGAGAACTGCTTGTCCTGTTTAATCGCCAACAGGCTGAAAAAACAACATTATCAAATACACCCGATCCGAATGATCAGAACCCTTTGTCCGAAGACCCTGATTTGGCAGTCCTGAAAAAACTGGACGAACTTCCCGAGGATGAACTCGACCGCCTTATAGGGACTTTAGATAGAACTAGTATTAATGGGAGGACATCACTCCCAGGGAAGCCCACCGCTGTTGAACCTAAGAATCATAATGACGAACATTGGGCGGGTACAAGAAAAAAGTACTCCGATGTAATTAAAGAGAAAAGAGAATATCTTAGAATATCGCTAATCAGCAAGCTTTCCAAGCAATATACATTACATCCGGTAGCCGAGAACCAAAAGGCGCTTTGGTACATCCAAAGTAGCAACCCTGACGACTATTCATACAATCTCGCGTTCGCAGTTAAGATCTATGATCCAATTAATTTGGATATTTTTAAGGCAGCCCTACAACTAGTGTTTGAAAGGCATGACGAGCTTAGAGCCACTTTCCATTTTACCGGTGACACTATTGATAAACACATTAGCAAATATTCCGAGTTATTCTTCGAGTTGTTTCCGATAAATGGGCTAGCCAATGAGGATGTTTTGCAAATAGTGAAGGCCAAACATCACGAAGCGTTTGACCTTGCAAATGGACCTTTATTTAAGGCTTATCTCTTTAAAAAAGACGATAATGAACCATCTATATTCTTGCTGAATATTAACCATATCGTTATAGATGGACTATCCTACTGGACCTTGTTAAAAGAAATTAGCAACGTTTACACTACGCTGGCTCATGGGCAAAGGCTCATTATTCCGCCTAAACCAAGAAGCTACGATCAGTTTGTACGACTACAGACTGCAACTCTTAACGGAACGCGGGGCGATGAAATGCTCCAGTACTGGCAGGAGCAGCTAATGGCCAAAACCGAAGCCCTGGCGCTGCCTTATGATAAGGTTCGACCGCTTGTAAAAAGCACAAATGGAGCATCAATTGAATTTACTTTATCAGAAACTTTGAGCGCCGATCTAAGCCAGCTATGTCTTAAGAAAAACACTACGATGTTTACCTTGCTGCTTGCAGGTTTCCAGACCCTTCTGCACAAGTACGCCGGACAAAATGATATTCTGGTTGGCACTCCTTTCGCCGCCCGCGTTGCAGGCGATTTTAATGATACGGTAGGCTATTTTGTAAACTCGGTTGTAATAAACGCTTCTTTTTCCGGTAATGAAACCTTTAACGACATCCTGCTGCAAACAAAGCAAAAGGTGAACAGGGCTATAGAATTTCAGGATTATCCTTTTTCACTGCTGGTTAAAAAACTTGGATCAGAACGCGACCCTTCAAGAACACCTATATTCCAGGCCATGTTTGACCTGGCTCGGCCGCGCGAGGAAAATGAGATAAGTGAACTTTTTGCTAACCGCAATGCCGGTAATAAAACACAATGGGGCGATTTCTCGGTGGAACCTTACGGGATCGTAAATGAAGAAGCTCAGTTTGATATTTCCTTGAGATTATTTAGTGGTAAAGGAACTCTCAATGGATTTTTCAAATACAACGCCGATTTGTTTGAACCTGAAACAATAGAACGAATAAAAGAAAGCTATCGCACGCTACTGGAATCTATTGCGGCCGATTCCTCAATTCCATTATCTCAACTATCAGTAATTCCAAAAAAGGAACTGAAAATAATACTTCATGACTGGAACAATACCCAAAAGGATTTTCCGGATGAACTTTTACATCGGTTGATCGATAAACATGCAGAAACCAATCCGGAAGCGACAGCGGCCATATGTGGCGACGAAATAATTTCCTATGGTGAGCTCGCTGCACTTAGCAACAGGTTCGCGCGGTTTTTAACCGATTCAGGCATCAAACCAGGCAGTATTTTACCTGTGCTGCTAGACAGGTCAATAGATATGTTGGTAACCATCCTGGGTATTTTCAAGGCTGGTGCGGTATATGTGCCGCTTGATAAAAAATACCCCTTTGAAAGGATTTGCACAATCTTATTAGAAACAGAAGCCAGGTTCGTGGTAAGCAAAGGTTATTTAAGTGAACGTTTTGAAAACAATAGCGAAGTTTTGCCAGCTACATTTAAAGGTCTGCTGTTACTGGACGATGTAAAACGAAATACAAATGCAGTAATAAAGTATTTCAATCCTGGAGCGTATAGCTCATCGACGGTATATACGGCTATTACGCCGAACGATTTGTGCTATATCATTTATACCTCCGGCTCAACGGGGAAGCCAAAAGGGGTGATGATCCAACATAAAGGAATGTTAAATCACCTGTTTTGTAAAGTAAATTCACTCCATGCTGATAAGAGTAGTAGAATTGTACAAAATGCCTCACAATGTTTTGACATTTCTATTTGGCAGTTCTTTACCTCACTTGTCGCCGGTGGCACTACCATTATCATTCCAGATGATCAATTGTTGAATGTTTCTGCTTTTATGGATTCGGTACAGCGGCAGGGTGTCACTATTTTGGAGGTAGTTCCATCTTATCTTGGAGTGATGCTTGACGAGATGGAAGCATCCGCAATGCGGTCATTTGACCGGCTTAAATTTCTTGTAGTAACAGGTGAGACTTTAAAACCTCAGCTGGTGCACCAGTGGTTCACTCGGTTTCCTTCTATACCTATTGTAAATGCATACGGACCTACAGAAGCTTCAGATGACATTACCCATTATTTTATCTATGGTGAATTAACTTCTAACGTAGTTCCAATAGGTAAGCCGGTGCAAAACATGAACATCTACATTGTGGATGCTAATGGCCAGCCTTGCCCGGTGGGTGTTAAAGGCGAGATATGGACTTCAGGAATAGGCGTTGGGAAAGGATACTTTAAAGACCCCGAAAAAACCAGAAATGCTTTTAGCATCGATCCGTTTCGCGGTGGCGATATCCCTTTGTACAAAACCGGAGATATAGGCACCTATTTACCCGATGGTAACATTTTGTTTTTAGGAAGAAATGACACGCAAGTGAAGGTTAAAGGTTTCCGTATTGAACTGGAAGAGATAGAGCATGTCCTCCTAAGAACGCCAGGCGTTAAAAATGTTGCCGTTAAGTTGATTAATGAAGAGGAACGTTCTTATATTGCTGCTTACTTGCTGATTGACCTTGGTTCAAACCTGAGTGAAATTAAGGCAACCGTAACCACTACGTTGCCATACTACATGATACCGGATTATTACATGGTGCTCGACCAATTTCCAGTAAATGCGAACGGTAAAATAGATCGCAATAATCTTCCGAAGCCGGAAACTGAAGTGGATAGAAACACCAATAAATGGCTGCCTACCGATGAGAAGGAGCAGATCATTCTTGATGCGTGGCGCGATGTTTTAGAGGTTCAATATATTAATGAAAGCACTTCATTTTTTAGTCTTGGTGGCGATTCAATAGGCGTTATGCGGGTTGTAAGTCGCTTGCGGACTAAGGGCTTGGCTATTTCACCAGCGAATATATTTGAATTTCCTGCAATCAAACAGCTGGCGGTAGTTGCGAATTGGATAGATAACGATACGCCAAAGGGTGCTTCAACCCTTAGCGAGGCACCTTTAACACCAATTCAAAAATGGTTATTTCAGCAAGATGAACCTATACAAAACAGCTACGCAATGGCGGTACAAATTACATTGCCAGCGGGGCTCGACGATGGCAAAGTTCACACGGCCCTGACGCAGCTGGTGGCAAAGCATAAGCAGCTTCAAGCAATCTTTCCCTCAAAAAAAAGCCAGTTCATTGCTAAACAATCTACTGAAGTACAGTTTGAAATAGAGATCCTTACGATGTCTCCCTCAAGTGAATTAGCCAGCCAAATTGACTCCTGCATCAAGGCTATCTGTGATTCTTTCGATCCGGATAAGGGAGAACTGTTTAAGGCAGTGATTATTAAGACGGGCAGTAAACAAAACCAGTTATTGCTCGTGAGCCATCATTTGGTTATAGATCAGCTTTCGTGGCAGATTATTTTTAAGGATTTTATTGCTTTGTGCGAACACGGAACCACATCTTCAATGTTATCAGCAACTTACCTGGAATGGGCCTCGATGCTGGAAACCCAGTCAGTGACGAAAACGCTACTAAACAGCATTGATTACTGGAAAAATGAACATCTTCCCAATACAGGCCAATACATACCGGCACAATACGAAAATAGTACTAATGTGTCCGTAACCTTAGGTAAGGATGAGTCCGGGAAACTGCTTAACGATATACATCATGTATACAATACCAACACCCAGGATATTTTATTGACTGCCCTGCTGCTTAGTTTTCATAAAACAAACCGGCAGAGCGAATTTGTAATCGATCTTGAAAATCACGGACGATTTCCCTTCTTTGATGAAAAAGTTGATCTCGTGGAAACTGTAGGATGGTTTACTGCGCAGTTTCCAGTTAAACTTAGCTTTCAGGGACGCGATATTGGCGAAAATATTAAATGGGTAAAAGAGAAATTGTTAAAAGTTCCACACAATGGAATAAGTTATGGTCTGCTTAAATATTCTGACAACCCGGAAATTAGCCGGCAATTTAGCTCAGTTGCCAGCCCGGAAATACTCTTTAATTTTCTTGGCAAAACAGGAGGCGATTCCTTAAATGGCGACTGGCAGATGAGATCACTGCATACTGAACGTATCTCTCTCCAAAAAGGAATCAAAACTCATTCCATGGAGTTTAATTTAATGGTAACTGATGGACAGTTAGGCGTGCTACTTACGTATGACAGGCAACTGCATCAGCCGCAGCAAATGACAAGCTTTTTGGATACATTTATAGAACAATTGCAGCAGGTAATAGGTCATTGTATAAATGAAAAACAAAAGCAGTACACTGTGTCAGACTTTTCGGCGGCAAACTTATCACAAAACGATCTGAATACTTTATTAAAGGCGATTCAATAAACCGAAGATGAGTAAGATCGCCGATATATATCCACTTTCACATACCCAGCAGGGTATATTGTATCATTCGGTTTATGAATCCGATAATGACCTGTATCATAACCAACTGTCCTTTGTCGTTAATGGAAATCCCGACTTAAAGATTTTTGAACAGGCTTGGCAGGAAGTTATCTTACGATATGAAGTTTTACGCACCTCTTTCCATTGGGAGAATATGGAAAAGCCTATGCAGGTGGTACATCATAATGCAGCGCCCGAATGGAAATATGATGATTGGAGTAGTCTGAATAGTAAACAACAGGAGGCTGCTTTAATTAATTACCTGCAAACGGATAAGCAAAACAGGTTTCCTTTGGATAAGCCCTGTCTTATGCGGATAGCCACGTTTAGGATATCAGCAGAAAGTCTACAGGTGGTATGGTCTTTCCATCACCTGATATTGGATGGCTGGTGCCTGCCGTTTTTGCTTACGGAAGTATTGGAAAACTATCACGCTATTGCAAACGATAGTACCATAAACCACTCGGTAGTTATTCCTTACAAACAATACATTTTGTGGCTGCAGAAGCAGGACACTACCGCTGCAAAAACATACTGGAAGAATGAACTGAAAGATATCACGAGTCCAACAACAGTAAGGCAATACGGGGTATCTGCATCTAAAACTCAAAGTGCTTACCTGGAAGAAGCACTGATATTGGATGATCAGATTAGCAATGATTTGAGATTATTTGTGCAAGAAAGCAATATCACATTAAACACCTTTTTCCAGGGGGTATGGGCTATTCTGCTGAGCCGATATACCGGTGAAAAAAATGTAGTCATGGGGATAACGACTTCTGGTAGGCTGGGCTCTATCAGCAGCGCTGAAAAAGCCGTTGGCCTTTTTATTAATACTGTCCCGCTAGTTTTAAACATTATCGATGACGAACCGGCTGTAAAATGGTTACAGGCAAGCCAGTTAAAACATTTCGAAAGGGAGAAACAATCGTTTATCTCACTTACAGAAATACATGATGTATCAGGATTGCCACGCACCCAGCCCTTGTTTGAGTCATTATTTGTATTTGAAAACTATCCGGTAGCAACTCTTAGAGCTGGTAATAAAAGTGGTATCACTCTATCCAGCTTCAAATCTTACGAACAAACCAACTATCCTCTAACCCTGGTAATTTTGCCGGGTAAACAAATAAGCGTTCAGCTTAGTTATAATTCCGATAAGTTTTCCGCCAGTTGGATAAAACAAATGCTTGAACACTATAAGCAATTGCTTGTCAATATAGCGGTTAGGCCACTTCAACTCCTTAGCAAGATAACCCTGATAACGAACCAAGAAAGGGCGCTGCTTGACAAATGGAATAATACAGCTAAAGCATTACCTACAGAAAAGACATTCCTCCATATATGGGAGGAAAACACTATAAATTATAGAGGTAGGGTCGCTTTAATACACAATAATCGCAAGGTCACCTATCACGAGTTAAATGTCATGAGCAATCGGATAGCGGCCTACCTTTTATCGCGATGCAAACTAAAAAAAAACACAGGGGTAATACTTTTGTTGCCGCGCTCAATTGAATTCGCTGCCTGTGTGTTGGCTGTGTGGAAGTGTGGTGGATATTACATTCCAGTAGATTGCGATTATCCTCCTTCGCGCATTAATACAATTATTGAAGATGCTGACGCTGGCATCATAATCATAAATGATGGTCCATTGTCTGTTACCTTAAGCGAACAACATCAGGATAGACGCTCAATAGTTAAGTTGGATGTTGAGGCGCACATTATCTCCGAAATGCCACAGGAGAAGCCAGAGACAGATTTGGCACCAGATGACCTGGCGTATGTAATTTACACCTCAGGATCAACAGGCAAGCCAAAAGGCGCCATGATAGAACACTTAGGGATGCTTAACCACCTGTTTGCCAAGGTAAATTCCCTTTCCTTAAATGCTGATAGTATAGTGGTTCAAAATGCATCCCAGTGTTTTGATATATCGGTATGGCAATTCTTTTCTGCATTAGCTACCGGTGGCCATACCCTGATTTATACACAGGAAATGGTCTCTGCGCCAGAGGAATTTATACGCGGGTTACATAACGACGGGGTTACAATAGTGGAGGTTGTTCCTTCATATTTAGACCTCTTACTGTCAACTTTGGACAGAGTGAAAATTCCTTCATTATTCAAAAAACTACAGTTCCTGCTTGTTACAGGTGAAGCCGTATCAAAACCGTCTGTAGAGGGATGGATATCATGTTTTCCGGGTATCCCGATGGTGAATGCTTACGGTCCGACAGAAGCATCGGATGACATCACTCATCATTTTATGTCACAAGTGCCGCAAGAACCCGAAGTGCCTATTGGAAAAGCAATCCAAAATGTTTCTATCTATATTCTTGACGAGCATTTGAACATATGCCCACCCGGCGTTAAAGGAGAAATATGCGTATCAGGAATAAGCGTCGGAAGGGGTTACCTCAACAATGATGCGCAAACATCCAAAGTGTTTTTGCAGGATCCCTTTGCACATGGTAAACAGCGGATGTATAAAACCGGTGACATTGGCATGTACCTGCCGGATGGTGTCATACTCTATTCAGGCCGGAAAGATCAACAGGTAAAAGTTAGGGGATACCGTATAGAGTTAGGGGAAATTGAAGCAGCGCTTTCCCAGCTCCCCGGTATCCTTGGAGCGGTTGTTAAGGATTTCCGGAACAGCCAGGGAGAACTGTTCATATGCGCGTTTTTGAAAGGTCTGCATAAATCGGAGACCATAAAATTAAAACAACTGCTGGCGAAGGAATTGCCCGAATACATGATTCCAGGACATTTTATCTGGCTGGAAGAATTTCCGCTAAATGCCAACGGAAAAACTGACCGAGATAAATTGACCATCCCCGAAACTCTGTTAGAACTCACTCCCTCTGATTCGGTTGAGATGGAAATTTCGCCTGTCGAAGCTATCATCATAACTATATGGAAAGGAGTATTGCAACGCAGTTATATTCATCCCCGGGATAATTTCTTTGACCTTGGAGGGCATTCCTTAAAGGCTATGCAGGCCATATCCATGTTAAAGGATGCCTTTTCGGTCGAATTGCCGATACGCACAATCTTTGATCATCCAACACCCACCGAACTGGCTGTTCACTTGTCAGGCCAGCGCACCGGCAGAGTGACAACAAAAGTAATTCCATCGCAGAAAGGCGATTTGTTCCCCTTATCTTATTCTCAGGAGCGATTATGGTTTATTCAACAAACTAATCCTCTCTCGCCAGTATATAACATGTCAGGGATCGTCACTTTCGAAGGAGAGTTACAAGTTAAACACCTGGAGGACAGCATAGCTGATATTATTAAAAAGCACGCGATATTCAGAACTACATTTGAAGTAGAGAGCGGTATTCCGCAGCAGCGTATTCATCCGTTCACCGGCTTTAAACTCCCTGTTACCATCATTAATGAAAGTGAAATACCTTCTGAAATATTTCTGCATACTGCTTCGCTTCCTTTCGACCTGGAAAATGGACGGATTTTTCGCCCCGAGCTATTTTATCTGGGAAAAGACAAACATGTTTTATTCCTGGGGATGCATCACATCGCCGGAGATGGCTTGTCGATAAGTATTTTACTGCAGGAAATAGCTGCCGCGTACAATTGTCGAGTACAAAATAAGCAGCAGGAAGACAAACAACTACCCTTACAGTTTTATGATTATGCCATGTGGCAGCGGGCTAACCTTGAAGCTGGTATATATAACGACCAACTGAATTACTGGAATAAGACACTGGCTGGGGTACCCGATTATCTTGATCTCCCGCTGGATAAGCCGCGTCCCGAAGCGCCAACCTTTCATGGTGCTGTGCATGCTTTTGAAATAAATGATGCGTTATACTCCCAAATAAACGCTTTTAATCGCGATAACAACCTTTCTGTATACATAACACTCCTTTCCTGTTTTGCCGGATTACTTTACCGTTACACGGGGCAAAAAGATTTTGTCATCGGTTCGCCAGTGGCTAACCGGCCGGTAAAAGAGTTAGAGCAGCTTATTGGCTTTTTTGTTAATACACTAGCACTAAGGATCACACCCAAGGGTGAGCTCACTTTTAAAGAACTGTGTAAGCATGTACGAAGTACCTTTCTTGATGCCTTTGATAACCAGGATATTCCTTTTGAGCAGGTAATTGACGGACTGGATGTTAATAGGCAGATAAATGTTAATACATTGTTTCAAGTAATGTTCGTGATGCAGCACTCCAACGGAATGCCGCATTTTGAAGGCATCGAAGCCGCAGGTTTTGAAACAGGGGTTAACACTTCTAAGTTTGATATTACCCTTATAGTAAAACAGACTGCCTCAGGTCTTGATGCGGAGATAGAGTATAATACGGATATCTTTTGTGCTGACAAAGTTGAACGGCTTGCAGAACACTTTATTATACTGTTAAGCCATATGTTGTCTAAGCCCGATAAGCCGCTTGGGCAGCACGATATGCTTACGGCAGCCGAAAGTCATTGTATATTAAACGTTTGGAACGGAGGCACCACGCACATAGCGCCCAAAGAGCTGATTACCGATCTTTTTCAGCGGCAGGTGCAGCTTGCCCCTCATCAAATTGCAATATCATCTGGCGATATTGAGTTGACCTATTACCAGCTTGATAACCTCACGAACCAACTTGCCAACAAACTACGGGCTTACGGCGTGCAGGCTGGCAACGTGGTAGGTTTGGCAATGGAGCGCGGTATAGCATCTGTTTCGGGCATGATCGCCATATTAAAAACTGGCGGGATATACCTGCCGCTTGATATTACTTACCCAGCCCAGCGCCTTAAGTATATGACGGAAGATTCTGGTGTGAAGGTGATCGTAACGACAACGGCATTTAAAGGTGTCGCTGCTGAGCTTACCGACCAGATAATTGATTTTGACGAAATCGGTGACGAATCTCATTTATTTGACCTGTCCCCCGCCATTACCGCGGCGGACGGCGCTTATATAAATTATACGTCTGGTTCTACCGGGTTGCCAAAGGGTGTGTTGATTCCGCACTGCGCAGTAATAAGACTGGTGAAAGATACCAACTACATCAGCCTGCAACAAGGGCAAAATGTTAGCCATAATTCAAGTATATCGTTTGATGCAAGTACCCTTGAAGTATGGTTGCCATTATTGAATGGAGGCACCTTAGTATTATTGGATAAGCATTCGCTTTTAGACCTGCAGAATTTCGGAGCCATGCTGAAGCGGAAGCAGATCGACGTAATGTTTCTCACCACATCCTTATTTAACCAAATAGCTAATAGTTATCCGGACAGTTTTGGTAGTTTAACTTACTTGGTAGTGGGTGGGGAGAAAGCACTCATTAATACGTTTGATAATGTGATGACCAGCACTTACCCACCGCAGAATTTGGTAAATGGATATGGGCCAACTGAGAATACTACTTTTTCAATTTGCTATAATTACAAAAATGCCACATTAGCTGGTCAACGTGTCCCACTAGGACGACCAATAACTAACTCTACGGCTTATCTTCTTGACGAAAACTGCAAGCCTGTCCCCGCCGGTGTCACAGGCGAAATATATCTGGGCGGCGCCGGCCTGGCAATTGGCTATATTAACAATGTCAAGCTCTCCACAGAAAAATTTGTGGATGTTTATTTGGATGATTTTCGGGAAGAGAGGCTTTATCGTACCAATGACCTGGGCAGGTACCGTCAGAATGGCGAAATTGATTATTATGGGCGTAACGACAGGCAAATCAAGCTTCGGGGCTTTCGGATTGAACTTGGTGAGATAGAGTCAGCATTGTTACAGTTGCCGGGAATTAAAGATTGTGTTGTCCTGCTCGAAAACGAAGAAACGATTTTTTCATTTTATACTGTTACCGAAGACACGAGTATCAGCCAAATGAGTATAAAGCAGGCGCTCAAAAATATGCTGCCTTCCTATATGATTCCTTCCGCGGTAATTGAAATAAATGAATTACCTATTAACAATAATGGAAAGATCGACATCGAAAAGCTTAAGAAGTTACTCATTACACCAGAGGAACCTTCTATAAATTTTGTGCTTTCCTCAACAGAGCATCAGCTTATTCTCATCTGGAAACGATTGTTAAAAGTTGATAAGATTAATCTGAATGATAATTTTTTTGATTTGGGCGGTCATTCGTTACTCATCACCCGCATGCTCGCTGAAGCAGCCAAGATTTTCAACACCAGGTTAAGCATCCAAACCGGATTTGAAAATCCTACAATAGAAAGTCTTGCTGCAATTATAGATGGTAAGGATTTCGATGCCGAGTTACAAAATATCCCAGCTATTGCTAGGTATGAAAACAACAGTATTTACCCGCTCTCGTTCGCTCAGGAGAGGCTATGGTTTATAAATGAATACAATGGTAATAGCTCCGCCTATAACATTTATGCCGCACTTAAATTAACAGGAATCTTAGACATTAACGCACTTGATTATGCCTTCACTCAAATCGTTGAAAGGCATGCTGTATTACGTACAATTTTCAGGGTAGAAGACCACAGGCCTTCACAGATCATCAAGCCGCCACAGCCTGTAAAAATCATCCCAAATGTAATTCAGGAAGACCAGCTCCCTTTATTAATGCAGCTACTGCACCGGGAGATCGGATATGAATTCGACCTTCAGCAAGGTCCGCTGTGGTATGTTAAACTTTACCGTTTGTCGGAAAGTGAGCATGTTTTGCTGTTCAATATGCACCACATTATTACGGATGGGTGGTCAGTTTCAGTATTAGTAGACGAATTGGTGCTGTTTTACAATTCCGAACGCAAAAACGAAAAGCAAATGTTACCAGAACTTCCGTTTCATTATGCCGACTTTAGTAAGTGGCAGCGGAGGCAGTTTGATGATGGTTTGTTTAATTATCAATTAAAATACTGGTTAAATCATTTGGCTGGAACTCCTGATATTGATTATTTGAAGCTTGATCATTCCCGACACAGCGATGCGGCAGCATCCGGAAAGATTATCCCAATCGGTTCATTTTTCAGCAAAGATATTCATCAGCAAGCTGTAAGTCTCAATACTACTACTTTTGTGTATCTTATGGCTTCATTCCAACTTTACCTATATTTTATATCAGGTGAAAAGGATGTAGTAACAGGAACCAATATAGCTAACCGCAATTGGGAACATACCGATGCGCTTATTGGCTGTTTTGTTAATCAACTGGTTATTAGAACTGTCTTTAACGATGATGAGCTATTCTCTTCTGTATTGAATAAGGTGCACCAAACCTCTTTGCGGGCTTTCAATAATCAGGACGTGCCTTTTGAGGTAATCGTTAAAGAACTGAAAATTCCTCGACAGGAATCCAAGAACCCCATTTTTCAAACCAAACTAGTGTTACAAAACGGACCGGTTAATACACTCGACCTTGAGGGTCTCAGAGTTGAAAATATTTTGCTTGATAACGGGACCGCCAAATTTGACTTTATGATCTTACTTGAGGAATCAGGCGATACGATTTCCGGTAACATAGAATTTAACGACACCTTGTTTGAAGCTCATACCATTAAAACTATGCTTGGCCAGTGGCAATTACTTGTGAACAATCTTTATCAAAACGAAAATAGGTGCCTTGCTGATATCAGGGTTGCCTTCATTAACGACTGTGAGATTTTAGCCCAAAAAGAAAATGAGCTACTTAATGAAAATCGTCAGAACAAATTAAGATCCGTCAAAAGAAAAGAAATAACTAATAATATTGGATAACATGAAGTTTGCCAGAACCGAACGCAGAGCCATCTCCACTAACATAGATGAGTTGGTAAAGAGAGGAAAACTTGAGGGCTACCCATCTTTCCCATTGCTGATCACACCCCTTGCTAGTTATGTAAATTTAAGGCAATGGCTGGCAGCAAATATGGATTCCGTTTATGTGGAACTGAATGAAGCCGGTGCCATACTCTTCAGGGGGTTTGACATAGCCGGGCAGGATGGCTTTGCCAGTATACTGAGTTTGCTATCCAAAGACCAGCTATTAGAATACAAATATAAATCTACTCCACGCGCGCATGTTGGCGGTAAAATTTACACTTCTACAGAGTATCCAGCCAGCCAGGAGATTCCAATGCATAATGAAATGTCGTACACTTCGAAGTGGCCGATGAAAATTGTCTTTTACAGTAACATCACCGCGGAAGAGGGCGGAGCTACACCATTGGCCGACAGCGGCGAAGTATATAAGATGATACCGCCCGAGATAAGAGAAGAGTTTGAACGCAAAAAGGTAATGTACACACGCTATTATGGCGACCTTGACCTTAAGTGGCAGGATGTTTTTCAAACAACAGAGAAGTCCGGGGTCTCTGCATTTTGTGACAAAGCAGGGATAAATTATAAATGGAGTGGCGATTATTTAAAAACCTGGCAGGTTTGCGATGCTGTCTGCCGGCACCCACTCACTAAGGAGATGTTGTGGTTTAATCAGGCACATCTTTTTCATGTTGCTGCCCTTGAGAAGGAAGTGAGACAGAGTCTGCTGGCATTGGTAGACGAAGATGAACTGCCGCGAAACGCATATTTTGGCGATGGTAGCCGCATTGACGACGAGGTGATATATCTGATCAATGATATTTATAAAAAAGCATCCATTGTATTTCCATGGCAAACAAATGACCTGTTATTGCTTGATAATATGAAGGTTGCGCACGGTAGAATGCCATTCAAAGGAACAAGAAAAGTATTAGTAGGGATGTATTAAGTTTTTGTCTAAAATGAATCCTAAACCACCAACCACAACCAGTTACCACATTGCCATCCAACAAAAAAGAGCCTGGCGATACCTTGTCAATAAGCATTTGCCCGAAATATCGGTTTGGAATATTTGTATTAGTAGTAATATTAACATCCCAAAATTAGCAGATGCGATACACGCATGTACCCGAAACAATGAAATTTTCAGGCTGGTTTATGAACAGTATGATGGGCTTGAAGTACCTGTAACGCAGGTAACTTCGCAGACCATGCCTCAACTTTTGCAAACCACCCTAAACTCAACTCAGAGGCTGGAAACAGCGAACTCAGCATACAATAATGGCCAGCCGTTCTCATTATTTCTTGTTAGCGAAACCCCAGAACTTTTAAAACTTGAATTTTACTTGCCTACTTTGAGTTTCGACAAAACATCATACAGGATCTTTTTCGAAGCACTTTACAGTGCCTACAGTAATCCGCAAAGCGCTGATTATGATGTTGATGGGATTCAGTTCATTGATTTTTCTGAATGGCAGAATGATGTTTTAAGTGAAGAAGCAGAACAAGGCCGTGCCTATTGGAACCGGGTAATCAAAACCTGTACACCAGTCAACATTCCTTATGCAAAACCGAATGGGCAACTAAGACCTGTTTATGTTGTTAAAAGCGTAACTGTTTTATCTTCAGTTACATCTAAAATCCAGCAATTCTGTAAAAATAACCAAACTGATCTATACACCTTCTTTCTGTCGGCCTATAGTATTCTGCTGCGTAAGTTATGTGACTTTGAGATCATACCTATCGGTATAAAAGCTAACGGGCGCATTGCCGATGAGGTACAAACTTTGTATGGCTTCCTCGATCAGTTCATTCCATTAGTTATTGATACTGCCTCCAATGTCACTTTTAAACAATCGCTTAACGCCATCAGCACCGAAAAAGAGAATTCTTATAAATGGCAACTTTTTTATAATGCCGTACAATTTGCTGAGGAGAAAAGCCTTCCTATTGATCATATGCCATTCTTGTTCGATCTGGAAGAGACAAGCAATACACTTCAAAACGGCGAAGTGTGTTTTTACGCACAAACATCTTTTGACTCGTTTCAGGATCACGACCTGGCGCTGCATGGCTTGTACAACCGGTCTGACAAGTCAGTAACATTAAATTTCTCGTTCAACACCAACAGTTATGATGAAGTTTACATTGACTTTTTTACCTCTCAGTTTCTGAGTATCCTGGATAAAGTTTTGGTTGAAAAAGAGCAACATTTAGACGGGCTTCCGGTAATAAGCAATGAGGAAGTCTCGCTGATCCTGGAAAACTTTAACCACCAACAATACTACTTACCGGACAGCGAATTGCTCCTGCACCAACTGTTCCAAAAGCAGGCACAAGTGGTGCCTCAAAACATTGCGGTTGTTGATGGTGAAAAACAATATACCTACCGTGAGATCGATCACTTATCCAATGGGGTGGCCAGCTATCTGCTATCACAGGATGTTATGAAAGGTGATATAGTAGGCATATTAACAGAAAGGTCCGCTTACACTATCATTGGTATACTCGGTATCTTAAAGGCTGGTGCTGCTTATTTACCATTATCAATAATGTACCCGGCTGAAAGAATAGCCATCATGCTTGAGGTGACCAGTGCCAGCAAAGTGCTGATGCAGCAAAAACTTACATCACTCATTCCCTCAGGCAGTATTCAGAAAATATTCATAGATACTGATCCCAACGTTGCTGTTCCTCTTGATAGCACCATCCAGTACCCTGCACCATCACAAGATGATATAGCGTATGTGATATTTACTTCAGGATCGACAGGAAAGCCAAAAGCCTGCTTGCTGACCCATAGCAACGCGGTGAACTACGCACTCGCGATACGCCGCGAAAAGCTTGTCGGCAACTTCGTTTTTTTCACCACTATAACGTTTGATGCTACCCTCACCGCGATTTTTGGTTCACTAATGAACGGTAAAACTCTTTTCGTGTTCAGCGAGGAACATCACTTAGACGAGGTGCTAACCAAATGCTTTAGTGAAGAAACCGGTATAGATTCCATAAAGCTTACCCCATCACACATTTTAATGCTCGATAATTTGGATATAGTGTCGACCAGAATTCAGCTTGTAGTAAGCGGAGGAGAGGCGTTGACAGAAACCCATGTAGACATCATTAGGAAAAAAGCGCCGCTGGCTCGCCTGGTAAACCATTATGGACCAACTGAAACTACAGTTGGATGTTTTACCGGCATCGTGGGAACAAATACTGACAAAATTTCTTTAGGCAAGCCCTTGCCAAATTTAAGAGCTTATATAACAGATGCAGCCGGAGCGCTAAGCCCCATCGGTATTCCGGGCGAGATATTGATAGGTGGGAAGGGCGTGGGCGCAGGTTACTTGAATGCTCCCGATTTAACTGCTGAAAGATTTATAAATGACCCCTGGGATATCGGCAGTGCTTATAGAACTGGTGACATTGGCAGGTGGCTTCCTGATGGAAACATTGAATACCTGGGTCGCAAAGACTTCCAGGTGAAAATACGCGGACACAGGATTGAGCCAGGAGAAATAGCCGAATGTATCACTTCGTTCGCAGGAATTGACAAAGCGGTTGTGTTAACTGATAAGGATAGCCGAGGTGGTAATATCCTCATTGCTTATTTCACCACAAAAAGCGGTAGCGATATACCTAGAGCCAGCCTGGTGCAACATATTTCGGGTTTGCTGCCCGATTATATGGTGCCGTCTTTCATTGTCGGGGTGAACAGCATTCCAGTAAATCAAAATGGCAAGCTCGACACCAAGGCACTACTTGCTATCGATTATCGCTTGCAGCAACCCGATAGTAGTGACACAGCACAAAATCCAACCCAAATCGTGTTAACCTCCATCTGGCAGGAAGTATTGTCTATAACCAAAATTGGTATTCAAGATAATTTCTTCGAGGTGGGAGGTCATTCATTGCTGGCCATGCAGTTAATTTCCCGTATCCGGGAAGCGCTGAATACTGAGATTCAGCTGAGAGACCTGTTTAGGTATCCAACCATCAAGGGTTTGCAGGAGTACATTGACAATGATGGCATAAGGCCTCAAAAAATGCCGGCATTTAAAAAAATTGCAGCGGATACTCCACTTCAGATGTCCTATGCGCAAAAGCGTCTTTGGTTTCTTCACTTGTTAAATCCGGGTAATACCATGTACAATATGCCCGTTACAATGAAGCTTTCGGGATTTATTGATACACAAGCACTCAAACAAAGCTTCGACTTTTTGTGCAACCGGCATGCTATTTTACGCACTGTTTTCGGTTCTGAAGAAGGTATTCTTTTACAAATTGTAAAAGAGCAACCATTTACCGATTACTTCTCAGCCTACGACTTGTCATCACTAACAGCTGAAGCATTGGAGGAAAAACTAGAAGAAATAGGGTCTGTTGAACGGAACCATGTTTTTAACCTGGAGACAGGACCGCTGCTTACCGCCAAGCTGATTAAAGCAGATATCAATAAGAGCTACCTTTTCCTTAATATACATCATATTATTATGGATGAGTGGTCCGCCAATATTTTTACCAATGAACTTACTGCATGTTATAACGCTATTGCCGCAGGACGCCAACCAGAATTTATAGAAAATAAATTCAGCTATGCCGACTTTGCCTATTGGCAGGCACAGTTGATAGCACAAACAGGTCCTTTACAGATTGCGTTTTGGAAAAAGAAGCTCGAGGGAATCACCCCGTCTATGAGCCTTCCATTTGCAAAAAAACGTGCAGATACCAAAAGTCACCGAGGTGGTGTGATCCCATTTACACTACCCGAGGAGCTATCCATCAATGTACGACAATTCAGCATCAAAGAACAGTCGAGCATTTTCATGACACTATATTCAGTATTCGCGCTTCTTTTGCACAAATACACAGGTGCATTCGACCTGCAGGTGGGTACGCCGGTGGCCAATCGTAACTATAAAGAAGTAGAAAACCTGATAGGATTTTTTGTGAATACACTTGTACTTCGCACTAGCTTTAATGATAGCTACACGTTTAAGGATCTTGTTGATCATGTAAAAAATGAAACTATAGAGGCCTTTGCACACCAGGATATCCCATTTGAGGAATTGGTAAAAGAGCTTAATATTGGAAGGGAAAAAGATCATGCCCCTATGTTCCAGACTTTTTTTGTGGTTCATAATGAAAGAGGACAAAAACTTGAATTTGATGGTATCACCATTCAGGATATACCTATTCAAGAACGACAGGCTAAGTTTGATATCGTGTTTTCGATTGATGATAAGACCCGTTTACAAGGCTATATCGAATACAACGCAGATCTTTTTGACGATTTTGATATGCAACGCTTTTGCATTCATTTCGAGCATTTGCTTAACCAGGTGATCAATAAGCCCTTGATGCCATTAAAAGATATTAGCCTTGTTACCGTTGAGGAACAAAACCTAATATTAGGTGAGTGGAATGCAACGCTACAAAATTATCCTGCAGATACGATTGCTGCGATGATCATGCAGCAGTCCTTAAAATATCCGCAATCGGCAGCTGTTGTAACCGAAACCACCATTCTCAGTTACGCTGAACTGGAGAAACAGTCTAATTGCTTAAGTAACTATTTGCTTCAACGGGTTAATAGGGGAAGTGTTATAGCTGTGTATATGGATAGGTCGCCGCAAATGATCGTATGCTTGTTAGCCATCCTTAAGTCAGGTTGCGCTTATCTGGGCCTTGATGTGACCCTGCCGGACGACCGAATTAACTTTATGCTTGAAGATAGTGGTGCCGTCATAACTCTTGCCGATGCTGCAAATAAAGGAAGGTTAAGCAGCGATTTACCTGTTATTACAATAGAAGATCTAAACTTGACAGAAAACCCAGTGGGCGCAGTTATAGTGAATGTTCAACCCGCTGATCCCGCGTATGTGATCTACACCTCAGGCTCAACAGGCCATCCTAAAGGTATCACAATTCACCATAAGGCGCTGCAGAACCTGATTCATTGGCATAAAACCACATTTAACATTACCCCCATCGATCAATGTACACAGGTAACAAGCATTTCCTTTGATGCCAGCGTTTGGGAAATATGGCCCGTACTCTGTGCTGGTGCAACACTACACATATTTAATAAGGAGTTAATTCTTGATATAAAGGCTTTACAAACTAAAGTCATCGAGCAAAACATCAGCGTTTGTTTTTGGCCGACGCCGCTTGCCGAATCAATGTTTGAACTTGACTGGGCAGCAAACTCAGGCTTAAGGTATGTGCTCATCGGTGGAGATAAATTAGGGCAAAAGCCAAACAAGCCATTGCCTTTCAAAATAATAGAAAACTATGGATTATCAGAGGCCTGCGTGGTTAGCACCAGTGGCCCTTTATCAGCCAAACCAGCAGAAGCAACTATTGGCCGACCTATTTCCAACAACTGCGTGTTAATCCTTGATAGGCATTTGCAACTTGTTCCGGCAGGCGTTCATGGAGAGATCTGTATTGCGGGTGTTGGTTTGGCTTTAAACGGATATAACAATCAGCAAAAACTTAATAATGAGCGATTTATACCTAATCCATTTGCTGCAATACCTTACCCAACCCTTTATAGAACAGGTGACATCGGTACTTATACTACCACAGGCGAAATAAAGTACCTGGAACGGGAAGACAGGCAGGTGAAAATAAGAGGGCATCGTATAGAGCTTGCTGAGGTAGAGTCTTGGCTGTTGAAGCATCCCGGAGTTTCTAACGCGGCTGTGATATGTAGCGATGCATTTGGCGTGGAAAATAGCCTAATAGGTTTTTATGTCTGCCGGGAATTATCGGTCTCCATTAAGGAAGAACTTCAGGCCTTCCTAAATTTGAAACTTCCTGCTTATATGGTACCTGCTGCGCTTTACCCTTTGCCCCAAATACCTTTCACAGCACACTATAAAACCGATTATAAAGCTCTGCATCAGCAAGTTTCAGCGTGGTATACCACAGAAAAGCCAGCATATAGTACAGATAAATTTACACCTGCAGAAAAAAAGCTTGCAGGCTTGTGGAGCAGCCTGCTGACACACGTAACGGTTAAAAAGAACGATGATTTTTTTGATTTGGGCGGGCACTCCTTGCTTGTTATCAAATTACGATCGAGGGTGGCGGAAACATACGGTTTAGATGTTCCAGTAAGTTTCTTTTTTGACAATAGTGGATTGTCTGCTATGGCCGCAGGGTTAGACATACTCATAGCTGAACTTAAACCTAAGGCATCCGAACCAATAACCATTGAACGGGTGTCCAGGCAGCAATATAAAATATAAAAAAATTGAAGGAGCCCAACCCATCTATATTAGATAACCAGCACTCCGGTGCCGACCATGATATCTATGCATTTCCGCTTTCATTTGCGCAACAGCGGTTATGGGTTATCCAACAGATGGAGGATGTGGGAAGTGCGTTTAATATTTATGGGGCTTTTTATGTCGGGGGTACATTTGAAATTTCCGTATTCAAAAGCGCAATACAGTATCTGGTGAACAGGCACGAAACTTTTCGTACAACGTTCAATCTTATCAATGATAAACCAGTACAGGTTATTCATCCCACTGCCATAATTGAAATAGAAGTTGATGATCTTGCTTCAGAACCATTTTCCGAAGAAAGGATTAGCACTATTTGTCTCGAAGAAAGCCAGTTTGTTTTCGACATCGAAACCGGCCCTTTGTTCCGGATTAAAGTGATCAGGTGCTCAGAGGAAAAACATGTCCTAAGTTTTTGCTTTCATCATATCATATCGGACGGCTGGTCTGTTGGCGTATTTGCCCGCGAATTGCAGATTGCATATGAAGCATTTCTAAATTATTTACCAGTTCCTTTGCCGGAGTTGCCCTTCCAGTATGTCGATTATACCATTTGGCAGCGGGAGCAGTTTGAAGCCGGTGTTATTCAAAACCAGCTTGATTTTTGGAAAGAATATCTGTTTGGTGCGCCTGAAAGTATAAACCTGTTGTTTGATAATCCACACAGGTCAGTGCAAACCTTTTCCGGCGATTCCGTATCCTTTTTTATTCCACAAGAACAAAGCCGGCTCCTTAAACAAATTGCCGATGATGCCGGCGCCACAATGTACATGACCATGCTCGCTGCATTTAGTGTATTGCTTTCCAAGTATACCCTTCAAGACGATATGCTGATAGGATCAGTAGTATCGAACAGGAACAGGAGCGAATGGGAATCACTAATTGGTTTTTTGGTGAATATTGTTGTATTCAGGCTGAAGCCGAATCCGGATGTTAGCTTTTTTAACTTCCTTAAGGAGGTTAAAAGGGATGCAATACAGGTGTATGACAACCAGGACATACCCTTTGAGAAACTGCTTGACGAGCTAGCTGTTACCCGAGACGCAAGCCGCAATCCATTGTTCCAGGTAATGTTTACCATGCAAGTTGGCCCGACGGAAGCAAGCGGATTTAGTGGTTTAACTCTAACACCAATTACAGTTGAAAATAATACCACAAAATATGATCTGACGGTTGGTATTACTACTGCAGCTGACGGTTTACATGGAACTTTTCAATTCAACACTGATTTGTTTCACCGTGCAACTATCGAGCGCATGGTCAGGCATTTTTCCAGATTAATATCTGCCATTACAGACGACCCTCAAAAGATCCTCTTAGAATATAATTTCATAACCCGGGAGGAACAAGAAGAGGTTTTAAAGTGGAATTCGACTTTACAGCCATACCCTGGTTTTACCGTAGTAGAGATGATTCACCGCTGGGCGCTTGAAACCCCACAGTCACCCGCCATCATCCATAATCAATACCGTCTCAACTATGCTGAATTGGACCATCAATCTAACCGGTTAAGTCAATTTTTATTAAAACAAGTCCCTGCGGGTAAAATCATAGCGGTTTGTATGGAGCGTTCACCCGAAATGATGGTTTGTTTACTGGCGATACTGAAAGCAAGTTGTGCTTACCTGGCAATCGATTTTGCCCATCCGACGGAGCATCGGGAATTTATACTTAGCGATTCTGGCGCATTCTTATTGATCACTGATGATGGAAATGCGGTAAGATCTGATATACTGCCTGTTATTACATTGCAGGATATAAACCTTGAGGCATATCCTGAATATATGCCTTCAATAAATCTCCAGCCTACTAATCCTGCTTATGTAATTTACACTTCTGGGTCCACAGGGAGGCCCAAGGGTGTTTCAATACATCATGAGGCGCTCCAGAATTTGGTTCACTGGCACAATACAACTTTTGGCGTCACTGCTGCAGATCATTGCACTCAAGTAGCCGGTATGTCATTCGATGCAAGTGTTTGGGAAATATGGCCCACGCTATGTGCCGGGGCAGCATTACATATTCTGAACCGGGATCTTATACTTGATGTGCAGGCTTTACAGACAGAAATCATTGAAAAAAACATTAATGTCTGTTTTTGGCCAACACCACTTGCGGAGTTAATGTTTGGGTTGGAATGGCCGGCAAAAACTTTCCTGAGATATGTACTGATTGGAGGTGATAAGATGCGTCGGAGGCCCTCCGCCCCGCTGCCCTTTACAGTAATCGATAATTACGGACTTGCTGAGGCCTGTGTGGTTAGTACAAGTGGAATTGTGAATACAGACCTTTCGGTGGCTGTCACCATTGGAAAGCCGATAGCCAATACCGTTGTACTAGTGCTTGATCGGCAAATGCAATTGGTCCCGGCAGGTGTGCAAGGCGAGATATACATAAGCGGGGTAGGCCTTTCAATTAACGGCTATATAAATCGAACAGCACTCAATGAAGAGCGGTTTGTGCCTAACCCTTTTAAGGAAATACCCTATCCAAGATTATACAAAACTGGCGATATTGGTACATATACCCCTGCAGGTGATATAAGATATTTTGGCAGGATGGACAGGCAAGTGAAAATTAGGGGGCACCGGATAGAAATTCCCGAAGTAGAAGCCGGTATACTTTTGGTACCCGGGGTTACTACCTGTGCAGTGATAGTGAAATTACGTAACGATGGCGCCAATCAGCTGGTAGCTTTTGTGGTTATGGAACAAACTAGTAATGAACTCAGATCCGAATTACAGAAAATACTGCCAGGCAATATGGTTCCAGCGCTTATCATTAAGCTACCCGCGATCCCACTAACCAATAACGGCAAGATAAATTATAAATATCTTCAGCAGTATGATGAAACGGAAACCACTGCTGAAATAGTGGAAAATGAACCTGCTTCTGCTTTTGAAAGTGATATGATTGATATTTGGCAGCAGGTGCTGGGCGTAACAGGGATAGGTTTAGATGACAACTTTTTTGAACTGGGTGGAGACTCAATAAATACTATTCAGGTTGCCTCGATGGCTAGACGAATGAATATGGTGCTCAGCTCAAAGCAAATCTTCTTAAATCAAACAATACGGCAGCTGGCTGCCGAGATCAGCAGTAGTAAGACCTTAACAAACAATGATGAAAAAGACTCTGCTGCATTTGGGTTGCATCCAATTCAACAATGGTTTTTTGAGCAGCAGGCTCCAAATAACAATCACTTTAATCATAGTATGGTGGTTGATACGCAACCCGGATCCAGCTCAGACCTGTTGCAGCAGGCCTTTTATCAGCTAGCGGAACACCATGACATTCTTCGACTGAGATTTTATAACAACGGTAACACCATCACACAGGCATATGATAA
Organism: Pedobacter sp.; assembly: GCA_036676565.1. GTDB lineage: Bacteria > Bacteroidota > Bacteroidia > Sphingobacteriales > Sphingobacteriaceae > Daejeonella. The sequence goes on from JAKFCP010000022.1 coordinate 195,691, forward strand.
TGATAAATGGCGAGATAACTTTGTGATCCACCGGCTGGCCGGTAACGAACAGGATTACGCAACTATACAAACAATTGCGGAAGAAGCGCAAACATCATTAGACATATTCGATGTTAAGTTATACAGGATAATATTTTTTGATCGTGGCCCTTATCAAACGGGAAAGCTGGTCTTCGTTTTTCATCATTTAATAATCGATAGCTTTTCGTGGCGGGTTTTGTTGGGCGACTTTTACTCGCTTTACCAGCAACAGAACACCATAGGTTCCTTAAAGCCTTTGATACAGACACACTCTTACAAAAAATACATAAACTACCTTAAGGGCTTAGTAACCTCTCCTGAATATTCAGAAAATATAAATTATTGGATGGATCAGTGGGATTCCGATGCCGCTTCGCTTCCATGTGATTTGGCATACCAATCAAACACATTTGGAGAAACTAAGACAGTAACCGCCATACTCGGAAAAGATGCTACAGATGAGCTTGTAAAAAACATGCAACGCATTTACCGGACTGGCGTAAATACTATTCTGATTGCCGCACTAATTAAAACAATAGCAGACTGGAAGCAACAAAATTCAGTAGGAATCACCTTAGAGAGCCTTGGCAGACACGAGCAGGAATTTGACATCGACCTTTCACGTACCGTAGGCTGGTTTACAGCCATGTATCCACTATATTTTAACCTGCCAGATTCCGATTGGTCAGCTATAATAAAATTAGTTAAGGAAAAATTAATGCAGGTACCCGGTAATGGGGTATATTTTGGTATGGGCCGTTATATTTCCCATAGTCAGCAGTTAAAATCGCTTCCTTCTCCGCAAATAAGTTTTAACTATCACGGTATTTCGGGTGACAGGGCAGAACACAAAGAATGGAACGTTTCCAGAGATAACTATGGCCAGCAGATCAGTGGATCATTTCCACGCCAGCACCTGCTGGATGTTACCTGCGCTGTAGAGAACGAGCAATTGGTAGTAAATTGGATCTATAACCCTGCTATTCATAATCGTAAAACTGTTGATATGCTCGCCGCTGCATTTAACTCGAACGTAAGGGATATTGTGAGCACTCATACGGATGTAAAGCAGATATATTATACACCATCTGATTTTCCAAGCGCGGCAATTAGTCAGGCTGATCTTGATGCAATTTTAATTCGGCGGAGATATGATATCGCTAATATTTACCCGCTTACTCCTATGCACTCGGGCATGCTTTTCCATTCTGTTTACCATGGTAAACAATCTAACGCTTATTTTGTGCAAATGTCGCTACTGCTTCAGGGTAACCTTAATGCTGAAGCACTACACAATTCCTGGAATGCAACATTGAACAACCACGACGCCCTAAAGACATCATTTATTTGGCAAAACATAGCGACCCCCTTGCAGGTAGTTTTCAATGATGTGGCCATTCCATGGCAGTATTCAGACATATCCCATATTACTGATGAAGGATTGGTCAGTGAATCTATTTTGAAACTACAACAGGAGCACGAAGATGAAGGTTTTGTGTTTGACCAGGCTCCTTTAATGCGCCTGCACCTGGTGAAAAAAGCAAATCACCTGCACGAACTTATCTGGAGTTATCACCACCTGGTAATGGACGGATGGAGCATGCCGATTGTGCTCAAAGAAGTGTTTAGCCGGTACAGAAATGCCGTTCGGGGTAACAATGAAACCTTTATAAAACCAGCCCCGTTCTTTAACTACATTAAGTGGCTTAACCAGCAGGACACCAACAAGGCCATTGAGTTTTGGCGATCTGAATTAGGCGATATTGATGAACCAAGCTTTTTAAAGGCCGACATGCATGTTACCGATGATCAGTCATTTATTTATGGCGAAGAAAAAGTGCTTATCAAAGAACAAAATCATAGTGCTATCAACAAATTGCTAAAAAAGAATAAGGTAACACTTAATGCATTTTTTCAGGCAGTTTGGAGTATTATCATCTGCAGCTACACCGATAAGGATGAGGCGATCTTCGGAGCTACGGTTTCGGGCCGGCCGCCAGCCATAGCAGGCATTGAAGGTATGGTTGGTGTTTTTATCAACACAATACCGATAAGAATACAGGTTCACGAGGAAGCAGATTTTTTTAATTGGGTTCACGAGGTTCAGTTAAAGCAGTCCGCCCGCGAAGAATATAGTTACCTGCCACTTGCAGAGATACAGAAATTAAGTGGCGTTACGGGCAAGAATGCGCTATTTGATACAATATTGATTATCGAGAACTATCCCGGTTTAACTTCAGATGAAGACTCTGATTCCGGGCTGCAGGTAAGTATTAATCGCGGTTACGAACGTATTGAGATCCCGCTATGCATCATTGTAACTTCCAATGAGAATCTAAGTATAAAAATATCTTATGATGCTGGTCGTTATTCACCGGGTTTTATTAATGGTTTGTTAAGCCATTTCGAAAGTTCGATAGAAGCTATTCTTAAAATTGAAACGCCCCTTATAAAAGAGATCAGCCTCCTGCCGGCATCAGCGATCGACCAGTTACTTTATGGACTTAATAACATTCCCTGGCAGCTTCCGGAAGACACGGTCATTGATTTCTTTGAGGCACAGGCGTTCAGCAATCCGCATCAGGTAGCCGTTTCTGATGAACTCGGTACCACTCTTACTTATTACGAGTTGAATGCTAGTATAAGACAGGTTGCTGGCTATATCGTAAAAAATGCTACAAATAATCGGCCTATTGCAGTGCTTATGGAGCGATCCGTTTCCATGATGGTTACGTTGCTGGCTGTAATGAAGGCGGGTCATGCATATATCCCACTGGATCCATTATTCCCCGCAGAACGGATACGTGTTATGCTTGCCGATGGACAGCCTGGAATGGTCATAACAAACATCAAAAGCTCCGGCGATAGTTTGATAGCTGATATTCAACCGGTTTTTTATGACGATATATTTAAACTGCCTTGTGAGGATCAGGTACGATTCCTTAGCATAAAGCCAACTGATTCAGCATATATTATTTATACATCGGGCTCAACGGGCCGGCCCAAAGGAGTAGAGATAAGTCACTCATCCCTAACCAATTTTCTCCTTTCGTTTAAGCAATCACTTAATTTTACTGCCGAACACCGACTACTCGCCTTAACAACTATATCTTTTGATATTGCGGCTCTTGAGCTATACCTGCCGCTTATTTGTGGGGCACAAGTTTTGCTTGCGAGCAGTGAAACTGCCCGCGAACCCTATCGCCTGGTTGATACTATCAACAGCTTCCAGCCTGATTTTATACAAGCTACGCCGGCAACGTGGAGTATGCTTACAGAAGCCGGCTGGTATGGCGCTTCCTTTTTATCGCTGATTATTGGCGGTGAGGCACTACCGGTTAAGATCGCAGCAGCATTGGTCAATAATTGCCGGGAAATTATAAATGTTTACGGGCCTACCGAAACTACTATATGGTCATCATGCCATACAATGCAGCGCGATATATTGTACGCCGGGAGCTTTATTACCATTGGTAAACCAATTGCCAACACCACCTTTTATATACTGAACAAAAAAAGACGTCTGGTGCCTTTTGGACAAACCGGAGAACTTTATATAGGGGGTAAAGGCCTGGCTAAGGGGTATTATAACAACCCGATTGAAACAGAGAAGAGGTTCGTAAATCATACTTTTGAAAATGGAACAGCCGAGCGCCTGTACCAAACGGGCGATATGGTACGCTATCTTCCGAGCGGCGACCTTGAGTACATCAGCCGGACAGATAACCAGATAAAGATTCGTGGTTTCCGGATAGAACTTGGTGATATTGAAGCGGCTATTATGGAATATCCGGGTGTACATCAAGCCGTTTGTGTAGCGCAAAAAGATGAATCAAACGGCTTTAGTAGTATTGCAGGCTTTGTAGTGAAACACCAGGAAGTCGCTCTGAAAATAGATGCGTTAAAAGTTTATCTGCAACAAGCGCTTCCATATTACATGATTCCGGCAGCAATACACATAGTTGACAAATTTCCCCACACACCTAATAACAAGATAGACAGAAACGAGCTGCTTAAACTTGATATGGGTTTTAAAACAGGTACTGAAGCGAACGCAAATATAACATCTCGTACGCTGACCGAAATGGAACTACTAAATATCTGGGAGGAGGTACTTAAATCCAGCAATATCAGCGTAAAAGACAATTTTTTTGACCTAGGCGGTCATTCTATCCTCGCCGTAAAACTGATTAGCCGGGTTCAAAGCCAGTTTGGTCGTGATTGCTCTATAGCCATGCTGATGCAAAACCCCACCATTGAGGAGCTGGCATCGGTGATAGAATTAAATAATGGTAATGATTGTGGGCTTTTGATCCCACTAAAAAAAGGTGGTGATAAAGCTCCAATACTTCTTATCCCTGGAGAGGGCGGTTCCATTGTGTATTATAACAGGCTGGCGAAGTACCTTACAAGCGGGCATCCTGTTTACGGACTCCAGTTTCCGGGTCTCGACGGCGTTTCTGAAGTTGCAAAAAGTATTGAGGAGCTTGCAAATTTATTTGCGGACATCATTTCGCGAAACTTTGGCAATAAACCGGTAATACTCGCAGGACACTCCCTTGGTGGTAAGGTTGCCTTTGAGTTGGCCTGTGCATTATCGCTAGAAAAAACCTTAAACAAGCTTATTATATTGGATACGATAGCGCCGGTACACTACACCGAAATCGAAAACCAGGCGAGTGATGCGGCTTGGTTGTCCAAAACAATACAGCGAATGGGGGAATTAAGCAATGTGCCATTGTCCATAACAGAAAAGCAACTCTCAGTGTTACTACCGGAACAACAAATGGAAGAAGTTAAAAGACTTTTGGCGGATGCTAACCTCATCCCTAAGCACTTCAACACGGGCCGGGTTCAATCATTTTTGTCTGTATTAAAATCATCGCAACAAATGGTATATAAGCCGTCTGTTTATCCCAGTTTCAATATCCACCTATTTAAGGCGGCAAATAACGAGGCGTATATAGCCCAGTTCCCTCTTTCCGAAAACATTTTGTCTTCATTTAGAAAGGAAGATTATTGCTGGCGCAGCTTAACATCCGGTAATGTAACGGTAAACATTATTCCCGGTGACCATGGTTCCATTTTGAATGAACCGAACGTGCAGTTGCTGGCAAACGAATTTAACAGGCTTATTAACACCTAATAATTTCATGGGCAACACATTAAAAAAAGTTAATTTATTCATGTTCCCTTACGCAGGGGGCAACAAATATTCGTATAATAATTACAGACTTCAACTATCCGATAGGTTTAACATTATTGCTCTGGAATCAAAAGGAAGAGGCGGACGTATAAAAGAACCACTTGATACTAATCTTGAAGATATTGCCCTCGATTTTTTTGAACAGATCCGTGATAGATTAAACAGTCCGTATCTCTTTTTCGGACACAGTATGGGAAGTTGGCTTGCTTATATGGTTACTCATTTAATAAACGATAATAAGCTTCCACCCCCTGTGCATCTTTTTTTTACTGGCTCAGTGAACCCGGCAGTGTATCATTCTACAGTGATCAAACATCAGCTAAATAAAAGTGACTTTTTTGCACATCTGACAGACTTGGGCGGACTTTTACCAGAAGTGCTAAATAATAAACCCTTGCTTGACTATTTTGAGCCCATTCTTCGTGCTGATTTTATGGCAGTAGAGCAATATCGGCATAAACCGCAACCAAAACTTAATATCCCTATCACCGTGATTATCGGCGACAACGAGAAGAATGTAACCTTAGATATGGCCAAGGCCTGGAAGAATGAAACATTGGGCGAATTTGAAGTGAAGGTTTTAAAGGGCCATCATTTTTTTATCAACGATCATGTGGTGTTGATATCCGAAATGTTGAGAAATAAGATAGAAGGCATAAACCCACATACCCAGTTATGAAAAATACAATTAGGGTTTTATCAGCTTTTTATGACGAACCACTTTCTGACGAAAGCTACGATCTGTATATATCATTATTGCCAGAGCGCGAACAGAATAAAGTGAAGGCATTCCGGCGTTGGGAAGATGCAACCGCTTCGCTGATCGGAAAAGCTTTGCTCGTTAAAGGTCTTTCTGCCATAGGTTATCAGCAATTTAAACTTCATGATCTACAATATAGTATTTACAATCGGCCGTTTCTTGCTGGCGGATTAGATTTCAATATTGCGCACTCGGGCAGTTATGTGGTATGCGCCATTTCTGAACATTGCAGGGTAGGTATTGATATCGAAAAGATACAAACACAGGATCTTGATCCTTTTAATTATACGCTTAACGCGGCAGAACTAGACAGTATATTATCGTCGGAAACACCATATGAATTGTTTTATAACACCTGGACAAAAAAAGAAGCCATTACAAAAGCGGATGGCAGAGGTTTGGGATTAAATCTGGACAGGATAGATTCAACAGCAGGCAATGTGTTTCTGGACGGAATGGTATGGTATACGCAAAAGGTTGATATTAGCCCCGATTATGTGGCAAATGTTGCTTTTAATAACAACTTATCAATAATAAAACACACAATTGAGGGCATTTAATTTCATATTTAGGTATTTATGATCATAGACAATATTAACCACCATCAAAATCTATTTTTTGAACTTAAGAAGTTCGACGAACTTCCATGCTCTGTATTTCTAAAACTTGAAGGTATGAATTTTGCAGGTTCCATAAAGCTAAAACCCGCTGTTTATATAATAGATGAGTTAGAAAAGCAGGGTAAAATAATACCCGGTGTGCATAACATCATTGAGTCGAGCTCCGGCAACTTGGCTATTGCTCTTGCCATGATCTGCCATTCAAAAGGCTACGCCTTTACCGCAGTAATTGACCCCAATACCTCCAACGATGTTATTAAACTATTAAATGTATATAAGGCCAACATAATTATAGAACGTGAACGTGATATTAACGGTGGCTACCTAGGCACCCGAATAGAAACCATACAGCGCATCATCAGTACTCATGATAACTACTATTGGATAAATCAGTATGCTAATAACAGTAATATCATGAGCCATTATCAAGCTACAGCCAAAGAGATTCATTCAATATTTAATCCGGCCCTACAGCGCGACTTACCAACTCATATTTTTGTTGGTTCAAGCACCACGGGGACTTTAGGCGGTATATTGAAGTATTTCAAAGAATTTTCGCCCGATACAAAGATAATTGCTGTTGAACCCGAAGGTTCGATCACGTTTTCAAGCTATTTTAAAAGTCGATTTATTCCGGGCATAGGCGCTAGCCGGGTGCCTGAACTAAGCGCAGAGCTAGATAAAGCCAATCTTCACGACATTGTTTGGGTAAAAGAAACAGATACTATATCATGTTGTAATCGACTATTAAAAGATTATAGCTTGCTGTTGGGAGGTAGCACCGGTAGTGTAATATCTGCCATACTATCTTATCGACACTTGTTAAACCCCGAAGATACTGTGATCGCAATATCGCCCGACTTTGGGCAGAAATATATAGATACCGTTTACAACGTTGAATGGGTAAAAGATAAAATGATGTCTGATAATAAACTGGAATTTGAAGAGGAAAAAACCGAGCGGCCTAATTAAATGCAAATCCTGTAACTTTCAATAATTACTGGGCGCAGGTAGCTTCAACTCACCAATCCAGATCATGAATCATTGCTCTCAGACGTAAGTCAGCGTTAAGCCACAATTTACATTGCCGGTACACATTTGTGCGCAATTCCCTAAGAATTTTATGTGTTTTATTTGCAAAGATAAAGGCTAAGAAGCTAAATTATTAATGGCATAAGAGGTCAATTTGTTGTGGAGGTAATTTGTAAATTTGAATCGGATACCCTTTAAAACTTTTAGAAATATAGCGGATAAGCATAAACTTAAATTATCTGAACCAGAACATAAGAAATTGACGAACGAAATCAATAGTTATAAAACACCACCTTATCTGCAGCCTGGAGACACTGTAGCCATTACTTGTCCGGCAAAAAAACTCCCACGTAGCATTGAAGATGCTGTCAAACTTCTCGAATCCTGGGGTTTAAATGTCATTCTTGGGGAAACTGTTCATGCTTCCTGGCACCAGTTTGCAGGAGATGATGAACTGCGTACCACTGATTTCCAGCGTTTCCTGGATGATCCATCTGTTAAAGCCATTTTCGCGGCACGGGGGGGATATGGAACAATCCGTATAATTGACCGCCTTCAGTTCTCCGGCTTCAGTAATCATCCCAAATGGATTATAGGATTCAGTGATATCACTGTACTTCACAGCCATATCCAGTCTTTGTACAAAACAGAAAGCATACACGGACAAATGCCCTTAACCATCAGAGAAGGTTCAGAAATTTCTTTAGAAACATTAAGGAAAGCTCTTTTCAATGAAGAAATCCAGTACAGTTATACCAATCAGGCAAATAACCGAAGCGGTGAAGCCGAAGGAATATTAATTGGAGGAAATCTGAGCCTGCTTGTGATGATGGCCGGATCAGTTTCTGAGCAGGATTTCTCGGATAAAATTCTCTTTCTGGAAGATGTCGGAGAATATCTTTATTCCATCGACCGAATGATGTGGAATCTGAAAAGGGCAGGGAAATTGAAGAATCTCAAAGGATTGGTAGTTGGAGGTTTTACAGAATTGAAAGATAATGATATCCCCTTTGGCCAGACAGCTGAACAAATCATCATGGAACACGTTAAAGAGTTTGACTTTCCGGTATGTTTTAATTTCCCGGCAGGTCATATTGCGGATAATCGCGCCTTAATATTTGGCAGAATGATCAGATTAAGGGTTGATGGAAAGCAGGTTGACCTAAGCTATTTAGGCATTGATCCCAAAACATCTTTGTAATCACAATAAAATAATATATCGACATGGCAATATTTGAATCGTTAGGTAAATACAGAAATACAGGATTATTAATTATTAGAATTGGCCTTGGAACCATGTTTATGCTTCATGGTTATCCTAAACTTTTAGGTGGGCCTGAACAATGGGAGTCCATTGGTGGCGCAATGAAGAATCTTGGAATTACCTTTGCGCCGGCTGTATGGGGTTTGATGGCTGGCCTGACAGAAACGTTTGGGGGATTTTTAATTTTACTGGGACTTGCATTCAGGCCAGTATGCATGTTGCTGACATTTAATTTGATGGTTGCAGCATTGATGCACCTGAAAAGCGGAGAAGATTTTATGGCGGCATCTCAGGCCATTGAAACAGGATTCATGTTTTTGGGTCTGATTTTTATCGGGCCAGGCAAGTACAGTGTGGATAAGAAATAAAATCCAGAATAATTCATAAACAGAAAAAGCGGATAATATCCGCTTTTTCTGTTTATAAGATATGGGCTAAATTATCTCCAGCCCTTGTTTGAAGTATTAGTACCATCAGCTTTAGCTTCAGTTCCGAAAGTATAGAAAGGAAGAGCCAGACCCATTGTTTCCTGAGTTTTAGCAGGAATTGGGAAGTGTAATGGAGTACCCTTTTGCAGGAGGTCCAATTTTCTCATTTCGAAGAATTGAAGTCCGAAGCCAGTTGTATACAATTCAACATGACGCTCATGGTGAATCGCCTGAACTACATCAGCAGAAACTGCTGCTACATCAGCCATTTGACCACGGGTTTTACGGGTGCTGGCATTGATAATTGTGGCTGCCCCGGCTAAGTCAGAAGTATACGCTCTTGCCTCAGCTTTAAGCATATCATTCTCTGCTTTCATGATCTGTGGTTTTGGACCAACCGCAGCTACGTACATATCATCATATCTCTTATTCCTGTATGGTGAGTAATGGTAGTAACCTCTGGCTGCCTGAAACCACTGGGAAGCAACATACTCAAAATCAGAGAATATACGCTTATCTGCAGGATCAGTTGAACGGGTAGGATAAGGGAAAGTAGATACATCAGTCCAGTGTTTAGGTTTTGAAGGATCCATCAAGTTAACAACATAATTGTCAGTAACGCCCCATCCCTGATAAACAAGATAGTCACCTGCTTCATCGTACCATTTAGCATATCCATCCTGCATAACAACAAAATCAGATGTCAGACCACCGTCAGCATAAGTTTTAACTTTTGCCCAGTTCACAGCAGCTAATTGAGCTTTGTTTCTTGGAGTATAGGCCATAAATCTGGCTGCATAAGTATTTACCAGCTTCTTAAACTCAGCAGCTGAATAATCCTTGTCAGCACCCAGCCAATCTTTAGGAATAGTAAAAGTATTTGCAGTAGCCAGAGCAGCTGCCTCATCAAGATAAACTAACGCTGCTGCTGAAACTGCTGTATAGGCAGACGCTGCCTCAAGAGTAGCTCCTGCCACTGTTGTTTTCTCATCAACAATAAATGCTCTATCAAAAACAAGGGCCAGGTTACCATAACCTACACCCTGAGCAAATCTGCAAAAGGCTTTGGTTCTGGCGTTATTTGCGCCTGCAACACCAACATTAACTCCGGTTCCCATTGCTTTAAGCACGTCAGAAGCTGTATTAATTGATGAATACATGTTGTTCCAAAGGTTCAGAGTAGAAGCATTGTAAGCATATGAAGGAGCATTGTTCCATGCAAAATTACGTGGCTCCCATGACATATCCCTCATACCAAAGTTACCCCATGAACAGGAAACGTTGTCGGATGCTGTAGCCAGCATAGGCTGAATACTGGCACCTGCATGCTCCCCATTATAAATGGTTACGTACAGACCGGAGGTCAAATTTTGAAGGGCTTCTCCATTAGAGAAGACTTTATCAAAATCGGGTTGGTTTTCATTTTCTACCTGAAGCAGGTCTTTTTTACAGCCTTGCACAAGAAAGAGCGAAAGTGCAATTGCGTATATAAATTTATATTTTTTCATAATTGTCTTTTTTTATCTTAAATCTTAAAAATCCATTGAAAGCGAGAACGCATAGTTTCTAAAGTTAGGATACTTATAAGTACCATCATAAGGTTGCCTTAAAGTTCCAACTTCCGGGTCATATCCGCTATAACCTGTGAATGTCAGCAAGTTACGACCTACCACTTTTGCAGTGATGCTCTTTACAACTCCACCAAATACATTTAAGCTTTTCAGCGGGAAAGTATATCCCAAAGCAACTTCTCTAAGTTTAAGATATGTTCCATCTTCAACCCAATAGCTGTTTGGAGTGTTAACATCATAGAAATTCAGGAAGTAATCGTAGGCTTTTTTATCTGCCTGTGCCACACCGCCCATATCCATTTCAGGATTTCTAAGATCTCTGGTTAACCATTGCCCCTTTGCATTGTAGATATCTCCACCCTTCTTAAGGTCAAGTAAGAAATAGAATGTTGCACGTTTGAAGTTAAGGGTATTGGCAAATCCCATATTAAAATCTGCATTACCATCTCCAATCTTTCCAAACAAGATTGCCCCTTTATCATCCAACTGCTTAATTGCTTTCTCAGCAATAGTTCCCTGAGTTCCTTTGGCAATAACGTATCCGGCCGAATTTATCTCATAATCACCGATAGTTTTTCCGGCAGGAAGTTGTTTGCTCATTTGATCCAGACTCTTAACCCAGGTATGTCCATACATCGAACCATAAGTTTCATTTCCCTTGATATAGAACATTTGCTGACCACCACCATCAGTATCTCCGAATACATAAGGAGAAATAGGCAGATCAGTAATCTTTTGTCTGATTCTTGAGAATACAATGTTTGAACTCCATGAGAAATCCTTCTTATTCACCCAATTAGCACCAAGGCTGAATTCTAAGGTCTTACTGTCAACAGATCCCGCATTACGGTATTGTCTTGTAAAACCATTATTCAGGAATCCTAAAAGCGGAACATTCAGGAATTGGTCATCTGTTGTAGACTGAGCATATACTGCTTCAAAAGAGAATTTCTTTAAGAAATCCACATTCAAACCAATTTCAGTTTCTGCTGTTTTAGATGGCTTTAAATTTTGATTACCTCTTTGTACGGCTGATGCTGATCCATTATTCAGAGTAAATGTTTCATATTGCCATGAGAATCCCGGACGAATACCGGCAGTTCCGTAAGCAGCTCTGATCTTTAACTCGTCAATTCCAGGAATCTTAACATCTTCAGAAATACGATAAGCTCCTGAAAGTCTGAAATATGGGTTCCATCTTTCTGCTGATCCGAATAATGATGAACCGTCATAACGGTACATACCATCGAACAATAACTTATCCTTATAATCCAGACCTAAGATTGCAAAGTAGTTTTGCGCTCTTTCTGTTTCATTAAGTGACTCTGCATCATTAATAACTGCAAAGTTATCATAGGTAGGAATACCGGCAACACCAAGCTGTGAGGACAAAACCTCATAGTTTTCGTATCTGCGGTTCTCATAAAGGTATGACAATTTTCCTCTTACAGTAAGATCTCCTAGATCCTTAACCATATTTAAGGTAGCCTGAGTATTCTGGCTGTTTCCATCCTCTGAGTAATCCTGCAAGCTTCCGTTTGTATATGACATACCATTGGTTGCTGCTGTACCCCCTGTTGGAGTCCAGGTATCTTTCGGACTATAATTACGGTAACGGTAATTACTTCTTTCAATTGAATGGCTCACATCAAAGTTGGCCCATGGAGTCACTCTTGCATTTAAAGCGAAATTTCCAATCCAATTGAATTTTTTGTTATTTCTTTGAACCTTGTACAAAGGATATAAAGGATTAACTGTTTCACCACTCCAGTGATTCATACGTAAATAGTATGGTTGACCATCCGGATTAACCTGATGCATGTTCACATCCGGTTCTGCCAAAGCAACGTTGAAGAAGATGTTACCACTTGATCCCGGATATTCAGTTTTGGTGTTAACCAATAAATTGGAGGTACTAAACTTTAACCACGGTGCGATCTGCTGATCCACATTGAAACGGAAGTTCTGTCTCTTGTAACCATCAGTCATTTCGATAACACCTTGCTGAGAGTTATTCTCAAAAGATGCATAAACACCGGTTTTCTCTGTCCGGGATGTCATAGACACGAAATTTGCATAGTTGATACCGGTATTGAAGAAATCATTCTGCTGATTACGAGTTACACCATAAGGATTGTCCATATAATGGTCAGCTTTTGGTACTCTGTTACCTGAAATCAGTGGACTAAATCCAGCATCACGATATCCGGCAGGATAAGTAACACCCTGATATTTAGTAAATGAACCTGCAAACTGCTGATAATCAGCAGCAAGTGCAAATGGGTGGTGTGTAGAAAGATCCAGGGTATTTGCAATTTCCTGCATACCCACTTCATTACGAACATTTACTTTAACCGTATTTAATGCAATACTGTTACCTCTCTTGGTAGTGACAGCAATTACACCGTTACCAGCTCTTGAACCATAAAGTGCTGATGCTGCTGCACCTTTCACTACTTCCATAGATGAAACGTCATCGGCATTGATATCAGCAAGAGAACCTGTGTAGATTACTCCGTCAACCAGGATAAGTGGTCCTGAACCAACGTTGTTCAGGTTATTATCTGCTCTTAACTGAATATCAACAGAGGAACCTGGAGTTCCGCTTGAAGCACTTGCCTTGATACCCGCAACTTTACCTGAAAGAGCACCAGCCAGTGATGTTCCGGTTACAGCATTCAGTCTTTCTTCACTTACTTTAGTCACCGATACAGTTAATTTTTCTTTGGTAGTTGCACCTGCAACACCGGTAACAATTACTTCAGATAATTGCTTTGCATCAGTTGTTAACTGAACATTGACAACGCCACTAGAGCCTATAGAAGCTTCCTGAGTTGCATAGCCAATATAAGTTAGTATAAGGGTGGTGCTTCCCTGCGGGACGCGCACACTAAATCTACCGTCGCCACCCGTTGAGGTGCCGATATTAGTGCCTTTAACTTTGACACTAACCCCTGGTAAGGGTAGTCCATCCGTTTTATCGGTTACTGTTCCTGTCACAGTACGTTCCTGTGCCACAGCCTGAAAAGCTATAAATAGCAGCAGGAACAAACTTTGTAGAAGTTTTTTCATACTTAATTGGTTTAGAATTGTTTAAATGAGGATTGATTAATGTTGGTTACTTTAAAGTCAAATTTGAGCAACATATTTGTTACGACAAAATATATTTATTGTTATTTTTTTGTAAAACATTTAAAGTGTTGATAACCAATTGATTAATTTTATAAATAAAGAAAATTAATGTAAAAAATATTATGCTTGCATTGTGAAATGTAATTCGTAAACAGAAGATAAATAGCATAATGTGACTTAATTAAGAATTCTAATATTGAGAATGGCCAATTTCACAACCTGCAGAATCTACCCATCTTAAGGGCTTTAAAAAATGTTCGATATAATTCTTCCCATTGTAACATTTATATAGACATTGTATATTATTTTACTACTATGTATTGCATATTACCAATTAAAGCATATATCTTTGTAATATGATAGTGGAAAATACCCAAACTCAGATGCGGAAAGGAATACTTGAATATTGTATCCTTTCAATAATCTCCCGAGGGGAGATTTATGCATCAGACATCATTTCTGAACTAACAAAAGCCCGCTTAATTGTCGTAGAGGGTACTATATACCCACTATTAACCCGATTAAAGAATAACGGACTGTTAATCTATAACTGGCAGGAGTCAACATCAGGACCCCCAAGAAAATATTACACTTTGTCGCCTGCAGGACATGAAGTGTTAAAGCGTCTGGATACGACCTGGATAGAATTATCCTACGCAGTGGAAGTATCATTAAATGGTAGAATTATAGAACCCATTAAAGAAAAATCATAAAAAATTGCTAAAATTAAGGCCATGAATAAAACTATTATAATCAATATTAATGGGATTGTTTTCCATATCGAGGAAGATGCATACGAAGTGCTGAGGACTTATATGACTGGAGTAAAAAGGCACTTTGCTTATTCCGCCGATAGTGAAGAGATAGTCACAGATATTGAAAACCGACTGGCAGAAATGTTCAGCGAAAAGCTAAAACAGGACCATAAACAGGTAATCATTGTCGAAGATGTTGAATATGTAACTGAAAAAATGGGAACTGTTGATGATTTCGATATCCATGAGGAGGATCCTACAATACGCCTGTCAACCGGCGCTTTTAAAACTGAAAAGAAATTGTTCAGGGATCTGGACGATAGCATAATCAGTGGGGTTTGTGCAGGTATTGGGCATTATTTTGATGTGGAGCCTAAGTGGATCAGGCTGATTGCAATCATTACCTTATTTATGGGAATCGGTATTCCGGTGTACATTATTTTATGGCTGGTCATCCCTAAGGCGAGAACCAGAGTAGATAAAATGGCAATGAAAGGGGAGCCGATTAATATTCAGAGTTTCAAAAAGAACTTTGATGAGGAGATACAAAATTTAAAAAGCGGATTCAAAACAGCACGAAAAGAAGCGAAACCTGCAATTCACCAGTTGGCGAAGTTTATTGGCAAAGCCGGGATGATTTTTGTAAAGATTATCGGTGCAATTATCATACTCGCCGGAGTTACCGGCCTGTTTGCCCTGGGCATTGGTCTTATTACCTTTCTGGGCTATTGGAATGGCAATCAGTTAAACACCTTTCCGTTTAATATGGTAAATCCAGGGTATAAATCTATTCTGACCCTTTCAGCCTTTACCCTATTATTTATTCCGATAACGGCACTTGTTGTATTTGCAATCAGGGTCCTATTCGCTCATTTTGAGGTTTCAAAAGGTGTTTACTTCGGGATGCTGATCATTTGGCTTGCTGCATTGGGAATTGGAGTATACCATATCTCAAAGATTGGTTCAGAATTTAATGAAGAAGCGCAATATTCAATAAAATCAAAT
The DNA here is from genome assembly GCA_036676565.1 of Pedobacter sp. Lineage (GTDB taxonomy): Bacteria > Bacteroidota > Bacteroidia > Sphingobacteriales > Sphingobacteriaceae > Daejeonella. The sequence goes on from JAKFCP010000022.1 coordinate 211,485, forward strand.
TTAAAGCCATCAGATACTTTTTATCTCAAGTTAAATCCGGTTCAATATCTAACTAAAGAAGATAGTATGGACTATAATATAGACCCGAATGATTTTAAGGGACGAATTATTATGAACTCCAGAAGAGGAAACTTTAATTTACCCAGAAATGTAAGTCTGAAAATTGTAAAAGCAGATGTAAGTACGCCAACATTGATTCAGGAATTCAGTGCTAAAGGTCCTGATTTTGAAACTGCTTTGTCTAATGCACAACGTGCAAAACATCGCTATATCCAAACAGACTCTCTGTTATTAATTGATGGCAATACCCATTTGCAGAAAGGTGAATTATGGCGTGACCAAAATGTTCATCTGGTTCTCAGAATTCCGGTAAGTACTACAGTATTCATTGAAGGCACCCTAAATCAGTATCTTGAAGATTACAGCCTCTGGGACTGTCAGCCTCAGAATGCAAAAAAAGATTTCCTATCAGAATGGATTATGACAGCTAATGGTTTAAAATGTAAAAACGACAGCTTGTACAATCAACAAAAAAATACACCTGAACCGGAAGAACAGTTTTAAAAAAGGCTAAGCCCTGTGCCAACCCAACCCCGGACCTGATCCGGGGTTTTAATGCCCTACCATAAATACTGCATTACTGAATAATAATTTACCGTTTTCCCAAAAACCTCTGAACAAGGGATTATCAGCCAAATAGACCACTGAACCATTGCCCATTTCCTGAACTCCAAAAATAAGGCCATCGCTTAATTTTTTCTTTGCCTGTACTCCTACAAAACCGGTAACATAATTCTCTTTTTTTATTATACCTACATTCCATCCACCTGTCATGTATTTATAAACCTTATCATCGAGCTTTAAAGTGTAGTAAAAATTTGGAAAACCAAATCCCAAAGGATGGGTATTATCCAAATCCACTTTATAAATAGCTCCCGGAATATTTGTACTTACATTCTCCCTTTCTCTTTGCTCATAGGCCTTCAAGTCCTCATAGATATCTTTTTCTCCTTTTTTAGCGTCCTCCTTATTTTTAAGATCAAAACCCTTTTTACCGGCAAGTTCTGAAACCGCGTTTTTCATTGCAATAAGTTTACCACCTCCACGAATCCACTGCAGCATTTTCTCATTTCCTATTTCAGAATAATTCCCATCCGGATATATAAGAACATCAAACTCGTTCCAGTTGATCATATTCAAATCCTGTGGCCTCACCACTGTTACAGGATACCCAATCTCCTGTTCAAAAAAATGCCATATCTCACCCAAAGAGAGTGAAGAAACAGACTCTCCACCTACAACTACCACCCTGGGTTTCTTTATAAAACGTACTTTACTCGATCCAAGATCTGCTCCTTTATCTACAAATGCAGTAGGAATTGCAAAAAGGCTTATGCCTGATTTTTTTGCAATTTCATTTACTGTTTTTTCAAAACCTCCATTAATTGTGCTGTTTCCATTTCTGGTAATAATTAAGGATCCTGCATTAAAGCGCCTTCCGGAAGTTTCAAATGGAATTTCAGAATACCTTACTTTGATACTATTGTTCAGTAATTCTGCCAGAAATTTTACATCTGCAATAGAATTCCAGTTCGCGATATAGGCCACAGGGTTTGAAACCGCAGAAGCCGGTACAGTACTCTCAGGGATAAGGGTAGTTTCCGGTTTAATGGATTCTTTAGTGGCATAAGCCTGAAGTCCGTGAGCATAGGGTAATGACCATGCAGTAATATCATAGGTTGCTGAATCAGAAACGAATGTATTTGGCTCAAACAAAACTTTCAGAAGTACCGATTTGGGCTGATGGGTACTAAGCACCATATCTGCTTTATCGACCCTGAAGCTTTCTGATCTACCATTGAAATAATTATAACCCTGAGCCCCCTTCGAAACCCCAAAACCAAATTCAATTCCATTCCTTTGAAGCAGTGCTGCAAGAGATTTAATCTTTTCAGTATTATCGCCCTTGATGATGTAGGATTTATAATCACCCGGAGGATTTGATTTGCTCGATGTAAAATAATTTCTGAATTCTGCAATTGCCTGCTCAGCATGTTGGGAAGCAGCTTCTAATGTTGAAAGACCTGAGGTATGATGATGGTCGATACGGTCTTTCAGAGTTAAAGTATCTCCTTCAGCATTAATAACTGCAAGACCCGCTCTGCCTGAGCCCCCCTGCTCATAGGTCATTCCTATTGAGCCGTTATAAACCGGATAGGTATCACCATAAGAAGGATACAGCAAATCAAAGTTCTCACGGGTAAAATACATCCATCCATTCTGGTCGAAGTAACGTGCATTATTCTTGCCAATAATAGTTTGAAACTCCCGTTGCCATTTACTGATATCCTGATGATAGGGCTCTGCAGCCGGAGCAAAATAATATGGATTATTTATTCCCTGTTCATGAAAATCAACATGAACCTGTGGTAGCCATTTATTATAAACTGCAAGACGCTGACGGGATTCAACCTGACTTTGCCATACCCAATCGCGGTTCAGATCAAAATAATAATGGTTGGCCCTCCCTCCCGGCCATGGTTCCATATGCTCACGTGCAAATGGAAGGGCATCGGGAACCGCGTTTTTTATCGGATTATAAAAATTAACATAACGTTCCCTTCCATCAGGGTTTAAACAGGGATCCAGAATGACCAGGGTATTCTTTAACCATGCTTTTGTCCTTGCATTTGCAGGATCAAGAAGGTCAAAAACGGTTTGTAATGAAGCCTCTGTTGATACAGATTCATTTCCATGAACGTTATAGCTAAACCAAACCAATACAGGCTGATCTTTTAAACTTTCTAAAGGCTTTGAAGTATTTAAGCCATCTTTTATCCCGGTAAGGCTAATATTATTCTTCCGGATCTCCTCAAGACGGGAAATATTTGAATCTGAACCAACAAAGGCAAGAAACAAAGGACGGCCTTCATTGGTTTTACCATAATCCTGCAAAATGATATTCTTTGAGACAGAAGCCAGGTATTTGTAATACTCCACCACCCTGTAATGTGGCGTAAACTGATCACCCAATTTATAGCCCAGAAATTCGGAAGGGGATTGAATTTTTTGTGTAAAACCATTCAATTGCATTCCTGTTAAAAGGAGAAGCAAAATAAGACTTTTCTTCATTCAGAATTATGTATTTATAATCGGTAATATGCCGCAGCAAACTGGATAAGCAATAAAAAAGCTCAGATTGAACAGTGTAATTGAAGCATTTATTCTGATATTAAAGCTGCTAATCTGTCCTGTTCAATGCCTGAGGAAATCCCTCGAATGTACGAGAGAATCGCATAATTACCAAATTCTTCGCCTGAGAGGAACAAAAGTATTATTATTGTATGAAGCTATTAAAAATGACTATTGAACAATTATACGAGGTATACGGGAAGCATCCGGTAATTTGTACTGATACAAGAAAAATCAGTAAACAATGCCTGTTCTTCGCTTTGAAAGGTGATCATTTCAATGGTAATGAGTTTGCCAGCCAGGCCATTGAAAACGGCGCAGCTTATGCAATAATAGATGAAGGAAAATATGCTGTAAATGAGCATTTTATACTCGTTTCTGATGTTTTGGAAACACTTCAGGATCTTGCCAGATATCATCGGAGACAGCTTAGCATTCCGGTAATCGGAATTACCGGGAGCAATGGAAAAACCACAACCAAAGAGTTAATCAGATCAGTACTTTCACAACAGTTCAAAACCTTTGCTACTGAAGGTAATCTGAATAACCATATTGGTGTTCCATTAAGTATTTTATCAATAGACGATGAATGCGAAATTGCCATCATCGAAATGGGTGCCAACCATCAGAAAGAAATCGAATTTCTTTGTGGAATTGCCCAACCTGGCCAGGGACTGATTACAAATGTTGGAAAAGCACATCTGGAGGGATTTGGCGGAATTGAAGGTGTGAGAATCGGAAAAGGAGAACTTTACGAATTTCTTAAATCAAGCAATGGAGTAGCATTTATTAATACTAATGATGAAGTCTTAACAGAAATGGCCAGAGAAAAGGGACTTAAAAATCTAATTGGCTATGGGGAAGGAAATGAAAATTTCATTTCAGCGAAACTTAAGAACTCCAGTCCGTTTCTAAGTGTAGAGTGGCATAAAAAAGATGGGACAATTCAAATTGCCGATTCAAAGTTGCCGGGCATCTACAACTTTGACAATATCTGTGCTGCGATATGTATTGGAAGCTTTTTTAAATTAAGTCCGGAAAAGATTAACGCAGGAATCAATGCCTATGAACCTGTAAATAACAGATCACAGATTCTGAAAAAGGGAAACAATACCATCATTTGCGACTACTATAATGCAAATCCCAGTAGTATGATGGTTGCTCTCGATAATCTTGAATCGAACCTAGCCGCAAAAAAGGTTATTATCATTGGGGATATGTTCGAATTAGGCGAAGAGGCTGCTTTTGAACATAGTTCAATTCTTAAAAAAGCATTGAATATCAATTCTTTTAGAAGAATTTTTATAGGCGAAGAGTTTTACAGACTGAGGGATAATTCCGGAGCTGAGTTTTACAGAACCACTGCTGATGCAAACCTTGCTCTAAAACAGAATCCGGTAAAAAATGCTACTATCTTATTAAAAGGTTCAAGGGGTATGAAACTTGAAAGTCTGCTTGATCTGTTATAGATCCTGAAAATTCCTGCCATAAGAATAAATTGCCAAAAATTATCCTTTTTAAGAGTTATCCATGCTTATTTATGGATTAAAGAATATCTCAGGTATGCATGGATTAAATCTGAAAAAAATCATATTCCTGTTGCTTTTGATAGCGGCATCTTATTCTTCCTTTGCCTCAGATATTTATATCTATGAGGACAAAAATCGAACATTAAGTCCTGATAAAGTAAAGGAGCTCTTTTTTGCGGGGAAATTTAAGCCACTTCCCCAGGGTGACTTCAACGCCGGATTTACCAAATCTAATTTCTGGCTTGTGATTAAGCCATCCGGTTCTGCAACTGAACAAAATCTTGTTGTTGGAAATGCACATATAAACAGGCTGGAATTCTATGAAGTGAATCAAAGTGATATTCAATTAAAGTATCAAACAGGTGATTATTACCCCTTTAATCAAAGACCAGTCAGAAATCGATTTTTTGTATTTCCGATAGAGCCAAAACTCGGCAGCCTTTACCTTGTAATGGTGGATAAACATAATGAATCCCTTCAATTGAGGGTTGAGATTCTAAGCGATGACCATTTCTTTCAAAGAACATCAAATGAGAGTCTGATTACTGGTATTCTTTCAGGAATAACAGTGCTGCTTATACTTTTCGGGTGCTTTCTGTTTATAACAGTAAAAGAAAAATTATATCTCTATTACGTACTCTATATTTTATCAGGAACCTTATGGATTTTGGCGGATAAAGGTTATGGCTACCAGTTTCTATGGCCTGATTCTCCTGATTTTGCGAGTCTTGCCAGGCCGATATTTAACTGTATCTCAATGATCATGCTTTTAGAGTTCATGCAGGTTTTTATAGGGCAGACTAAAACAAGCATTTTTTATACTCCTATTCTCATTGTTAAACTCATAGTAGTTTTGACCTCTTTTGCCTTCCTGATCTATCCGGAAGGCCTTTATCAATATTCCTTTTTCTTTCTAGGACTGCTAATTTTCTCAGGAATAAGTACACAGGTATTAATTGCACTAAGTCTGGCTGAAAAAATAAGACAAAATAATATTCAGGCCTGGTATTATCTGATTTCAATTTTTATGCTGATTGTCTTTAGCATCACAGAACTATTGATACATGCCGGCAATTCAGGCCCTCAAATAAACTATCTTTCAAACTATGGAATACAAACCGGATTAATCATTGAAGCCATCATTCTAACATTTGGCCTTGCTCACCGTTTTAATACCTACAAAAATGAAAGGGAACATTTGCTTCTGGAGGTAAACAGAAAGCAAAATGAGATGACTGAGCGAATCATTGAAACTCAGGAAATGGAGAGGAAAAAGATTGCAGATCAACTTCATGATGACATTGGCTCACTGCTCTCAGTTGTATCGCTTCAGCTTTCTTCTGTGTTAGAAAATAACCAAAGATCTGATTCGATGATTAAATTGAAGAAGGCTGGTGAAGTTTTAGAAACTGTATCAGAAACTGTGCGAAGTATCAGCCACACTTTAAATCCGCTGGCCATTGAAAAGTATGGCTTCAAAAATGCAATCACTGATCTGTTTACCAATATTAATTTGGCTGATAAGATAGATGTTGAATACATAATCATAGGTTTTGAAGGAAATATTAATGCCGACAAGAATCTGATAAATGATCTCTACAGGATAATCAAGGAATTGGTGAATAATGTTATCAAGCATTCTGAAGCAAGCCACTGCCTCATACAGGTTATAGAACATGAGGATTGTATTTCTATAATGGTAGAAGACAATGGATTAGGTATCAGGGATGACAATAAATTAAAAAATGGCATTGGGATTGAAAACATCCGGGCTAAAATTAATTACTTTGGGGGCCAAATGGAATTGTTAGGAAAGCTGGATGGAGGGCTTCTGATTAATATTGAAATTCCATTAAAATCCAATTAAAATGCTAAGGATAATTATTGCCGATGATCACCAGTTATTGATTGAGGGTTTAACTTCTATTCTATCAGAGGTAAAAGATATGCAACTTCTCGATCCGGTAAATGACGGCAGGCAGCTCATAAGCAGGCTGAAATCGAATCAGGCAGATATTGTATTACTAGATCTGAATATGCCTGATATGGATGGTATTAAAACACTTGAAATATTAAAAAATGACTTCCCTGAAATAAAAGTGATTGTTTTAACCAACTATAATCAGCCACAGCTCATCGAAGAAGTTAAAAAATTGGGAGCAAGGGGTTACCTGCTGAAAAACAGTCCGTCAAATATTCTGAAAGAAGCAATTAAAAAAGTTTCGGAAGGTGAATTGTATTTTGAATTAAATACTAACACAAACTCAGATCATCACCCTTTCTTTATTGATGATTTTATGAAAAAGTATCAGCTTACAAAAAGAGAGGTTGAGATCATCAGGATGATAAGTCTGGAGTTAACGAGCAAAGAAATTGGGGACAATCTTTTCATTAGTGAATTTACTGTCAGTACTCACCGTCGTAATATTATGAAAAAATTAAATACAAAAAATATTGCTGGTTTATTGAAATTCGCCCGTCAGCATGGAATTGCAGATAACTAGTTTATTTTAAGTTCTTTATAAGATATTTCCGATAGCGCTGTAATAAATAAATAAGGGGTGCGCAAATAAAGGCAATGATGTAAAGTGGATGAGCAGGATCAAGTAATATTACTGATGTAAGACAAAATATGATCAGAAATATTGTTAGCCACAGATAGTATCTGCTGAGCAGGAATTGCTTGAATATTTTCATCATTTATCCACCCTTTCCACCCTGATTCCGGCATCAGTAATATGATCCAGTGGATTATCTCTCATATTCTGTTCAAGCTCAATAACATACTTTCCCTTCAAAGGAAATTTATAATCTTCTTTGAATAAGATTTGATAACTATACAAATTTCCCGAACCACTGCCAAGCCATTCTCCATCCGGAAGCGCCAGTTTAAATTCTCTTCTTTCGGTAGATTTTTTACCATCCGGCCCGGTAATGTGTATCAGGAGAAAAATATTTGAATACTTATAATCTGAGGTATGACGAAGGTTGAGATATAAATTACAGGGTATCTCTGCTGATTCGATACTTAATGGAATTTTGACCTTCTCTGCATAAGACCAGTTATGCTTATCAAGTTCAATATTGGTGTCTACAATTGCCAACTGATCCTGGCAGGAAGCCAGAACTATTGCCAATAAAAAAACAAACAAAAACGATATTTTACCCGACTTCATTAATCTTATTCTGTAGGTTTTCCACCGGCTGGTTTTTCTCCGGCCGGCCTTTCACGGTTATTGTTGTTCCGGAAATTTTTCCTTCGCTTGTTATTTCGGTTTGGACCCTCAGGTCTTTCAGCTTGCGGACCGGCAGGTCTTGGTTGCTGATTTGGATTCTGAGGTCTTGGTACCCTTGGAGCCGTTTCCTGTCCGGCTGGTGTAACTGCAGCTGCTTGTGGGGCACCCGGTCCCTTGGGTTTATTCCGATTCTTGTTACGATTATTTTTCTTGTTCTTTCCAGCCTTGTTATCAAGACGGGTCAGACTATCCTGTCCAACCACATTTTCGTAATCAAACACCTTGGCAACAACAGGTTTATCTTCTTCGGCAAGTTCTACTTTCAGATATTCCGGTTTAATTCCCTCTTTATTTAATTTCTGAACTTCTTTTACTCTGGCGATATCTACTGCAATCCAGTTCTCATCATTTGGATAGCTAAACCACATCAGTTTCTTGAATATATCTGTTTTCTGATGTCTTACTGTCCCAGTCATTGTTTCAAGGCGTTCCACATTATCGGGAATATCCCTGAGAGCATCCATATAGGTGTCCAGCTCATAATTCAGGCAGCATTTTAATTTGCCGCACTGACCGGCAAGCTTCAGAGTATTCAATGACAAATTCTGATATCTCGCTGCAGAGGTGGATACTGTTTTAAAATCAGTTAACCAGGTTGAACAACATAGTTCACGTCCGCAGGAACCTATTCCCCCCAGCCGACTGGCTTCCTGACGCATTCCAATTTGCCGCATCTCAATACGAATCCGGAAGGTCTCGGCCATTTTCTTAATCAGTTCCCTGAAATCAACACGGCCCTCTGCGGTATAATAAAATGTGGCTTTAGTGCGGTCGCCCTGATAATCCACATCACTCAGCTTCATAGCCAGACCAAGTTCCTTAGCCAAAACCCTTGCCTTATGCATGGTTTCAAACTCCAGTTCCTTTGAAATTTTCCATTTATCCACATCAGCGGGAGTAGCTTTTCGATAAATCTTCTTTAGAACATCTTCCGTACGCATATGCCTCTTTTTAAGCTGCATACGAACCAACTCCCCGGTCAGGGAAACATGACCAATATCAAATCCGCCGGAAGTGGTTTCAACAGCAACCAACTCCCCGGCTTCGAGGTATAAATTTTCTGTATTTAGAAAGAACTCCTTTCGCGAGCCTTTAAATTTAATTTCTATAATATTAAATGGTTTAAAATTAGAAGGCATATCCATATGCGACAACCAATCATAAACATCTAATTTACTGCAACCATTTGTAAGGCATGAACCATTACTCTTGCATCCGGCAGGGGCACAGCCACCCGTTGAACAACTACCACATCCCATATCTAATTCAATATATATTGAGTCCCCGCAGGGAGCGTATTAAACTTTAAAATTTTAACGAACTGTAAAGATACATCTAAAAATAAAATTTTTGGATTTGCATTACGTTCAATATGATAATGAGCCTTTTCGAGTTCATTTACGAGGGCCTCGCATTTTGCAAGATCCAGGTGTTTGCTGAAATTTTTAACAAAATCAAGCTCTGCTGAAGGTAAATGTACTAATGATTCTGCACCTGACATCAACATAATGCATTCACGTATCAACTGAACCCCATAACGCAACATGTTTTTCTGATTCTCCCGACCCAGTTTAGAAAGCTCATCTACAAAATCTATGATCTGAGCTCCTTTATCTGCGAATGTCATCCGCATCCAGCCTGTAAAATTCCTGAAATCATCATGATCATCTTCCTTTAAAAGATTCAGTGCAGCCTGCATATTTCCATCACTCAAATAGGCTATCCGGGCAGCCTGAGTTTCAGAAATATCCTTATTATCAGTAAGGTAGTGAACAATATCTTCATTCTTCAGGGCAGGGATCTTAACCAGCTGTGTTCTTGATATGATTGTATTTAATATCTGATCCTGATTTTGTGCCACCAAAATGATCAGGGTTTTACTAGCCGGTTCCTCTAATGTTTTTAAAAGCCGGTTCCCTTCATTTTTGAGATATTCAGGAAGCCAGATGATCATCGTCTTATACTCCGATTCAAATGCTTTTAATGAAAGCCGGTGCAAAATATTCAGGCATTCGGCTTTGTTAATATTAGGCTGTTTATTTTGTGCATCCAGTCGAAGCCGCCATTCATCAAGATTAAAATACGGATTACTCAAGACCAGATCACGCCACTCGCCAAGGTCGGCCATTGAATCTTCCTTCTCACCCCCTCTGAAAAATGGGTAGGAAAAATGCAGATCAGGATGTATCAGCTTGCTATATTTTCTGCAGGAAGCACAATTTCCGCAACTGTCTGATTCAGTTCTTTCAGTACATGAAATGAATTGTGCATAGGCGAGGGCAAGGGCGAAACTTCCGGAGCCTTCCGGTCCAAGAAACAATTGCGCATGACTTACCCTGTTCTCAAAAACTGATTGAATCAGTTGTTCCTTTATTGCATTCTGACCAATAACTTCCTGAAACAGCATGGTGCAAAATAAGAAAAATTACGTTTTAGAACACAGGTAATTCGGGAAGGATAGTGGTGAAATGGCCAGAATACCAGTGAGGCTGGAAATTATATGTCATTAACATGCTTCAAAATACATAATTTTGTCGCTAACTAATTATAATATCTCGTTGAAATCTAATAAAAATCAGGGATTGAGGCTTTCGAAAGAAGCCATGCAGGACTTTGGCTACAAGGTTGTTGATGCCGTTATCGAACATTTTGAAACACAAAATAAAAAATTGCCTGTGTCACATGCGAGCCGTTTAGAGATGGACAAACTTTTCTCTGAAGATGCTCCTGAAAATCCGATGCCGGCAACGGAGGTTTTGAACTTTGTTCTTGAAAACGTCATGACACAAAGTAATATAATGACCCATCCCAAAACCTATGCTTTTGTTCCCGGTCCGAGTAATTTCATCAGTGTGATGTCTGATACCCTGGCAACGGGTTTTAATATTTTCGCAGGGGGATGGGTAGGTTCTGCAGGAGCTGCCGGACTTGAGATCAGCACTCTGAACTGGATGCTGAAACTCTTTAATTTCCCGGTAAAAAAGGGTGGTGGCATCTTTACCAGTGGTGGTTCAATGGCAAATTTAACTGCTCTGGCAACTGCAAGAAAAGTGAAGTGCGGCGAGGATTTTTCGAAAGCTATTATCTATTTATCCGATCAGGCACATTCCTCAAACATTAAAGCGATCAATATCCTGGGTTTTAAAAAGGAACAGATCCGGATAATTCCAACAGATATGGAATTTAAGTTTTCGATTAATAAATTGAAAAATGCGATAGCCCGGGATAAAATAGAAGGATTAAGACCATTCTGTCTGATCGCCTCTTCAGGCACAACCAATACCGGAACGGTAGATCCGCTGGAAGAACTCGCAGCTATCTGCAAAAAGGAAAATATCTGGCTTCATGTGGATGGTGCCTTTGGTGCAGCGGTTATTTTATCCAAAAATGGCAAGAAGCTTCTTAAGGGCATTGATAAGGCCGATTCATTGACTATTGATCCTCATAAATGGCTTTTCCAGCCTTATGAAATCGGTTGTCTGCTGGTTCGCGATCATAAAAGTTTAAGTGGCACCTTTACCGAAAAACCTGTATATCTGAGGGATATTGAGGGAAATGAATCGGAGATCAATTTTTATGATCATGGCATCGAACTAACCCGGCACTTCAGGGCATTGAAGTTTTACATGTCGATCAAAACATTCGGACTCAAAGCTTTCAGGGAAGCTATTGACTATAATATCAATCTTGCAGAACAGGTAGAAGCTGAACTCAGAAAGAGTGATAAATGGGAGATCGTTTCTCCGGCAACGCTGGCCATAATCAATTTCAGATATAATCCGGTAAAGGAGAACCTGTCTGAAAAGAAAATAGATCAGGTCAATCAGAAAATCGCCGCAAAAATGATGGCTTCAGGAGAAGCGCTTTTGGTAACCACTATTCTCCTTGGGCAGGTTGTTTTGAGAATGTGTTTGATCAACCCCAGAACCACGCTCGAAGATGTGAAAAGTACGATAGCACTTTGTGAGAAATTTGCTTTGGAATAAGCAGCAATCTGCTCAGGAGACATTTTAAATCTCCTATATTTATTTGATACAATTTAAACGACCTATGCGCATACTTGCTTTTGATTACGGTACTAAACGCATTGGAATCGCTGTAACTGATCCGCTGCAGATCATAGCTACCGGGCTTGATACGATCCATCCCAAAGACATCATTGATTATCTGAAAAAATATCTCTCAACAGAGCAGATAGAACTTTTTGTGGTAGGTGAACCCAGGCAAATGGATGGAAGCCCTTCGCAATCAACACCTCATATTAAAGGCTTCATTACTTTACTTAAAAAGCACTTCCCGGAAATTCCGGTCGAGCGGATCGATGAGCGCTTTACCTCAAAAATGGCATCTGCTGTCGTTGCTCAAAGCGGGTTTAAAAAAACAGACCGGCAGAATAAGGAGCGCCTGGATACGATTTCAGCAACAATTATCCTGCAGACTTATCTCGAAAAGAAAAGCCTGGGATAAGTTACCTGCTCCTAAGGCTAAAACCAATTTCCTATCTTTACAGCATGGATTTACTCAGCGATGAACTTAAAAGCTACCTGGAAAGCTCCTGCGACCCCGAAAATGATCTGCTCAAACAGATAGACCGGGAGACCCATCTCAAAGTTTCTTTACCACGAATGCTCTCAGGACATTACCAGGGCCGGGTACTCAGTATGCTCAGTAAATTGATTCGCCCGAGAAGAATTCTGGAGATTGGAACTTTTACCGGATATGCTACCTTATGTCTTGCAGAGGGCTTAAGTGAGGATGGTATTCTGCATACTATAGACATCAATGCCGAGCTTGAAGACATGGTGCGTGCCAGCTTCGCTAAATCAGATCTGGGACATAAGATTAAATACCACATTGGAAATGCCCTCGAAATTATCCCGAATCTGAATGAGATTTTTGATCTTATATTCATTGATGCCGACAAAAAAAATAATGAAAGCTATTATAATTTAACCATCGATAAACTGAGAAGCGGCGGACTGATCATTGTGGATAATGTGCTCTGGAGTGGGAAGGTAATAGCTGAAAAGAAAACAGATTCGGCCACCACATTAATAAGTAATTTTAACGAGATGGTGAGCGCTGATCAAAGAGTTGAGAAGCTGATCCTTCCGGTACGCGACGGCATTTACACTATCAGAAAAAAATAATTTCAGATGCAAAATATTAATATAAAATCTGTTCTGTTCCTCTTACCCTGTACAATATTACTGATGGGTTCATGCGGAATTTTAAAAAAGCAGTGGTCAAGACCTCAGGTTCAGACCCCTGTATCAGCTCCCAAAACCAGGCAGGCAGAATCAGCAAAAGACAGAGAAAACCAAATTCCTGAAATTAAAAATTATACTGCCATATCCTATATTGAGCGATTTAAGCAAATCGCGATTCGCGAAATGAATAATTCAGGAATTCCTGCCAGTATCACCCTTGCCCAGGGAATTTTGGAATCGGGCAATGGAAACAGTGAACTTGCACTTAAAGGAAATAATCATTTCGGTATTAAATGTACCCCGGAATGGAAAGGAAAAACAATGCTAAAAGATGACGATCAGAAAGATGATTGTTTCAGGGTATATTCCTCTCCCGAAGAATCTTTTAAAGATCATACTGAGTTTCTGAAAAGAAAGCGGTATGCCCCCCTTTTCGAACTTGATAAAAATGATTATCGCGGATGGGCACTTGGTTTGAAAGCGGCAGGTTATGCAACAAATCCCCGTTACCCCGAGCTGTTAATCAGTCTGATTGAGCGTTATAATCTCAATCGTTTTGACCGTATGGAAACCGAGACAGAGAAAATCATCAGGGAGGATAAAGTACTTACTGAAATTGCCAAAAATATTCCGCTGGAAAAAAAAGAAGAAGTCTCCCGCCCACGTGTAACAATGAAAATTCATGAAGTAAAATCGGGAGATACTCTGGCTTCAATATCAAAGTTATTCGGACTAAGTGTGGATGAGGTCAAACTGCTCAATGGCCTGGAGGATAGCAATTTGAAACCCGGACAACTCCTTGTCGTTTCTAAATAAGGTGAAGAGTAAGAAATGGGGAATAGAAAATAGGGAATAGAGGAACCCGGGGTAAATAAGTTAAAATTGTTAAAATGCATCATTCTTTTCTTTGAAACGCTTAGTTTTATCAACTTGAAAAAAATCATCTATATATTTTTGCTGCTCTTCATTGCTGGTAGCGGTCTGCATGCACAGGATAAAACTGTGCAGGGAATCGTTTTTGATATGAACAGCAAACAGCGTCTTACACGGGTATATATTTACAATACACGGACGGGAGATGGATTCTACAATACAACCAAGGGGGAATTTAAAACCAATGCCCGGGAAGGAGACGTGCTCGTTGCTGCCCTTCAAGGTTATGGAGTGGATACTATTAGTATTCGTTCAGAAAGCACCGTACTTTTTTATCTCAAAAGAAACAGTATACAATTACAGGAAGTTGTAGTAAGGGATTCTGTACAAACGCCCGCCGACCAGCTCAAAGCAAAGCAGGAAGAATTTAATACCGCTTATAGTAAAGGCACTGTGAAGGATGTTCTGACAACAGGAGGAAGTAATGGGGGTGGTGGGGCCGGATTGAGTATCAATGCTTTATACACCCTTTTGAGCAGGGAGGGAAGAAATGCAAGACTGCTTCAAAAAATTATAGAAAGAGATTACAGGGATGCGATGATTGACTATCGTTTTACCAATACTCTGATCTACCGGGTAACCGGACTGAGCGGTGATAAGCTCAGAGATTATAAGCAGCAATATAAACCCGGATATTACTTTATCCTGGAAGCCAACGATTATGATCTGATTGAATACATCAGAAAATCCTATCAAAGCTATCTTGAAAATCCGGCTGCATACAGACTTGAGCCTCTAAAAGGAAATTAGATTGAAGTATTTTAAAATCATACAGCTACCCAATCTTCCGGTCGGGGGTATGGCATTGTTTCCATTTTTAATTTTAAAGGATAAGAAGTCTGGCCAGAACAAACAGCTCATGAATCATGAATTCATTCATTTCAGACAGCAAATTGAATTACTGATCATCCCTTTCTACATTCTCTACCTACTGAACTATCTGATAAATCTCATCCGCTACCATAATCACATGAAGGCATACAGAAATATTCTGTTTGAAAGGGAAGCCTATGAAAATGATTCCAACCTATGCTATTTATCAGAACGAAGGTTTGCCGCCTGGACAACTTATCTGAAGAGAATATAGCGAAAATCAAAAAACATATCAAAAAGAGGGCATTTTTGTTTTTATTTGCTGAATGCTTTTCAGATTTATAACAATTGCTTTTTTAATATTTGGATCTGCCTCCTTAGCTTATTCACAGAATACTAATAATGAGGCTGATACGGTTATTTTAAAGAGTTTAAAGCAATATCCCCGAAGAAACACACTCCCGGTACGAAGGCCTGTACTCTTTCCTGAAACAGTGGTTTTAAACGCTGCAGCTGATTTGGATTTAAAAGTAAATTACTGGCGTAACCTTACCTCTTTTGGTTTAAATATCAATCAGGCAGCATTCAGCGATAATTGGGGTGCAGGGGGAGTAAACTCGCTGGCATTGGGTGGACAATTTTCCTATAAGACCGATTATACCAAAGAAGATAAAAACTTTGCTTCAGAGCTTATCCTGCAATACGGTAAACTAAATAATAAAGGTCAGCTGGCAAGGAAAACGATTGACAGGATTTTCTGGGATAATAAGGTTGCCCTAAAATTGTCTAAGAGCTGGTATTTTTTCGGCTCCATTAACTTTGAATCACAATTTGATATGGGCTATGCCTTTTCAAAAGATGCCCAGGGAAACGAAAAACGCACATTATTATCCAAATTTATGGCTCCGGGATACCTGACCGAATCTTTTGGATTTGAGTATAAGCCGGTCAAGCACTTTTACCTCCGTATCGGTACAGGAACAGCCCGTCAGACTTTTGTACTTGACAGGGATCTTCATCTGACTAATCCAAAGAATTTTGGGGTTGTGCCCGGTAAGACTTTCAGAAATGAGCTGGCGTTTCAATTAGTTGGCTCCTATGATAAGGATGTTGCGAAAAACCTGAATCTGAAAGGCCGGTACAGTATGTTTGCCAATTACGAAAAACTTTCAAGTATAGACAACAGACTTGACCTGACATTAACAGCGAGTGTAAACCGTCTGATAAATGTATCCCTGGCAGGAATCATTCTTTATGATGATGATACGGCAAACAAAATTCAGGCGAGCCAGGCTATGGCATTCGGACTCGTTTATAAATTTGCGAATTAAGAACCGGAAGCCCGCCATTGAAAAATAACAGGTAATAATAATCTATGTTATTTCTTTATAAGCTGCAGATAATCAACATAATAAAGAATCTTCAATGAAAGATTGTTATTCTGTGGGATAGCAGTAACCCTGTCAAAGTTCCGGAAATAACCAGGTCTGTTCTCGCTTTCCATATCTTGTGATAAATTTTTGTAGGATACACTTAACTCACTTCCCGGCGCAAAACGCCATGAATAAACCAGATCAATGTTGAACACATTATAATTTGTGTGGGTACCCTTGAACTCGGCACCATCATGATCTTGCAGTTCCCCGTCATCCCGCAGAAAATAAAAAGCTTTGTTATTACGGTTCGACCAGTAATGCCTTCCCCTGACCATTATACCCATATTGCTATTAAAGGTATAAGTAGCATCAAACATACTCTCAATCGTATTCCTGTCAAATCTGGAAAAAATAATTTCCTTTGCTTTACTGATTCCTAACCAGGCAGAATAATCATACTGAGGTTGTGTACTGAAATCAACTCCCAGCGAAAGCCTGTTCTTTACCCTGAAATTCTGGTAAAACCCTGTTACATATCCTACACCATGAAACTGTTCCCTTAACCGGGCAGAAAAAAATACACCTGCATTATATTTTCTAATCGGGTTTGACCTCAATCTGAAATTTGCATAGGTACTGGCCGGAGTGTTGAATTCCTTTCCTGCGACCCTCGGTTCATAAAAATCCTTCCCCATAAATTGTCTGTAAAAGTCCAGATTGAGGGTCCAGAAATTTTTAAACTCGAAATATCCGCCTGTGGATGCCCTGGACGACTGAAAAGCACGCGGCAGATACCGATGGGTTCGGAAGATCCCCATATAAGTATTGAAACGATTAAATATCTTCCAGGGAGTATAAATATTATAGCCTATATCAAAGGAATGACTTATGAAGTTATTATTGTTAAAATATCCAAGATCGGTAGGATCAAACTTATTGTCAGACAGATCAAAACCGTATCCCCAGGTAAAATTTCCACTTTTCTTTCCTGCCCCAAGCTCATAGTTAAAGCCTGAATTGTTTGAACCACCGGGAATTTCTGCACCTACATAACTAAACTTGCCAGCCCCCGATACATAATACTTGTTATTACGGTCGTTAAGATTTGCCAAAAAAGAACTTACATTCGCATCGTATGCCGAACCCTGGCGTATAACATTGGTATTCAGGAAAGTGACAGAACTATTGTTTTTTAATGACTGATCCAATACCATAATGTTATAATTACTTAAAGGATGAGCTTCAATCAGACGTTCCTCTCCCAAACTGTTTTCAACCCGTGCGAACCCACGTTTAGTGACTGCGTTAAAAAAACCTATCCCTAAACCATTTGCCGAACGGCCAGAAATTTTTGTTGCATTCAGCAATTTACTTTCAGTAGGGTTCTCCCTGATTGTTTCACCGGGCAGGAGCTTTGAATTCACATTTGCTATATAAGCAGGATTAGAACCGATTCTTCTCGAATAAAAAAGATTCCCCTTGTTGAACAATTCGGTTCCTTCGGTAAAGAACTGCCTGTTTTCATTAAACCTAACTTCAAAGGGACTTAAATTCAGAACCTGATTATCTGAACGAATCTGGCCAAAGTCTGGAACAAGGGTTATATCCAAGGTAAAACTCTGACTTATGCCATATTTAATATCCATTCCACCATTAAAACTACCCGTTGTATTATTCTGCCCTGCCAGATTATAAGGATAGTTATTTACTGTCGAAGAGATATATGGTGAGAATGACAATCTTATGGGTGATTTGATTCCCCTTATTCCACTTAATTCACCTTCCTGATTAATAAATCCGCTGATCTTTGGATCAATATAACTCCAGCTGGTTTGCTGATTATTCATGTGCCGACGGCGGGTCATATTTAATCCCCACTCCTGAATTTCACTGGAACCAAACCTGAGCGCAGAATAAGGGATTTTCAATTCGGCTGTCCAGCCCAGACTGTCAATTTTCACCTGACTATCCCATACCGCATCCCAGTTATTGTCCTCATTTCCCGAATTGGAATATTTGGCATCAAACTGAGTACCGGTTGAACTTACATAAAAACCAAAAGCATTAATTCTGTCGAGATAGGTATCAAATACAATTCCTAAAAAATCAGAATTAGCCAGATTATCTCTGGGCATTACCTCCCTGAAAATACTGTCCGGCTCATCATACATTCTAGCCCCAATGTAAATGGCTGTATTATCGTACACTATTTTTACTTCGGTTCTTCTGTCCTCTGTCTCTACACGACCGGGAAGAGGTTTAAACTCAATGAAATTACTGGCGGGCTTAGTCTCCTTCCAAACCCTGTCATCTAATTCACCATCTATTTTGGGGGAATGATCCGTCCGTACCGCATTGAATTTTCTGAGCTCCTGAGCCTCACAAATACCACCAAACACCCAGAAAAAGACAGCGATAATAATTCTAAACCTCATTCATAAATTTCAAGGATGCAAAGAAATTAAAATGTTACATACTTTAAGTCTAAGCAATGGGAATGTTACTATTATTATGAATTTTTTTTGATTTTGATCTGTTTCCCTTAGGAATAAACAATTATTTTAGTCCTGTAAGCAAGAAATCATACCTTTGCACCTGCTAAAAGCTGATAAATAAGATGTTTGAAAATTTACAGGATAAACTCGACAGAGCATTTAAGGTTCTTAAGGGCCAGGGAAGTATAACAGAAATAAACGTGGCTGAAACCATGAAAGAGATACGTAAAGCTCTTCTGGATGCCGATGTTAACTATAAAACTGCAAAAGCTTTTACTGATGATGTAAAAGAAAAAGCACTCGGACTGAATGTACTGACCTCAATTTCTCCGGGACAGCTTTTAACCAAGCTTATGAATGATGAGCTGGCTGCCCTTATGGGTGGCACGGCTGAGGAATTGAATATTTCGGCAAATCCAACAATTATTCTTATTGCCGGATTGAATGGTGCGGGTAAAACTACTTTCTCAGGTAAGCTTGCCAATTACCTGGTTACAAAAAAGAATAAAAAACCATTACTGGTAGCCGGTGACGTTTACCGTCCGGCGGCGATCGATCAGCTGGAAGTACTTGGGGGACAGATCGGCGTTCCTGTATTTACAGACCGTGAATCAAAAGATCCGGTTGGAATAGCCAAAGCTGCGATTGCAGAAGCAAAAAAGAACGGGCAAAATGTGGTAATCATCGATACTGCCGGTCGCCTGGCAATTGATGAGGGTTTGATGAAAGAGATTGCTGAGGTAAAGGCACAAACTAATCCGCATGAAATCCTGTTTGTAGTGGATTCCATGACCGGCCAGGATGCTGTAAACACCGCGAAAGCTTTTAACGACCGCCTCGACTTTACCGGGGTAGTGCTGACTAAACTAGACGGTGATACCCGTGGTGGTGCTGCCCTTTCGATCAAATCAGTCGTAAACAAACCAATCAAATTCATTGGTACAGGTGAGAAGATGGAGGCCCTGGATGTGTTCTATCCAGACAGGATGGCCAGCCGTATTCTCGGAATGGGTGACGTGGTTTCCCTTGTTGAACGGGCACAAATGCAGTTTGATGAGAAAGAAGCCGCCGAACTGCAGAAAAAGATCCGCAAGAATAAATTCGATTTCAATGACTTCCTGAGCCAGATTCAGCAGATCAAGAAAATGGGTAATATGAAGGATCTGATGGGGATGATTCCGGGTGTTGGAAAAGCGATAAAGGATGTCGAAATTGATGATAATGCCTTTACACCAATTGAAGCCATCATCCGTTCAATGACTCCTTTTGAACGTGAAAATCCGGATTCTATCAATCAAAATCGCCGTACCCGGATTGCCAAAGGTTCAGGTACCAATATTACTGAAGTGAACAAACTCATCAAGCAGTTTGAAGATATGCGTAAGGTTATGAAGCAATTCTCTAACCCTGCGGCGGCGGCTAAGATGATGAAAGGCATGCCTAAAATGCCGTTTGGTAAGTAGGCGTTGGTAAGTATGGTTGGTGATAACACCAACCATAGGGAAAGGGGTTTAGGATTAACCACCCATTTTAACAAAGCTTAACATTTTTGGATTAATATTATTTGTAAGTTAGGTAACCTAACCTATGAATTTATGAATCTGAAAAACCTAGTGTTCCTGGCATTTTTCGGCTATGCGATTTTGCCAGGTTCATCAGTAGTTGCTCAGCACAATGAGTTGAGTTTCCATTTCGATCCGCATTTGTTATCGGGTACAAAACTGGAAGTTACTTCACCCATAATCTCAGAAACGGCCCAGCTCGCATTTATGACTGGTGCCAGCTTTGTTAACTTTTCAGAAGCAAACCTGGGCATTCGCATTGGTTTGAATTTTGGCCTGTTAAGATCAGAATTTACAACGCAGAATGAATCTTATTCCAGAATTTGGGGTCAAACTGTATTTTACCAATCATTAAGTGTTGAAGGAGTCCAGAGATTTAATATCGGAAAAGAGGAGTTTGAAATTTTGGGCGGAGGAGATTTAAGATTCTTCCACGACCATGGTAATTCTTCACACGGATTCCAGGCGCTGCCAACTACACCACCTTCCATTAATTATTATCAGTTAATAGTTCCGCCGTTTAAGAGCCAATTTCAGACCAATATTTATGGCGGCATTAGCTATGTAAGACATCTCAAAGGTACCAGACGGGTAACAATTAGTGTTGTGAAAAATTTCGGATTGTCAAAGCCAGGAGAAGGCCTTGTTCGGGCAATTGAGGGAAGTAACGTGGAATTCCAATCAATGTTTAGCTATATCACTGACTACGCTGGCATAAGAATACAGTATGGCTTTGACCTTAGAAAAAAAGAAAGACCGGTGGCCCACGCAGACGGACTGATCCGACAATCCATTTTTGTTGAAGCCCTCGGCAGCGCGGGCCTGTATTCCGTAAACTATGACCGCAGGTTAAGATCAGGTAATGACGGAGTTGGTCTGAGGCTAGGCTTGGGGGCAGGCACGCTTTATAGCGACAATAGGGATAATATCAAAAGGTATATAACCTTTCCATTTATGGTAAATTACATAGCAGGCACCGGTCGCAGCGGAATTGAGGGAGGTATTGGAATCACTCCCGGATGGGCCCCCAGCAAGCCTGTGGATGATCCCAGAACCAGCGTCTGGGCAAACCTTAATTTAGGATATCGGTTTCAGCCAATTAAAAAAGGATTAATGCTGCGGGCGATTTGGTCACCAATGTTGAATTTCAATGGAGGTTCAGATCCGTCTTGGGCAGGAGTTTCAGTTGGGTATAGCTTTAAGTAACATATCCGCGCCCGGACTTATGTAGTTCCATGTTGTTGGTGATAAAAACAAGCACAGAGAAACCAAACATTATTGTTACTACAAATAACAAAACCTGTCTCTCAGCTTACAATTCTGAAAGACCGGGTAAAATTTTATTGTTATTTAGCTTTCCTTAAAATGGAGTAGCCAAAATGTACACCGATATAACTTCCTTTATCTGTATACGAACCTGTTTGGTTTCCGTCCTTAAAGAAAAAAGCGTATCTGCCATTATATACGGTGGTGGTTGAAATATTTGCAACTAGCCCTATATAAAATTGGTTTCCTCGCTTTAATGTTCGGGAAACGGTTGCATTTGCGATATATGTTGTCCAAATACGAATGTGTTTATCTGGCGATGTGACCTCAAATTCAAATAGGTCAATTCTTTCTCCAGGGTCCCCAAGTGTGCTATAGTACTGTGATGAGTAAGACAGTAAATGGTTAAAGTTCACTCCTGCCATAAAAGAAGGAGTCCATAGTTTGCTTGTAGATTGCACGGTGTATCCAAACTGAAGGGGTACATACACATGACCGAATGAAAGATTTGCATACCTTTCGAAGTGGTCCGTTTTCCATTCTGGTGGCCCATTGTAGTCAGTAGGACGCACCGTATACTGAAAGCTAATCGGCAACTTCCTATAATTCAGCCCGGTGACAATGGTAAAGCCTTTCCTGCTTACTCTTCGATAGTCTCCACCCAACGAAAATCCTGGCATCCGATAATACTCGAGGGGACTTCTGTTTCCATCACTGGCTATTCTAGTGGTGGTGGGGAAATACCCCTCTCCCGCTATTGAAAAGTATTCAGTTCTCTTTTTAATGGAGTCCGTTTGAGGATATAACCGGCCACTAATGCATAAAGTCATTATCAATAGAACTACTCTAGCCATTAAAATATAAATAGATGAGATGTTCTCATATAGGTTGGTTTAGGTTTGGATATTCAAGTTAGCCATTATTGTTGATACAAAATATGTGACAAAAGCTATTTTGATACACGGATGTATTTGATAGACAAACGAATGGATTGAGTAGACAAAAAAGGTTTTCTGCTCTGATTGGTGTTATCAGCTAACCTGATACTAGACTTCTAACTCTTCGGACAAAATACCGTTCCCTCATTCCTTCCCACCTTTTGCTAAATTCTTAGCCCCTTTGCAGCAAATGGTTCCATAACTTAGGTAACCATGCCAGCAAAAACCTTTGGAAGCGCCGTTTTTGGAATTGAAGCGATCACAATAACTATTGAGGTTAATATCAGCGGCGGACTCAATTATTTCGTTGTCGGTCTACCCGATAATGCAGTAAAAGAAAGTATGCTGCGGATAGAAAGCGCCCTGAATAATTCGGTCTTTCATATGCCCAGGCAAAGGATTATTGTCAATCTGGCACCCGCTGATATCCGGAAAGAAGGTTCTGCTTACGATCTGCCTATTGCCATTGGTATTCTGGATGCTTCCGGACAGATTTTTAGCACAAAACTTGACAAATACCTCATTCTTGGTGAGCTTTCCCTTGATGGGGGCATCCAGGCAATCAAGGGAGCCCTTCCGATTGCTATTCAGGGTAAACGGGATGGATTTAAAGGGCTGTTGCTGCCAAAAGAAAATGCCCGGGAAGCTGCCATTGTAGATGATTTTGAGGTTTATGGAGTAAGCCAGCTCTCGGAAGTGATTGGATTTTTTGATAACAGCCTAGAACTGCAAAGAACCATAGTTAATACCCGGGAAGAGTTTAAATACAACATCAATAATTATGACAGCGATTTCTCGGATGTCAGGGGGCAGGAAAACATAAAACGGGCGCTGGAAATTGCCGCATCAGGGGGGCATAATGTGATCCTGATCGGTCCGCCGGGAGCCGGCAAGACCATGCTCGCCAAACGTCTGCCCACCATCCTGCCTCCTCTTGATCTGTACGAGGCGCTTGATACCACCAAGATCCATTCAGTTGCCGGAAAGCTCTCCGCATCCGATTCCCTGATGACTGTCAGGCCCTTCCGCTCTCCCCATCACACGATCAGTGATGTAGCCCTGGTTGGAGGAGGTACCAATCCTCAACCCGGAGAAATTTCACTCGCCCATAACGGCGTACTTTTTCTGGATGAGTTGCCCGAATTCAAACGCACCGTTTTGGAAGTGATGCGGCAACCCCTCGAAGAACGGAGGGTAACCATCTCAAGAGCTAAGCTAAGTGTTAATTACCCGGCAAGTTTTATGCTGGTGGCTTCCATGAATCCCTGCCCCTGCGGTTTTTACAATCACCCTGAAAAGGATTGCATCTGTGCTCCAGGCGTAGTTCAGAAATATTTAAGCAAGATCTCTGGTCCCTTGCTTGACCGCATCGACCTCCATGTGGAAGTCACCCCGGTAAATTTCAATGAACTCTCTTCTGAGCGGCTCAGTGAAAAAAGTGAAGCTATCCGCGAACGGGTTACTGAAGCCAGAAACATACAGCTCAAGCGATTTGAAGAAAAAGCAGATGTATACTGCAATGCCCAAATGAGCCCGAATATGGTCAGGAATATTTGCAGGATCAATGAAAGCGGACAGGTATTATTGAAACAGGCAATGGAAAAACTTGGTCTGTCTGCCAGAGCTTACGACCGCATCCTGAAAGTTTCCAGAACCATCGCCGACCTGGCTGGAAGTGAAGAGATACAACTGGAGCATCTGGCTGAAGCGATACATTACAGGAGTTTGGACCGGGAGGGATGGGCAGGTTGATTGGATGTATGGTTATGAGCCACAGGCCCGCACCCAATGTCATTATTTTAGAGTTGAGTTCATATTAAATACAAACTAGTATGTCGCGAATTAATTTCTTGCTTTTTTGATTTTGAACAACAATTCTAAATTATGGGATATATTACCCGCTCATGGCCGCGGGGCCTAGTCCTTTTCCTGCAGCAGAAAAGGACCATGCCGAGGAGGTACGACGAGACCATGAGTACCTTAAAAACAATAGACAAAAACGAATAAATGCCGCCGCTGCGCCTGATGCTATGAAGGGATCTGCTTAGGCCTGGACAATAGTTGCCGCACCAGCCAATGCGGAAGAAAGC
Source organism: Pedobacter sp. (assembly GCA_036676565.1). GTDB lineage: Bacteria > Bacteroidota > Bacteroidia > Sphingobacteriales > Sphingobacteriaceae > Daejeonella. The sequence continues at coordinate 236,185 of JAKFCP010000022.1, forward strand.
TTATTAATGGGGGCTGCTAGCGTGGCGTATAATAAAAATATTTGGTATCAATTGAAACATCCTAAGGGTGTCGCCTTTGTAGGAACATTCACATACTTTTTTTGCGGCATTGGACAGGGCGGTAAAATTGTCTTTGCCATAGCACTGACTTTCATAGCCCTGTACGCAGCCGTTTATGGATGAATATTCCTAAACCTCTAACGTTAATCTTAGTAATCTTCGAATCTCTATATGGAGAAATTAATTTAAATGAAGCAGGATTTCCCGAGCGGGGGGAGGACAAAACGGCGGGCCGGGTGTATGGCCTCTAGTGGTGGGAGCTTCGTTTTGTCTTGATTTTTTGGTTACTTTTTCATCAAGGAAAAAGTGAATAGGCCTCCGCGGCTATGAGCGGTATAAAATTTGAAATCACACGGAATAATTATAATCCTAAATAAATTTAAGGTGCTGTATATTAAGTATTTAAGACACTAGTTTAATGACTGTCACCTCAAGCCAGCACCGAATATATTAACAATGGCTACCGGCAAACTTCATGTTTCAACTATCTGAGGAGGAGGTTGAGGATATGGTATCGCAAAATGCGATACCATCCAAGCAATCATTAGGCAAAGCTTCGTGATTAATTTACCGCACATGCGATTCCTAAGTTTTCTATCTTGTTAAAAAAATCACTACATAATTGCATTTACCAATTTTTATTATTTACTTTGAAAATCAAAGTACTTTTAAATGGAAGAAAAAGATATACATTCTGAACTGGCTTCTATCAGATCCCTGATGGAACGCTCATCCAAATTCCTTTCCCTCAGCGGATTTTCTGGAGTTATGGCAGGTATATATGCCCTGATTGGTGCATTCATCGGATACAGAATCGTAAACGAAAAGTATGGAAGTTTAGCTATAAGTGATTCATATACAGATAATTCAATGATCTACCATCAGCTGATAATGATTGCAGTGTTAATATTATTACTCTCAGTAACCAGCGGGCTTTTACTGTCCATACGCCAGGCAAAGAAAAAAGGCGAAAACTACTGGAACCCGGTAAGCAGGCGTTTGATCAGCAGCATGCTCATTCCATTATTTACCGGTGGACTCTTTATAATTATTCTATTTTTACGGCTGGAATATGACCTGATTGCATCTGCCTGCCTGATATTTTATGGATTGTCTTTAATATCAGCAAGCCAGTACACCTTCTCGGATGTGAAATGGCTCGGCTTCTGCCAGATTATTCTGGGTTTACTGGCGGCTTTAATTCCGGCATCCGGACCCTTGTTCTGGGTAATTGGATTTGGACTCCTGCACATTATTTATGGTACTGTTATGCATTTTAAATACAACCGGTGAAGACATCCCTGGAACAATTTGATAAAGCTTTTGAAAACCGGATACGCCTGCAGATCATGAGCGTATTGCTTGCCAATGAGCATTATGATTTTATTTCCCTCAAAGACTTATTAGATGTTACTGACGGGAATCTCGCATCACATATAAAGGCGCTTGAAAAAGAAGAATATATTATTGTGAATAAAACCTTCATCGGAAAGAAACCAAATACACAATATTCAGTTTCTGAAAAAGGCCGCAAAGCCTTTATTAAGCATCTGGAAGCACTTGAAAATTTAATTAAACAACAGAAACATTAATATTTTTTTATTCATTTACTTTGAATTTCAAAGTACTTTTAAACAATTAAAAATGAAGATAGAACTAACAACAGAAAACAAGGGATTTAACAACTGGTTCGGAGGATCAGTATTAATCAAATTAGGCCTGATCGGCTTTCTAACTATTCTATTATTAATCCCGTCCTCCCTGATACAGGATCTGATAGCTGAGCGACAGAACAGACAGGAGGAAGTCATCAGGGAAATTTCCGACAAATGGTCGGGCAGTCAGCTTGTACAGGGACCTGTTTTGGTGCTGCCCTATAAAACTTCAATCATTACGGAAGATCCCAATACCAACAAAACCAGTAGCCGGGAAATTCTGACCAATATTTATATCCTTCCCGAAACCCTGAATATCTTATCAAAAGCAAATCCTGAAATGCTTCATAGGGGCATCTTTGATGCGGTGGTTTATAACAGCAAGATTAAAGTTAACGGAAAGTTCAGCGCCCTGGAACTGATAAAATCAAACATTGACCCCGCAATGATCCAATGGGATAAAGCAAAAGTAGCTATCGGACTGAGTGATTTAAAGGGACTTAAAAACAATCCGATCATCAGGCTTGAGAATGAGAATTATGAAGTTGAGCCCGACCTTACTTCACTTAAATTATTCAGCAACAACCTGGTCATTCATCCCAACCTGAGTACAGGGAAGAACACTGCACTCAACTTTAGCTTTGATCTCGACCTGAGAGGAAGTGAGAAACTCAGCTTTCTGCATCTTGGAAAGAACACATCAGTAAAAATTGAGGGAGAATGGAATAATCCAAGTTTCACCGGGAGGTATCTGCCGGATGAACGTTTGGTTTCGGGCAAGGCCTTTTCAGCAACCTGGAAGATGCCATATTACAACAGGCCTTATCCCCAGCAATGGATCGCAGAGAATACTATTTTAAATAAGCCGGATACCCTTGCTAAAGGAAAGAATATACCTGATACCGAGGCAGTTTTTGGGGTTGATTTCCTCTTACCTGTAGATCAGTATCAAAAGACCACCCGTGCCGCAAAATATGCGATACTGGTTATTTTACTATCCTTTTTATCCCTGTTCTTTACAGAGCTTCTGAACAAAAGAAATGTCCACTTCCTCCAATATGTGCTGATCGGAGCCGCAATGACCATTTATTATACCTTATTGTTGGCTCTTAGCGAACAAATGGGTTTCAATGCTGCTTATATCTTAGCCTCTGTAGCCACAATAGGCCTGATCGGAACATTCATCCGGTCACTGCTTAAAAATAGTAAGGCAGCCCTTCTCTTTGCCGGCATACTGAGTATGTTCTATTGTTTTATTTTTGTGATTCTTCAATTGCAGGATATGGCACTTTTAGTCGGAAGTGTTGGATTATTTGTCATTATTGCTACTTTGATGTATTTGTCCCAAAAAATTAACTGGGAGCAGAACAAAGAAGAAGAACCAAACGTCAGGCTTTAATTATGTACAGGTTTCACAAAGGATATTTTGGATTGACAGCAGGACTATTTTTGACTGAAATACTGATCGCGATGTACGTTCGCGATGATTTTATCAGGCCTTATTTCGGAGATTTTTTAGTTGTTATTTTGATGTATGGTTTCATCAGGACTTTTGTCAACCTGGATGTGAAACTAACTGTAATAGCAGTCCTGCTGTTTTCTTACCTTATAGAAGTTTTACAATATCTCAATTTCGTTGAAATCATCGGACTGGGAAATTCTGAACTAGCCCGCACGCTGATTGGGACATCCTTTGCCTGGATGGATATTGTAGCTTATACAACAGGTAGTCTGGCTATTCTATGGCTTGAAAAAATGAAACCAGTCGGACGGAATTTTAAGGATCAAAGAGTATGAAGTATTTTGTGAGCAAAGATTCGATAGTCCGCAGGATTTGGGGGAATGGTGATACCATCCTCCTGATCTTTGCCGGCGCCTCTGCAGAATTTGCCTTGAATAAGGCGGTCGACTGGCTTTATTTCACCGGTCGGCTACCTTCTGATCCGCTTAAAAGGTTATTCTCCACCGTTGCCTATGCCCGGCAGATCGTTTTTTCTGAATATGATGAAGCTATGCAGGCCATTGACAAAATTTCAGCCATTCATAAGGGTGTAGAACATGCCCGTGGCCAAAACATCCCGGATTGGGCCTACCGGGATGTTTTGTTCATGCTGATTGATTATTCAATACGTTCTTTTGAGCTATTGGAGCAAAAATTAAGTGCCAGCGAAAAGGAGGAAGTTTATTCTGTTTTTCGCAGGATGGGATCACGTATGGGTGTTAATGATCTGCCTCTGAACTATCAGCAATGGCTGCAAATGCGAAATTCGTCCATAGAAGAAAACCTTCTGAATGGAAATTTCACCAAAGATCTCTACAAACAATATAAAAAGCACCTGGGATGGTACAGGTACCTGATATTAAAACAGGCTCAAATCCTGCTTGTTCCTGATAAAGTAAATGAACTACTGGGACTTGGGAAGAACCCCCTTTCTATTCCCATTCTTAATTTGTACAAACTAAGCCGGATAATCCGATTAAAATCAATGCTAAAGAATCTGATCCTGCCATCAGCTTATAGAAAAGAGATTTTGGCTTTGGATACCTATACCGGCTAATCCTGATTGAGAATGAGCCACAAGCTCAATGTCATTATTTAAAGTTAAGATCCTGACGAATTCAGGATCTCCTTCATTATTTAAAAAATTTTTGGATCGGGATTTGCAATAAAAATATCTGAATACCAGTTAGTAAAAACATAAGAGATAACTCCTAACATCAGTCTTGGGAATCTCCTAAAATTAGCAATAAACCCAATTGGGAAAATAAATCTAAATTTGCAAGGACTTCAAAAACCAAAATCAAGATTAATCAATACTCATATTCTTAAAGCGAATTATCCCGGAATGCAATATAAATATTTTATAAGCCTAATCTTTTTCTTTGGTATCCATCATGCAGTAAATGCAGGTTTCGTATTCAATCCAAATTCAATAGCAGCATATCAGGCCATATTTGATCTGCGGTTTAATGATGCAAGAAAATACATCCGGGATGAGAAAATTAATAATCCTCAAAACGGAATGCCGGTCTTGCTTGAAAACTACATTGATTATTTATTCCTGCTTACTTCAGAAAACAAAATTGAATTCGAAAAGTTTAAGAACAGGAAATCAGGCAGGATAGATGCAATTAAAAAAAATGATAAAAATTCACCCTATTATCTGTTTGCTCAGGCTGAGATTTATCTTCAATCTGCAATGGTTAAGGCTAAATTTGGGGAATATATGTCTTCAACCTATGATTTCAAAAAGGCTAAAGACTTATTAAAAGAGAATAATGAGAAGTATAAGGACTTTTTGCCCAATCAAAAAAGCCTGGGATTGATAGAAGTAATCTTTGGAGCTATCCCAACAAATATGAAAGGGATAGCCAGTGTATTGGGCATTGAGGGAAATATCACGAAAGGAAATAGGCAACTGGAAAGATTCAGACAGCAGATTTTGAATAGTAAGTTTAGCTATTATAATGATGAAATTGTGTTTCTGCTTTGTTTTACAAATGTAGATGTGATTCAGGGCAGGAATAGTTACAGCTATGTGACACCGCTCTTGAATAGTATGAACGATAAAAGCCTCCTCAAAACCTATTTACAGGGTTACACCGCTTTTAGAACCGGTCATGCCGATGCCGCAATTAAATTTATTGAAGCAGCACCCAAAGGCAGTCAGTACGCCGACCTGCCCCTTATGAATTATCTGATGGGCAATGCTAAACTTTGCCGGATGGATTCGGATGCCAATGTTTACCTCAGCAAATTTGCAAATGAGACCCTTAGTACCAATTATATAAAGGATACTTACCTAAGGCTTGCATTTTATTACCTTATAAGAAATAATATTTCTCAATACAATTATTATTTAACCATGGTGAGAACTAAAGGTTCAGTAATTAATGAAAAGGATAAGCAGGCCTTAAAAGAAGCAAATGATGTTAAGCCTAATCTAACCTTATTGAAAGCAAGACTCTATTTTGATGGCGGCAGTTATAATAATGCACTGGCTCAATTAAAATCAATTCAGGTTAATGATTTAAAAAGCCAGAGGGATAAACTGGAATTCTACTACCGTTATGCACGAACCTATGATATGATGAATGATTTTGATGATGCCTTGCTTTATTATCAACGTACAATTAATCTGGGCAAAAATCAAACTTATTATTTTGCAGCTTATTCAGCCTTAAAATCTGGCAATATCTACGAATACATAAAAGACGATAAAAAAGCAGCCGAGTATTACAATATGGCCCTCGGGATGAAAAATCATGAATATCAAATTGGTATTGACACTCATGCAAAGGAAGGCTTAAGAAGGATTAGTGAATAAGACTATTATTTAATTTTTTAATCCGGCAGAGTATCTTTAATTTAAAAATTATATTTGAATTTATACTTTTACAGGTATCAGGATCTATTTGAATTTATAAAGAAGAGAATATTATTAAAACTTTAGCTTAAAATGCCGGAAAAAAAGATACTGATAACCGGAGCAAGCAGGGGTTTGGGCCTGGCCATATCAAACGCGTTATCTAAAGAATATACATTGATATTACATGCCACACGCAAGGAAAGTTTTACCAATCCTGACCCTAAACACCACCTCCTTTGTGCTGACCTCAGCGATCCAAATGAACTCAGTGAATTCTGTAAACGTCTAAAAAAAGAGCATGGAGATACGCTCTATGGGGTAATCAATAATGCAGGTATTACATTTGATAAATCCCTCATTTATCAGCCGGAAAATGAAATAGACAAGCTGCTGCAGGTAAATCTGAAAGCACCGATCATGATCTGTAAAGCTGTAATGAAACAATTCCTTTTAAATAAACGCGGGGTAATTATCAACGTAAGTTCATGTGTTGGTGAAACCGGCAATGCCTTTCAGGCTGTATATTCGGCTACTAAAGCTGGTTTGGCAGCCCTGTCCAAATCACTCGCCCGCGAAGTTTCAGCTTTGAGCGAAGAACATGCCATCAGGATATTAAGCATTGCCCCGGGTTTTATTGAAACAGAGATGACAGATTCAGTACCTGAAAAGTTCAGACAGGAGTATTTAAAAGCCATTCCTGCAAACCGTTTCGGTAATGTAAATGAGGTTGCAGAAGTGGTTGCTTTTTTGATGTCAGACAAGGCATCGTACATTAACGGAACTAACATAAATATAAATGGTGGGATATTATGATAAGGGCAAACATGTAGAAAGCCTGTGTTCAATACATCCGAGAGAAATACTTATAGCCTACGGTCCTAAAAAGCTGCTTGTTGATAAATATCATTGGCACTCACCCAAAACAGGCGTGGTAGCGAGTTATACTCCGACAGATTATGATGTAGAGGATCACTTTGGCATTTTTAGAGGAGTAGATCAGATAGAGTCCTTTGTTCAGGCTACCGCTGCATCTTTATCAATGTTTTTGATCTGCCAGAAAAATAGTTGTGCTCCTGAGGATTTGAGAGACAAATCTGTCCCAAGCTTTATCAGTGTAGGCAATGTGAACTTTATGTCCGCACTTGAGAAGGGCGACACCTATGTTATGCTGGGGAAAATAACATTTTATAAATTTAAGCAAATGGTTTGCGATGGGAGGATTTACAGATGCCCACAGGGATTAGACCTTGACGATTATTTTAAAGATTTTAACGAAGAGCGCTTACTTAAATATGATCTCTCACCTGATTTTAAACTTATTTCAGATTACTATGATATAACAGGGCGGGAAATAGACATAGAATATTTTAGAGCAATAAACAAAAAGTAAATTTTAAATGGAAAGACAAGAAATTATTGACGGTTTGATAGAGGTACTTAAAACTGTAAGAATGATAGACCCTGAAAAATTAGTAGGTGTAACAGAAGAAACAGATTTTTTAGCTGACATGAATGTACCATCATCTCAAATGATCGCTATCGTCGCAAAAGTTGAACAAAAATTTGATATTGAATTTGAAGACGATGATATTGATGATTTAGGCTCAACTGTCAAGGATGTTGTTGATCTGATTTTAAAAGTAAAAGCACGTGGTTAATATCCCTGGCAGAAAGGTGGCTGTTGTTGGTATGGGAGGAGCGTTTCCTACCTGCAAAGATCTTTCAGAGTTTAGCAGCAAGCTATTTGCTAATAAAAGCCTGATCCGCACATTCGATGATGCTATGGCATATGAGAAGCAGGTCAGGTCTACAGTAGCGGGTTTTATCACTGAGCCAGAGATGGATCTGGAGGTAATTTGGGACCCAATGGAAGGCATCTATCCGGAGACTTATATTGATAAATTGAACCGGATCCCGGATGCGAACCTCGCTACTTCAGACGTAGGCAGCATCTGGTCAATGCTTGCGGCACAGAATGCGATAAAAATGGCTGGCTGGTCAACAGATCTGGTCCAGTCAGAGCGAACCGGCGTGGTGATAGGTTCAGGTGGTTCAGCTAATGTGATTCTCAGAACCGGATGGCACAATTTTTACGTTTATGGCAGAAAAACGCGGCATTCGGGTGGTCATACGGTCGACCGGACCATGACCTACCGCGAAGCAGCCAATGTATCGGTTCTTATAAAAAATAAAGGTGTATGCGAAACCATCAGCTCTGCCTGTGCCACCGGACTCGGTAATATTGGCTACGCTTATCGCCTGATCAAATATGGACTGCAGGATCGTGCAATCACAGGCGGGGTAGAAAGCACATCGCTTGAAACCTTTATTGGTTTTGATGGAATGATGGTTTTAAGCCGGGGTTTTAGTCCTGAGGAAAGCTCTCGCCCATTTGATATGGCCAGAAACGGCTTTGTATGCTCATTTGGTGCAGGTATAGTAGCCCTTGAAGAATATGAGCAGGCAGTAGCCCGTGGTGCTGATATATTAGGGGTGATTGACGAATATTTTAACAATTCAGACGGCGACGGAGATATGTTCTATCCATCATTTGCCGGACAGCAAAGGCTATGGAAAGGTGTAATGGCCGGTTCAGACGAAAAACCCGATGTTGTGAAAGTGCATGGTACATCTACCCCATCAGGGGATGCCATTGAACTGTTAAGTGTAATTGATGCATTGGGTGAAGAGGGTTATCATATATCTGCCCCAAAATCACAATTTGGACACATGTTGGGTGGGGCAGGTGCCGTAGAATTCATAACTGCTTTATTGATGCTTAAAGAGCAAAAGGTTTTACCCTGTTTAAATTCTCCAAACCTGAACCCTGAACTGGAAACATTCCAGAAAAACCCGGATTGGAAAGGACCTGTGAAGCCACTGGCTGCTTACCGTCATCTACTTCCGCAGGAAAGTTTTTCAAAACCAATTAATAGTATTGTTTGTCTTAATTATGGATTTGGTGGTACCAATAGTGCCTTAAAATTGTCAAAATATGATAAATAATACTGGTAAAGTTGCGGCAATTTTTGGGGTCAGGAATGAAGAATCCATTGCCTATAATATTGCTTTAAAACTCCATCAGTCGGGCTGCAAAATTGCCTTAAGCTATGTTGAAGATACACGTGATGAGGTACTGTACCTGCTCGAAAAACTAGGACTTGATACCAATCTTGCAATGCAGGTTGATGTAAGAGATGAAGCTCAGATCAGCAGTTTTCTGAATGCGGTATACAACACTCATGGCCCTATCGATTACATTTTACATGGTGTAGCCTTTGCTAATACCAAAGTACTGTGTTCGAACTTTCTTGGCAGTAAAGAGCCCATCCCTTCCTACATAGATATTCCTTTCGAAGATCTGATGGATTCTTTTAATATCAGTGCCTATTCTCTATTAAGAATTGCACGGGTAGCTGAAAGTTTGTTACAGAAAAATGCATCCATCCTTACTCTTACCTATAATGCGGCTAACAGAGTTATCCCGCAATATGGAGGAATGGCAATCAATAAGGCGGCTCTTGAAAATATCATGCTTTATCTGGCAAGCTACTTCCGCAATAAGCAGGTTCGGGTTAACGCCATTTCTGCGGGACTGGTTATGACTACTTCATCAGGTGGAATTAATGGTGTACGTAAAATGCGTAAATTAGGCAAATACATGGCTCCATTAGGAAATATTGATGCCGCTGATGTAGGTGATGCCGCCCTTTACTATTTCTCTGATCTTTCAAAAAAAGTAAGCGGAAATATTCATTTTGTAGATGGTGGATTTAACATTATGGCAGTACCTGTTATAGATGAAGAATGAGTTGGAAATGTCTGTAAATCAAATAACTGCACAGCGCACATTTGCTGTCGGAAATGATTTGGTACATATAGAAAATTTTAAACTTTCACTTAGTGATCTCTTCAAAAAAAAGGTCTATACTCCCTCCGAAATAGCTTACTGCGAGAGCTTTACTGATTCTTTGCAGCGTTATGCATCAACCTGGGCGGCTAAGGAGGCTGTTTACAAAGCCATTAAACAATTAGACCCATCACCTTTGGGATGGAAAAAAATAGAAATTAGCAGAGCAAAAAAAGCAGGAATGCCGACTGTATTATTACCGGATCATCTCAAAAAATACGAGCTGAGCCTTACAATATCACATGATGCGGAGTATACCTGGGCTCTGGCATTAATTAATGCAATAGTTTAATCCATTGACCTCACATTTTTATAATTCCGATTTTGTTGATCTCCATTATTATAAATATGGAACAGGTGAAGAGCACATGCTGTGTTTTCATGGATTTGGTATGCATGGTAAACAGTTTCGGGAATTAGAACCGGAATTGGGAAATAAATATACTTTTTGGGGCTTCGACCTGTTTTTTCATAAAGCTACGAAGCTGAAGGATCAAAGTCTGGATACTGTAAAAACAGGATTAACAAAAAAAGAACTAGCCAACCTTATTCTGGACTTTTGTAAGGCACAAAACATCAATCGTTTTTCGGTAATTGGTTATTCTATGGGTACTCATTATGCAACCACAATTACTGAAGAGCTTCCCGAAATGATCAATGAATATATCGTAGCGGCACCCTCATCTATAAAGCCCGGAAACATTATCAGGTTCTTTAGCAGAAGCAAATTCGGAAACAAAATCATCGAGAAAATATCTTTGAGTAAAGATGCGATGGTTAAGCTTTTAAATATGTTCAGAAGGGCCCGTTTTATAGATGCAGAAGGCCATGGAATTCTATTAAAAGAAATTGAAACACATGAATTAAGGTTTAACCTGTACGCCAGCCTGACCTATTTACGTTATTTAACAACAGATGAAGCAAAACTCATTTATGCGTTAAATAATCATCCAATCCGGAGTATCTTTATTTTCGGTCGGCGGGATAAATCATATCCCCTAAGTATTGGCAAAGCGTTTTTGCCACAGATAAAAAAAGCTGAAATATTGAATTTAAATGAAGGGCATGAAATGATCAATAAAGGTTTTGCGAAAGTTTTAGGAGATTTGCTGTCATGATCATTAAATCAAAGCCCTTACCGCTATTCTGGTTAAAACTGGGCGGGTACTTACTGACAAAATTTTTCAGAATATTTTACTTTAATAAACTGGTTATCAGACCAGTAGATATTAAATCAGACTACTCTTATATTTTATCAATCAATCACTTCAGTTTCGGTGACGGCTTTTTAGGTTTTTATCTGGCCTATCAGGTGCTTATTAAACAGGGCAAAATGAAACGGCTGTACATTATGTCCTTAAAAAAGCAAATGGAAATGAAGTGGTGGCTAAGGCATCTTGGTTCCTTTTCTATTGAGCCTGGAAAATATTCTGTGAAAGAAAGTATGGCCTATGCTGCTGAAATATTGAATGAACCAGGTAATTTACTATTGTTTTTCCCACAGGGGAACCTGGAAAGCTGCCATATCAGAACGATAGAATTTCAAGATGGCATCTCAGAAATAGTTCCACAGATAAAAGGCAATTGTCAGCTCTTGTGGAGCAGTAACATTGGCGATTATTTTGAAAGCATAAAGCCATCAATGTATTTTAATATGCTCGATTGCGGTACCGCTAAGGATTTTGATTTTGACCGGTTTAAACGAGAGATAAACCTGCATCATAAAGAATCGCTTAAAAAGAATATACGATTCACTAAGGAAGAAGATTAAAAGATTGTGAATAGCATCCAATTGTTCCAGAAAGCAAATCTATAAGAGTCCTTGTTACGTATCTTTAATAAAATCAATAAATGAAACGCTATCAAGATATTATTCCCGCATTGTCACTTATTCTGGTTTTATTTTCCTGTGATGCCATCTCCCAGAAAAAAACGGATGTCAGAAAAGTGAAACTCACAGCACCCCAGGGTAAAGCCATTGCTGCATTTGCTGAGGGCTGTTTCTGGTGTTCTGAGCATATCTTTGAGGCTGTTGTGGGTGTAGATTCAGCAGTTTCTGGGTATGCAGGTGGCAATGTGCCAAACCCAACCTACGATCTGGTAAATACCGAAACTACCGGCCATGCAGAAACTGTTTTGGTTTATTATAACCCCAAAATAATCTCCTATGCAGAACTTTGCAAGGTATTCTTTGCTTCACACGACCCAACTACTCCAAATCAGCAGGGACCCGACAGAGGTTCATCCTACCGTTCAATTTTGTTTTATACCGGTGCAGCAGAGAAAGCAGCAGCACAGCAGGCGGTAAAAGATGCCACCAACTCCGGCAGATTCAAAAAATCAATTGTAACTGAGCTAAAACCACTAAGCGAATTCTACCGCGCAGAGGGCTACCACCAGGATTATATCGAACACAACCCGAATCAGGGATATGTGCGGGCGGTCTCTATTCCAAGGTTTGAATTGTTTAAGAAGACTTATAAGGGAAAGCTAAAGTAGGAGGACGGAGGTCTGAAGTATGAGGTCTGAACTCCGAAATCAGACCTCATACCTCAGACTTCAGACAAATCATTCGATTAACAAATCGATTTTCTACCTTTGATGAATGGATTACCAGGTACACCAGTTGCAAAATGGAATACGCATTCTGCATAAGCCAAGCCCTTCCAATATTTCACATGCCTGTATTATAATCAATGCGGGTTCCCGCGATGAAAATCCTTTCAAAGATGGTCTCGCACATTTTATCGAACACCTGCTTTTTAAACAGACAATAAAAAGAAATACAAACCAGATTCTCAACCGCCTTGAGTTAGTTGGAGGCGATCTGAATGCCTACACCACCAAGGAATATACCTGTATCCACGCGTCTTTTTTGAAACCTCACCTGGAGCGATCGCTCGACCTTTTTGAGGATATCGTATTTCATTCCGTATTTCCCGAAGAGGAAATGAAAAAGGAAAAGGAGGTCATTCTGGATGAAATATCTTCCTATCAGGACCAGCCCGATGAGGCTATTAATGATGATTTTGAAGATCTGCTTTTTGAAGGACACCCCCTGGGCCGTAATATTCTGGGTACTCCATTAACCGTACAAAGTTTTACAAAAAAGGATATTGTCGATTTTCACAAGGCAAACTACCGCACCGATGAGATCGTCATCGGAATCTATGGGGATTATGATCTTAAAACGATCATCCGGCTCAGTGAAAAGCTTTTTGGCGAAATCCCGGCAAATTTACCTGAACGAACAAGGGAAAAAACCGGGGCCTACTGCGCAAAAAAACTGGTTTTCAGTAAACCCATCAACCAGACACACTGTGTGATTGGTAACCGGTCCTATTCCATGCACCATAAGCATAAGACAGCATTTCTCCTGCTCAATAACCTGCTGGGGGGCACCGGTATGAGTTCAAGGTTGAACCTCGAAATCCGCGAAAAATATGGCATCGCCTACACCATCGAATCAAATTATACCCCGATGAGTGACACGGGTATCTTTTCAATTTATTTTGGTACCGATACCGAAAAAACTGTGAGGGCCCTTAAACTCGTAGAAAAAGAACTGAGAAAGCTCAGAGATCAAAAACTGGGTCCGGTACAACTGAGACAAGCAAAGGATAAATTTATCGGACAGATCGCACTTGGTGAAGAAAACAGAATGGGACTGCTGATTTCTATGAGTAAAAGTCTGCTGGATTATGGTAGGGTAGATTCACTGGAAGAAATATTTGCTAAAATAAATGCTGTCAGTGATTCTCAAATACTTGAAATTGCCAATAAGATGTTCGATCCAAAAGAACTGAGCTCTATGATCTTCAATCCGAAAGAATAATTTCTATTCGATCAGCCCTCCAATAAAAATTGCTATTTTTCATCCGAAAAATTCCATAAACGGAGAGAAATCAATTTTTTTTAAGAAATGAAACGGACCAGATTATTTAATCACATTCACATTGATGGGTATTCTGCGACACCAAAATATCTTCAGTTAACAAATTCAATTAAAGATGCGATCATCGCCGGTAAAATTAAAAAAGATGACCTGCTCCCATCGATCAATGAATTAAGCTGCATTCTCGAAATTTCAAGAGATACCGCAGAAAAAGGGTATAAGCACCTCAAAAGTCTGGGTATAGTAAATTCTGTTCCCGGAAAAGGATATTATATCAGCAATGTTGATTTCAGGCAAAGGCTTCGTATCTTTCTATTATTCAATAAGTTAAGTTCTCATAAGAAAATAGTTTACGATGCTTTCGTTGCAGCACTTGGAGAGCATGTTGCCATCGACTTCTATATCTATAACAATGACTTTGCCCTGTTCAAAAAACTGCTTGACAATAAAAAGGAAGATTATTCACATTATGTAATCATTCCGCATTTTATCGAAGGAGGGGAAGAATCATACCGTTTAATCAATGAAATCCCTAAAGATAAACTGGTCCTCCTGGATAAATTATTACCCGGTGTTGAGGGTGAATATGCAGCAGTTTATGAAAACTTCGAAAAGGATATCTACAATGCACTGGAACAAGCAAGGGATCAGCTAAGCAAATACCATACACTCAAGATCATTTTCCCGGATAAAAGCTATTTCCCAAATGAGATAATCAAAGGCTTCAATCGCTTCTGCCAGCAATATGCCTTTTCCCATAAAATTGTAAATGATATCAGTACTGAACCGATTCAGGAAGGCGAAGTTTTCATTAATCTGATGGAAGCAGATCTGGTCACACTAATTGAACGGATTATCTCATTAAAGCTTAAGGTTGGGAAGCAGGTTGGGGTAATATCCTATAATGAAACCCCGCTTAAAAAGGTCATTCTTAACGGAATTACTACGATCTCAACCGACTTTTCAAAAATGGGCGAACTTGCAGCCCAATTAATTCTGAGCAATTCTCATGCTCATGCAGAGGTCCCCTTCCATCTTACGCTAAGGCCATCGCTTTAGAATATTTTAACCTTTCAAAATAATTGTCTTATCTTATTATCGCTATTCGGCTTGCATGACAGTACATGACAGCTGGGTACCAAATCTTCAATATTTTTAGATAAAATCAGAATCCTTTAAATCCGATTCATGCAAGCAATTTTAGGTGTTATTTTTCATTTAATTGGCGGAGCCGCATCCGGCAGTTTTTACCTTCCATTTAAGAAAGTTAAAGGCTGGTCCTGGGAAAGCTACTGGATAATTGGCGGGCTTTTTTCATGGCTGATTGTACCTCCGCTTGCAGCTTACCTCACCATTCCTGCATTTGCTGAGATCATCAGTAATACTGATAACTCTATTTTAAAGGTGACTTTCATCATGGGTTTATTATGGGGAATTGGTGGCCTAACCTACGGACTTGGCGTTCGTTACCTTGGTATGTCTCTCGGAAACTCTGTTGTTCTGGGATTCTGTTCCGCTCTGGGTTCATTACTGCCACCGGTATTTTATGATTTGTATCCGCAAGCCGGAAAAGTCAGTTTTACCCAAATGCTTAATGATGAAGGTGGTCGCATCGTACTGCTTGGTGTTCTGGTCTGTCTTTTTGGAATTTTCCTATGTGGCCGTGCCGGAATGCTGAAAGAACGTGAATTAAGTGAAGAGACCAAAAAGGAAAGTATTCAGGAGTTCAATTTGGTAAAAGGACTGATTGTCGCAATTATTTCGGGAGTTTTAAGTGCCTGTTTCAATTTCGGAATTGAAGCCGGAAAACCAATGGCGGATGCTGCAAATACCCTTTGGAAAAGTGCCAATCCAAGCGAAACTACAGAATTCCTCTTTCAGAATAATGTTACCTATGTCGTACTTTTATGGGGTGGTTTAGCAACCAACCTGATCTGGTGTATGATCCTGAATACCCGCAACAAAACATTTGGTGATTATGCGAATAAAAAGACCCCGCTTCTTAAAAATTATATCTTCTCAGCAATCGCAGGTACCACCTGGTTTTTACAATTCTTTTTCTACGGCATGGGCGAAAGCAAACTTGGAAACGGAGCAAGTTCCTGGATCCTGCACATGGCTTTCATCATCCTGATTGCAAATATGTGGGGGCTATTGCTAAAAGAATGGACCGCAGTAAGCAAAAAAACATTTTCAACCTTTATTCTCGGAATTATCACGATCATTCTTTCAGTATTACTGGTAGGATATGGAAATTCCATATAAATAAAACCAATTCATTATGGCACAATCAAATTTTAAACACGTCAGTTACCTCTGGGATGATGCTGAAGCGGCTAAACTTGCAGGAGATGAAGTAGGATTACTTATTTACAGATCCAATATTTTAGGTGCAGACCTGCGGTTAACCAATTATGGCGGTGGAAATACTTCCTGCAAAGTGATGGCTAAAGATCCGCTGACAGGAATAGAAACTGAGATCATGTGGATCAAGGGATCGGGCGGAGATATCGGAACCTTAAAGAAAAGCGGTCTTGCAGCACTATATAATGACCGTCTGCGTAATTTGAAAAGCATTTACCGTGGACTGGAACATGAAGATGAGATGGTAGAATTATTTAACCATTGCATTTATGATCTGAATTCAAAAGCTCCATCCATCGATACACCCCTGCATGGCTTTCTTCCTTTCAAACATATTGATCACCTCCATCCTGATGCGGCTATAGCAATTGCTGCAGCAAAAGATGGAGAGAAGATCACCGCAGAACTTTTTGACAATAAAATTGGCTGGGTCGACTGGAGAAAACCCGGTTTTGAGCTGGGTTTAGAGCTTAAAGCCTGCCTGGATAATAACCCTGGAATTAAGGGAATTATGTTAGGTTCTCATGGATTGTTCACCTGGGGTGATACCGCATACGAATCTTATATCAATACCCTGGAAGTGGTTGAAAAATGTGCAGAATTCATTGAGGAAAGTGTGAGAAAGAATGGAAGTGTATTCGGCGGGAAGAAAATTGATGGCCTTGGTGGGCAACAAAGAAAGGAACAGGCATCAAAAATTGCTCCTGTTTTACGCGGACTTTGTTCTTCAGAACGCTCCATGATCGGACACTTTACAGATGATCCAAGGGTTTTAGAATTTATCAATTCCAATGATCTGGATCGCCTGGCTCCAATGGGGACCAGCTGCCCCGATCACTTTTTAAGAACGAAGATCAGTCCGCTGATACTCGATCTTAAGCCTGATGCAGACCTTAGTAATCCGAAAGAACTCATCACAAAGCTTCAGCCACTTTTTGAAGCTTACCGAAAAATGTATGCAGAATACTACAATACCTGTAAGCATCCAAACTCGCCGGCCATCCGGGACTCAAATCCGGTTATTATTCTATACCCGGGAGTCGGACTATTCTCTTTCTCCAAAGACAAACAAACTGCCCGTGTAGCTGCAGAATTTTATACCAATGCGATCAATGTGATGCGCGGTGCAGAGGCAATTTCTGAATACACTTCACTCCCAAGACAGGAGGCATTCAATATCGAATACTGGTTACTTGAAGAAGCAAAACTTCAAAGGATGCCAAAGCCAAAATCATTAAGTGGTAAAATTGCCTTGGTAACAGGCAGTGCAGGTGGTATTGGGAAAGCAATCTCAAGAAAATTTGTTGAAGAGGGCGCGGTGGTCGTTCTGAATGACCTGGATCAGGGACGTCTGGAAAGCGCCGGAACTCAGTTTATGAAAGAATTTGGCCGCGACAGCTATACTACAGTACAACTTAATGTTACTGAAGATAGCGATATAAAAAATGCTTTCGCACAAGCTGCTCTGAACTTCGGGGGAATAGACATCGTGGTAAATTGTGCCGGTCTGTCCATTTCTAAACCAATTGAAGAACATACCGACAAGGACTGGGATCTGCTTTATGATGTGCTGGTGAAAGGTCAGTTTAAAATCACTCAGGAAGCAGTAAATACGATGAGAAAGCAGAATATGGGAGGCGATATTCTCAATATTGTGAGTAAAAATGCATTGGTTTCAGGTCCGAATAATGCCGGCTATGGTTCTGCAAAAGCCGCTCAATTGCACCTTAGCCGCTTGAATGCTGCAGAACTCGGTCCGGATAAGATTCGGGTAAATGTAGTTAACCCGGATGCGGTAATCGCCGACAGTAAAATCTGGGAAGGGGCATGGGCCGAAGGAAGGGCTAAAGCATACGGAATCACAGTGGCTGAACTCCCTGCATTTTATGCAAAACGTACCCTTTTGAATGAAACCATTTTACCCGAAGATATTGCCAATGCCTGCTATGCATTTGTGGGAGGTTTGCTCAGCAAATCAACAGGAAATGTCCTGAATGTGGATGGTGGTGTTGCAATGGCTTTTGTGAGATAAGCATTAATAACCAGAAATCATGAAGCTTGATGACCGTATAATTGCTCAGCACAATCAAAAATCAACAGAAATTCACAAATCAAAATTTGAATTTTTAAAAACACAAATTATTGATAGTGAATCTATTATATCAAAATTAATAGACTTTCAGATCGCAATTCCAAGCTGGGCTTTGGGCAATGGCGGTACCCGTTTCGGTAGATTTGCCGGAGGTGGTGAACCCAGAAATCTGGAAGAAAAGATTGAAGATGTGGGTTTGATGCATAAACTGAACCGATCGGGAAATGCGATTTCACTGCATATTCCCTGGGATATTCCTAAAGATTATCAGGCAATCCGGAATCTTGCAAAGGAACATGAGTTGCGCTTTGATGCAATGAATTCCAATACCTTCCAGGACCAAAAGGGGCAGGAGAAAAGTTATAAATATGGTTCACTTCAACACGTAGATCCTGCAGTTCGTAAGCAGGCTATCGACCATAATATTGAGGTAATTAAACATGGCGTTGAGCTGGGCTCAAAGTCATTAACCGTATGGCTGGCTGA
The DNA here is from genome assembly GCA_036676565.1 of Pedobacter sp. Classification (GTDB taxonomy): domain Bacteria; phylum Bacteroidota; class Bacteroidia; order Sphingobacteriales; family Sphingobacteriaceae; genus Daejeonella. Next base: position 255,017 of record JAKFCP010000022.1, read on the forward strand.
TGGTTCCTGCTTCCCCGGGCAGCTAAATTTCAGAACCGCTTTTCAAAATACATTGGAGAGTTTGAAAGAAATTTATGCTGCACTTCCAGCAGACTGGAAAATGTTCGTGGAATACAAAGCTTATGAGCCTAATTTCTATTCGACTACCGTTGGCGACTGGGGGCAATCGCTTTTATATGCCAGCAAATTAGGTCCGAAAGCTTATACACTTGTCGATTTGGGTCATCACTTACCCAATGCGAATATTGAGCAGATCGTTTCACTGTTATTAATGGAAGGAAAACTGGGAGGCTTTCACTTTAACGATTCAAAATATGGGGATGATGACCTCACTGCCGGCAGTATCAAGCCTTACCAGCTATTCCTGATCTTTAATGAGCTGATTGAGGGTATGGATGATCGTAAAATGAATCATGCAAACGATCTTGGATGGATGATTGATGCTTCGCATAATGTCAAAGATCCGCTTGAAGATCTTTTACAATCTGTTGAAGCAATCATGATCGCCTATACTCAGGCATTGCTCGTAGATCGGAAAGCGCTCAGGGAAGCACAGTTGAAAAACGATGTAGCCCGGGCTCAGGAAATTTTACAGGATAGTTTCCGTACAGATGTAAGGCCATTGGTGGCTGAAGCACGCCTGCGGTCTGGAGGAGCATTAAACCCGATAGGCTTATTCCGCGAACTGAATGTTCGTGCAGAACTGATCAGGGAAAGAGGCATGGAGACTGCTGCAACGGGTTTATAATCTTAATCTTAATTGAATCAGGAAAAAAATGAGCACATGCAGCAAGCAGTAATTGCCGTATTTGATATCGGGAAAACGAACAAAAAACTGCTCCTCTTTGATGAGCAGCTTAAGATCGTTTTTGAACATGCTGATCAGTTTGCCGAAAGCAAAGATGAAGATGGATTTCCATGTGATGATCTGGAGAAACTGAACAATTTTGTGTTCGAATCACTCCGTACGGTTCTTTCTAAACCGGAATTTGAACTCAAAGGACTCAATTTCACTGCTTATGGAGCCAGTTTCGTTTATATTGATGAATCCGGAAAGCCACTCAGCCCATTATACAATTACCTGAAGCCTTACCCCGAAACTTTACTGGAGCAATTTTATTCTTCTTATGGGGGTAAGACTGAATTCGCAAAAGAAACCGCATCACCGGTACTTGGAAGTCTGAATTCAGGTATGCAGCTCTATCGCATCAAATACGAGCGCAATGACCTGCTGAGACAGATCAGATACGCTTTGCATTTACCTCAATATCTGAGTTTCCTGATCAGTGGAAAAAGCTGTTCAGACATTACCAGTATCGGTTGCCACACCAATCTCTGGGATTTTCGCAAAAACAATTACCATCGCTGGCTCGATAATGAGGGCTTAATTGATAAACTCGCGCCAATTTTACCTTCGGATTCTGTAATAAAAACAAAATTTGAAGGGCATAGTTTTGATGTGGGTATCGGCTTGCATGACAGCTCAGCGGCATTAATTCCATATCTTGTCAATTTTAAAGAACCATTCCTGCTGATCTCAACAGGTACCTGGTGCATCAGTTTAAACCCTTTTAATGCGAGTCCTTTAAGTACTTTTGAACTTGAATCAGATTGTCTCTGTTACCTGCATTATCAGGGTAAACCTGTTAAGGCATCCCGTCTTTTTGCGGGAAATGAGCATGAACAGGAACTGAACAGAATTTCCAAGTACTTTTCTGAGTCAAAATCAAGATATGAACAGATGAATTTTGATTCTGCTTTTTTAAATCTTTTAGACCAGGAAGAAGTTTACTCAGGAAATGACCTCCCGTCCTATGCATCTGATACAGAAGCTTATCACAGGCTGATGATTCATATCATCAGACAGCAAAAGATATCCAGCGGGCTGGTCATAAAAGGTTCGGACGTCAAACGAATTTTTGTGGATGGGGGCTTCAGTAAAAACTCAATCTACATGAATCTTTTATCCATTGTTTTTCCCGGGATGGAAGTCTTTGCGGCTTCAATGGCGCAGTCGACCGCAATGGGTGCCGCACTGGCAATTCATCATAGTTTTGGTAATAAGGCAGTACCCAATGACCTGATCGAACTAAAGTTTTATTCAACAAAATAAATCAGCATGAACAATATTGTTTCCTTTAAAATGAAGCTGAAACCGGGCTTTAAAGAAGAGTATAAACGCCGTCACGACCTGATCTGGCCTGAACTCAGCGCTCTTTTAACAAATGCAGGAATCAGCAATTACTCCATCTTTCTGGATGAAGAAACCAATATACTCTTTGCGGTTCAAACCCTTTCCGGTAATAATAACTCACAGGATCTTAGTAAGAATGAAATCGTTAAGAAATGGTGGACCTATATGGCCGATATCATGGATACAAATGAAGATAATTCACCTGTAAGCAGGCCTTTGGAGATAATGTTTCATATGGATTAATAAATTCTTTCAACAATAAAACCCTTGTTAAACCTGTCCTAAGCATAGAAATTTGCTATATAGGGGAAAGAAGGCTACTTTTGCATAATGAAATTGCCCATCATCGCCTACGGAGATTCCGTTTTACGTAAGAAAGGAACAGAAATCACAAAAGATTATCCTGAATTAAATAATCTTATTGAGAATATGTTCGAGACCATGTACGGTGCTCATGGGGTAGGACTTGCAGCTCCGCAGATTGGCTTATCAATTCGTCTTTTTGTGGTTGATGCCACATCCTTTGCTGAAGATGAACCGGCTTTAAAAGATTTTAAGAAAACTTTTATCAATGCTCAGATTATTGAAGAAAGTGGTAATAAATGGTCGTTTAATGAAGGTTGTCTTAGTATCCCTGATATCCGTGAAGATATTGACAGACATGAAAGCCTGACTATTTCATATTACGACGAAAACTGGAAACGCTATGAGGAAACATACAAAGGATTGGCCGCCCGTATCATCCAGCATGAATATGATCATATCGAAGGAAAACTCTTTGTCGATAAATTGAGCCCGCTTCGCAAAGCCATGCTCAATAACAAACTCAGTTCCATATCTAAAGGAATTGTAAAGGTGGAATATAAAATGAAGTTTCCTGCGTTAAAGAAGGGGAGAAGGTAGGAGATTAGGATGATAGGATTAAAGGATAATAGGATTAAAGGATTTTAGGATTAAGGAATATTCAGAAATCAAAGTGTCACAATTGAAATTAAATTTCCTTCATTCTCAACCCGATAGCTATCGGGTCTCCATTCTCAACTAATCTTACTGCTTTTAGCTTTATGCTTTTAACTTTCAGCACAAATAAGCTTCTTCTTCAGCACAATTAGAATTTACTGCTCCCTACTCCTATCCCCCTGCATGATCTGCTGAATAAGAGCACCCCAGGCAAATGGGTTCAGCAATGGATTGGCTAAGCGCTGGTTGATATTTTTATTAACGAGTCGGTTATGGTTATTCTGAAAATTGAAACTCTGCATTTCTGCTCCATCACGGGGAAGTGTAGCCATCATAGAAGCCAAACTCTCTTTGGAAAGATTCTTTTTAGCTATTTCGAGATCATCATCGGCAAACTTCATGGTCATGAATTCCTTTTTGAATTCATCTGTACTTGCCCAGGGATAAACCCTTACACCAGGAAGATTAATTGATTCCTGTTGCATTTTCATCAGTACGGTATACTTACTATCCGCCAAACCATTGGGTATAATCAGAGCTTCACGTCTGTAACCTACTGCAGTAAATGCGAGTGTATCACCTTCGTGGGCGACAAATGAAAAATATCCTTTATAGTTTGCTGAGTAAAACTGATCGCGACCGCTAAGGTTAGTAATGGTCACATAAGGCACTACCGTATTACTGTCGCGGTTTACAATTATCCCTGAAAATTGCACGATTTTCCTCTCCCTGACCTGAGTAAACCCGGAGAGACTGCATAGTAAGCATATGAGGAATAAGCAGTAACGCATCGTTCAAAGTTAATAAAATCGCACCTCAGTGGTGTTAAATTATGTTAAATCATATAATCTTTACAGAAAGGAACCTCTTATCATTGTAGCCTTTCAGGTAAAACAGCAGCAGGATCATCAATGTCTGTCAGGTTCACCGCTTCAACACCTGTAATTTCAGGAACTGCCCGTTTAATTGCCTGCTCAATTCCTGCCTTAAGTGTCATAATACTCATCGGGCAAGAGCCGCATGAACCTAAAAGACGCAATCGCACAATATTTTCAGGAGTTATTTCCTCAATTGATACGTTCCCGCCATCTGTTTCAAGATATGGCCGGATAGTGTCTAATGCAATTTCAACTCTTTTCAACAAATCCATGATATAGTATTTATATAAAGATACAAAAAAAATAAAAAATGCTATTTGGCAGCATTCAGAATAGCTACCTGCTGAGCTACCCTTTCTGCGATCTGCATAAATACCGGACCCAGAATATTATCATCTTCCAGAATAACCGGTTTTCCAACATCACCCGCATCACTGATGCTCTTAACCAAAGGTATTTCTCCCAAAAATGGTGCATTAAACTGTTCTGCAAGTTCCTTTCCACCATTCTTTCCAAAAATATAGTACTTGTTTTCAGGTAGTTCAGCAGGTGTGAAATATGACATATTTTCAACCACACCGATCAAAGGAATTTTGATTGAATCCATCAGAAACATTCCCACACCCTTACGCGCATCAGCAAGTGCCACATTCTGAGGGGTAGTCACAATCACCGCTCCTGTGACCGGGAAGCCCTGAGAAACGGTAATATGGATATCACCGGTGCCCGGTGGAAGATCAACTACCAGATAATCCAGTTCACCCCAGTCGGCATCATTAAACAACTGTTTTACAGCCGTTGATACCATTGGTCCGCGCCATGGCACAGGCTGGTTAGGATCAGTAAAGAACCCAATCGACAATAATTTTATTCCATATTTTTCAATGGGCTCAATTCTAGTTTGCCCTGCTGCATTTTGAGATGCCTTCGGACGGGCGTCTTCTACACCGAACATGATCGGAACAGAGGGCCCATAAATATCCGCATCAATAAGTCCGACACTGGCACCTTTCTTTGCCAAACCAAGAGCCAGATTTACCGCCACCGTTGATTTTCCTACTCCCCCCTTACCTGAAGCAACGACAATGATATTTTTAATACCTGCAAGGGTTCTGTCAGGCCGGCTGGTTACCCTGGAAGTCATATTAATAGACAATTCAACATCCTTACTCACAAAATGCCGGATTGCATTCTTACAGGCATTTTCAAGCATAGCTTTCATCGGACAAGCCGGGGTGGTCAGAACTACCGAAAAGCTGAGCTTATTTCCGTCTATTTTTAGATCTTCAATCATATTCAGACTAACCAGATCTTTTTTAAGATCCGGATCTTCAACATGACGCAATGCATTATATACCTGTTCCTGTGTAATCATTTTTGAATGTAAAGGAGAAAATATTTTTACTAAGTTTATCGCAAATCTACTAAAAGCGGAAGGCTTATTGCTATAGGTTTAAGGTTTTTACAGTGAACTGACTAGTAAGTCCGGTTATTCAAACTTAAATACCTTATCTTTCCATTTAGTGGAGAATTCAGCCCATGAAAATATCCAAAAAACAGTATAATATTATCCGTTTTGTATCCATCAGCCTTCTGTTACTGGTATTGGTTGGAGGCGTTATTGCATTCACAAAACGAGAGGCATTACTTAGCACTGCGATCAAAAAGGCGATCAGCAAGGCCGATAAAGACTACGATCTGGAACTTAAAATAGAAAGTGCAGGCTTCGTTGGCTTAAGCAGTGTTAGTTTTAAGAATATTACAATAGTTCCCCACGGCCGTGATAGCCTTGCCCGGATTCTAAACTTCAGGGTAGGTGTAAAGCTATTTCCTTTAATTTTTGGAGATATTAAGCTTTCGGAAATTAAACTCGACAGGGGAATGATCAATCTTGTAAAAAAAGATTCGCTGAGTAATTATGATTTTCTTTTCCGGAAGAAAAACTCGGATGAACCGGAAGAAAAGACTGAAATGGATCTGGGCAGACTTGCGAACAGCCTCATCAACCAGCTTTTATATAAAATTCCTGACGACATGGATATCAGGGATTTTGAGGTCAAATTCAGGGATGATTCGGGTGCGGTCAGTTTATTCACCCGGAGTGCAACTATTGATGATGGTGATGTAAATTCAACCATATTGATCAATGGAAATGAGTCGGTCTGGCATGTGGAAGGAACCGTAGAACCGGGAGATAAACAACTCGATCTGAGGCTTTTTGCTGATAATAAAAAAGTGGAACTGCCTTATCTCGAGAAAAGATTCGGCCTCAAACTGAACTTCGATACTGCAATGACTGAGATGAGAGGAGTTAACCGAAGCGGAAGTCAGCTGGAAGTGAATGGCTCCTGGAGGGTTAAAAACCTTTTGGTCAATCATTCAAGGATTGCGGGGAATGATATTATTGTTCCGGATGCCTCTCTTGATGCAGACATGGTGTTTGGGAAGAACTTTGTTGCAATTGACAGTACTTCTACTATCCATCTCAAAAATATTCAGATACATCCCTTCATAAAATATACGCTCAGCCCATCAAAAATTTATGAGCTGAAACTTCATACAGAAGAGCTTGACGCACAGGAGTTAATGAATTCCTTTCCTAAAGGTCTCTTCGAATCACTTGAAGGAATTCAGGTCAGCGGAAAATTGCAATATGACCTCGATTTTCATCTTGATTCTCAAAATCCGGATAGTGTAATTTTTAATTCGAGACTGAAGAATGAGGGGTTCAAGGTTATCAAATGGGGTAAAACAAATCTTCAAAAGATCAACAGTACCTTCGTATATACCCCCTATGAGTATGGGAAACCAATGAGGGATATAATTATCGGACCGGAGAACCCGAATTTTGTACCGATAGATCAGATCAGTCCCAATTTAAAGAATGCCTTACTCACAGCAGAAGATCCCTCATTTTATAGTCATAATGGCTTTGTAGAAGCATCCATCCGAAGTTCCATTATAACTAATTTTAAAGCAAAAGCTTTCAAAAGAGGAGGAAGTACAATTTCGATGCAGCTTGCAAAGAATGTTTACCTGAACCGGCAAAAGACCCTGGCCAGAAAGATTGAGGAGATCCTGATCGTATGGATTATAGAAAGTGGGAGGCTTACTTCTAAGCAGCGAATGTTTGAAACCTATCTCAATCTGATCGAGTGGGGAAGAAATGTATATGGAATTGGGGAAGCATCCAGATACTATTTTGATAAACACCCTTCAGAACTCAGCCTTGGTGAGGGAATTTTCTTAGCAAGCATTGTTCCAAGGCCAAAATCAGGACTTTACAGGTTTGAAGGAGATGGCAGCTTAAGATCAGGTCTTTCATCTTATTTCAATTTTATAGGAGGAATAATGGCCAGACGTGGCCTGACAGCAGTCGATAGCACCGGTTATGGCTTCTGGAATGTCAGGCTGAAGGAAAGTCTGAGATCAGGAATACCCCTTGCTGACTCCTTGATTGTCGACAGTCTTCTGATTGATGATGTGTCAGAGGATAAAGAAACATTTCTGCAGGAGATTTTTGGCAGGAAACGCCTGGATACTGTACATGTTAAAGAACTTAATAAGTTAAAAATCACACCCAAAGACACAAGTGTTATAAATACTCCAAGCCGGAAAGAAAGAAGGGAACAGCGAAAAAATGAGAGGGATTCAAAAAATAAAAATCAATAATAAAACCCTTATATCTAAATTTATACCATGAGGATAGAAATTGATGAGAAGAATTTCGAACTGATGCTGGAATTGGATCAGATCGAAAAGCGAATCCGTTTATTGGGTATCCAGTTAAATGTAGATTTCGAAAACCGGACACCGGTATTTGTGGGCGTATTAAATGGGAGCTTCATCTTCCTCGCTGATCTTATGAAAGAGATCAATATTGCCTCTGAAGTTACTTTTGTGAAAGTATCAAGCTATAAAGGTGATAAAAGCAGCGGAAAAATTAAAGAAGAACTGGGCCTGCAAATGTCATTGAAAGACAGGGATGTGATACTAGTGGAAGATATTGTAGACAGCGGAAAAACCCTTAGATATCTGCTGGATATGATCTACAAAGAGAAACCAGCTTCCATCAATGTGTGTACCCTGCTGATGAAGCCCAAATCGTTGAAAACAAAGTTTGATGAAATTTGTTATGTAGGTTTTGAAATACCCGATGACTTTGTGGTTGGATTCGGCCTTGACTATAATGGATTGGGAAGAAACCTCAATGATATTTACAGAGCAGTATCAACTTCGGAAATTAAATAAGTCAAAAGCCCCATTAAATCTAAATTCGTAATTTCGCAGTGAAATGAGCTATAAAAAAATGACTATTCACAAAGAAGGCTATACATCGATAGCACTTTGTATTCTATTTATATTCGTCCTAAATGCTATTGTTAATTTTCTTCTTCCCGAAACCCTATGGTTCCGCTGGATCATTTATATCCTTTCTTTTGCCCTGTTTATTATTATTCTTCAGTTCTTCAGAAACCCCCATATTGAGGTTTTAAAGAATGATAATCATGTAATTTGCCCGGCAGATGGAAAGGTGGTAGTTATTGAGGAAACTGAAGAAACAGAATATTTAAAAGACAGAAGAATTCAGGTATCTGTATTTATGTCGCCAATAAATGTTCATGTTAACAGAAATCCAATTTCCGGAATTGTAAAATACTTCAAATACCATCCCGGAAAATTTCTGGTAGCATGGCATCCTAAATCATCTACAGAAAATGAACGTACGACGATAGTTATTGAAAATAATCAGGGGGTATCCGTTTTGTTCCGTCAAATAGCCGGAGCGCTGGCAAGAAGAATTGTATGCTATTCGAAAGAAGGTCAGCAGGCAGAACAGGGAGAGGAGTTCGGCTTTATAAAATTTGGTTCAAGAGTTGACGTTTTTTTACCTTTGGGAACAGAAATAAAAGTCGGATTGGGAGAAGTAGTAAAGGGCGGAATCACCGTTCTTGCTCATTTAAAGAAATAATTTAACCAATATAAAAATGAAAAAGTTATCAGGATTTTTAGCAATTGCATTCCTTGCAGGAGCATTATCTCTAAGTGCTCAGGACCAGCCAAAACAAGACAAAAAACCGGCAGATAAAAAAGAAAGTAAAATGTGTGGTAAGGATTGTAAAATGAGCTGCTGCAAATCTAAAACTGGGGAAAAAGATACCAAAGCACCTGAGAAAAAGAATTAACTTCAATAAAAAAATAGAGAACCGGTCTTATTCAGACCGGTTTTTTTTATTCCCTTAATTTTATAAAATAACCCGGGTTCGATATAAAATCTTACAGGGTAATGAATAATTTTTTCTTGTTTTAAAAAGCAAGATCCGTTCTTCTTCGGTCTTGCCTGTTACGTGTTCTGCTTTTTTTTGCAGAAGATTTAAAAGATATCATTAAAATCAAGCTGCAAAATGCTACAGCTACCAACCAGGTTTATTAAAAATTGAATATGGTCCTTTTGCCAGGCTACATTTTCCTGTGAAATACAGCTCCGGGTAAAATAAACCTTGCCGGAGGAGGTAGCTTCCGGCTAATTGGTAATTTTATGCCGGAACTAACCGGAGGAAAGGGCTGAAATATCCTATATTACACAGGCATTGCTTTCCATAATCAAATTATCCGGGCTCCAGAGCATTCTCAAAGAAATAATAAGCGCATTGTTTTTACCTTCCTTCTATCGAACTCCGGTTAAATTAAACTATATCCACTCCACCAGCAGGTTTTTCGCCAACATATTCGTGAAAAACAGTTTGTGATGGAAAGGCAAAGTCAGCTCCATTCTCTGCCACAATTGCCATGATCTTATAGTTCAGATCCTGACGAATACGCATATACTCATTGTAATCAACTATTTGGATAAAATAGAGTACCTGAATATTCAAAGAAGAATCGCCAAACGAATCAAAAGTAACAAGGGTATCATCACTGGTTGCAGGATGATCATTTACAACTTTTTGCACCTCCTCAGAGATCTTTCTCATCACTTCTGCAGAGGTATCGTATCTGAGTCCGATATTGAATTTCATCCGCCGGAGATTCCGAAGACTTAAATTTTCCAGTGGACTGTCGACCATTTTCTTATTCGGAATTATGACCAGAGTTTTGTCGAGAGTACGAATCACCGTGCTTCTGAATCCGACCTTCTCAACTGTACCTTCAAATTTATCGATCCTGACCAGATCGCCAACCAGAAAAGGCTTGTCGGCAAAGATCGTAAATGATCCAAGAAGATTCTGAAGACTATCCTGTGCGGCCAGAGCCACCGCAATACCTCCAATACCCAGACCGGCTATGATTGTTGCCACATTGAGGTTGAATACAGACCCCAGCACCACGAAAAAAGCAAAAATGACTGTTACAATCTTCGAAAGTTCCTTAATAAAAGGGACCATCTGATCATCCGATTTAGATAAAGTTAATGAGGCCTTGTACTTAAAAACATGAGCCACAAAATCTATAATTCTTAACAGGATCCAGAAAGCTGAGATAATAAAAAGTAGTAAGAACAGCTTATCAACCACCTGTACGACTTTTAACTCATAAAGATTGGGGACATTATTAATGAGATTTGTCCTCCTGAATATTACCTCATTTAATGGATAGTCTAACTGATTGACAGACAGATATATAACAACAAGAATAATGAGAAACTCAACAGGCTTTAAGAGCATTTCAATAAATACCTTAGGCTCTGTATCGGGCTCAATCCTCTTGAATAACATGAACATCAATCTGTTCAATAATCTTGAAAACACCCGTTTAAATAATAAACCAAAAAGCAGTATTGCAGAAAAATACAGATAGTTTCTGAGGCTGTTACCAAAAAATATTTGTTCAAGAAACTCAGTATTCATGATATATAAATTAGCAAATGAGAGAATGAGCAAATTGATATCTCGTTCCATTTAAAAATAATAGAATAAAGCGGGATATAATTAATATTCGCCCTTTTTATAGCATTCAAAAAAGCTTACAAACAAAAAAGCCTCCCGGAGATAATCCGGGAGGCAATAAACCTATAAAAAAATTACACTCTTTTAGACTTGATACGAGCAGCCTTACCGGTAAGTTCACGCAGATAGAACAATTTCGCTCTGCGAACTTTTCCATGACTGTTTACGTCAATTTTATCGATGTTAGGGGAATTAACAGGGAAGATACGCTCTACACCCACTCCATTTGACATTTTACGCACTGTAAAAGTCTCATTCACACCCACACTATTACGCTGGATAACAACACCCTGATAGATCTGGATACGTTCTTTATTTCCTTCGCGAATTTTATAGTGAACACTAACTGTATCACCAGCTTTGAATGCAGGAACTTGCTTTTTAACTGCTGCCTGCTCTTCAACAAATTTTACTAAATCCATGATTTTAAGCTCTTAAAGTCGATTTTTAGCCCGTAAAAATCGGACTGCAATATTAGGAAAAATTTTTTACTTAAAAAAGTTTGTTCTGATATTTTTCCATTTTTATTTATCCGGCCACACCTTTCAGGGAGGATAAAAGCATATTTTATTCCAGCAAATCAGGGCGACGCTTTTTAGTGCGCTCCAGAGCCTGCTCATGCCTCCATTCATTAATGGCTGCCTCATGTCCGCTTAACAGAATATCCGGCACCTTATGCCCCTGCCAGTCGGCCGGACGGGTATAGACCGGTGCATCAAGCAGCTCTCCCTGAAATGAATCGGATAAAGCCGATGTTTCGTCATTCAATACACCAGGCAATAACCTTACAATGCTGTCCACTAAAACTGCAGCAGGTAATTCACCTCCCGAAAGAACATAGTCCCCGATCGAGATTTCCCTGGTCACAAAAATATCCCTGATTCTTTGATCGATCCCCTTATAATGACCCGCCAGAATGATCACATTTTTTTTATCTGAAAGCTCATTCGCCATACTCTGATTGAGCGTCTCACCATCGGGTGTCATAAAGATGATCTCATCATAATCACGTTCTGATCTCAGCTTTTCAATGCAGTTTGCAAAGGGCTCGATACTCATCACCATTCCGCTGCCACCACCATACTGGTAATCGTCAACCGACTTTTGCTTGTTGTTGGAATAATCCCGAAGATTATGCACGTGAATCTCGGCAAGTCCCTTTTTTTGAGCCCTCTGTAAAATAGAATGGGCAAAAGGACTTACAAGCAGGTCGGGCAACACGGTAATGATATCGAAACGCATGATGCAAAGATAGGAAGGAGATATGAGATATGAGACAGGAGATGTGGACTGGAGTTGGATACAAATATTAAACCGTATCAAATTGACCTGGTGTCATTGCTGCAATGGCACGACAGCTGTCATTGCGAGGAGGCACGACGAAGCAATCCTACCAAATTTAGAGTATTAGTAAGGAGATTGCTTCACTACGTTCGCAATGACAAAACGAAGTACAGACTACTGGGACAATAGTAATTAAACGGTATTTTGATTCCGGATGTCATTCAGGCAAGCCTGTCGGCCCAGTTGGTGAGCTTTCTCCAAAATGAATTACATATAGAGCTTTTGATCAAAAACCTTTGGCTCTAAGCTCATTTCTTCATCTTATTTATCCATATCAGTGTACCCGTTACCGGCAGACTTGTAGCAATTAAACAGGCCAGAAAATAAATAATCTTGGAAAACTTCCCATAAACATCACCCACATGCAATGCCTTAATAGAACTGGAAACCCGTTCATTAAATGGCTTTTCTGAAAAGATCTCTGATCTAACAGGTGCTGAAGTGTATTGATCAAGATAGATCTTATCTGCTGCTACAGGAGCAAAAAATCCTGTTTTTGTTTTATTAACCAGTACAGCATCCGCTGAGTCGGCGGGAATGCTGATAGTCAGATCACCCTGATAATTAAGAACATTATTAGCTGATTCGATATAATCTGTTAGCAATACTGATTTTGCTCCATTCATGGCTTTAATATCTGATTTCGGGCTTTCAGGTTTCGGAGCATCTTCAGACTGGTAGGTTCCCAGCGATTTCCTCAGGCCGGTTCTGTACCATTCGAAAGACCATTGCGGACCGGTAATACCCATCAGAAATAAAAATATACAGCTGTAAAAACCTAGGCTGTTATGAATATCATGATTCACCCGTTTCCAGTTTGCATTCCACTTTATTTTCAGACCCTGTTTCCAGTTTCTGATTTTTTGAGGAAACCAAATGATGATACCTGTAATGACCCCCAGGGTAAATAATATTGTTGCGGTTCCGCTGATATAACTGCCCAGCTTCCGGTTCGGTAATTCTCCGAAAAGCGGTTCTTCTATCCTGTCGAGTAACAACCAGCGATGTAAACTGAACATCACCTGCATAAATTCGGAAACAGCATTTTTATCAGCACTACTTCCCAGGATCTTTCCTGAATAGGGGTCAACCATATACTGAACTCCCCGGGGAGGAGGTCCCGGTTTATCAGCAGCTCCTGCTCCGGCTTTTCCCTTAGCTCTTTCGGTACCTTTTCCTGCTTCCTCAGCCCTGCCGGATTCCCTTTTACCCTTTTCCTCTTCAGGCTTAGATTCTTCCGCTTTCCTGACAGTGAGCACATAAGTTCTTTCAGGATCAGCCGGAATCTTGATACTAATCACCTTACCACCGGTTTCACGGCCTACAGTCGCAATCAGTTCTTCTGCTGATAGCCTTTGGGCATCTGCGGCATGGCTGACCTTATAAAGTCCGGGACTGGATAATTCTCTGATCTCTGTATTGAACACATAAATAGTACCGCTCAGACAGATCAGCAATACAATTATACCGCTGGGTAATCCGATCCAAAGGTGGACATCATTCAGGAATTTACGCAGTTTAGGCCAGTTAGCTTCAGTTTTTTGTTTCTTCATTGATTTTTTGGCTATATCCTATCCACAACAGGAATTAAAATTTATAAGAAAGTGTAGTTAAGAACTGACGTGGCGGGATAGGATTCACACTGTAATTCTCATGCACATAATAATTTAACTCATTGCCAATATTTGATAATTTGGCAAGAAGCGACAGTTTTTTAATTGAATAACCCAGAGAAAGGTCAAGGGTTGTAAAACCTGACATTGGAATAAGCCGGGTACCTACCTGGGTCTGACCATAGGTATTATTCCAGCCCGCATTCCGTTCACCGATATAATAAGCTGATGCGCCCAGTTTAACACCCTTAAGTTTGCCTGAGCTTAAGGTATAGAACAAGCTACCATTAGCAGTATGTGCCGGATTACTTACCAATCGTTCTCCTTCAATATAGCTGCCCTTTAATCCTGATGTTTTGGTATATCTCATGAAATTAAAGCTGTAACCACTTATGAAATACAAGCCCGGAACAATTGTACCACTTATATCAAGCTCTGCACCATCACTGGTGGTTTGCCCCGTTAACTCCTTGATATTGGTATTGGTATTAACAGTTATTCCATCACGAAGGTACTGTGACTGCTGTGCAAGATTATTGTTGATTATCTTGTAGAGTGAAAAATTTGCAGATAACCTGCCATTTAAAAAATCATTTTTTAGTCCGAGTTCAAACTGATCGACGATTGAGGGACTCAATGCCTGATCAAAGACATCGATGCCAGAATTGACTGTGAAATTATTCGAATAGCTCGCGAAAACTGCCATATGCTTCAGAGGCTGATAAACGATTCCAAACTTCGGAGAAAATGCCTGATCCGCTTTAGCAGCAGCTGTACCCTTAGTCTGTGCTCCGCTAATCAAATTAAAAATATCAGAAACCTGAGTCTTTTGATAAGACCATCTCAAGCCTGCCATCACTTTAACCTTTTCCGACAAACTGATCAGATCCTGAGCATAGTAACCAAGACGGTATGTTGGAGCTTCTGTTCTCAGTGAGTCTTTTGCAAAAGGCATATCCGTCCTCGCATTGTATTTATTGGGATCCAGAAGATTGATCCTATCATAGGCAGTCTTGAGATTAAATGTGTGGTTAGTATTTAAGTAACTATCTGCATCGGTACCAACAAGTATCTGATGACTGATTTTGCCTGTTTTGAGTTTACCTGTTAGATTTGCCTGGGCAGAATAATAATCTTCAGCGGTTTGCAGACGGTTTAATACGCGACTCCAGTCGCCCACCGCATCAGCCTGAATACGTTCTGTTGAATAATAGTCTCTGTTAAATAATTGATAAGATCCAATCACATTCAGCTTCCAGTTATCATTCAGTTTATGGTCGATTGTTGCTGAAACATTGGTCTGATCCGCTTTATTAAAAGCCCATGGGGTATTAAAATAACTTGATCTGGAAATACTGGTCGGAATCTGTCCATTTAATGAACCAACCCCAAAGTCCGGAGTAAGGTTATACTTCAGATAATCTCCCTGAAGAAGGATATCGGTCTTCTTGCCGGCCTTAAATAATAATGAAGGGTTGAAATAGTATTTATCCGACTTTACATTGTTTCTGAAACTTTCATTATTCTCAAAAGTTCCAATCATTCTGAATGCCAGATTTTTAGAGATCGGACCGTAGATGTCACCGATAGGTTTATATGAATTATAACTTCCTGTGCGCAT
The DNA here is from genome assembly GCA_036676565.1 of Pedobacter sp. GTDB lineage: Bacteria > Bacteroidota > Bacteroidia > Sphingobacteriales > Sphingobacteriaceae > Daejeonella. Next base: position 270,574 of record JAKFCP010000022.1, read on the forward strand.
AGATACCTCACCGCCATGCTCAAATTTAGGTCGCTTGGTAACCAGGTTCACAATGGCTCCCCCGCTTACATTACCATAAAGCATCGCAGCACTACCCTTTAGAACTTCAACCTGCTCAAGGGTACTAACCTCAGGGATTGAACCTGAATTATATCTTGAACCATTTTTAAAATAATTATTACTCCCAAGACTATAACCCCTTGCAAAGAAATTCTCAGAAGTTGAACCTCTGCTTGAACCCATGGCTACTCCACTCACATTCTTCATCACATCGCTCAGCTTAGAAGCCTGCTGATCACTGATCACCTGGCTGCTTACTATACTGCTGCTTTGGGGAAGATCCATCGGGTTAATTCCCGCTTTACCAATTGACGGTACCTGCATATTGCTTCTGCCTGCAGTGATAACCACTTCCGCTAAGCGCTCTGCACTCTCGCTTAAAGTAAAATTGATCTCTGCAGTTTCTCCGTCGCTAAGACTTATTGCCTTCTCCTGAGTTTTTAAACCTACAAAGGAGACTTTGATGATATACTTACCTGGCTGAATATTCCGGATCAGGAAGGAACCATCTTCGGCTGTAATGGTACTCTTATTCATATCCTTTAAGCCCACATTGACGTATCCGGCCGCTGATCCATCGACTGTTATTATCTTTCCTCTCAAAGTTGATTGATTACTTTGTGCGAGGCTCAGCCCCGGGTTAAATAAATTTATAAGTACCAATAGGAGGAATAAGGTGGGTATTTTTATAGATTTCATTTCTTCTTTTTATTTAGACTTGTTCTAGATTGGGACAAATATAAAAACAGAAAATGAATATCAAAACATTATTTAGAATAATTCTAATTAATATTTATTGTGAAGAATAGGGAGGAATTGTTATTAACTATCTGTTTTTCATGATATTATAAATGATTTGTGATTCAAGAAAGTAAAATTCTTTTCTGCTAAGCCGAATTATACCGGAAAACTAATCTTCCCCATTGAGATTGAAGGCACTCCGGGATGTTTACCAAAGTCGGTTTTTCCGCCAGATACAGCTTCATTTGCGAGCAAAGCAAACAGTACAGCTTCCTTTGCATCAGGTTCAATTCCAAGATCAGAACTGAATTTAAGTTTTTTACCAAGCATCTCCTCAATAATACCAGTCAGCAGGGGATTATGCATCCCGCCTCCGCTGATATAAATTTCATAAGCTCCTTTGCCTTCAACACAAAAAGTAATTGCCTTCACTATCGCCTTGGCTGTAAATGCAGCCAGAGTAGCCATAATGTCTTCATTTGAAAGCCCCTGAAGACCCGATCTTTGAATAGCCTCATTCAAGTAAGACAAACTGAAAAGTTCGGGACCCGTAGTTTTAAGATAAGCTGATCTGAAAAAATCATGATCAAACAGAGCATCCAATAATTGATGATTCACTTTTCCGGATGAAGCAATTGCTGCATCCTTATCGAAATACTTTCCGGGATAGTGGCGCTGTATAAACTGATCCATCAGGGTATTACCCGGACCCACATCTGATGAGAAAAATTCTGTTGAATATGCAGCCGGAAGGAAAGTAAAATTGGAGATGCCTCCGATATTGAGCATGATCCGGTTTTCATTAGGATCCGAAAAGAGCAAATAATCACCATAAACTGATAAAGGCGCTCCTTCACAACCGGCAGCTACATGCTTTTGCCTGAAATCACTGATGGTAATAATGCCTGATCTCATGGCGAGATGATCCCCGTCCCCAATCTGGAGCGTAGCGTTAGAATAAGCATCTGCTTCCCTTTGCTGCATTGGGGCATGATAAATTGTCTGCCCATGACTCGCAATCAGATCAATATCCGATGGAGATATATCCCAGTCCTTCAAACTTTCCAGAATCAACCCTGCATAATAGTTCCCTATAAAAGCGTTTAAAAGAGTTAATTTCTCAAGCTCTACGATCCTCTTAGCAAAAACAGATTTCAGATCCTCTTTAAATGCAGGCAAATATGCCTTACTCACAGAATTTATGACCTTAACCCTGGTCTCTAAACCACTTCCGCTAAATTCGCATAATGCAATATCAAGTCCATCGAATGAAGTTCCGGACATCAGCCCGATAATTTTCCTGACCGGTTTATTGGCGATTTTATATAGTGCCTCAATATTACTATTCATGCTAATTCAATTAAAAAGCCATCATGAAACCAGCTAATATGTTTTACAAAAATTTGTTTAAATCTAGCTAATAAAAAATATTCACCTGCAAACCTTGCTGAATAAGCGGAAGTGTAAATGGAAGAAATTTCCTTTTTATAATTGTAGCCTGGTCAAAACCTTGTTCATCTATCGAATAAGCCCCTTGGTATAATATTAACATCATTTAACATTTTACCCTGAACATTTATAATAAAAAATATCCATTTTCGGGTATAGTTATTTGCTTATCAAGCGGTTAACTTGCAGGATAGATACAAGAGGGGGATAAGCAAATAAGTAATCATTAAGGCTTTCATGGGTCTTTAACTGTAAATATTAAAAATTAATTCAGATCCAATATGAAGCTAGTAGTCCTTGCCTCAGTCATACTACTCCTTAGTTATAAGCCCCTTTTCGCTCAAAATAATTATTCAATAAGAGGTAGCGCTCTGGATACTGCATCAGGTACAGGCCTGCAAAATGCAAGCATCACGGTGTTAAATTCTAAAGATTCTACCCTTGTCAGATTTACGAGGGCCGATGCAAATGGAGGTTTTTCATTGAATAATCTGAGGGAAGGAAACTTCATCTTACTGCTGACCTATCCTGATTTTGCCGATTATGTGGAAACCTTTTCGCTGAGTTCAGACAAGCCTTTAAAAGATTTCGGAAAATTAAAAATGATACTCAAAGCAAGGCTCCTGGAAGAGGTAATCGTAAAAGGCACCGCAGCACAAATGACAATAAAAGGGGATACAACTGAATTTAATGCCGCTGCCTTTAATATAGAAGCTAATTCAAAAGTTGAAGACCTGCTCAAACAACTGCCCGGCATACAGGTAGATAAAGACGGGAAAATAACCGCTCATGGACAGGCGGTAAACAAAGTTCTGGTAGACGGTGAAGAATTCTTTGGAGATGACCCAACCCTGGTTACCAAAAATATACGGGGTGATATGGTGGATAAAGTGCAACTCTACGACAAGAAAAGTGATCAGGCTGCCTTTACCGGTATTGATGACGGAGAACGGACTAAAACAATCAATATCAAATTAAAGGAAGATAAAAAACAGGGTTATTTTGGAAAAATAGATGCCGGAGCAGGCAATGATGAATTTTACCAGGGTCAGGGGATGTTCAACTACTTTAAAAGCAAGAAGAAGTTTTCTGCCTATGGCACCCTCTCGAATACAGCTAAAACTGGTTTAGGCTGGGAGGATAATTCCAAATACAGTGCTTCATCGAATGTTCAGGTAACTGATGGCGGAATTATGTTTACCAGTGGGGATGACTCTGGGCTTGAATCATTTAACGGCCAATATAACGGAGAAGGAATTCCTCTTACCCGAAACGGAGGCATGCATTATGATGCCAAATGGAAAGAGGATAAATATTCTATAAACATGAACTATAAAGCAGGTTCAATAGGTGTAAGCGGAGATAAAAACTCTTTGAACCAGAACAACTTACCTACCGGCTTTATCAACACTAACACTGATCAGACTATCGATAATTTTATGTTCAGGCAAAAACTCGATGGAACATTTCTGGTTAAGCTGGATACCACCTCAGATCTGAAAATTATTGTAGACGGCACATTGAAAAACAGCGAAAGCAATAGCAATTATTTTACTTCGAGTTTAAGAGGCAATGGTGTTTCACTTAATGGTAGCAAACGAAGTCTTAGCAATAATGGTGATCAAAAGGTTTTTAATGCAAGTGCTTTATGGACCAAAAAACTTAAAAAGAAGGGCCGGACCATTTCCCTGACTCTTGGACAAAAGTTTGATGAAGATGATGCCAATGGATTTTTGAATTCTGAGAACAGTTTTTATAATACCCTTGGAATACTTGACAGCACACGGATAATCGACCAGTATAAGACCAATAGGACCAGAAATTCAGGCTTCAATTCGAATCTGGCTTATACTGAACCTCTTTCCAAGACCTTTTCAGTCATTCTCAATTATGGTTTAAATCTGGGCAACAGTATCGCCGAACGGGAATCCTTTAATAAATCAGTAACCGGAAAATATGATATTTTGGATAATGAATTCAGTAATGACTTCGAACTCGATCAGACCTCTAATCAGGCGGGTGCAATTTTCAACTACAGGAAAGATAAGAACGTGATCAATTTCGGAACACGTTTAAATGCGGTTGATTTTAGACAAACCGACAGATATACCGGTAATATTTATAAAAGAGATTTTCTTAACTGGTTGCCTCAGGCATCTTTCAGGCATAATTTTTCAAAACAGAAATCTTTTGAGGTCAGGTATGATGGAAACACAACCCAGCCAAATTTAAACCAGATTCAACCAATCAAAGTCAATAATGACCCATTAAATATCATTTTAGGAAATCCTGATCTGAAACCCTCTTTCCGAAGCAGTTTGAACCTATCCTATTATTCTTACAAAGTCCTTACTGATAAATCAATCTATTTCAGAGGGTATTACTCTACCACACACAATGCTATTGTCAACAATACCCTTACCGATGCTGCCGGAAAGAGCACCTTCCAATCAATTAACCTGACAGATAAAAATCCGGCTAATTTCTCTTTATATGGCGATTATGGTCAGAAAATCCCCGGGACAGAACTTAGAATTGGACTTAATTTGAGTACCAATGCCAATACCTATTTCAACATGATTAATAATGTGCTGAATGAAACACGATCAAACAGCTACAGCAGCCGGATATCTGTTTCAAGATATAAACAGAAGAAAATTGAGCTTTACTGGTCTCTTGGTCCGGAATATATAACCAATGAATCTTCCTTGCAAAAACAGATCAATAATAACGGCTGGGGGGCAAATTCATGGTTCGAATTATCGCTTTATCTGCCTAATAAGGTGAAGATTCAATCGAGCGCAAATTATAAGTACCAGGAGAAGACTCAGGCTTTTGCTGAAGACTTTAATCGCCTGATCTGGAATACTACCCTTACCAAAAGCTTCATGAAAGAAGAGAGCCTCAAACTATCGCTTACAGGCAATGATCTTTTGAATCAAAATACCGGTTTTAACAGGATGGCAACAAGTAATATGATCAGCCAGAATAGCTTTACAGCGATTAAAAGATATTTTATGCTTTCTCTTTCATACGACCTGAATCATATGGGTGGGGGCCTGCCAAAAAAATAAGCTTATGAGACGAATTATACTACTTTCCACTTTATGGATACTCATTACATTATCAATTAAGCCCGCTTTTGCCCAGCATGCCCGCTTTGCGACAGAAGGAATTATTGAATTTGAAAAAAGTGTGAATATGCATGCCCAGATCAAAAAGTATATCAATAAGGATAATGAAATGTATTATATACCGGCATTTGAGCAATACAAAAAAACAAAACCACAGTTCAGGCTATTAAAAAGCACCTTGACCTTCAGTAAAGATAAAACCTTATTCAGCCCGGCTCCTGCAGATGAATCCGACCGCGGCTGGTTCAGTGATATTCCTGCAACAACCCAGAACAATATTATTTATACAGATCTTTCAACAAATAACAGTGTAGTTCAGAAGACAGTTTTTGAAGAGACCTTTCTGGTAAGAGACAGTACCCGTAAGATTAATTGGAAGATTACCTCAGAAACACGCGATATTGCCGGATACTCATGCCGGAGGGCGAATGCCATAATCATGGATTCGATCTATGTGGTCGCATTTTATACCGATGAAATACCTGTATCAGGAGGTCCTGAATCTTTTACAGGCTTACCGGGAATGATCCTTGGTGTTGCCTTGCCTCATGAGAATATGAGCTGGTTTGCTAAACTGGTAACAGATAAACCCCTACCTCCAGGAACTTTGACAGCACCCAAAAAAGGAAAGGCCACAAACAATAAAGGTTTGCTTGACACTCTGATGAAGGTTATGAAAAATTGGGGAACTTACGCCCAGCATTCATTAAAATCCTTCATGATGTAATTATTTAGAACTGGCATGCCCCAGGTATCCTTTATTCTCCCAGATACAGATCAATCAGGCCTTCAGGAAGATCAACTTTAAGAATTCCGTTCTCCTCATCGATCTCCACAATCAGATCATCATTCAGCGGGAACATAATCTCTTTAAATTTATAAGGAACAACGGCCACAAATTGCTGTGGATATTCATGAATTTCGATGATCTCACCCAGTTCTCCAGCGGTTTCATCATGCACAATAAATCCCTTAAGATCTGTAATCAGAAATTCATCTTCATCTCTTACAGGTTTTAATTTATTTGGCAGATACAGTTTTTTACGAACAAGGGCCTCTGCCTTTTCGATCGTATCAATATCATCGAAATAAAAATTTCCGGTCTGGTTGTTCTGAAGTTTAAACGAAGAAATGAAAAAGGGAACCAGTTTACCGTTAATTTCTGCGAAAACGGAGTCAAGGGGCAGTTCTGCCGGATCATCATACTCAAAATAGATCTGCATTTCACCCTTCAAACCCTTGGTTTTGGTGATATAGCCTATATAAAAACAGTCTTCGATCTTCATTCCTGTGAAAACAAAAACGTCATTGCGAATATGTTTCCGGTTTGCTCATAAATGAGTTTATGCCGTTTAAACATTTGCAATGACGTTAATTAAATTTTTAGCCTAAAAGCTGATTATGCTTTTTCTTCAGATTCAGGAGCTTCTTCTGCTGCTTCAGGAGCAGGAGTTTCAGCAACTTCTTCTGCAGCAGGTGCCTCTTCAGCAACTGGAGCCTCTTCAACTACTTCTGCAGCCGGAGCTTCAGCAACTTCTTCTGCTGATGCTTCAACATCTGCAGTTTCTTCAGCAACTTCTTCTTCAACTACTTCAGGAGCAGGTGTATTTTTTGCAGCAATTGCAGCAGCAATATCTTCCTTCTTCTTAGCCTCAGCAGCTAATGCTGCTTTCTTTACTTCATCTTTCGATTTAGTCAGACTATCTTTCTTACCCTCGATCTTACCTTCTTTGCTTTGTAACCACTCAGCAAATTTTGTTTCTGCCTGCTCTGCAGTCAATGCGCCTTTTTTAACACCACCTTCAAGGTGTTTCTTGTACATTACACCTTTGTAAGAAAGGATCGCACGACAAGTATCAGTAGGCTGAGCTCCTTTGTTTACCCAATCCAAAGCCTTATCGAAATTGATGTCGATAGTAGCCGGATTTGTGTTTGGATTGTAGGAACCTAATCTTTCGATGAATTTACCATCTCTTGGAGCACGGGCGTCTGCTACCACTACGTGATAAAAAGGTTTTCCCTTCTTACCGAATCTTTGCAATCTGATTTTAGTTGCCATTTTTCAATATTTATGTATTCAACATATTCCCGGAGTCTATTCTGCGGGGTTGCAAAGATATTAAAAAAATAACATTTAAAAAATGGAAATCCCTATTTTTGAAGCATGTCTGAAAGAAAACCCCGAATTGCAGTGGATATGGACGAAGTTATTGCCGATCCGCTATCCAAATTTATCAGTCTTTATAACCGTGATTACGGTGTGCCTCTTGATCTTCAAATACTCCCCGGAAACGAAGTGTATCATCATGTTCCCGAACATGCCAAAATGAAATTGTATGAATACATCAATGAAAAGGGCTTTTTTCGTGATCTCGAAGTGCTGCCCGATAGTGTTGAAGTACTGAAACAACTTCAGGATAAATATGATGTTTTCATAGTTTCGGCCGCCATGGAATTCCCTAATTCCCTGCAGGATAAATATGAATGGCTGGCAGAGCATTTTCCATTTATCGGATGGCAAAATATTATTTTCTGCGGACATAAGATCGTTAATGTGGACATCCTCATCGACGACCGCATCAAGAATTTTAAAGATTTTGATGGCCGAAAACTATTATTCTCCTCGCCCCATAATTTGCTGTTAACCGATTATGAAAGGGTGAATAACTGGAAGGAAGTAGCGGAGAAATTGCTGTAGGAGAATTTTAATGATTTGAAATATTAGAAATTCGGATTAGACAATTGTAGTGTATTGCATCAGCTTTTCGGCGCTAAAGCACCGGTATTTGTTCCGTTCTTTGGGCTGAAGCCCGCCCGGATGAACTCCGTTCGGACTGGCCCGGACTGAAAACCGGATCTTTACCCGGAGCTAAAGCACCGGGCTATTCAGCGTTACGGCTATCCTATGACTTGGAATTTATTATTCAATATTTACTCCTTTACGGTCGCTCAATAGACCCCAGCTAAAGCTGGGGTAAACAATTGTTCGTTTTCGGGCTTCAGCCCAACATTTAGTAATAGGTAAGGACAAATAGATTGGGCTTCAGCCCGATGGATAGAACATTATCCCCCCTTATAATTTGTTTTAACCAAAACCGATTCCTGACCCGCAGCTACAGCATCAGGTTATTAAACAATCCGGCAAACATGACAAGCAGCAGCATCCGGGCAATCCAAACGGGATCGAAGCGGCAGCCTTTTGCCCAAATCAAATTTATTTTATGATCCAAATTCTTATGGCAAAAGCTACAGCGCAGAGCCCGGCTGAAGATCCCGATCAGCATTGGTCTTGCTTTCCAAATGAATATCCTATAAATACTTATCATGTGAAAGATCTTATTTACACCACATGAATCCTCCCGGCCCTTGTCTCACACACCAATCCGACATCTTCTGATTTTGAATATCAAATCTATTTCAAGCCTTTACCTGTAACTTTTTGTTTCTATAATAATCCAATAACAAAACCTTAGCATGATATGATAGTAGTAACCACAAATGAACTCGAAGGAAAACGTGTTGTAAAATACATTGGTATAGTAACTGGCGAAGCCATTATCGGTGCAAACATTGTCAAAGATTTCTTTGCCGGAATCAGGGATATCGTAGGCGGAAGATCCGGATCATATGAAGAAGGGCTTCGTGAAGCAAAGGATATCGCTTTACGCGAAATGCAGGAACAGGCAGCCCGTTTAGGCGCCAACGCAGTTTTGGGTGTTGACCTTGACTATGAAACCCTGGGAAGTAATGGAAGTATGCTGATGGTTAGTTCTTCAGGAACCGCCGTAGTAGTAGAGGATAAAATTTAAATTTTAACCCTGTCAGCTTTTAAAAAGCTGACAGGGTTGTTTCGATGTAATCTATCAGTGAGTGTATTACCTTAATATGAATTTCCTGTGCTCTGTCGGCATATTCTGAACGGGGAGCACGGATTTCAACATCACACAGACCCGCCATTTTACCACCATCCTTACCTGTCAAACCAATAACCTTCATCCCTTTCTTTCGTGCAGCTTCGATCGCGTTCAAAATATTTTCAGAATTTCCGCTGGTGCTGATAGCGAATAGCACATCTCCTTCAGTACCAATGGATTCTACCATCCTCGAAAAAACAAAAGCATAACCATAGTCATTGGCTACACATGACAAATGCCCTGGATCAGAAATAGCAATAGCAGCATATGCAGGCCGGTCGTTGCGATACCTTCCTGAAAGCTCCTCCGCAAAATGCATCGCATCACTCATCGATCCCCCATTTCCGCATGAAATTACTTTGCCACCACTTTTAATGGCATCTGCAATAATTTTTCCGGCCCCTTCAATATTGAGGAAATTCCGGGGGTCTGAAATAAAGCTTTCCAGCACTTCCCTGGCTTCAATAAAATGATTTTTTATATTTTCCATCAGGGTTTTATCAGTTTATAAACGGCTCCTTTTGTATCCTTCGGACCAACTTCCTGGTTTGTTAGAACATAAAGTTCTGCATTATTATCCTGGGCAAAACTAAGTATTTTCAAATCTCCCGATGGTTTAGCTGCAAGACTGACCGTTCCACGTATCCATGATTCACCCTTCTTTTCAAGGTAAAACATAGGCCCGGTCCAGTCAGCAAAAATATACTTATCAGTGAGTACGCTTAGTTCTTTGCCACGATACACAAATCCACCGGTTATACTAATCCCTTCTTCATGTTCATACTCTGCTATCGGTAAGATCAATCCTTCAGTCTTACAATTCTCTTCAGGATCAAAACAATGACTCGCTTCCATGATCTTCCAGCCATAGTTTCCACCTTTTTCGATAATATTTACCTCCTCGAACTTGTTCTGACCTACATCTGCAACAAAAAGCTGCCCTGAATTTTTGTCGAAAGAAAACCGCCATGGATTACGTAAACCATAGGCCCAGATCTCCGGTTTTGCCTCCTTGCCTACAAAAGGATTGTCATTTGGAATGCCATAACTTTGATCGGTATTCACATCAATTCTTAGAATTTTACCCAAAAGAGTATTCAGATTTTGGCCATTGCCTTTTGCACCATGCCGGTCGCCGGCACCACCACCATCCCCAACAGCAATGTATAAATAACCATCAGGACCAAACTTCAGATCACCGCCATTGTGGTTGCTTTCGGGCTGCTGAATTGTCAATAATATTCTTTCGCTAGCCGCATCGGCAAGCATTGGATTTGTTGAAACTTTGTATTCAGCAATTACAGATTGATGATCAAGCCCTTTTTCAGTAGAAGGGGCACTGTAATAAACATAGAATTTTTTATTGCTCGCATAGTCAGGATGAAGGGCAATTCCGAGTAAACCCCGTTCATCATAAGCACCACTTATTTTGACAAGTTTGCTCTCCAGATTCAGGAAGGGTTTATCAATCAGTTTATTATTCTCAAGAACCCTGATCTGTCCGGTTTGCTCGCATACCAGCATTAAACCTTCCGGACTAAAAGCTGCGGCAACTGGAGAATGTAATCCTTCAGCAATTTTTTCAAGTTTTAGGGAAATGTCTGTTGCTAACTTCTTTTCGCTATTGTTCTTTTTTACCGGTTCGCCACAGGCCGTCAGCAAAACGATCAATGCACCGAAGATAAAACCTGAATTTTTCATATCAAACCAGCTTATGTTTACAGTGAGAGGATTTCAACGATTTTTAAAAGTTCAGGATTCACTTCAGGATTATGCTTTATTGCATTGCCGAAGGGTGTAAAATGAATCTTACCATTAACTATTCCGATCATTTCCCTGTTCCTGCCTTCCATCAAAGATTCAACAGCCGCCACACCCAGCCTGCTTGCTAATACACGGTCCATACAGGATGGCGGACCACCCCGCTGAATATGTCCAAGAATAGAGACTCTGGTATCTATACCAGGAAACTTTTCTTTTACTGATTTAGCGATCTCAAATGCACCTCCGGCATCATCGCCTTCTGCAACAATAATGATCTTGGAGGATTTATCTTTCCTGCTTGTTTCAAGCCGACAAAGTAATGCTTTGATATCTGTTTTTGTCTCGGGAATCAGAATAGCTTCTGCACCTGTTCCAATACCGCTTCTCAGAGCAATCAAACCGGAGTCGCGGCCCATAACCTCCACAATAAACAAACGATCGTGCGACTCCGCAGTATCACGAATCTTATCAACTGCATCTATAACCGTATTTATTGCAGTATCATAACCGATGGTAAAATCAGTTCCGATCAGGTCATTGTCGATGGTTCCTGGAAGCCCGATTACAGGTACTTTATATTCATCATAAAATATATTGGCACCGGTAAAGGTACCATCGCCCCCAATCGCTACAATAGCATCAACATTATGCTTCTTCAATTGCTCATAAGCTCTTTTTCTGCCCTCTTCAGTCCGAAATTCTTCACTTCTGGCAGTTTTCAGTATTGTTCCACCCCGCTGTATAATATTCGCTACCGATTTACGCTCCATCAGATGAAAGTCACCACTGATCATCCCATCATAACCCCGATAAATTCCTGTTACTTTAAGATCATAATATAAGCCTGTACGCACTACTGCACGAATTGCGGCATTCATCCCGGGCGAATCACCTCCGGATGTAAAAACTCCAATATTTTTTATGTTCGCTTTATTCATTTCAATCATTTTTGCCCGAAAGCGATTTTACCCCTGTCTAAAAAATTAACGTAATTACCAATGTCCAGATTATAAGCCTGTGGCGGAACAAGTACCTTGCCTTCATGATCTGCTATGACATAATATGGCTGCGAATTAGTTCCAAATCTGGATGCCTGAAAATCGCTCCACTTTTGTCCGATTGTATTTACTTTTTTACCACTGAAGCCCGAAACATACTTTTCAGCTTCCGAAAGTTCAGTTTTATCATCAACATATAAAGATATCAAAACATAATCCTCTCTGAGCCGGCGGAGTACTTCCTTGTCCGGCCATACACTGGCCTCCATTTTACGACAGTTAGTACAACTCCATCCCGTAAAATCAATCAGGATAGGTTTATTCACAGTTTTTGCATAGGCAAGCCCCTCTTCATAATCATAAAATGCATCCAGACCGTGAGGCGCATGAAACAGCCCGGAATATTTTTTTCCCGATGTTCCGGCTACTACTGCCTGACTGCTAGTCCTGTTTGAGTACAGATCAAATTCCTGGGTCACCTGTGGAGGAAGCCAGGCACTGATCGCCTTGAGAGGTGCCCCCCATAATCCCGGAACCATGTAAAGTGTAAATCCAAGAATCAGCATAGAGAAAAACAATCTTGGCAGTGAAAGGAAATTAATCTCATTATCATGCGACAAGCGGATCTTGCCGAGCAGATACAATGCCCATAATCCAAAAACAACGATCCAGATAATCAGAAAAACATCCCGGTTTAAAATACCCCAGTGATAGGCCAGATCTACATTGGAAAGAAACTTAAATGCAAGGGCTATCTCAAGAAAACCCAGTGAAACCTTAACTGTATTGAGCCAGCCGCCAGATTTTGGCATTTCTTTAAGCCAGGATGGAAATATTGCAAAAAGTGTAAATGGTATTGCTAAAGCTGATGAAAATCCAAGCATACCAATCGCCGGACCCAGATAAGATCCCTTGGAAACCGCATCAACAAGTAAAGTTCCAATGATTGGCCCGGTGCATGAAAAAGAAACCAGTGCCAGCGTAAAAGCCATAAAGAAAAGACCGACAAATCCACTTTGGTTCGATTTTTCATCCATCTTATTCACCAGGGAAGAAGGCAGCGTAATCTCAAAAGCTCCCAGAAAAGAGATTCCGAAAATGACCAGAACAACAAAGAATAATAAGTTAAAGGTTGCACTGCTGGCAGCTTCATTCAAGGCTGAAGCACCAAAAATCAATGTAATGAGCAAACCCAGCGCTACATAAATAACAATAATGGATAGGCCGTAAATTATTGCACTTTGGATTCCTTTAGCCCTTGAGCCCGATTTTTTGGTAAAAAAAGAAACAGTCAGCGGAATCATCGGATAGATACATGGCATAAAGAATGCCGCTAGTCCGCCAATAAAGCCTGCTAAAAATATAGCCCAGAGAGAACCGCCTGAAGAGCCGGTATCGGGCCGGATTGAAACAGCACTTGCAGGCATCATGCTTGCAGATGAAGAGTCAGATGAAACAATTGCTGAAATGCTGTCTGATTTTGCTGCCGGGACTGTCATATCCGCTTGTGCAGAACCGGCCTGGATTGCAATTGTGAATTCTACTTCCGCAGGCGGTAAACAACGCTCATCATTGCATACCATAAACTCAAGTGTACCTGCAATACTTGTTTTTGGAACAAGCAGACTGACTTTTTGTTTAAATACAACCTGATCCTTATGCCAGGCAATTTGCATATTGAAATTCTTATCAAAGGCAGTAACTGCTTTCGGACTTTCGGTAACCTTATCCACCAGCTTATAATCGGAAGAGGGCTGGAATTTGAAGGATGTTGGAATCGGACCACCCTCTTCAATAAACTGGGAATACACATGCCAGCCCTTCTCAATTTTGGCAGTAATAATCAGATTGTATTCTTTATCATTTAGCTTTTCGGAGGAGAAACTCCATTTTACCGGATCATAAATCTTCGCATTAGGATCAGGGAACTGTGCATGAGATGCAAAAGCAAAAAACAGAAAAATTAACCCCAATAGTTTTTTCATATCCTCTTAACTTATAAATTCTATTTCCTTGTTATTAAAATATCGCAATCCCTCTGTTGTTTCAAGAATCAGTTGTCCGATAGCAGTAATGCCACGAATTTTTCCGCTCTGAATTTGCTTGTCAAATCTAAAAAGAGCCCACTCGTCCTTTAAATATAATTGGCTAAGGTACTCATCCCTAAGCTTATCTGTATTTCCTGCTTTCAACTGTAAATACCTGGCTTCTATTATGCTGCAAATTTCGCCCAATAAATGCACTAAGTTGTAATCCTGATGTAAAGCTTGCTTCAAAGAAGTTACATTCTTCAAACCGCCAGGAAATTTCTCCTGATTTACATTGAGTCCGATTCCAATTATGGCATGTTTGATGGTATTGCCATGGACAATATTTTCAATCAATATTCCACCAATTTTTTTATTACCAATATAACAGTCATTCGGCCATTTTATGAATGCCCCTCCCGCAGTGTACTTATTTAAAAAATCGTTCATAGCTAGACTGATGGCCATATTTAAGTCAAATTGCCTGTCAATTGCCAGGAAATTGGGATTAAGAAGAATGCTGAAAGTCAGATTTTTCCCTGCTTCACTAATCCATGAATTACCCGACTGACCCCGTCCCGCAAGCTGACTGTCTGCCATTATAACAGTACCATCAAATAATGGCGTAGATTTTGACAAAGCATTCTTAAGAAAGGTATTTGTTGAGTCTACCTCTTTTAAAGTAATTAGATTTCGACCGATAAATAGTCCTGAAAAAGTATTATTTTGCAATTAAGATGCGTTATTATGATTCAACAAAACTAAATTTTTTTAATGGTAAAAAATAAAACTGCACAAGAATCCACTTCTATCTCAGAACTCGTTGTTTTTGGAATACAGGAGAAAAAGGGAAATGAAATAGTCCGTCTTGATCTGAGAAACATCCATAGTTCAGTTGCCGATTATTTTGTTGTTTGTCATGCTGAATCAACAACCCAGGTAAAAGCAATTGCCCAAAGTGTTGAAGACGAGGTGTTTAAGGCCTTGAAGCTAGAGCCTTGGAGAAAGGAAGGTTTACAGCAGTCTGACTGGATAATCCTTGACTACATTGATGTTGTAGTTCATATCTTTAAAACAGATAAAAGAGAGTTTTACGGAATAGAAGATCTTTGGGGTGATGCCGAAATGAAATCATTTAAAAGCGCCTGATATTCAGTATTTTAATTACGGTTATAGTTATATACAAATACTAAAAATGAAAGATAGTAAAACAGATAAAAAATCTCCTATAAAAAAGATTCCCGGCAAAAAAATTGTTCCCAAAGCTCCCAAGTTTAATATCATGTGGCTTTACGCTGTCATTATTCTGGGCCTTTTTGTGGTTCAGTATATGTTCAGTGGTAATAATGCCAAAATAATCAATTACCAGAAGTTTGAAAATGAGATGCTCAAACCAGGTGACGTTGAAAAGCTGGTCGCATACAAAAATGGTGACCTTTATAATGTCGATGTCTACATCAAAAAAGATCGTTTAGATCAGAAGAAATATGATGATGTCCGCAATAAAAGCAGCTTCAATGCAACTACCAACGGTCCGCAATATATTTTCACATCTGCAACCTATGAGAGTTTTGAATCAAAAGTAATTGCTGCTGAGAAGGATCTTCCTCCTAATCAGCGTACACCTATAATTTCAGAATCCAGAGAAAGTCCATGGGCTGGTTGGTTCATGTCATTTATTCTGCCTGTACTTCTATTGGTAGGATTCTGGGTATTCATCATGAAAAGAATGGGTGGCGGTGCCGGCGGTGGTGCCGGTGGGCAGATCTTTAATATCGGTAAATCTAAGGCAACTCTTTTCGATAAGGAATCGCAGGTTACCATTACCTTTAATGATGTTGCCGGACTTGAAGAAGCCAAACAGGAGGTGATGGAGATCGTTGATTTCTTAAAAAATCCTAAAAAATACACTAATCTGGGAGGTAAAATTCCAAAAGGAGCCTTACTGATCGGTGCACCTGGTACCGGTAAAACCCTGATGGCTAAGGCTGTTGCGGGTGAGGCTCAGGTTCCTTTCTTCTCACTTTCAGGATCAGACTTTGTCGAAATGTTTGTCGGGGTAGGTGCCTCAAGAGTACGTGACCTGTTTAAGCAGGCGAAAGAGAAGGCTCCATGTATCATCTTTATTGATGAGATTGATGCGATCGGTCGTGCCCGCGGAAAAAACAATATTGTTGGCGGAAATGATGAACGTGAAAACACTCTGAACCAGTTACTGGTTGAGATGGATGGTTTTGGCACTGATAGCGGAATTATTATTCTTGCTGCAACCAACAGGCCTGATGTTCTGGATACTGCATTGTTGCGTCCAGGACGTTTTGACCGTCAGATTTCCATTGATAAACCTGATCTGGTTGGTCGTGAGCAGATCTTTAAGGTTCACCTGAAACCTCTGAAACTTGCTGAAGGTGTAGACGCCAAGAAATTATCAGCACAAACTCCCGGGTTTGCAGGAGCAGAAATTGCAAACGTATGTAATGAAGCGGCCCTGATTGCAGCCAGAAGGAATAAAGAAGCTGTAGACATGCAGGACTTCCAGGATGCGGTGGATCGTGTGATCGGTGGACTGGAGAAAAAGAACAAAATTATTTCTCCTGAAGAGAAAAGGATCGTTGCTTATCATGAAGCTGGACACGCTATTGCAGGATGGTTTCTCGAACACGCCGATCCTTTGGTTAAAGTTTCAATCGTCCCCAGAGGTGTTGCAGCCCTTGGATACGCACAATACCTGCCAAAAGAGCAATTTTTATACACCACAGAGCAGCTGCTTGACGGAATGTGTATGACTTTAGGAGGCCGCGTTGCTGAGGATATCGTTTTTAATAAAATATCCACAGGCGCGCAAAACGATCTGGAACGGATTACCAAATTATCTTATGCCATGGTGACAATTTATGGTATGAACGACAAAGTTGGTAATGTTTCATTCAACGATACTCAGGGTGAGTACCAGTTCAACAAACCTTATTCAGAAAAGACCTCTGAAATTATTGATATTGAAGTTCGCAATCAGATTGACCGGGCTTATCAGCGAACCAAACAATTATTGACCGATAAACGTGAGGGTTTAGAAAAACTGGCTGAAAAATTACTCGAAAAAGAAATCCTGTTCCAATCGGATCTGGAAGAAATTTTGGGTAAACGTCCCTTTGACAACCGCACTACTTATGATGAGTTTGTAAATGGAACTAAAGCAGAAGCTCCGTTAGAGCAGCCAAAAGAAAGTCTTGAACACGAGGGCATGGTAGATCACAATATAGATCTTCCTGAAAACAGATCATCACAGGATTAAAATTATCAATTCCATAAAATTCCTTTTCAAGAGGAATGAAATTTTAGATTTCATTCCTCTTGTTTAAAAAAGCGTTGTTCATGAAAGAGACAACTTCTAAAGAAAAGATGCTTAAGAAGATCCGAAGGGCTCTTCTCGAAAAGCGGGATAACCCATACCCAAATTTAGAAGAGACAGCTCTTTATGAAGAATACACTGACCATCTGGATGCTCTTTTTGCCGAGCAATTGACAGCAGTTTCGGGAAATTTTGTGTTCTGCGAAGACGAAATAGAACTTTTCGAAAACCTGCTGCACCTCGCAGAAGAAAAAAACTGGCGAAAGATCTACTGCTGGGAACCAAAATTACAAAAACTGCTAAGTACCTATGAGTTCCCATTTTATAGCACCGATACTGACTTTTTAAATGCTGATGTAGGAATTACAGAATGTGAGTCACTTATTGCCAGGAATGGAAGTATTATGGTTTCAAACGGAAATGCGGCAGGACGAAGGTTAAGTATTTACCCACATGTTCATATTGTGATTGCCTATACCTCTCAGCTGGTGTTAGATCTGAAAGATGGTTTTAAGCTTTTAAAGGAGAAGTATCCTGAAAATTTCCCAAGTATGATCTCCAATATTACCGGCCCGAGCCGAACTGCTGACATCGAAAAGACCCTCGTATTGGGAGCACACGGGCCAAAAGAACTGTATGTGTTTTTGCTGGAGGGCTAAAAAACATTTAATCCTGTTTCCTGATCAGCCCAATATTAATTCTACCCAATATTGCTCGTCAATTGAGCACATATCTCCTGTGATCCTGCTTCAACTATGGAAACAAGTATCCTTTTGGCAATAAATCCCGGGGAAATAATATCCAAATAATATTTTCCTGCCTGAAGAGCTTTGATGCATACCCTGCCCGATTGATCAGAAACAGCAGTTATACTGACTAAATCAATGCTTATAAATGCCTTATTTAAAGGCTTACCACTATCTGAAGTAACATATAGGTTTAGATCGGATTGAACCCTTTTTGCTGCAACATCGAGGTTATTAAATGATACCTGAACAGAATCAGAGTATTTTGGTGGTTCCTGTTCTATCAAAGTATCGGAATCATGATGAATCTTTTGCATTTTTTTTAATTACATTAATTAAAAGCAACATTAAATTCCCCATAGGTTTTATAGATATATAAATATACACAATCTATTCTATGTTACAATTCTGTTACATTTTTTTGATTTTTTAAGAAGTTTATTCAGACAAGGCGATACTTGCAGTTACAAATAATACTAAAATTATTAGTATTTTTTGTACTTTAGCTTCGTGGCGCACATAAAAAACGAAGAATATTTTAAAGGAAGGGGAGCTCAGGTAAATACCCATAACCGGTTTTTAAAAACTAAGTATGTAGCTGAACATGAGGAGGGTATAGATGAATTTATGCTGCAAAACAGCGCTACTATTTTATTTGAAGAGCATCCTAAAAACATAGTCAGCAAGTCAAAAAGTCCTGACCTTCCATTTTTACAATCTATTAACCCATATCAGGGATGTGAGCATGGCTGTCTGTATTGTTATGCAAGGAATGCCCATGAATATTACGGGTTTAGTGCCGGATTAGACTTTGAAAGAAAGATAATTATCAAACGAAACGCTGCCGAATTATTGGAAACCTTTATGAACAGGAAGGGATATGTACCCTCAACGATCATGCTTTCGGGTAATACAGACTGTTATCAACCCATAGAACGAAAGCTTAAAATTACCCGTTCCCTTTTGGAGGTGTTTTTAAAATATAAGCACCCTGTAGGCATTATCACCAAAAACAATCTCCTCTTGAGAGATCTGGATATCTTAAAAGAACTGGCTGCCAGTGATCTGGTACATATTGCCATTAGTCTTAATTCACTAAACGAGGATCTCAGGCAAAAACTTGAGCCAAGAACTGTAACATCGAAAAGCCGGCTATCTATGATTTCAAGCCTCGCTGCTGCAGATATTCCGGTTATGCTTATGTGTGCACCTATCATTCCCGGATTAAACAGCGACGAAATACCACAAATCATCAAATCTGCGGCCCAGGCAGGTGCTTCGGGCGCTTCATTTACTATCGTTCGGCTCAATGGGTCAATAGCTGAGATCTTTAAAGACTGGATCTATAAAACCTATCCCGACCGGGCTGAAAAAGTATTGAATCTGATCGCACAATGCCATGATGGAAAATTAAATGATACTCGCTGGGGTAAAAGAATGAACGGAGATGGCAAGGTGGCTGAAAGTATTCAGCATCTTTTTAAAATCTCTTTAAATAAATACATGGCCGGAAGAAGTATGCGACCCTATAATTTCAGCCATTTCAGTCCGGCAGGTGGAAAACAACTTAATTTATTTTAGGCAAATTTTTATTTTAAAAAGAATACGTACCTTTAATACAGTAAACCAATATAGTATTCAGTATAATTTCTTTTAATGAGCACTAATATCAAGTCTGTTATCATTGGGACCGGTAGTTTCGTTCCTTCCAACATCATACCAAACAAAGACTTTTCAGAACACCGCTTTTATGAAAAAAGCGGAGAACCCATTTTGAGGGAAAATTCAGAGGTGATCCAAAAGTTTCAGGACATCACAGAAATCGAGGAGCGCCGCTATGCCGATAAAGAACATATGGCTTCGGATCTGGGATATTTTGCAGCTTCAAACGCAATAGAAAGTTCAGGAACAGATCCTGAAACCCTTGATTATATCATTGTGGCACATAATTTCGGAGACATTGCTCCAGGCAGCACAAGGGTTGACGTTTTGCCTACCCTGGCATCCAGAATTAAGCATAGGCTGGGAATCAAAAATCCTGATTGCGTAGCTTATGACCTGCCTTTCGGTTGCCCGGGATGGCTGCAGGGAATGATCCAGGCAGATTATTACATCCGTTCAGGAGATGCAAAACGGGTCCTGGTAATTGGTACAGAAACACTTTCAAGAGTTACCGACCCCCACGACCGCGATAGCATGATTTATGCAGATGGTGCCGGAGCAACAATATTGGAAGGCAGAGAAGGTGTTGCAGAGGGTATTCTGGCGCATAAAACACAAACCCACACTTCTGATGAGGCCTATTACCTCTATTCAGGCAAATCCAGTAATCCTGATCTCATATCAGATGATCAGTTTATTAAAATGGATGGGAGAAAGATCTATGAATATGCCCTGAAAAATGTACCACTGGTGATTCAGCAAACCATGGAAAAATCCGGAACAGGGATTGATGATGTGAAAAAAGTTCTGGTCCATCAGGCGAATGGTAAAATGGATGAAGCGATTCTTAAAAGACTCTTTAAGCTTTATGGAATCAGGGAAGCTCCAATGGATGTTATGCCTATGACCATAGCTAAATTTGGAAACAGTTCAGTAGCTACTGTACCAACTCTGCTTGATATGATACTAAAAAATAAGCTTGAAGGACATCATATCAAAAAAGGTGACCGGGTTGTATTCGCATCTGTTGGATCAGGAATGAATATTAACGCCATGGTCTATAATTTTTAAGTTTCCCTTTCTCCGACCGGGGCGAATTATCACAAGCAAAGATCAGAATTTAAGACAAAAAAAAAGCGACCAGTTAACACTGGTCGCTTTTCCTATTTTTTAGGAGTTTAAGCTACCGGATTTTCTTCCAATGCAAAACCTTCATCTACAAGTATACGTCCGCAATGCTCGCAAACAATAATGCGCTTACGCTGACGGATATCCAATTGCCTTTGTGGTGGAATCTGATTAAAACAGCCTGAACATGAATCGCGCTGTATGGTTACAACAGCAAGACCATTCTTAGCATTGCTTCTTAAACGGTTATATGCAATCAATAAACGCTCATCAATATGCTTTTCAGCCTCCTGTGCCTTTACTAGAATACTTGCTTCATCTTTTTCAGTTTCAGCAGTAATTGTATCTAATTCAGCCTTCTTAAGTTCAAGATCTTTTTTGCGCTCAGTAATGTTCGCTAAAGCACTCTCATAAACTTCGGTTTTATTCTGAATCTCAAAAGAATATTCCTTGATCTTTTTTTCTGATACCTGAATCTCTAATCCCTGAATTTCAATCTCTTTTGAGATTGCATCATATTCGCGATTGTTCTTAACATCGTTAAGCTGAGTTTCGTATTTTTTAGTAGCTGCTAAAGCTTCTTTGATCAGATTCTTGCGGGTTACGATCGAATCTTCCAGTTCATCAAGATCTGCTTTGATTTTCTGTATACGGGTTTCTAAACCTGCAACCTCATCTTCGAGGTCGGCAACCTCCATTGGAAGTTCACCTCTTGTCTGACGGATCTTGTCGATCTGCGTGTGCAAAGTCTGAAGTTCGAATAATGCCTTTAATTTCTCTTCTACTGATTGTTCCATTAAATCAAATAATTTATGGGGTTTGTGTTCTGTAATGTTAAACGGAGGGCAAAGTTACTAAATTTTTCTGTAATTAATTCCAACAATAATTCCTGTGTAAACTGCTCACTCTCAAAATGTCCAACATCCGCAATAATAAGTTTTCCTTCTGCATCAAAAAACTCATGGTATTTAAAGTCTCCGGTGATGAAAATATCGGCTCCGGCCTTCATCGCATGGGCTAATAGAAAACTTCCCGAACCACCACAAACAGCCACTCTGCGGATCTTTTTTGAACGTAATGCCGTGTGTCTGATAACTTTGGTACCCAGTTTTTCCTTCACAAAATTTAAAAACTCAAGTTCATCGGTGTCACTCTCCAGATTTCCAATCATACCTGATCCTACCTGAGGATGGCTATTGTTAACCGGATAAATATCATAGGCCACTTCCTCGTATGGATGTGTTTCAGTAAGTGCCGCGAGAATTTTTTGTTCAAGATATACCGGATAAATAGTCTCTATTCTGATCTCAGGTTCATGATGCTGTTTGCCAGGCACTCCAACGAATGGACTTGCGCCTTCAGCAGCATTAAAAGTCCCTGTGCCACTTACATTAAAACTGCATTCTGAATAATTTCCAATATTGCCAGCCCCGGCCCTGAACATGGCCACTCTTACTTCCTCAGCATGGGCTTCCGGACAAAAAGTAACCAGCTTTCTTAGAGATTCCTCCCTGGATTTTAAAATTAGGGGATTCTTAATCCCAAGTTTATCGCAGATCTTTTTGTTTACCCCCAGGGATACATGATCCAGATTGGTATGGATAGCATACAAAGCAATATCATTTTTTATTGCTTTCATCACTACGCGCTCTACATAGCTTTTACCATTAAACTTTTTCAGGCCCTTAAAAACAATGGGATGATGGGAGATAATCAGATTCAAACCTTGCTGAATCGCTTCATCAACAACCGATTCTGTACAATCTAATGAAATAAGGGCACCTGATATTTCCTTATCAGGTTGACCTACGATCAGACCCGAATTATCATAATCTTCCTGATAAGCAAGCGGAGCAAGCGTTTCGAGAAAAGATGTAATTTCTCTTAATTTCATAAACAAAGATACCCTATATGTTTTGAGTGTAGAAATACGGAGATACGCATTGCATAATTATACGACAACCCCGTTGCCGGGATTGAATTGATCCGAATAAACCATTATCAGAGGAAATCTGTATCTATGAGGGGGTTTCAGTACTCTGATCACTCATTATTTTTACAAGCTGAGCACTTTCATAAGCTGCTTTCCTGTTAAACTCAAGGGTAATAGACTTATGATTTACGATATCAACAATGGTTCCTATAAAACACAAACCAAGAGTCAGAAAATAAAGAATTCCCATTCCCATCTGCCCGGTAATAAAACGCTGAATACCTGCAACACCCAGAAAACCAAGCAGGGTAAATAAAAGTATTTCCTGCGGATCCTTTCGTCTGTCTGAATAAAACATGACGAAATTTTGAGCCTGCCGTGGGTTCATGCCGGCAATTACCTGCTTCAAATAAGAATATTCCTCAAGACTCATGCCTTTAAGGTTAATAAGCGGATCGTTTTCCATAATTATTAAGGGTTAGTAATCTTAAATTTAATAGGAATATTTTTAATAATTGCAATATCCGGTAAATCAGAATAAGAAAAGATGGAATTCCAAACCAGTGATGTTCAATCGATAAGCGAAATTCTCCATGTAATAAAAATCGGATAGAGCGGCCCAATCCACACCCCGGGCACCATTTAAAACCCAGGTTGTCTAATGGACATAAACTGGAATGTGCAGATCCTGAATCGGTAATAGCCAAAAATAGAATAGCACTTATCCAGGCTATTAACTCCAGTGGAAGGTTCATTATTAAGCGAAAAAACTGGTTTTTAATCATTAAAGCTTCTGAAAAATGCCCGGTAATTCTGCTTTGGGTTAAATAAATATAGTTTAAATTCCTTTTTCAACATACGAAATACTTCGTTTTTGCTGCCTTGATCAATTTTTACGGCACCAAAACGTATATTTGCAATGAAAATCAGTGCGTGAATATTCGGGATATTATAAATCAGTATAAATCGGACCCCCGGGTTGCCATTCTGGCAGAAACCCTCAACAAAGGAAAAAAGGGGAGAGTCCATTTAAGAGGTCTGGTCGGATCAAGCGATTCGGTCCTTGCGCTAGCTCTGTATTTTCTGCTTCACAGACATATGATCTTTGTCCTTCCTGAACGCGAAGAAGCAGCATATTTTCTAAGCGATCTCGAAAATCTGCTCGAAAAGGAAATTCTTTTTTTTCCATCCTCATTCAGAAAATCTTTTGAATTTACCCTTGTCGACAGCAGTAATGTGCTCCAGAGAGCTGAAGTTTTAAACGAGCTCAACCATTCTTCCGAATACGGAAAAATTATCGTTACCTATCCGGAAGCTTTGGCCGAAAAGGTGATTGACCGCTCAGCTCTCGAAAAAAACACCCTCGAAATTGCCGTAGGAAATAAGTTAAGCATTGATTTTATCAATGAATTTCTGATTGAATATGATTTTGAACGGGTAGATTTTGTTTATGAACCGGGACAATTTTCTATCAGGGGCGGAATCGTAGACATTTTCTCTTTCTCTCATGATCTTCCCTACCGGATCGAGTTCTTCGCTGATTATATAGAAAGTATCAGGACCTTTGAAATTGAAGATCAGTTATCTGTCGAACAGGTTAAGAGCATCACAGTGGTGCCCAATGTCCAATCAAAATTCCTTACCGATCATAATATTTCCCTTCTTGAATATATCGATCAGGATACCATCGTTTGGTTTAAAGATGTAGAGTTTACCTTCGATGTAGTTAAAAGCGGCTACAAGAAAGCTGTTGAATACTGGAAAGCACTTTCATCTGAGGATAAACAGCAAAACCCGCACTGGATAGATCCCAAATTTAATTTCACAGATGAAAAAATGCTTGCTGATCAGCTTCGTGACTTTGATATTCTGGAATTTGGTAAGCAGTTCTACTATCAGCCTGATGAAACGATTCATTTTGATATCAAACCTCAGCCATCCTTTAACAAGGATTTTAGCCTGTTGATTCATAATTTTAAAGAAAACGAAAAATCGGGTCTCGAAAATCTCATATTCACCGATTCTACCAAACAGATCGAGCGCCTGTACAGTATTTTTGAGGATCTGAATGCCGGTGTGAAATTTAGTCCGGTTCACCTTTCTCTTAGAGAAGGCTTTATTGATCATACCCAAAAACTGGTTTGCTATACTGATCATCAGATCTTTGACCGTTATTATAAATATAAATTAAAGAAAGGCTATATCCGCAATCAGGCAATCACCCTTAAGGAATTGCGTGAGTTAAAACCCGGAGATTTCATTACTCATATCGACCATGGAATCGGGAAATATGCGGGTCTTGAAAAAGTAGATGTTAATGGCAGATCACAAGAAATGATACGCCTGGTTTATGCTGATAATGACCTGCTTTATGTCAATATCAACTCCCTGAACCGCATTTCCAAGTACTCAGGCAAAGAAGGTACGGTACCCAAAATGAATAAGCTCGGTACTGATACCTGGGAGAAGCTGAAAAAAACAACAAAAAAAAAAGTTAAGGATATTGCCCGTGACCTGATTAAACTTTATGCGATCAGAAAGGCACAAACCGGAACAGCGTTTTCACCTGATACCTATTTACAAACCGAACTAGAGGCCTCATTTATTTATGAGGATACACCCGATCAGGTTAAAGCTACTGCTGATGTAAAAAAAGACATGGAATCAGCACATCCTATGGACCGGCTGGTTTGCGGAGATGTGGGCTTTGGTAAAACAGAAATAGCAATCCGGGCTGCTTTCAAGGCGGTAACCGATAGCAAGCAGGTGGCTATTTTGGTACCCACAACCATTCTGGCATTGCAGCATTTTAAAACCTTTCAATCCCGCCTGGCGGATTTTCCCTGCACAATTGATTATATAAACCGGTTTAAATCGGCAAAACAGATCAAAGAGTCTCTTCAAAAACTCGCTGAAGGTAAGATTGATATTATCATTGGTACTCACCGTATCGTGAGTAAGGATGTGAAATTTAAAGACCTGGGACTACTGATCATTGACGAAGAGCAAAAATTTGGAGTTAGTGTAAAGGAGAAGCTGAAGCAATTCAGGGCGAATGTAGATACCCTAACACTAACAGCCACTCCAATTCCAAGAACCCTCCATTTTTCGTTAATGGGCGCCCGGGATCTGAGCATTATCAGCACCGCCCCCCCAAATCGTCAGCCTGTATTAACAGAGTTGCATGTGTTCAATGAAAAACTGATAAAAGAGGCAGTGGAGTATGAAATTGACAGGGGCGGACAGGTATTCTTTATTCACAACCGGGTGCAGGACCTGATGCAACTTGGAGGTCTGATCAACACCCTGGTTCCAAAAGCCAGAATCGGTATCGCACACGGGCAATTGGAAGGAGATGCACTGGAAGATGTTATGCTCAAATTCGTCGGGGGCGATTACGATGTACTTGTTGCTACAACAATTATTGAGGCTGGACTGGATATTGCAAACGCAAATACCATTCTGATCAATCATGCCCATATGTTTGGATTAAGTGATTTGCATCAGATGCGCGGGCGTGTAGGGCGATCGAATAAAAAGGCATTTTGTTATTTATTGAGTCCGCCGCTGTCCACCCTTACCAATGAAGCGAGAAAACGCCTGAGTGCAATCGAAGAATTCTCTGATCTGGGAAGCGGTTTCAATGTTGCCATGCGTGATCTGGATATCCGCGGAAGCGGAAACCTGCTGGGTGCTGAACAAAGCGGATTCATTGCAGAAATTGGCTTTGAGATGTATCATAAAATTCTGGATGAAGCCATTCAGGAATTGAAGGACGATGAGTTTAAAAATCTGTTCAGTGATGAGAAACCAAGACCATTTATTTCATTCACACATGTCGATACAGATCTGGAGGTGATGATTCCGGATGAATATGTGACCAATATTGCTGAACGATATAATTTATATACCGAGCTTTCAAACATTGAGAACGAAATAGCCCTCGATGATTTCAGGCAAAAACTTGCCGATCGTTTCGGACCCGTTCCAAAGCAGGTAATTGAACTGATCAATACCTGGCGCCTGCAATATCTGGGAAAAATGATTGGTTTTGAAAAAATCACTTTCAAAAAGGGGGTTCTAAGGGGATATTTTATCGCTAACAAACAATCACCTTACTTTGAAACTGCACAATTCGGACGGGTACTCGAGTTTTTACAGGCTCACCCTCGTATAAGTAACCTGAAAGAGGTTAAAAATACGCTTAGGTTAGCCATAGAGCATGTTTCTACCCTGGATACGGCCATAGAATTACTTCAGGAACTGGCTGGAATAGATGCTGTTAATTCCCCAGCATAAAGGTTATTGGCAGAACATAGGAAGTTCTTACAGGTTTTCCGTTTGCCATACCGGGCCTCCATGCCGGAGAGGATTTGAGTACACGAATTGCTTCCTCGTCACATCCGCCACCTATACCCCTTATTACCTTAAAATCAGCAAGGCTACCGTTCTTTTCTACAATAAAGCCAATATAAACTTTACCCTGAATTTTGTTTTGACGGGCCCCCGCGGGATAACGTAATCTGGATCCAAGATACCGGCCCAAAGCCGTTTGTCCACCCTGAAATTCTGGAGCGAGTTCAACACTGGCCACATCATAGAGTTTTCCCTCATATCGAGCTTCAGGATTAGAGTTTTCAAGTGGCTCCGCTGATGGCTCTGCAACTTTCTCAGGAAGTGCCGATGTCTGACTATAATCAATTTCACTGGTGATTATACTGTCGGGATAAGAATTAAGGGATGTCACAACAAGATTCTTAATTTCTGCTTCCCTGAGCGACATAATTTTCCCTTCCTCATTAACTGTCAATTCAAATTTTATATCGCCCGATACTTCAGCATTCCGGGAAGGCTGCACATAACTTACTTTCGCCCAGTAGCTAGCAATCAGTTCATTATTATTTCGATCGTAGTCAAGGCTGGAAACAATCCAGGTAAGATTGTAATTCCGAAGATCAGACATTCTTTTTGCATGAACTTCTTTCAGGCGCTTGTAAGTAAGATTATGGTAATTATAATAGGTTCTGGTAATTGGCGAAAAATAGCTCGGAGGATCAAAATAACCCTTCCTTTGATCATTATAAAAAGCTTCAATAAACTTAATAAGTGAACTGCGGACCTGCTCATCAGTCATGTTTGAGTTCTCGACCAGAACATCCGAATTGTTGTCGTCAAAAACAGTCACGACCTCTTCCTTTTTGTTTGAAAAAAAAGAACTGGCGTCATCTACATAAAGTGTTAGATAACCCATAACCAATATTATTATACCTAGCCCAATGGCCATGTATCTCAAAGATCGGTCCTTTATTACTTCATTCTCAGACATGGAGTCATGCTGTGTGTTATTCTCTCTTTCCAATTAATATTATTTATACTTCATATTAATAAAAATCGTTCCAATAATTTTCCTTAGCCCATAAATGGAGCAGAGTTTATGAACGGGATCAGAAAATCTTTACGAAGGTCAAATATACAAACACGAGAGGAGCGGCAAGTAATAGTCCGTCAAAACGGTCCAGCAGACCACCATGGCCGGGTAAAAAGGATCCGGAATCCTTTGTTGACAGGCTTCTTTTCAGCATTGATTCAGAAAGATCACCCAGAGTGCCGGAACTTACAATGATTACTGAGACAATAAGCCAGTGGAATAATGGCAACTCTGTGAAATAAATACTTAAAATAAAACCTGAAAGCAAGCTGCACAATAGACCTCCTGCAAAGCCTTCCCAGCTCTTTTTGGGAGAATGTCTTTCAAATAATCTGTTTTTGCCTAATGTAATCCCAAAAAGATAAGCTCCGGTATCACTTGCCCAAAGCATAATTAGAAAAGCAAGGGGTAAATGCCAGGAATAATCACCATCCATAAAACCCAGGGCATAGAAAAAGCAAAAAGGAAGTGCCGCAAATATTACCCCGAATATAGTATAAGCTATGTTGTGAAAAGGATTCTTCAGATCCCTGTAAAGCTCCGCGATTATTATTAATACAAAAAATGGAACACAAATGAGTAGCACCTCTGACGGCGCATCATGCAGAAAATACAAACCAAGTGGTACATAAATACTAATCACCAGAATCCAGCCCCATAAGCTTTGTGGTTTCAGACCATCAGCACGCACCAGTTTGTAAAACTCTTCGGTACTTAACAAGCTAAGCAGCAGGAAAAAGACGGTAAAAGCATAAGCACCCAGAAGAAGTGAAGCAAGCATCACTGTCACAAAGAAAAATGCTGTTATTGCTCTTGTTTTCATTTACAACTCATTTTTAACTATGATTTCAAGCGCTTTCTGAAAATCATCCTCATGAATATAAACCTCAACCTCCCCAATACGGTAGGGAAAGCCCTGTTTATTAATTATTATTGCTTCAATCTCGTGATCAATCAGGACCTGCCTTACAAGTTCTGATTTAAAAAAATCAGCTGATGTATAAATTTTAATCCATCCCGCTTCCATTCAGACTCTCCCTTTTAATTTCGCGTAATTTTTGTGTATACCTATAAAAATATCGGATTGATACAATAAATAAAATAAAACTGATGCTGATCTGAACCGGACTTGAGGGTTCTGCTTCAAACATTTTATCAATTGAAAGTCCCTGCTGCTGATACCAGTATGCAGTAAAAACCGCCAGAGCATTGTTCAAGAAATGTCCAAGAATTGGAAGCCATAGACTTCCGCTCCAAACCAGAAGGTAGCCGAACAATGCCCCCAGAAACATTCTTGGGAAAAATCCATAGAACTGGAAATGTATCGAACTAAAAATAATTGCAGTAAGCCAGATAGCTACATGATAATTTCCGAACCAACGGGCAAAAATCTGCTGAAATCCGCCTCTGAAGATCAGTTCCTCGCCAAAAGCAGGGATAATTGCAAGCATTACTAAATTCACAAACAGCGCCGGAATAGAATTCATTACTATGAGCTGTTTTGTCATCATCTCCATCTTCAATTCCTGTTGTAACATCCATGCTTCTACCTCTTTAAGGAAATAAGGGAGTTTCATTTCCTTATTCAGTTGCATGGTATATTCAAGTGCAGGACTTGCTGAAAACATAATCACAATGGTCAGTAAAGCCAGATAGGCCGGTACCGGTATAATTTTAAGGTATCCAAGCCAATCTTTGTTTTGCAGTTTGGCATAAATCAGGGCTGGTATAACGAACATTCCTATAGATGAAATAATCTGAACAAGTTTGATCAGATCAAGGTTACCCTGATTCCCTGCAGATAGCTGCAGCATAGTTTCTGCACCGTAAATTGAGGTACCTATTGCGAAAGCAATACCGGTAAAAACCACAGCCCCTGCAAAAATAAGCAGGAGTAAAAGGATTAATGAACTGAAAGGATTACGTTCTGCTGACGCTGATTTGAACATGCTTATATATTATTCGTAATTTTGCATCTTAGAATTGAAAAATACAAGGTTGAAAGATAGCTAATGTCTGTTAAGATAGGAAATATAGATTTAGGCGAATTCCCGCTTTTGCTGGCACCGATGGAAGATGTTAGTGATCCTCCATTTCGTTTCGTTTGTAAGCAAAATGGGGTGGATATGATGTACACTGAGTTTATTTCTTCAGAGGGCCTGATACGTGATGCCGCCAAAAGCAGGGCAAAACTTGATATATTCGAATATGAGCGCCCTATTGGGATTCAGATTTTCGGGAGTGAGATAGAAAGTATGGCCGAGGCAACCCGGATTGCAACATTGGCAAATCCCGATCTGATCGATATAAATTATGGCTGCCCGGTAAAAAACGTAGCCTGCCGGGGTGCCGGAGCAAGTTTATTGCAGGATATAGACAGGATGGTAGAAATGACAAAAGCTGTTGTCAATGCCACCCATCTTCCGGTAACTGTTAAAACACGCCTTGGCTGGGATGATAATACCAAAAATGTTTATGAAGTTGCTGAACGCCTTCAGGATATTGGTATTCAGGCACTTACAATCCATGGTCGTACGCGGGCCCAAATGTATAAAGGTGAGGCCGACTGGACACTTATCCGGGAGATCAAAAGAAACCCAAGAATCAAAATACCGATCTTTGGAAATGGAGATGTCAATTCCATTGAAAAAGCAGCCAGTTGGCGGATGGAGTATGAAGTTGATGGTATCATGATCGGAAGGGCAGCTATTGGCTATCCCTGGATCTTCAGGGAAATAAAACACTTTTTTAGGACAGGAGAGCATTTACCTGAACCAACGATTACTGAAAGAGTAGAGGTTTGTAAAACCCATCTTGATAAATCAATAGCCTGGAAAGGGCCTAAAGTGGGTGTTTTTGAAATGAGAAGGCACTATTCTAATTATTTCAAGGGTATACCTGACTTTAAGGAATATCGAATGAAACTGGTCTCACTGGAAAACATTGATCATATTCATGAAGTTTTGGAGGAAATCAATGAACGATTCCAGACAGAAATGGCTTGATTATAAGGTTTATTTTTATATTGCCTTCTATTAAAATTAATAATTATGGTAACCAAGATTACTGATGGGGTTAAAATATCGGTAGAAACCATTTATCAACCCGAATATTCCAATCCTGCAAATGAACATTTTATGTTCGCTTACCGGGTAAATATTGAAAATATGACAGAAAATAGTGTTCAGCTACTGAACCGCCACTGGCATATTTTTGATTCAAACGGCACCAAAAGAGAGGTGGAGGGAGAAGGTGTGGTTGGCTTACAGCCAATAATCGAACCAGGTGACAATCATGAATACGTATCGGGCTGTAATTTAAAGACCGATATGGGCAGCATGAAAGGATCTTACGAAATGAAAAGAATTGTTGACGGACGCAAATTCCGGGTCAATATTCCTGAATTTTACCTGATTGCACCTTATAAAATGAATTAACTCGTGATTTGAGGACAAACAAAAAGCCCCTTTATGTTATTATAAAGGGGCTTTTCTATTTGAAACCAATTACTATTCCCTTCTTCCCATTAACATGCTGGCATAATAAACCAATGTTGCCAATGAACCTAATGCAGCTACAACATAAGTCATGGCTGCCCACCAAAGAGCATCTTTTGCCTGATCATTCTCAAGGCTGGTTTGCATAATACCACGATTGCTTTGCAGCCAGGCTAAAGCCCTGTTGCTTGCATCAAATTCAACCGGAAGGGTAATGAAAGCAAACAAGGTAACCACAGCCAGAGCCACCACACCAATTGCAAGAACGGTGATGTCTCCCGAAAAAATAAGAAGCATCACACCAATCATCAATGCCCATTGTGTGATCTTTGAGGCAACATTAACCGCTGGAACAACAGCAGACCTGAATTTTAACCAGTTATATGCCTTTGCGTGCTGCACAGCATGGCCACACTCATGTGCTGCAACTGCTGCTGCTGCTACACTGCGTCCATGATATACTTCAGGACTCAGGTTTACAGTCCGGTCTGCCGGATTATAGTGATCTGATAACTGACCCTCAGCAGAAATGATCTGAACATCATATATTCCGTTATCCTTTAACATTTTATCAGCAATGTCTTTGCCGCTCATTGCTGAACCAAGAGGCATTTCGGAGTACTGTTTAAATTTGCTTTTAAAACGCCATTGGACAGCAAAACTAACTACCGCAATGACAATCATTAAAATTAATCCCATAGTTTGTATTTTCCTTAAACTTATTCAATAACCATTCCGAATAAAAATAATCACAAATAATTTACCTTTAGATTATATGTCCAATCTTTTTTCTTACTGGGAACAGAAATCATTCTTATCCGGCTTCGATGTGATCATCATAGGCAGTGGAATCGTTGGTTTAAGTGCAGCCCTGTATCTAAAATTGAAGCAGCCTTCTCTAAAGATCGGAATCCTGGAATCGGGTTTTCTGCCTTCCGGTGCAAGCACAAAAAATGCGGGTTTTGCATGCTTTGGAAGCATTTCTGAGCTGCTAAATGAGCTGGAATCAAAGTCAGAAACTGAGGTTCTGGAAATGATTGATATGCGCTGGAGAGGTCTGGAAAAACTCAGAAACAATCTTGGGGATACCGCAATTTGTTTTGAACAAAATGGAGGTTATGAAGTATTTAAAGATAGCGAAGCTGACCTGGCAGATCACTGTATTGATAAAATATCCTGGTTTAATAACTTCCTGAAACCGGTCATTGGAAAACATGACATTTATGCAGTATCCTCTGATAAAATTGCAGAATTTGGTATGCATGGTATCAGCAATATCATAAACAACAAATACGAAGGACAAATCGATACGGGCAAAATGATGATCGCCTTGCTTTCAAAGGTTCAGGGGCTTGGAGTAGCTGTTTTTAATAATTGCCGGGTCCAAAAGATTGAAAAGGATCCCGGCAATAAAAATATCATAACTAATCAGGGTATATTTAATGCGAAATCCGTCATTCTCGCTACCAATGCCTTTGTCAAAGATCTGGTTCCTGAGCTCGATGTAATTCCGGGAAGGGGGCAGGTACTGATTACAGAACCCATAAAGCATCTGAAAATAAAAGGTACCTTTCATTACAACAAGGGCTATACCTATTTCAGAAATATAGATGATAGAATATTGTTGGGTGGGGGGCGTAACCTTGATTTTAAAGGTGAAGAAACCACCGATCCCGGTGTCACTTCCCTAATTCAGAATGAGCTTGAAAAACTATTGTATGAGACTATAATCCCTGGACAAAATCCAAAAATTGAATACCGTTGGAGTGGGGTGATGGGTTTTGGTAAGGATTTGAAACCTATAATAAAAGAAGTTTCACCCGGACTGTTTTGCGCTGTACGCTGTAATGGAATGGGCATTGCAATGGGAAGCCTTTTAGCTGAACAGGTAGCTGATCTTGTTGAGGTTTAACCCGGGTTCTCTTTCGTATCTTTGATAAACTATAGAAATGGAAATCTACATTCTGCCGGCAGCGGCTATAATTATTGTTCTTCTATTCATTCTCTTACGTTCAAAACCAAAGTCCGGTATTGCTGTTCCGGAGGAATTCGACCGTCTCAAAACTGAGAATGAACAATTAAAAATCAGTCTGGCAAAGGCAGAGGAGAGGGCTGAAAATCTGAGAACCGAACAGGAATATTTAAAAAAAGAGTTAAATGCAGAGCGTGAAAAACTTTCTGAAGCCCTGCGTTCTCTGGAAAGTTCACGCGCATATTTACAGGCTCAACAGGAAAAAATAGAAGAACAAAAATCAGAGATCAAAAACAATCAGGAAAAATTCAACAAGGATTTTGAGCTGATTGCTTCCCGCATTCTGGAGGAAAAAAGCATAAAATTCACTGAACATAGCCGCGCCAATCTTGATTTGATCATTAAACCTCTACGTGAAAATCTTAAAACCTTCGAAGATAAAGTAGACAAGGTTTACAAAGCCGAGTCGGATGAGCGAAATATCCTTCGCGGGCATATCAATCAGCTCATTGAACAATCCAACCTGATGAATCAGGAAACAAAAAATCTTACCAGAGCACTCAAAGGGGATAGTAAAAAGCAGGGAAACTGGGGTGAATTAATTTTGGAAAGGGTTTTGGAGCGTTCGGGTCTTGTGAAAGATCAGGAATACCGCATCCAGGCTTCTCATCAATCTTCGGATGGCAGTCGCTTCCAGCCCGATGTGATAATCGATCTGCCGGATGATAAACACCTGATTATTGATGCAAAAGTTTCGCTTACTGCCTATGAGCGGCTCGTAAACTGTGAGAACGATGAAGACCGTAATTTGTTCGCTAAACAACATATCAGCTCCATTCGTAATCATATTATTGAACTTTCATCCAAAAATTACAGCGAACTATATCGAATCAATTCCCCTGATTTTGTAATGCTTTTTATCCCGATTGAATCCAGTTTCAGTACTGCGGTACAGCATGATGCTGAGCTATTTAATTTTGCATGGGAAAAGCATGTGGTCATTGTAAGCCCATCTACTTTACTTGCTACCTTGCGCACCATTGCCAGTATGTGGAAACAGGAACGGCAGAACCGTAATGTTATGGAAATTGCCCGCCTGAGTGGTGAAATGTATGATAAGTTTATTGGCTTTATGACTGATATGGAAGGTATCGGCAAAAACATCAAACAAAGTCAGGATGCTTATGACAAAGCCATCAATAAATTATCCAGCGGTAGGGGGAACCTGAGCACGACGGCAGAGAAGATTAAAAAACTGGGCGCAAGAACCGGCAAGCAGCTTGATCAGAAATTTATAGGTGAAAACGACGATTAATTATTTTTGACCGTTTCGGGTAATAGCTTAAAATAAGTTGCTACAAATCGATTATTAACAATACTTCCCTTTATTTCAGCTTTTCTGATCTTTTCACAAAAACCGTCCTTGGCATGAGCATCCCCATGGTCATCAATCCTGGTACCATCCACAAAATAGGATTTCCCATTAATCCGAACGGCAAGATCACATCCCTTTCCTGCCATCTTAAACTGACATTGTCCGCAGGAGGCTTCTGCTACCTGCACCTTGTTTGCATCTGCAAACTTAGGCTTGGGCTGGGCATTCACAAGACTGAATGTACAGCAGATTAATAATATACAGAGGCTCTTTTTCATTTCTTCCTGGTTCAATTAATAAATTTCAGCATTTGAGATCAATGGGCAGGCTTTAGAATCATTGATATTTATCCTGATTCTGGAAGTCATGACTGGATCTATTCTCACTATTCTTTTATATCCAATTGTCGTTCCTCCCGCAACTTTTTGCCAGGCACCATCTTTCCAAATATCAACAGTAAAGGCTTTAACCCTTTGACCGAGCCTGATATACTCCTGCAATACAATATACTTAACTGTTGCTGTTTTACCCAGATCGATTTCAAAACTTCCGGTATTCAAATCATTATCAGTAGTCCAGTAAGTATCTTTTTTACCATCAGTGATCATTTTACCGGCATATATAGCGGCATTTGAACGAATGGAACTGGTCTTTACCCTCGCTCTTTTAGCAATATTGAATGCAAACTCAGTATCCAGCAGTTTTTTATATCCTTTCAGAGATTCAATATCCTTTTCATGGAAAAGTCCACGCTGATCTGGCGGAATATTGAGTAAAAGTGTCGAACCACGTCCAACCGAACTCAGATAGATCTCAAACAATTGCTCTGCAGTTTTTACTTTGGAATCTTCATTGGCATGATAAAACCATCCGGGACGGATTGATACATCCACCTCTGCGGGTACCCATTTATCCCCATCTGCTGAACCCGAATTTAAGATGTCAGATATCCCGGGTTTACCAGCGTGCAAGGTATCTGTTGATATGGTATTCCAGTTAGTTTCACCCGCGATACCGCGTTCATTACCTACCCATCTCACACCCGGTCCGGCATCACTGAAAAAGATCACATTCGGCTGAATTTTACGGACTATATCAAGTGTTTTTGGCCAGTCGTAATAGCTCACTGCATTTATTTTTCGGATTTCCCGAGAACCGCCATAATATCCATCACCACCATTTGCACCATCAAACCACATTTCGAAAACCGGGCCATAATTGCTGAATAATTCTTTAAGTTGATTGCGGTAATAATCAAGATAGGCCGGCTTTCCATATTCAGGATGATTTCTATCCCATGGAGAGAGATAAACCCCAAATTTTAGCCCATATTTTTTTGCTGCCTCAGCAGTTTCCTTAACAAGATCGCCCTTCCCATTCTTATACGGACTGTTTTTTATCGAATGTTCTGTGTATTTACTAGGCCAGAGACAAAAGCCATCATGATGCTTTGTAGTCAGAATCATGGTTTTAAAACCGGTTTCTTTCAGCGTTTTGGCCCATTGCCGGGTATCAAGAGCTGTTGGATTAAATATCGATTCCTTTTCATCGCCATAACCCCATTCCAAACCTGTAAAGGTATTGGTTGTAAAATGTACAAAGGCATTGGTCTCCATCTCATGCCACTGCATCTGCTCTTCGGTAGGCAAAGGGAAAACAGGTGCTGGTACATCAACATTTTTATTCTGGGCACTTAGCCCCGTGGAAAAAATGAGAAGAAATAAAATAAGTTTACTAATTCTTAGATTCATTTTTGCAATATCCAAAAAATATAAAAATTCTCAGCTTTCCGCCCCGGAAATCATTCCTGGTTTCCTTTTAAAGAATTCCATCCCTGTGCCTTGATGGGATGCACCTTCTCAGATTTTGAGATCAGGTTGCAGCCTGCCGATGCTTCCGTCATGTGACCTATAATTGAGATGTCCGGATTATTCCTGATCTTTTCGAAATCCGACTGTTTGATGGTAAACAGCAATTCGTAATCTTCCCCTCCGTTTAATGCACACACAGTAGGGTCGATTCCAAAATCACGTGCAGTATCATAGGTCATTGGATCAATCGGGATCTTTTCTTCATACAAATTACAACCCTTATCAGATTGCTTGCAGATGTGCAAAATCTCAGAAGCAAGACCATCCGAAATATCGATCATAGCTGTTGGTTTGATCTTCATCAGTTTCAAAGCTTCCACGATATCTTTTCGGGCTTCCGGCTTCAGCTGGCGCTCAACTATATAATCCTTTCCTTCGAGGTCGGGTTGTATATTCGGATTTTCGAGAAATATACTTTTTTCACGTTCCAATAATTGCAGACCGATATAAGCACCACCAAGATCACCCGAAACACATAAAAGATCCCCCTCATTAGCCCCGTTTCTATAGCAAATATCCTTTTCATCGGCATAGCCAATGCTGGTTACACTAATTACAAGGCCCTGTTTTGATGAAGTGGTATCGCCTCCGGCAAGATCGACTCCAAATTTTTCACAGGCAATACTGATACCCTGATACAATTCCTCGACCGCTTCAAGCGGAAACTTGCTCGATAAGCCGATAGAAACCGTTACCTGGGTAGCAGTCCCATTCATCGCATAAATGTCACTTAGGTTGACCTGAATTGCCTTGTATCCTAAATGCTTTAATGGAGTATAAGATAGATCGAAGTGAATTCCTTCAAGTAAAAGATCTGTGGATATGAGGGTTTTCTTCCCTTCAAAACTAAGTACTGCAGCGTCATCTCCAATAGCCTTTACTGTACTCTTGTTTTTGATTTCAAAATTCTTTGTCAAATGATCAATCAGGCCAAATTCACCCAATTGCTCAATTTCTGTGCGTCCTTTATTTTCAAACATATATTACTTTTAAAATACAAAGGTGCTAATTTTTTAAGGAAGCGTAGTTTAAGGCTATGGTAATTTATACATGCCTTTTAACTTGATGTACTCAGATTGTGGCACCTGAACCAGGATCGGGTTCTTCCTTTTGTCAAGAAAACCAATCAGTTTTAAAATATCGGACTCCTTCATCGCAGTACAACCTGCTGTTGGCTTATTGCTTCCGCTCCATATATGCATAAAAATGCAGGAGCCCATATTAGGGATAGCGGGCTTCACATTATAATCCACAAAGATTCCAAACTTATAAACATCGCTTTTCATACGCATGGTTTCAGCAGAATCCCAGTCCTTTTTGACAGTATCTGACTTAACTATCTGATTATAATATGCTGATTTTGAATCATCTACACAAAATGTTCGATCATCAACTTTCAAAGAATTCATTTCAGAACGAATATCTTCATAGCCAAACAAGCCACTCAGCTGAAATATCCCTGCTGGTGAATTTCCATCACCCTCTTTTTTTAATTTTCCCCTGTTCAGTTCTGCTTTGTGCAAACCTTTACCCCAGGCCATACCACTCCTGCCTGTAACAATTGGAATTTCTTTAAAAACGGGCATCCATCGATTTGCCTTATATTCATAAACAGACATCTTACCCTCGATCTTATTCCAGGAATCTGTAGTTACCACAATTAGTTGTCCGGTATTAAATCTGGTATTCAGATCGATCGGCTGTTCGATGAAAGAAGTTAAAATGAAAAGGTATAATGAAATAATAAAATTCATGGGTATTTAGATAGCATTCTTAAGCCAGTTTTTGCCTTCTGTAAACCTGGTTACCAGCATGGCCGAAACGGTATCACCTGTTGCATTTAAAACAGTAGCCATGGGATCAACCAGGGTACCTATAATCATTACTACCGGTAACATTTCGACAGGAAAACCATAAACAGTCATTACCAGAATTTCTCCTATATAACCGCCATTTGGAATTCCACCCTCTACCATACTTACAATGATAGTTATACCCAGGGCCATCAAAATAGTGCCCGGATCCATAAAATCCTTGCCCATTATCGCAAATACAGCTGCAATTTTTATTATAGAAGAAACACTTGAGCCATCTTTATGAAGCGGTGCTCCAAGAGGAATAACCAGATTACTAATATGCTCAGGTATTTTCATCGCCCGGGCAGCAGCAAGATTAGCAGGAATAGTTGCTACACTGCTGCAGGTACTAACTGCAGTAAATGTTGGAACTATATTATTCTTCCAGAAAATTTTTACTCCCGGAATTCCGCCGGCTATGAAAGCATAAAGGGTAAAGAATACGATGAAATAAAAGGTGCAAAAACCATAATATATAGCCATAGAATGACCGTAGGTTCCGAATAACTGCGGACCAAACACACCCACCTGATATGCAAAGTAAGCCCCTAATCCAATCGGAGCAAGCTTCATTATCATGATCAGGAATTGCTTCATAACCTCATCACCTGCTATCAGAAATTTCTTAAAAGGCTCGGCCACTTCACCTGATCTTGAGGTTGCAAATCCAATAAACAGGGAAAATATAATGAATGCCAGCATACTCTTTCGGGATAATAACTCCGAAAATTCATTAACTGTTAATAAACTGGTTGCCTGTTCACCAAAACTTGCTGTATGTACTTCCTCTACTACGTTTGCAGCAGTTTCAATATTCTGAGGAAGTGGAAATATCCATACCGTAAATATTGTTAGGATTGCTGATATAAGTACGGTTCCTAAAAATACCAGTATCATTACCATCATAACCCTTCCCATCTTTTTTGATCGGTCAATATTGGCTATTGAGGATGCTATGGCGAAAAATATAAGAGGTATTACTGCAGTAAAAAGGAGGTTTAAAAATATATCCCCAATCGGTTTAATAACTTCAACCTGCTTGCCTAAAAACAGACCTAAAAAGGTTCCAATCGTTATACCAAGAAGAAGCCTAATTATACTGGCATAGTTCTTTAAAAAACCGGAAGTACCTTCATTCATGTTTATAAACCTAGTTTGGCGGATATCTCAAGCATGCGTTCAATTGGTAATTGGGCTCTTTCTATAATATCCGCCGGGACAGTAACCTCTGGCAGATCATTCTTAATACATAAATAAAGCTTTTCCAGGGTATTTCTCTTCATGTGCGGACAATCATTGCATGCGCAGGAATTATCAGGCGGAGCAGGAATAAATATTTTATCAGGATTAGCCTTTTCCATCTGATGGATAATCCCACTTTCGGTAGCCACAATAAATTCCTTTGCCGGATTATTTATTGTGTATTTCAACAAACCAGTGGTTGATCCTATATAATCAGCCATCTTTAAAATAGCTTCTTCACATTCAGGATGTGCAATAAATTTAGCTTCCGGATGTCTGTTTTTTAATTTTAATATACGCTGCTGTGAAAATATTTCATGAACCATACATGCCCCATTCCATAAAACCAAATCCCTGCCAGTTTTCTTGGCTACCCAGGCCCCTAAATTTTTGTCAGGTCCAAAAATAATTTTCTGATCCTTAGGTAAGCTCTCCACAATTTGTACAGCATTTGAGGAGGTACAAACTATATCGCTCATCGCTTTTAACTCAGCAGTACAATTTACATAGGTTATTACTAAATGGTCAGGGTACTTTTCTTTAAACTTTGCAAATAATTTTGGCGGACAACTATCTGATAATGAGCATCCTGCTTTTAAATCAGGTAATAATACTTTTTTTGAAGGAGATAATATTTTTGCGGTTTCAGCCATAAAATGAACACCGGCAAATACAATTACATCTGCATCAGTCTTAGCTGCTTGTTGTGATAAACCGAGACTATCTCCAATAAAATCTGCAATATCCTGTATATCAGGCTCCTGATAATAATGTGCTAAAATGACTGCATTTTTTTCCTTTTTCAGTCTGCTTATCTCAGCAAAAAGATCGAGAGTTGGATCTATTGGCTCATCAATAAAACCTTTAATATTTAATTCTTCTAAGGTATTCATTTATCAACTATTCAATAATTATAATTTATATTATAGATAAGAATCTTATTGTTTATTAGTGTGTTGGTATTGTGAATAATAAACTTAATATTCTTTCGTATTAATTGTTTTTAATTAATTATTAACAAATTCTAAACATTATTTTTATTATAAATAATTGATTACTAAGGTTTTTTATTATCCAATTATTTTTTTAAAATTTTATTTGTTTAGTTTTTCTTCCTTATAAAAAGTGGAATACTCTCAATATTTTGCTTATAACTAAATCAAAAATAAGTTAAATTCGGCTTATTAGAAGTATTTATAAGTCTGTTTGTAAATTAATCAACCAGTATTACTACTAAATTAACATCTTTGAGGAGCTTGTTAACATGTTTATTCATATTCAATATTTTATAATTTTTCTTGCATGAAAAATGTTGATTTTTTAGTGATAGGATCCGGGATTGCAGGATTAAGTTTTGCTTTGAAAGCTGCCAAATACGGTAAGGTTCTGATAGTTACGAAAGCAAATGAGGATGAATCCAATACTAAATATGCTCAGGGTGGTGTTGCTGTGGTTGTGGATAAAGAGGAGGATTCGTTTGAAAAGCATATTGATGACACATTAATTGCCGGGGATGGACTGTGTGATCGTAAAATAGTTGAGATTGTTGTTAAAGAGGGTCCTGCACGTATCGATGAAATTATTCGATACGGTACCCATTTTGATAAAACCAATAAGGGAATATTTG
The DNA here is from genome assembly GCA_036676565.1 of Pedobacter sp. Taxonomy (GTDB): domain Bacteria; phylum Bacteroidota; class Bacteroidia; order Sphingobacteriales; family Sphingobacteriaceae; genus Daejeonella. Next base: position 312,347 of record JAKFCP010000022.1, read on the forward strand.
ACCTAGCCAAAGAAGGTGGGCATTCTGAAAGTCGTGTACTTCATTACAAAGATATAACCGGTTTCGAAATAGAGAGAGCTCTTCTTGCACAGATACACAGCGATCCTAATATTGAGATTTTAACCCATTATTTTGCAGTTGAATTAATAACTCAACATCATATTGGAGAATTTGTTGACAGAAAATCTGACAATATTGAATGTTATGGTATTTATGCTCTTGATACATCAACCAATAAAGTTGAAAAGTTTCTATCCAGGGTAACTTTAATGGCTTCGGGTGGTGCTGGTCATATATATGCCACGACTACAAACCCTGTTATCGCAACAGGGGATGGAATTGCTATGGCTTATCGCGCTAAAGCAAAAGTTAGAAATATGGAGTTTATTCAATTTCATCCTACAGCTTTATATAATCCGGGAGAGTACCCTTCTTTTTTAATTTCTGAAGCTGTTCGTGGCTTTGGGGGAGTACTTAAAACGAAGAATGGCGAGGAGTTTATGCAGAACTATGATGAACGGGGTTCCCTGGCTCCCCGTGATATTGTTGCCAGAGCCATTGATGCTGAAATGAAAAAATCAGGTGATGATTTTGTTTATCTTGACATCAGGCATCGCGATAAGGCTGATATTCTATCTCATTTTCCTAATATTTACGCCAAATGTTTGAGTATTGGTCTTGATATGACCAGGGATCTTATTCCTGTTACACCAGCAGCTCATTATATGTGTGGTGGTATACTTGTTGACAAGGATGGTAAGTCTTCAATACACCGGCTCTACGCTTGTGGAGAGTGTACATCAACCGGTTTGCATGGAGCAAACCGGTTGGCGTCTAACTCGCTGTTAGAGGCTCCTGTTTTTGCTCACAGGATTTATGAAGATGCGATCAAAGTTTTTAGGAATTATGAAATTCCAGATAATATACCTGAATGGGATGAAACAGATACTAAACTTTCAAATGAAGACATCCTGGTAACTCACAATCTTCGTGAGACCCAAAAGGTTATGAGTGATTATGTTGGTATTGTCAGATCAGATTTCAGACTGGAAAGAGCTATGAGACGTTTAGGATTATTGTATGAAGAAACAGAGAGTTTTTATAAGAAGACAACACTTTCTGTTAAATTATGTGAACTTCGAAATGTCATTCAGAATGCTTACATCGTTATAAAATCAGCGATGTTAAGAAAGGAGAGCAGAGGGCTTCATTATACAACCGATTATAAGCCTCATGCGCTTGAACCACATGATACCGTTTTTTAATTTTTTTTATGGCACTTATTCTACCAGTTAAGAATGTTTTTCCTGAGATTGGAACTAATTGTTTCCTTGCAGAGAACAGTACTATAGTTGGTGATGTTATCATCGGAAATAATTGTTCCGTTTGGTTTAATGCGGTAATCAGAGGGGATGTTAATTATATCAGGATTGGTGATAATACCAATATACAGGATGGTGCTGTAATACATTGTACCTACCAGAAAGCAGCTACAGAAATTGGTAACAATGTTTCAATTGGTCACAATGCACTCGTTCATGGCTGCACATTGTATGATCATGTACTCATAGGAATGGGTGCCATTGTAATGGATCACGCTATTGTTAACGAGTATTGTATAATTGCTGCCGGAGCCATTGTTCTTGAGAATACTGTTTGCGAAGCAGGATATTTGTATGCAGGTATACCAGCCAGAAAGATAAAGCCTCTTACAGATCAACAAATCGAAATGCTGAATAAGCTCCCGGAGAACTATAAATTATATTCAACATGGTTTATTGAGGATCCGGAATAATCACATTTTCTTCCAGATCCCAGTTAGGTCTAAGAGAGATTGTTTTGTCAAAGTTCCAGGTTTTTTCGGGTTGCCTTCCCTCCTTAACATTTCCGGTATCCCATTCCCCATTGGCATTTTCATCATAAATAACACGGATTAAATATTTTGCAGTAGGGTATCTTATATAGTTCAGAAGGGTGTTCTTTTTAATTGAATTTTGTTTAAGGATTTCTTTCCGCTCATTTAACCATTGCACCAGATAGGTTTTTGTTGTGTCTGGAACACTAACGTTTATTGAAATGCTTCCATAATTGTCGTCAATATCCAACTCAAATTTCTTGGAATAGACCTTTGATTTGGTACCTAAAACATCTGTAAAGGCATTCTCTCCCAGTTTTAAAATATATTGTTTTTTTAACTTCCAGGGATATTTTAAGCTATAGGTTCTAAGAGAATTTGGATCTTTTACTATCTGATATCCTTTTGCCGGTATAGAATCTTCGAGAATCGTGATTTGTGATTCCTGATAGGATTGAATAGGGGATGAGAGTTTCAGTATTAATTCTGAACCTGGTCTGATTTTGCTTCCTGATAGGTTGTCGGATACAACTAGCGATTTAATATAGGTATCCCTTTTATTTCGTCTCAGTGTAACAGTGTCGAGCGCTTTTCCCGCGGAATTGATAACAACATCTATTGAATCAAAACTTAATTCAGGCAACCATACTGTTGCCGAATCCCGGGTCAAGCTGAACTCAACTGTCTTGCTTTGATCGATGCTTGCAGGTTCAATAATGCTTATTGTAGGATTAATTATGGGTCTGTTGAATGTTAAATTTATTCTTCCATCACCTTCAATACGACGATCTTTTACCATGAAAATATTGGGATATTCTTTGAATACCTGTAAAATAATTCCGCTGGTATCTTTTGTTAATTTTAGTGGTGTTTGCAAAAAGCCAATCTCCTCACTCTGGCCGTTGTATATTCTGTCTCCACCCTGTTCGAGCAAAGCATATATTTTGTAGGTATCTTCCCTTAGATTGGATAGTTTGAAAGTACCTGATGTGTCGGTTATATTAAATATACTAGCTTTCTTTTTTCCGAATAGGGAATCCTGACTTAGAGGTAAAATGAATACGGTAACATCTTTCAGTTTTTCCTTTGTTAGGGAGTTAATTACTTTTCCTGAGATTGAAAGTGAATCAATCTCATTGCCAGTTGAAAACACATATGAATAATTTTTAAGAATGTTACTTTCATTGACATCCGCTATGGCCTTACCAAAATTTATGGAGTACGTTGTGTTTGCCTCAAGTGGCTGTTTAAACTCGATTTCCAAATTTTCCTTTTTTACTTTGAAAGTAGGAGGAATGTCCATGGCTGGTGATATACTAATTTCAGTATACTCATTACTGAGTTTTACAAATTCATTAAATTCTATTTCAATTTTTTTTGCAGTAAAGTTTTTTGTGTAATTTTTTGGAAGTTCTGTGACTATTCCTGGTGGTATACTATCCTTTGGACCACCGGTTGGAGATTGCATACTCGCACAACCCGATATAAAGGTCGCCAGCCAAAACAGAACGATTGATGAAAGGAAAGTTACCCTCTTTTTATTATTTGCCATTTATAAGCCTTATAGACGATCTTCTATGTTTTTGGAATACTAATATTAACTGAGGCGAGAAAGTTGCGTATATCTTATTATTTAAAGTCGGTCAAATTTTATGTTAATATACTGATAATGAGATAATTAACAATTATCTGGCCATATGTACCATTAAAACGGAAATATCTGATGGTGATACTCCAGAAATACGCGAAGCCTGCCCCAGAGTTCTCGGTTTTATTTTCATTAGCTTTTCCCTTGCTTCTTTTGACAATGAAACGAGGCCAAGATAATTAAATTCAGGATTGATAGTCTGATCTTCCATTCGTTTCATTTTGTCTACTATCTCGAGTTCCTTTTCAAAATAGCTTTCATATTTCACTTTTATTTCTGCCTGCTCAACGGTTTCCCTGTCATATTTATTTAGTAATTCACTGAACACTGAATCTGCTTTTTTAAGATCCTTAAATCCTATTTGAGGTCTGGTGACTAGTTGGAACATTTTTACATTTTGTGATATGCCTGGTGTTGACTGCTCTTCAAGAATGGCATTTACCGCATCAGGTCCTATTGATGTGGTTTTTAAATAACCAACTAACACATCGGCATTTTCTATTTTCCTTTTTACCTTATCAAGTCTGTCATCTGATATCAAACCTATTTTGTGTCCTACTGGGCTTAATCTGATATCGGCATTGTCCTGTCTTAATAGTAATCTATGTTCTGCCCTTGAGGTAAACATACGATAAGGTTCTTCGGTTCCTTTTGTTACAAGGTCATCTATTAATACACCGATGTAAGATTCAGCTCTTTTTAGAATAAGTTCTTCCTTATTATTTATTTTGAGATGGGCATTAATTCCAGCCATAAAACCCTGACATGCGGCTTCTTCATAGCCTGTAGTTCCATTTATCTGTCCGGCAAAGTATAAATTTTCTATACCCTTTGTCTCAAGGGTAAGTCCCAATTGTGTAGGGGGGAAGAAATCATATTCAATTGCATAGCCCGGTCTGAACATTTTTGCTTTTTCAAAACCTGGAATTTTCGTTAATGCCCGATATTGTACGTCCTCCGGTAGAGAAGTTGAAAAACCATTTACATAGATCTCAACAGTATTCCATCCTTCGGGTTCTACAAAGATTTGGTGCCTGTCGCGTTCAGCAAAGCGGTTTATTTTGTCTTCTATCGACGGACAGTAACGTGGACCTAATCCCTTAATTCTCCCTGTAAACATTGGAGACTTTTCAAAGCCTTCCTTGAGCGTTTCATGTACTTCCGAATTTGTATAGGTTATCCAGCAGCATTTTTGCTCTTTTGGTAAAATGACATCAGTATAGGAGAATCTTCCACGATCCGGATCGCCCCATTGTTCTTCCATTTTTGAATAGTCAAGTGAACGGCCGTCTACACGCGGAGGAGTACCGGTTTTCATTCTGCCTGCTTCAAATCCTAATTCTACGAGTTGTTCTGTTAGTCCGGTTGCGGACTTTTCTCCAGTTCTGCCTCCTCCGAATTTCTTTTCACCTATGTGGATGATCCCGTTCAGGAATGTGCCATTGGTTAATACAACTGCTTCTGACCTGATTTTCAGACCAAGGGATGTCCTTACTCCGCATACTTTATTATTTTCGATTAATAATGAAGTGGCAGTATCCTGCCAAAAATCTACATTGGGTGTGCGCTCTAATGCCAGTCTCCATTCTTCAGCAAAGCGTTTTCTGTCGTTTTGAGCTCTTGGGCTCCACATTGCTGGTCCTTTAGAACTATTAAGCATCCGAAATTGCAAGGTAGTTTTGTCGGTGATGATACCGGAGTAACCTCCCATTGCATCAATCTCGCGAACAATTTGTCCTTTGGCCACCCCACCCATTGCCGGATTACAACTCATTTGCGCTATTGTTTCCATATTCATGGTGATCAATAGAACCTTTGAACCCAAATTGGCTGCTGCCGCTGCTGCTTCGCAACCTGCATGCCCGGCGCCTACTACTATTATATCGTATTTATCAAACATTTTAATATGATGTTCCACGTGGAACTATAGAGTTTGTAAAAATAATCATTACTATTTAATAATTGTTTCACGTGGAACATGCTTAAAAATAGAGATGAGAGCGGCTATCGCCCAAACAGCATTAAGAAAGACAAAAGGGTAGAATTGTATCAAATAGGAAGAATATCCACACAATGCTGCCCCGGTTAAATTCAATATGCTGTACCATTTGCTATCCGTCGATATCAATTTCTTTAAATTGAGATAAAATGCGATGAGCAATAAGCTCACTCCTGCGGATGCCAAAAGATCTGATATACTCATATTCATTTTTTATTCCGATAATTCCAGCCAGCGAAACGTTTGCTCATCGATCTTTTCTTTAATATCCTTTATTTTCGTCGCGATATCGGTTAGTTTATTGTGATCCATTATTCCTGAATTTAATTCTAAAGTGAGAACTTCTACTTGTTCCTCTAATTCTTTTATACTTATCTCAAGTTCAGAACGCTCTTTTTCTTCCTTGAAACTTAGTTTTCTTTTTTTAGTCTCAGAATGGGGGGCTATTGGTACAGCTTTATTTTCAGGCTTTGCTGGCTTTTTGGGCTCTTCCTGTTCAAGCCTGTAATCGGTATAATTGCCTGAGTAGATCTGAATATTACCATCACCTTCAAAAATAAAAAGCTGATCAGTTAAACGATCGATTAAATACCTGTCGTGCGAAACCAGCATTAGAATCCCCGGAAAGTTTAATAAGAAATCTTCCAGGACATTTAATGTATCTATATCTAAATCATTTGTTGGCTCATCAAGTATTAGGTAATTGGGGTTCTTCATCAAAACCCGCATAAGCTGGAGTCGTTTCTTTTCACCGCCACTTAACTTATTTACCATACCATATTGTTTTGCTGGCGGAAAGAGAAAGTGAGTTAGAACCTGACTGGCAGTAAGATTTTTCCCATCAGCCATTGTTATATATTCTGCAATATTCTTGACCACATCAATTACACGCTCATCTTCTTTAAATTCGAGCCCACCTTGTCTGTAATAGCCAAACACGGTCGTTTCACCCACATTAACCTTACCGCTGTCGGGCTTTATGGCCCCCGTAATAATATTTAACAGTGTAGATTTCCCAGTTCCATTCTTACCGGCTACTCCAATTCTGTCGCCTTTTTTAAAGGTATAGCTGAAATCATTGATTATTGGTTTACCATTAAAAGATTTACCCACATGCTCCAGTTCCAGGATCTTATTCCCTTGTCTTGAAACATTAACACTTAATTCAAGAGATGATTTGACATTTCTGCCCTTCGTTTTTTCTTCAAGGTCATAAAATGAGTCGATCCTTGACTTTGATTTTGTTGTTCTGGCCTTTGGCTGACGACGCATCCATTCCAGTTCTTTTTTCAGCAGGTTTGTGTTTTTACTATATGTAGCGTCTTCAGCAGCATTTTGTTCTGCCTTCTTCTCCAGGTAGTAGCTGTAATTTCCATTAAAGTTTTGAATTTTACCCCTGTCAAGTTCGATAATCCTGGTAGAAACATTATCCAGAAAGTATCTGTCGTGAGTAACCAGCAATATTGTTTTTTGCCCGCTTGTCATATAACTTTCCAGCCATTCTATTGTTTCAATATCCAGGTGGTTGGTTGGTTCATCCAGAATATAAACATCAGGGTCGTCGATCAGTAGTTTAGCAAGTGCCAGGCGCTTTCTTTGTCCTCCCGAAAGGGTTGCAATTTTTTGTTCCAGATGCTGTATTCCCATCCTGCCAAGAATTGTTTTTATTTCATATTCATACTCCCAGGCATTGGCATTACTTAATTCATCCATTAGTCTGTTCAGTACTTTTTCATCGTGAACTTCCTGATTTACAGCTTCTTCGTATTGACGGATTAGTTGCTGACGTTCATTTCCAATTGAATATATGAAGTCGCTGATGGTTTCCTGATTGCTAAATTGAGGGTCTTGTTCCAGGTAACCTATTCTCAGATCCCGCTCGGTTACAACTTTACCAAGACTTGCTTGTAAAATACCTGAAAGTATTCTAAGCAATGTTGATTTTCCTGTTCCGTTAATACCAACCAGTGCTACCCGATCGCCTTTATTCAGGCCGAAATAAAGGTCCTTAAATAACCAGTTATCGTTAAATGAATGTCCTAATTGTTCTGTAGATAAAATGCTCACGCTAATTCTTGTATTTGTATGGAAGGATATATAAAAGTTCCTTTAAGTTCTTTTAATGATTGATTAAGCATTGCCCGAGCAACGGTTTCTGCCTTGATGCTGCGGTATTTTTTTAATGGGCCTATAAGAAGCGAGTCAATTACTTTAAAAGCATAGATAGCAAACTTTTCGAGCAGGCGGGACTCTTTGCGATTTCCGGTTAAGAGTGAAGGCTGATAGATATGTAATGATGGAATGGATAGTTTTTTTAGTTCATTTTCCAGTTCTCCCTTTAGTTTCAGATAGGAGTTAGAGGCTGATGCATTTGCTCCAAGCGATGAAACCAAATGAAATTGCGTAACTCCATTTCTTATTCCAATCTCTGCGAGCTCTAAGGGATATTCAAAATCTATTTTTCTGTATTGACCCGAATCCGGAGTCGCAGCCTTGGTGGTACCCAGACAGCTATACATAATATCACCCCCGATCTCAGTAGAAAAGTGCTCTAATTCATCAAAATTAACGATCAATTCCTGAACTTTAGGAATAGGAATGTTAAGTGGCTTTCTAAGCATCAGCAATATCCTGGATATTTCAGCGGATTCGATTAGTGCAGAGAGTAAGTGACTGCCAATAAGTCCGCTTGCCCCAACTAAAATGACTTGATATGGCATTAATTTGTCTTATTAATCTGCAAAGGTACGCATTACTAAGTTTGGAATTAATATTGTATGTTTAAACATGTAATTTAAATCAAAAACATGAAAAAGATTATTCATCGCGCAGCAGATCGTGGAATTCAGGATCATGGCTGGTTGAAAGCAGCTCATTCATTTAGTTTTGGCCAGTATCATGATCCTTCAAAGGTTCATTTTGGTTTATTAAGGGTGCTGAATGACGATACTATTGCCCCCGGAATGGGATTTGGGACCCATGGTCACGATAATATGGAAATTGTAACCATTCCTTTAAAGGGAGTCCTGGCCCACAAGGATAGTCTGGGTTCAGAGGGTAATATCAGTTACGGTGAAGTACAGGTCATGTCTGCAGGAAGCGGAATCCGTCATTCGGAATTTAATGGTTCTTCTACTGAGGAAGCAAGTTTGCTCCAGATCTGGGTATTTCCAAAGGAGCGAAATATTCAACCCCGTTACGACCAGATGAGGTATGACCTTGAGAAAGCAAACAATTCATTTCTGACACTGGTTTCACCACATGATGGAGATAATGTAATGTGGATCAATCAGGATGCATTCTTCAGTCTGGGAACTTTTGATAGCGGAAAAACGGCTTATTATAACATACAGCATCCCGGAAACGGAGCATATGTATTTGTAATTGACGGTAAGGCAGAATTGGATGGCATCCTATTAAATACGCGTGATGCATTGGGCATTTACGACACCGAAACATTAGAAATCAAGTTCAGTGAAAATTCCAGGGTATTGATCATCGAGGTTCCGATGCAATAAACTCAAAAAGCTCTTTTTGAGAGATAAAAATCTTCTTTTTCTGTCATGAGAGCTTTTGCGGACTTGCTTTTATCAGGATATCCAAGAAGATGAAGTGTTCCATGGATCATCACTCTGTGGAGCTCATCTTTTTCATTTACATCAAGTTCTACAGCGTTTTCTCTGATCCTTTCCAGACTGATAAAGATATCTCCGACGATTTCCTGCTTCACCTCGCTATTGTCGAAAGTAATTATATCAGTATAAGTATCATGCTTCAGATATTGCCGATTGATATTCAGGAGATAGGAATCGCTGCAGAAAATGAAATTTAAAAGCCTGAGCCGATGTTTTTCGGCAATAATTGTATTCTTTATCCAGGTTCTGACTAGTCCTTTTTGTTTTAAGTTAAAGGATATGTCTTCAGTAAAGAAATTAATAGGTATTTGGCCCATTAAATTTTAAAATGGAGTTCGAGCTCGTTACCTTTAGAATTAAAGATACACTGATCAGCAAGCTTTTTTATAATAAATACCCCTCTGCCTGTTAAATTCTCAATGTTCTCAGGAGCGGTTGGATCGGGCAAATTATTAAAATCAAAGCCATCACCTTCATCAGATATTGTAAAAATAAGTCGCTTATCTTCGATAACTTCGAGGTTGATATATACCTTTTTTTCTAAGCTTTCGCGGTTTCCATGAACAATTGCATTAATCACAGCCTCACTAAGACAGGTCAGCACATTTGCATAAAGCTCATCGCTGAAACCATATTTTGCACTCAACTCATCAATGAAATTTTCAACGATGGTAATACTGTCAATCCTGGAAGGTAATTGCAGAGTATACAATGAAGTATTATCTGAAAATTCTGTCTGCTTACTCATTTATCCCCCGAATTTAAATATTTAAAATAATCCCCCACTTTTATTTTGTAAAATGAATTTAATGAAGGGGTCACGGTTTTTAGCAAATCGATTTCTTTTTGCTTGATCTTCTGGAATTCCTGCAAAATAATTGAATTAGCAGGTGCTGGTGTAATACCTTCTTTGCTTTCTCTTTTCTGATCCTGTTCGCGTTCCCGATCTGCTTTTTCTGCGTCAAGTAGTTTACTGAGAATCTCCTGTTGTCGGCTTAGTGTTTCCTGTTGTATTCGTTTGTTTACGAGATCTGTTTCAGTTTGTTCCATCTCTTTCATTAATTTATCCAGATTTCCCAAAGCCCCCTTTCCATCCTTATTTTCCATTTTATTGATCTCTTGCATAGCCTGCCTTATCATCTGTTGCTCTCTTGCCATTTTCGCAAGTTGCTCACTCATTTCCCGGCTACTTTTACCCTGCTGACCCTGTTTCTGCTGACCCTGTTTCTGCATGTCTTCCCTTGCTTTTTGCATGTTCTTATTCAATTGTTCCTGCATTTTACTAAGCTGCGAAAGATTCTGTTTTTGTTTACCTTTCCCTCCGGGCTTGCCATTCTGCTGCGCCTGCTGTAATTGCTCCAGTGCTTCATTTAACATTAAAGCAAGGTTATTGATAGAAGTCATGGCAAATTGCTGGTTGCGGTTTGCCTCGGCTGTTCGGCGCTCTCCAAGACTTTCTATCGCTTTTCCAACATTAAAATTTATTGTCTGAATTTCTTTGTTTACGACGGATTGAATCTGAGGGACCTTTTTACTCAGAGAGTAAAGGCTATCCTCAATCATTTTCAGATTTATTTGAATGTCTTTCTGTTTTTGGCTCTGAATAATATAGTTGGGATCACTTGTATTGGTTTGCCGTACTATTTGCATTGTTTTTTCCTGATCAAAAGAGCTGGTAATGAGATTATCCAGTATTTCGCGAAGGCTTTTGACATTAACCTCGCTTTCCTTCTCCTCTGATTCCTGTTGCATACTCTGCAGATCTTTAGTCAGCTTTTTTATTTCTGCAGCAGCCTTCTTTTGGCTTTCTGATGCTTTCTTTTGATCTTTTTTCTCCAGATTTTCAGAGCTTTTTTGTTGTTCCCGGTCTATTTCCTGCTTTGCCTTTTCCTGATTCTCAAAATCATTCTTTTGTTCAAGCTCTTCGTTTTTTTGTTCAAGTTCACTGAGCTCTTCTTTCAATTCTTTGAAATCTTCCTGGAGCTGTTTTTGCTCATCTTTTAGTTCTTCAAGCTCTGCCTTTTTATCCTGTGATTTTTCACTCAGTGCTTCCTGAGTCTCAGCCAGCTCACTTAGTTTTTCTATAGTATTGGTAAGTTTTTGATCGAATTCAAGCTGTTTGTAAAGCTCTAAAATGCGGTCAAGTTCTTTTTGCAGCGATTTATTGTCCATCTGCATTTTGGACAACTCTTCCTGCGTTAGGTTTTTATTGTTTTTTTCAAGAAGCTTTTCGATATTTTTCAAAATTTCGCGTGTCTTTTCATCCAGTACATTGTTGAAAAGCTCCTCAATTTGTTTTTGCTTTTCAAGAATCTGCTCATTTTCCTCCTGCTGTTCAGCCAAATTTTGCTTGTTCTCCTTTTGGATCTCTTTAACTAGTTCATCAATCTCTTTTTGTTTTTGGAGAAGGTTTTCGATTTGCTTTCTTTCTTCAAATGAAAGACTTTTTTTATTCAGAAGTTCCTGGTTTAATCTTTTTGTATCTTTCTCCAGCTGAGCAGATTTTTTGATCGCCTGCTCCATCTTTTTCTTTATCTGTTCGGAGTTTGCCTCCAGTTTTTTCTCTAACTCGGCTTCAGATTGTAATTTCAAAGTTTTTATAGAAGATTTAACAGATTTCGGACCATTAACTCCATCATTATCAAACAATTCAAAATAATATTCAATCTGCTCTCCCGGTTTTGCTGCTACTTCGTTAATATCCCATACATAGAAAAAGTTACTCTGAAGAGCATTTTTATCAAGTTTTACAGATTTGATTTCTGACTTTTTCTCATTTTCCGTTTTTTCAGAAAGCACTCTGTAATTGAAATTGAGTTTTGAAAAACCATAATCATCACTGGCTTGCCCAACAAAATAAAGGAGCCTTGAATTAACAGAATCTGCCCGCTCGTTCACATCAATCACCGGAAGAAGATCGGGTATCACCCTTAGTTCATAGGAAACACCTTCTGATTCAGCACCCTCGGAATTTAATGGTCTGATGCTGTATGACAGATTTTTTATTGCTTTAAAGCTGAAGTTAAACAGGTTTTCTCCGGATTCCTTTAAAAGAAAGCTTTTCTTGTCCATCACTATATCAATTTTGTCAGAGTTTTTCGCTCTGAATTTCCAGCTGATACGTGAACCTTCAGGAACACTTAAGTCGCCTGTATTTTCGAGGGTCTCATTGCTTTTGTTGACATAGCTGGGATATTCAATTAATACATCAAAATCCAGAAGTGCAGGTCTGGCTTTTACCTCAAGTACATAATCTTCTGAGCGAAATTCACCAGCCTTCAGTGTTATCTTTTTGTTTTTCTGCAGGTTTCTGAAAGTATATTTAAAGCGGATGATATTTTCCTTATCAAGTTTGAAGGTATTTAGTCCGTCTTCAAGGTAAATTTCTGCCGGGATTTCATTACCGGCAAGTTTTACCAAGAGGGTAAAATCACCTCCCTGCACAACAGATAACTGCTCATTTAGAATTTCAAAACTGAATGGAGCTTTTTTAACGAATCTTTTATTGTGATTTATCAATCGTTCTGTACTTTCACTAAGTATAGACGGTGCTGCAAAGAAAACAATTATGATGATTGATAAAGGGGCTAACAGGTATTTCAAATATTTTCGGTTTTCATTAATATGAATCGCAGAAGAAAATGGAACAGGTCTTAGCTCGGCAACTTTTTGATTAATACTGGCATCAATTAGGCTGCGCTGTTCCGGGTTGAGTTCTGAAAGCTTTTTTAATTGCAGGGTATTTAACAATTTGTCTTTTACAGGTGTAAAATGTCTGCCAATGATAGCAGATGCCTGTTCATGGCTTATTGTATTTCCAAGCCTGAAATACGCCAAAAGCGGAAGTATGATATAGGCAGCAAGGACGAATGTATTGCCTGTAATGAAAGTATAAAAAAGAATACTTCTTATTGTCGGATCAAAATGACCCCAGTACTCTGCAAATGTGAAAATCAAGTAGGCAGCAAGGAAAGATGAAGCCAAAAAGATAGAACCTTTTACGACTTTATTCAGGTAATACTTTCGTATAAAACCATCAATTTTATTGATAAGATAAACATAGTTATCTTCCGGCTTGTTCATACTTAATATTTCAACAGGATAGTTTACATGAATTTAACGAAAAATAAATATAATTGGTGTAATTCAGGGACTTGGGTACATAATTAACAGATATGTGACCATTATGATTTATTTTTTCTTTAAAAGCACCACATTTGCAACCTTCCGCTCACCATCATGATCCCATTTTCGATTATCGGAAGGGAAATTGACAATCCCGGTTTCCAAATAATTATTTATCCATAAAGCTGTTGATCCGCCGCCATCTAAATTTATAGCATCATCGGCATTTAACCAGTGCATGAGCTTTGTTAATTCGAAAAGGCTCATGCCTGCAGAATTTTCATTCCGGCCATCTACTGTGATTAACAGAACCCGCTTATTCTTTGTTATGGCAACAGCCGTTCGGGGATGCCTGGTTTTATTGAAGGAGTTTGATGTGTCCAGTTTTTCTACAGTCTGATTCAACATCAGGAGCGGTCCGCTTACCATAATATCTTCTCCCTGAAGTGATTGCTCCCAATCCTGCTTCCCATTCCATTTTTCAATACTCAACTTCCCTCTATTGAACACCAGAGCAGATTCCTGATGCCCGGCCCTATTACCGTTCTTCCCGAGACGGTTTTCATTGATTACAAAGCCATCTGCACGGATATAATCTACAGAGCCTCCATTTGCCATATCAAAGAAAGTCCCGTTTAATGCTGCAATGGCATTATTTTGTTTGCCAAAATCACTGGTTTTTTGAAGTATTTTGGTATCAAAGGCCAGATCTAAAGAGAGGCCTCTTTTTTGTTTTATTTCCAGGATACTAACATTCTGATTAGAATTAAAGAGCGATTTATTAAACCAGAAGGTCTTTAAACGAACTCCGGATGTTATTTTCTCTTTCTTCCAATCGGCTTTTAGCACAGCCAGAGAATCAGATTGAGCAAATATTCTGCCAGTGATAAACAACAGCAATAATGCGGTAATTGTAAAGATCTTCATAGCAATAAAAATTGCTCTAATTTACCAAAACTCATTAAATAAAAAGCCCCGGCCAAATAATTGCCAGGGCTTTTATGTTAAAAGCGATTCTTATTTTTTAGGATCCAAAGCTTCAGCGATACGAACCAGAACATCGTCAAGATGTGCCCTTAATGTCGGGTTTGAATATCTCGGTAGTGCAGATCTAACCTGCACTGCCAATAATTTAAGTTCTTGTCTGGCCATCGGACGGATATCTGATTGTGAAACATCAATCTGTGGTCCGGCAAAAGCTGCAAATTGTGGTGGTACCGGAGTTTCATTTTCATTCAGAAGATATGACATCCTTTCGATATAGGCACGCTGCAAGTTTCGTCGATAAGTATCTAAATTTGCTCCGGTTTTTAATTCTGACCAAATACCATTGCGCAGATCTGCAAATAATTCATCCATTGGATATGAATTAAGCCCGTTTTTCACAGAATTATCAATAACCCGGTTCAGACGTCCAAAATCAAGAATTCCGTTCAGCACACCAACCTGTGTTCTTCTTAAACGGTCAACAATTCCTGCATTATCAAATTTGTTAAGTACATTCTGATCAAGCATCCAGCCCGGGGTCATAAAGGCTTGTTCGTTAATGAATTTTACGGCTTCCTTTTGTTTTGCCTTAGCAACATGTGTATAAACCGGCCCTTTTTGTTCATAGGTTTTATCATCTTCATAGATGCCACCAATATTTGAACGTACATGACCCATATAGCGATTCCACTGGCTTAGTACTTCGCCGTAAAGTTCTTTCAGGTTATCGTATGGCTTGCCTTCCTCATAGGTCCATTTCTCAATATTCGGCAAAATACGTTTCAGATTGGCAATTCCATATTTTGAAGCCTTCATAGCATCATCACCCAGATCTTCGGATTGAGCTCGCGGATCAATTGGGTTACCTGTTTGCTGACCGTAGAAATAAACAGGGTTTCCGGCTCTTTCTATGGTCCATTTGTTCAATGTTTTCGCCTCTTCTTCAGGTGTTTGGTTATCAAACCAGGTATATCCCCATTTAATAGCCCATTTATCATAGTCTCCAATTCCGGGATATAATACAACTCCTTCATCTCCGGGCTGGGCTATATAGTTAAATCGTGCATAATCCATGATCGATGGTGCTGTTCCGCCCTTTCTTTTGGTGAAAGATGGCGAACGCAGGGAATCGACCGGGTAGGCCACACTTGATCCGAAATTATGTGGAAGTCCAAGGGTGTGTCCAACCTCATGGGAAGAAACAAAGCGTACCAGCTGACCCATAACCTCATCCCTGAATTTAGGACTGCGGGCCTCAGGATTGATGGCTGCAGTTTGAACGAAGAACCAGTTCCGAACCAGGTTCATAACATTATGATACCAACCTATATCTGATTCCATGATCTCTCCGGAACGCGGATCAGAAATATGTGGTCCATAAGCATTCGGGATATTGGAGGCAAAATAACGGATCACAGAATAGCGTGCATCTTCAGGCGACCAGTCGGGATCGTTTAGAGGAGCCTCCATTGCAGTGATTGCATTTTTAAATCCTGCTTCTTCAAATGCTGCATTCCAGTCTTTTACCCCCTCAATCAGGTAAGGTCTCCATTTGACCGGGGTCGCCGGGTCAATATAGTAAACGATCTGCTTTTTAGGTTCTACCAATTCACCACGTTTGTAAGCAGCCGGATCCTTTGGTTCGAGCTTCCATCGATGAATATATCTTGTAACCTCTGCTTTTTGTGCATCGAGTCCGTAATCTGTCTGGCTCTGACCGAAAAAGCCAACCCTCTCATCCGAAAAACGAGGTTTATAAGGAACCTTTGGTAGTAAAAGCATTGAATTGTGAATCTCAACGGTCATTGAACCGATCGATTTATCTCCCGGAGGATCTGTTGCACGGTATGTTTTTAATGATCGAGCCTCAATATTGATTGGGAATGATTTGATGGTATCGATATAAGAACGGGTATCATCCATCGTTGTAATTTTATACTGAGTGCGCATTGATTGCGGCAAACCAAGGGACTGGACATCCTTTGCGTAAAGGTCAGTTACATCTATAACGACTGAACTGGAATCCTTATTAATGGCTTTTATCTCAAACGATGATAACACAGCATCAAGATTAGAATTTCTTACAGCCTGATACATCTCTGTATTTTTGTCGGCAATATTTCGGTACGAAGGAATCCGTATCAATATCTGTTTATCTTTTCTTTGCCATTTCCAGATCTGTTCGTTTAGTTCTTCGCCGCCATAGGTTCCGTCAATTGTCGGGGTTCTGGAATAGCGGGTAACTACGAGCATTTCACGGTTTAACAAAGAGTCTGGAATCTCATAAAAATATTTTCCATCCAACCTGTGAACCTTAAATAAACCTTTGTCGGTTTTTGCTTTATCAGTGATAACCTCTTTATAAGGTCTGATACCGGTTTTTGGAGGAGTTGCAGCTGCCGGAGTTGCCGGCTTAGCTGGCTCAGTAGCCGGTGCAGCAGGTTTGTTGCGATCCTGTGCCTGAACATAATCAAGCCCGGATACAAAAATCAGTGCGGATATTGCGGCGAACTGCAAATGACGAAAGTTTATTATCATAGAATTTTATATAATGGTTAGGTTATGAGGAATTTACAAATCTATTGATTGGTGTGAATATTTATAATTTTTTTGCACTTTTTGACAATAAATTAAATCAGCCATAATCTTTCGAATAATTATGATACAAAAAAATTTATAAACGGCACTTTTAGTAATTAATACAATAATTAATATTTAATTGATTTAATACTTTAATTTGAAATTAAATTCTTTTATTCAGGGTTAATATCACCCTCCGCTTACTTTTCCCATCTTTTAATAAGACATCTATAACAAAATTTCGCCCGTTTCTTGACCTGAACATAGTATCTATTTCCGATAATGACATTTCTGACACTGGTTTAAAGTTAATGGCCAGAATTTCATCGCCTTTCATAAGTCCTTCGAGATCAGCCGAAGAGGAGGGCTCAACTCTGGTAATAATAAATCGTTTGTAATTTTCACCGGCTGAACCAATTTCCAATCCGGCCATATCATGTTCAAAAGCTTCCCTTAAAGTTGCAAGAGGTTTAATGTACATGGCTGCCCTGTTGTAATCAAATACAACGTTAAATCTTTTTATGATTTCAAGACCCATATTTCCATTTCTGTTTATTGAAAACACCCTTGAAGCCGCATCCTCATAATCGGGAAATGCCGCAATAACATTATTGAGTGTATACTTTCCTAATTGCAGGGATGAGATCCTTCCGATGTAACCATCAATCGGCCCGGTTAAACCAACTCCAAGGTTAGCCCTTATACGTTCATCCGGCAATTCAAATGGAACCCCGTCCATTGTTTCAAGAGAAACTGGATGACCGGCACCAGTATCAATGATGAGTTTTACAGGCAGCTTTTTGCCAGATTTTAGTTGAATGTTGGTATTAATGTAAGGCTTTCTTTCTTCTATACTAAGTGGAATACGGTTACCCTTTCTTGGGACATAAGCTCTTTCGGGTTGAAAAACAGTGATCGTACTAGTTAAAAAGTTTAGCCTGACGACAAAACTCTGGAAAAATTCATAACCAATCAGACCATGAATGGGAATGCCTACATAGTTTGATAATTCAAAAATATCCTTTTTAAGAATTGCCGCCGAAATATTTTTTGCGATAGTATTTCCTATTCGAAGTTCAACAGAAGGTGCTATGTATGCACTTAATTTTTCACCTTCGCCAAAGCCTGTAATATAGATGCTTCTGAGATTTTGAAAAGATACGGAGTCAATTAATTTAGGATCAGATATCAGAACCAAACCTACTCCTGTATCCAGAATGAAGTTGAATGGCCCCTTTCCGTTGATATGAAGCTGGATAACCATTTGGTTTTTTATCATCCTGAATGCAATGGTTTCCCTTTTTCTGTTTCCACTGAACTCGAATTTTTGGGCAAAAGCATTTCCGGCAAACAGAATAATAATTGCTATTGTATAGAAAATCCTGTACAATGAAAATCCTTTCTTTGAAATCAAATTGTTTTTGAGACTCAATTATCCATAACAAGTTACGTCATAATATAATATTCAGGGCTCTATTTTTAAGATCTTATTAGCAAAGACTGCATAGCATTCCATAATTCTTTTCTATTTTTAAAAAATTAAGCGTTCTGTCTCCGATACCCAGCCGGATTTTAAATTATTCTGATGAAAACAAAGCTATTATTATTAATTATCCTGTCTTTTCTGATCATAGAAGCTTCTTTTTCAAAACCGATACCTAGACGAAAAATTCTTAAAATGCTCAGGAGTTCGGAGATACTGAATGATCATTTTACAGGCTTTGCGCTTTATGATCTCAGCAAGAGGAAAATGATTAGCGGGCTGAATGATGATAAATATTTTACTCCGGCCTCCAACACAAAATTATTTACTTTTTATGCCGGCTTGAAGCTATTGAAGGATTCAATTGCCGGCCTCCAATATATTGAACGTGGCGATTCTTTAATCTTCTGGGGCACAGCAGATCCCTCCTTTCTTGATCCTCAATTTAAGGAGCAGCGGGTATTGCAAAAACTCAATACAGCAGGAAAGAAGATTTATCGGGCAAAAGGTGTATTTACCGGTGATTTTTATGGTGTTGGCTGGACTTATGATGATTATAACGAGTATTACCAGCCAGAGATGTCAGACCTGCCACTCTATGGAAATGTGGTTCGTTTCAGTAAAAATGCCACTGGATTACAAAGATACCCCGTATTTAGTACAGGAGGGCAACTGATAATGCATACAGACCCATCCGGAAGCCCGGCAAGATTCCGCATCAAACGTGAAATCTTTAGTAATATATTTCATCAGCCCAATTCAAGTGCACCTACCGGATTTAGCCAGGTAATTCCGTTTAAAGTATCAGATGACTTATTGGGAGATTTGTTAAAACAAAGCATTCCAAGCTTTTCAGGCAATATCAATTTTTCAAAACCTGCACAAACCCAAACCTGGAACAGCATTTCTGCGGATACACTCTATAAAAAAATGTTATTACCAAGTGATAATTTCATTGCAGAACAAATCCTTCTAAATATTGCTGCCAGCAGGGGAATGGAAATGAATACTGCAGTCGTGATTGATTACGTTAAAAAGAACTTTCTTACTGATCTTCCGGATAAAGCAGTTTGGGTAGATGGTTCAGGCCTTTCCCGACAAAATTTGTTTACCCCACGAAGCATGGTTAGGCTCTGTGAAAAAATTTATGATGAGGTTGGAAATCAGGACCGTCTTTTTGACCTCTTACCTCAGGGTGGCAAAACTGGAACACTGAAAAATCTTTTTAAAGCAGATAAGCCTTATGTTTTTGCTAAAACAGGAAGCCTATCAAACAATCATAATTTAAGCGGGTATCTGATCACAGCTTCAGGTAAAAAGCTGATTTTTTCATTCATGAATAATAATTTTATCAGGCCGACGGCAGAAATACGTTCTGAGATGGAGAAGCTGATCACGAAGATTTATAAAAACTATTGATCGGTTTCAATGCATGTTAATCCGCCATAACAAAAACCAGAATTATGAACAAAATTAAGATCGGGCTTATAGTATTGTTGGCTGCAGTTGCATTAAGCTGCAGAACAGATGCACCGGGTATTACCACTATATATATAGTCAGACATGCCGAAAAAGATGTTTCTGACCCCAAGAATCAGGATCCAGAACTTAGTGTGGAGGGCAGGGAAAGGGCAGAGGCATTAGCCAGTAAATTGAAAGAAATTAAACTTGATGCAGCTTTTGCAACCAAGTATAAAAGAACAAGCCAGACTGCTTACCATTCAGCAAAAAACAGCAATATTGAGATCCAGACTTACGATGCCCAAGATTTTCGAAGTATTGCAGAACTTGTAAAAGCAAAGCATATCGGGCATAAAGTTTTAATTGTTGGGCATTCGAATACTGTACTGGAACTGCTGGATGCTTTTGGTGCCCAACGGCCTCTTACTGCGCTCAGCGATGATGATTATGATTTCTTCTTTGAGCTAAAAATTGATTCAAAAGGGAAGGCAGAACTTAAAACACAGCAATACGGTAAAACACATCACAGCAGCATAGTAAAATAGGCACATCTACTGATAAGTTTAAAAAAGAATGAAGAAAGGAACAGGCTTAAGCCTATTTTTTGGTGGCACAGCCTATTTAGGAATCCCTCATAACCAGGCTTTCAAAAAGCTTGTTTTTGAGGGTATTGAGATTTACGGTATAAACCATGGGGCATCCAGAAATAATAATATCACGCTGGATATTTTTTCCATTGCCGAAAATGAAGCGGCCAGGCGGTTCGGAGCCGAAGATTCGATCTTCCTGTCGAGCGGATATCTTGCTGCTCAGCTGCTTGTTCAGCAATATTATGAAACTCATCTGTTAATTTATGCTCCCGATACCCATCCGGCACTCTGGATTGGAAGACCTGCGGCACCACGAATAAAATTTGAGGAATGGACGGAGAAGACTATAAACCTGATCAATGGATCTGATCAGCCTGTAATGATCATCAGCAATTCGCTCAACAACCTGATACCGGAAATTTATAATTTCGATTGGTTAAAACGTATTGATCCCCTTAAAGAGCTTGTGCTTCTCATAGATGATTCCCATGGAATTGGAATTACCGGAAATCGGGGTGAGGGTATTTATAGCAGACTGCCACAATTAACCAATATCGAGACCTTTGTAATTGCGTCGATGGCCAAAGCACTGGGTTTTGATGCGGGCCTTATTCTTGGAAATTCTGCAGGTATTAAAAAGCTGAGAAATTCACCTGTTTATGTTGGCAGTTCACCCCCATCACCCGGGATGCTTTATGCTTTTGTACATGCGGGTGAGATTTATGCTCAGGAACTTCTTAATCTGCGAAGAAATTTAAGGCTATTTACAGATCTGCTGGAATCAACAAAAAAGCTTTTTTTCATTAATGATTTTCCGGTTTTTCTGCTTCTGGATGATGAAATTGCGATCGATTTGTTAAAAAATGGCATCAATATTTCATCCTTTCCTTATCCCGATCCAAAAGCTAAGCCAGTTCACAGAATCGTGATCAACAGTACCCATGAGAAAGAAGAGCTTGAAATTCTCGCAAAGAAGATAAACGGGAATGGTTAATTTACAGATCTTCGAAAGGAATATCCATCAACTCATAGTTCTTCCAGCCGATAAAATCAAAATGCCACCACTCATTATTGAGAACTCTGAATCCATGTTTTTCCATTGTGCTGCGTAATAATTCACGGTTCTGAATTACATTGGCAGGAAGATTCATAAAATCTGATGCGGCTTCGGCAGCGAAGCTGTCGTAAGGGGTAGGCATCTCCAGTTCTTTTCCGGTTTTCAGATCGATCAGGGTCAGATCAATCGCACAACCCCTGTTATGCCGTGATCCATCCTTTGGATTCGCAACAAAACTCTTATCAGAGGCAATGGCAAAGAATTTTACGGTTACACTGTAAGGGCGGTATCCGTCAAATATTTTTAGTCCGTAGCCTGATTTTTTGAGCTCACTTTGAACATTTTTAAGGGCTTCGACTACCGGAAGCCTCGCAAATGCCCTTGCCTGTTTGTATACAGCCTGCTTAGCAAAATTGTTTTTTCCGGCGTACCGAATGTCCAGTTTAATATCCGGGATACTTTTTTTGATTTCAATCAGCTGCTTGTTTTTATCTTTTTCTATCGATTTTTTATAATCAGAATGCTCATTGATGATCTGTAAACCATAGGGATTTATAATCTGCGAATAAACTTCAGAAAATCCGAAAAGGAGGATTAGTAATAGAAGTTTCTTCATCATCGGTTTGAAACGATCAGCAGATCCAGATCTTTCATTGGGATATTAAATCGGTCGGACAGATCTTTATTGGTAAGCTTTCCCTGATAAAGGTAGATTGCATTGCGGATGCCGGGTCTTTCCCAAATCAGGTTCATTATTCCCCCCATTTCACCTATGTCGAGTATGATTGGGGTGAAAATATTTGTCAAAGCATAGGTTGCTGTTCGTGATACCCTTGATGCTATGTTTGGAACGCAGTAATGGATTACATCGTATTTTCTGAAAGTAGGGACAGTATGATTAGTTACGCTTGAGGTTTCAAAACAGCCACCCTGATCGATACTTACATCAATGATCACAGAGTTTGGCTTCATTTTACTTACAGTTTCCTCCGAAACAATACAGGGACTTCTTCCATGATTGGCGCGAATGGCTCCAATAGCAACGTCACAACTGCAGATGGCTTTTTGCAGCACTACAGGCTGAATAACCGAAGTAAATACACGGCTTCCAATATTATTTTGCAGCCGGCGTAACCTGTAAATAGAACTGTCAAAAACCTTAACCTCGGCTCCGAGAGCGATAGCAGTTCGCGCAGCATATTCGCCAACTGTACCGGCACCTAAAATAACGATCTCCGTTGGAGGTACACCTGTTATTCCGCCAAGCATCAAGCCTTTACCTTCAAATACGTTGCTCAGGTATTCGGCAGCAATAAGGACTGAGGTTGCCCCCACAATTTCACTCATTGCCCTGACCACGCTGAGTACATTTCCTTCATCACGGAGGTACTCAAAGGAAAGAGCGGTAATATTCTTTTTCATCAGAGCCTTCAGAAAATCGGCTTTCATGGTCGACATCTGCAGGGCGGAGAAAAGAACCTGCCCCATCTTCATCATTTCTACTTCATCTTCTGTTGGAGGTGCTATTTTGATGATCAGATCAGCTTTGTAAATTTCCTTTTTATCATAAACGATCTGAGCTCCCTGTTCACTGTAATGATTATCCGTAAAGTTTGCAGCCAGACCGGCTCCGGCTTCAATTACGACCTCATGTCCATGCTGGACTAATAAACCAACAGATAAAGGTGTTAATGCGATTCTGTTTTCCTGGAAAGAGGTCTCTTTGGGTATACCGATATAGAGGTTGTTCTTTTTGTTTCTAAGCTCCAACATCGCCTCCTGCGGTTGCATCATGGCTTGTTTTGCAATGTCAGATAATTCACTCATCATGCGGGTTCTAATAAGGGTAATGAAGGTACGAAATTTTTAAAACAGGAAGGACTTAATTCGGATTAATTCAGTTTAAACCTTGTCTGCGTAGATATTACGCAATCCATTTTCGCCTTCTGAGATCGTTATTCTAATGTAATTCGGTGGCCAAAGGTCGGAGATGTTTTGAGGCCATTCGATAAAACAATATTCTCCTGATGCAAGATATTCTTCAAAGCCTATGTCAAAAGCTTCATTCTGGGATTTGATGCGAAAAAAATCGAAATGATAAATTTTCCCCCCGGGATATACATATTCATTCACAATTGAATAGGTAGGGCTGCTTGCCGTTTCTTTCATGCCAAGGACAAAGCATAATGCTTTGATCAGGGTTGTTTTTCCTGCACCCATTTCGCCCTCAAACAGAAAGACTTTTTCTTTTTCCGCAAATTTTAGCATTTCAGATGCTGCCTGATGTAATTCCCCTTCGTTATTGACCCGGATGTTCATTAGATCGAATTATAAAGCGATAAAAATTGTTATTATTGATTATTTAGGACTGTAGGTTACATATGGGACAATCATTTCTTCCATAGAAATGCCCCCATGCTGGAATGTTTCGTTGAAGTAATTAACAAAATGGTTGTAATTATTGGGGTACACGAAAAAGCTATCTTCTTTTGCAAAAATAAAACTCGAACTCATGTGCAGTTTTGGAAGCATTGCTTCATGCGGATTTTTGACGTGAAACACATCTTTTGAATTGAAATCGAGATTTTTACCCTGTTTATATCTCAAATTTGAGTTGGTATTGCGGTCGCCAATCACTTTACTTGGATGTTTTACCCGTATTGTGCCGTGGTCAGTAGTTATAATCAGTTTTATTTTTTTCTGGGAAAGCTTTTTTAAAGCATCCAATAAAGGTGAGTGCTCGAACCAGGATAGGGTTAAAGAGCGGTATGCTGCTTCATCGTTTGCAAGTTCCCTTATCATCGCCATATCGGTTCGTGCATGAGAAAGCATGTCAACAAAATTATAAACGATAACATTCAGATCATTACCCATTAAATTATTCAGGTTTTCACTGATATTTTTCCCTTGCTCAAATGTTAAGATCTTATTGTATGAATATTTGCATTCCTTGCGCATAACACGCTGAATCTGCTCAGCAAGAAATTTTTCTTCGAACAGGTTTTTACCTCCCTCATCCTCATCGTTCTGCCACATTTTAGGAAAATGCCGCTCCATTTCCAAGGGCATAAATCCTGAAAAAATTGCATTTCTGGCATATTGGGTAGCAGTGGGTAAAATACTGTAATAACTATCTTCCTCCTCGATTCGGTAATAATCCATCAAAAGAGAATTGATCATTTTCCACTGA